>CAMBEP010000080.1 GCA_945865635.1 Candidatus Kuenenia stuttgartensis
GCTCGTCTTGCCATAGCTCTCTATTTCCTTGTCAATCATCCTCTTACTACAACACTTAGACTCTGTTCCAACTGGTCAATCTCTTGGTCATCCCAACTAGAGACATCCGCCTTCGGCATTCGCCCGAGGCCACGATCAAGCCGGGAAACGCAAAAAATCTTGCCATTCGGGCATGACTGTTCTACACCTGACTAGACACTTAAATCTTATAGGCCAATTCCCAACCAAATTCAAGTGTGAAAAAACCGTAAACCATTTTACTTCTGTTTTAACCGACTAAACAATAGCACTTTAGGCATATGTAAAAGGCAGCGTTACAACTGTGAAGATTTCGATAAGAAGCCAGTCGGCATCGCCAACTGGTTTATTTAGACGGATTCCTGCCGCTTTGGATATATGGCTTCAACAAACCATCCGAGGCAGGACCACCAATCCATTCCACTGAAATCAAGCTGAGAATCCATAATGTCCTTATGGCCCTGAGATACTCATCGGACACAAGAAACCCAAATTCCTTACCCCACCCGGAATTCCTAATTCCCATCATGGCGGGCGAGGAGGCTTAAACAGGCAGGGGCAGGAAGCGAGGTGGTCTCGCGGGCGAGGGCCGTTTCGCTCAGAAATTTCGTCTTCTCCGGCCGCCGGTTTCGGCTTTTCTGAGGCTCGATTCAAGAAAGTCGGCAGCCTCTGAGATGGTCTTTTCAATGCCTTCCCAGCCATGCCCATCGCCGACATAAAGCTCGACCCGGCCATTGACCTTTTTCGCCGTCATGGCCTCTGCCAGCTTGATGGCCTGTGAGTGGGGCACAAGTGGGTCTTTGGTGCCTTGAAACGTCAGGATCACGGCATCGTTCTCAGAGATAAAATCCAGGGGAGAGGCTTGTGAAGCCTCTTTTTTCTTATCCTTCAACGGGCCGCCCAGAAAGGCGTCGACCAGAGGCCTGGAAATGGTCGGGATATCGTCGGCATCAAGGTCGGTCGGTCCAAAGTAATTGACAACGGCCCGAATTCTGGTATTGGGCCCCTGAGGCTGAAGATCGCCTTCAAGGCCATCTTTTTGATCCGTCACACCGAGCATCAGGGCCAGGTGCCCACCGGCGGAAAACCCCATGGCTCCCATCCGTTCCGGGTCGATCCGATATTTCGTCGAATTCGATTTCAGCCAACGGATGGCGGCCTTGAGTTCGTGAACCTGTGCAGGGAAAATTGCCTTGGGAACCAGCCGATACTGTGGCGAAACGGCGACAAAACCTCGCTCGGCAAGCATATCCAGAAATCTCCTGTTGGATTCCTTGTTGCCGCCCGACCAGCCTCCGCCGTGAATCACCAGGATCGTGGCCAGCGGCTCGCCGTCGCCTGCCGGCCGAACCAGATCCAGCTTCAGGTCGGTTCCGCCCGTCTTGGTATAAACCAGGTCATATTCTCGCTTCAACTCATTGCCAGGAGGCTTCTTGGGATCAGCCTCCGGCTTTTTTGCCTCGACTTTTTTGGGCTCCGCCTTGGCGGGCTCCTGGGCCAGGCCCAAGGTGGGGGCGGCTACGGCAAAGATCCATCCAAAGAGGATTCCGGGAATTGCAAACCGATGGTGTGACATGTGTCCACTTTTCTGGTCTTCGGGATGTCCGATCTGGAATTGAGCGTATGCCATAACCGCCATCTGACCTTATTTACCAGCCGGCATGATGGAGTAGATCTTGCCATCCAAGCCCAGGATATAGATCTCGCCCGCTTCATCTTCACCGAAAGCGGCAATCTGAATCCTTGGATTTTTCTTCAGGTCGAGCACTTCCGAAACTGCGGCGGCTTCACCCGAAAGCTCGCGCTCCCGAACAGCCCAGACCCGCCCGGAATCAAAATCGCCATAGATATAAAGCCCGTCAAGGCTTGGATGTTGCTTGCCGCGATAAACATATCCTCCCGTGATGCTTTTGCCTTCGCTGTGGTTGTATTCGGCAATCGGCTCAATTTTTGGCAGGCTGCTGGTCAGCTTTTGACGGCGTGGGAAGGCATGCTTGCCTTCGCGCACACTCCAGCCATAATTGCCACCATTGACGATAATGTCGACTTCTTCCCAGAGATTCTGGCCCACATCGCCCGCCCAGCAGCGGCCATTGGACCGGTCAAACGAAAACTTCCAGACATTCCGCAGGCCAATGCAATAGACTTCCGGAGCCCAGCCCTTGAACTTGACAGGGTCGCGTACAACAGGATTGTCGGACGGGATACCGTAAGCCTTGCCGTCCGATGGATGATCCACATCAATGCGGAGGATGGAACCCCACCAGTCGCTGCCGTCCTGACCGGACTGGAGCGGGTCGTCGGCTGCTCCGCTGTCGCCCAGCGAAATATAAAGCTGCCCGTCCTGCCCGAAATCGATACAGCCGCCGTTGTGGTTGCCAAAAGGGTCGTTCTTTGAGACCCAAAGAATTTGCTCGCTGGCGGGATCTGCCTGATTCGGATTCGACTTGGAAACGGTGAACCGTGAGACCACCGATCGACGAGGGCCAGGCTTCATGGCCGAATAGTAGACAAAAATCTGGCCATTGTCTTTGAACTTCGGGTGGAAGGCCATGCCCAGAAGGCCTTCTTCGTTGCCTTCGCGATTGACCTTCTCATGAATATCGAGAAAGACCGAGGTTTCCTTCGTGTCAGGCTTGTTGGCAAAAGCCAGGATGCGGCCGTCCTGCTCGACGACGAACGATCGACCACTTTGATCGTTGGGCCAGGCATAGGCCACAGGCCTCTTGAATTTCAGGTTGGGGTAACCGACTTTGACTTGAAGCTGGGGCAGGCCTCCAGCCTTCGGCTGATCGGCAGCAAATAAGCTGGAGGCTGATCCGACAAGCAGACCAAGTCCTAAAAATCCGGCGGTGATCCGTTGCAAGCTCATTTTTTATAGAATCCAGTGCAAAGTGGGTGGTGAAGCCGGTTGGCCAGACAAAAATACCAGCCAGACCGTGGGCAGGAATACGTGTTATCTTCACGATGACCGGAGTGTTTGTCAATATTTTTTAAGCAGTGATATCTCCAAAGCCAATGTGGCTGGCAAGCCACAGGGCAGAGCTTTTTTTAGGAGTCGTGGTAGATAGACCACGACCATGGCCTGGAGCAGAATTGCCAAGGCCGCCCTCTCGGCCAGAACTGGATTTGACGTAGAAAGGCTGGAAGCGTATTTTGGTCAATCGGCGAGTCCGTTTGCCGATACGGCAGAGTAGCCATACAATCATGCTCTGTCTCGGTGTACAACAACTTGGATTATCTGATAAATGGAGTTTCTGCGAAATGATAGGACCGGTTGCAGTGATTCTGGCCGCTGGGCAAGGCAAGCGGATGAAATCCGACAAGCCCAAGGTCGTTCATGAAGTCTGTGGTCAGTCGATGATTCGCCATGTTGTGAACGCTGCGTTTGGAGCAGGTGTCAGCGATGTTGTGGTGATCGTCGGTCAGGGTGCCGATCAGGTCAAGGCGAGCCTGGAGGGCATCTCAAACGTACACTATGCGACTCAGGATCGCCAGTTGGGCACTGGCGATGCTGTGAAGTCAGCACGTTCCGCCCTGGGTGATTACACAGGCGCTGTGATGATCCTGGTTGGCGATGAGCCCTGCCTTCGGAGTGGGCCCCTGGCGCTGTTGCTTGAGAAGCAGAAGGCGACCAAAGTTGCTTGCCTGATGGGCACCTCCATTGCGCCCGACCCGACCGGATATGGGCGGATCCTGCGCGACACCACGGGCCGCTTCCTCCGAATCATCGAGCAAAAAGACTGCACCCCTGAGCAGGCCGCCATCAAGGAGGTCAACCCAAGCTGCTATGTCTTCATGGCCCCTTTGCTTTGGGAGGCCCTTGAAGAAGTCGTCCCTGCCAATGCCCAGGGCGAGTTCTACCTTACGGACGCCCCTGAGATCCTCCAGAAAAAGGGCCATGAGGTTCAAGCTCTGGTGACCCTCCACCCGGACGATATTCTGGGCATCAACACACGTCTCCATCTGGCCGAAGCACATACCATCATGAGCCGGCGGATTCTTGAGAAACTGATGGAAGAAGGCGTGACAGTCTATGACCCACGCAATACTTATGTAGACAGCCGGGCCAAGATCGGCGCTGACACGGTGATTTATCCATTCTCGGTCGTTGATGGCGATGTGACTGTCGGCAAGAATTGCCGGATTGGCCCATTTGCCCTGATTCGCCACGGAACGGTGCTGGCGGACAATGTCGAAGTCGGGGCCTTTGTCGACATCGTGCGCAGCGATATTGGAGAAGGCACTCTGGTGCGCCACCTGGCTTATCTGGGCGATACCGAAGTGGGCCGGCATGTGACTGTCGGCGCCGGTGCCATCACAGCCAATTTTGATGGCCAGCACAAGCAGCAGACGAAAATTGGCGATCAGGTGACGATCGGGGCTGGCAGTGTGCTGGTTGCTCCGACATCGATCGGAAGCCGCTCCACGGTCGGTGCAGGGGCCGTGGTCACGCCTACCCGGCCGGTGCCTCCGGACACCACCGTGGTCGGCGTACCCGCCCAGCCGATTGCAAAGTCAAAAGAGAACGACGGCCGCCCGGTCGACCCCCGGCAACCTCCGCGCTGATTGGGCTTCAGGTCATGCCTAATCCTTGACACTGCCATAACCAAAAAAAAATGCCGCCCAAGGGGGTTTAAATCCCTTGGCGGCAATTCTGTTTGGGCGGATGGCTTTATAGCGCGAAGTGGAAAGTCTTGGAAAGTGTTCGCCAGATGAACCAGGCGAGTGTGGAATGGCCGCCGTCGATCTTGGCAAACCCGCGCTGCCCGATATGCAGGGTGAGGTCTTCATTGTCAATTGGCAGGAGCAGCTCGAACACGGCGGAGACGGACTTGATCTTGCCGGTTCTCTTGTCCTGTTCCGCCGCGATTTCGCCGCCGCCCACGTTCGATAGTTCGGCCGGAATTTCATCACGGTTGCGCGATGCAATTTCCGCGATTTCAGTGCGATAGGTGCGCTCGCTCAGGCCATAAATCTTGACCCAGGCTTTGCTTCCCTCTTGCAGAAGGTCCACATCGCCTTGGTCAATGATGACCTGTGCCTGAAGCTTCTTGGGGTCGCCAATCTCACAGAATGGCTTGTCGGGACGAACCCAGGATCCAGTCGTTTCGCGTTTCGGAACACCGATCACCTGACCGTCGCGGTCGGCAACGAGGTAGAGGTGCGAAATCTGGTCGTTGACACGTGCCACAACCGGTTCCAGCTCATCGGCCAGAGTGGAATACTGGCGAGCCAGCCGTCGGGCTTCCAGATCTTTGGATCGGCTGAAATAAGCGGCCTTGACCCGGTTGAGCTCCAGTTCCTCTTGGACGGAGGTGCGTTCCCTCTGCTTGTCAAGATTTGAGAGCTGGGCGATCAGGTCGCCCTTCTTGACCATGTCGCCATCGCGCACAGCCAGGTTGATCAACCGGCCTGGCGTATTGGCATAAACCCTGGTTGGGGCCGCCGGACCGATCACCAGAGTGCCTTTGATACGCAGTGGCGTGGGGATCATCAGAATTGCCGTGATCAAGACGACCGTTGACACGGCGAAGGCAGTGGCTCGAACTTTTTTCACTTTACGCAACCTTCCCGGAGTACGGACAAACTTGACAACCTGGTAGACAGGCATGATGACCAGCGGGATCATGCCCCACATGGCGAAAAAGATACCGATGGAATAAACCTTGTAGGGCTTCATCAACCGGTTCAGGAAGAAGAGGATCGACAGAGTCACAAACCAGCGATACAGGAAACTAGTGATGGCATAGGTCAGGAAGAGCCAGCGACGTGTTCGCGGCATATAGGACTGGACTGGCACTTCCAGGCCAAGCACTTTCTCTTGAAAGGCATAGCTGAAGAATTGGTTGGCCTTGACCCTGAGGTTGGGAATTTCGAGGTAGTCGGCCAGCACATAATAGCCGTCATAACGCATCAGTGGATTGGCATTGAACATGATCGTGTTCATGGAACAGAGGAACATGGTCGCCATCATCAAGCTGTTGAACAGGCCAGGATTGCTATAAAACCAGCAGAATGTGGCCAGCGATGCAATCACACATTCCACATAAATCCCGGCCGCCGAGATCCAGATCCGGTGCCACTTGTTGGGCAGGAGCCAGCTATCGGTCACATCGCAATAAAGGGCCGGCGTCAGGCAAAGCAGCAAGGCCCCCATCTCGTGGACTTCACCACCAAAGTGCTTGGCCGTAAGACCGTGGCCAAATTCGTGGATCACCTTCACGATCGCCAGGCTGCACCAGAAGTACACAATCGTGCGCCAGTTGAAGAACGACTGGAAGTCTGGCAGGCGTTCCTTGACCTCCGCAAAGTTGCTGATCACAAGTGTGATCGCCGCAAGCATCAACAGGCAGCTCAAGCCCACAAATGTCTTGGTGTAGATCCACTTGAAATAGGGATACATCCAGGTCAGAACTCGTTCCGGATCGATGATCGGAATCTTGATGTAAAGGATGTTCGCGGCTGCCCCGCGAACCTTCTTCCAAATCTTCTTGCGACGACGCTTTACAAAGACCTCGGTTTGTTCCGGGGTATCAATCTGGGCCACACCGGCTTCGTGGAGCTGGGAGCAGAACCTGACCAGATCGTCGACCGTAATGGTCTGCGGCCGGTACTTCCGTTCAAAGGCCTTCTTGACCTCCAGCAGTGTCGATTTGCCATCAAGCTGCTGGAGCAGGAAATACTCTTCGGCCTTGAATCGGTAATACTTCAGGCCAATTGGGTCTTTGACGACGTAGTGGGTCATTCCCTCATAAAACTGGGGGCGAACCACCAAGTCGGGTCTGAGGCGCACCCTGAGGGTTTCGCCCGCCTGACCCATCGGCATGTTCGGAGTGATTGTCGGAGCGCTGGCCACGTCGGAGGTTCCTTAATTCAAGGTAAATCTGGCTGTCGGGAGACCTTTTCCTGTTCGGCCAGACCCGCCCTTAAACGGAATCTGGCCCATTGGCTGCCATCAGCGTGCCACGGCCTTGCCTGGCACTGGATTTGTCGCATTGGCCTGCGGGTCGGTCAGGCGAATCGTCATCTCGGCCTGAAGGCCGGGACGAAGTATGCCATCGACATTCGGAACATCCACATAGACCCGCGTTGCACTCTCGGCCACTGCCTGAATTTCGTGGTCCACGAAGCTCACCTTGCCTCGATAAACGATCTTCTCAACCGGCAGGTCCACGTCGGCCACAAAGGCCCTCACAAGCACATCCTGACCCACTTTGACCCGATAGGCAAAGTCCACAGGTATGAATGTCGTGACTCGATACAACTCCGGGTTGCCCAAGGTCACAACCGGCTCGCCGCCACGCACCGACTCCTGCTCACGTTTCATCACATTGATGATGATTCCGTCAAACGGGGCCGTGATGATGTGCTCATCCACCATGCGGTTGGCCAGGTCGTATTCTGCCTTGTTGACCTTGATTTCTTCCTGGGCCCGCAAGATCTCCGCATCGGCCACCAGCAGCTCGGCCTTGTGTTTCTCGACTTCTTCTGTCGGAATCGCATTCTTGCGAATCAGGTTCATGTCGCGGGCAATGACCGACGTTGCAAGCAGTTGCGATGCCTTTGCACGCTCCAGGTTCCCCTTGCTTTCCGCCGCAATCTTGGCCTTGGCGGCAGAAAGTCGCGATATCTCGTCGTGCAACTGACCAATCTGGCCACCCCTTTTGACCCTCATCCCCTCACGAAGCTCTAGTCGCATGAGGACCCCCTCACGCAGTGCCACTACGTCCGACTTCTGAAGCCAGTCAATATTGCCAATGATGATCAGCGAATCGCCCTCAACCCGGGCCGTCTCGCGGGCCGACCGGCCTCTGGTCTGCCCTTGCGGCTGCTGCTGGGCCGTGGCAAGCAGGCCGGTGGTCATCATCGTTGTTGTCAGTGCCAGGCAAAGCCATTTCTTCGAAATCATGGTAGCCAAACTCCCCGTCTTCTGTTTCGTACTGTGGTAAATATCGTATGCTGTGTAAGTGTTTGCGCTCATTCAGAACTGATTCGGAATCAGGCCTTCATGAATGGCCAGCGGAACATGATGGTTTGATAGAAGACCTGATAAAGGTCGCGGAAGAGCACATAACCCAGGCTTGCCGAACCGCACTCGACCCGGGCCCTGACTTCCGAACCGGGACGCATTTCCCGGTTGCGTTTCAGGAAGTCCACTCGCACATCCTCAGGAAAGGCCACTGTCACTTTCACCACATGCTGCTGATCGGCACTCTCTGCCTTCGCACTGATCCGCTTGACGCTTCCCTTGTAGCGGTGCTCCGGGTCGGTCATGGTCACAAAGTATGCTCCCAGACGAGTATCTGACGGGACTGCCTGTGCTGCAATATCTCGCTTGAGACGATCGGCGGCCGTCAGGATCGGGCCCATCTCACTATCAGGTACTTCCACTTCAAGAACCCATTCTCCGCTTGTGTCTGCAATCTGAATCAATTCCTGACCCACTTCCACAGGCCGCTTCATGAAGTTCTTTTCCACTTCCCAGGTCGTGACAATGCCATTACAAGGGGCAACCAGTGTCAGGGTCTTGAGCTGCTCGTTGATCGTATCCATTTGATCCTGAGCCGACCGGAACTTGATTTGGGCCTCGCTGAGCTGGGCCTTGATCTGGTCTCGCTCCTGCGGCTTTGTTGTGGCCACATCAAATTGCTTGCGAAGGTTCAGCATTTGTGTGTTGGCGGCGTTCATCTCTGCGATGAGGCGTTTTTGTTCCTTGTCGAGGTCGGGGCTGAAGAGCTCAAGCAGGGGGTCGCCCTTCTTGACCACAGCCCCATGATCCACCAGTACCTTGGAGACAACCGCCCCCTGGGCCACGGGTGCATAGGTCGAGAACCGAACGGCTGGCAGTAACGAACCCTTGCCGGCGATGGTCAATCGCCATGGCACAAAGTTCAGGGCCAGCACGACCACCAGCAAAACCGTGAGGCCTGCCGCAAGCTTCGCCAGATTTCGGCCACGGAACCAGCGGGAAGGGGTGCCAATGGTGGTGAGCAGGCTTCTCATGAAGATCTTGTCGTGCGTCTGGGCATTCCAGAGAGCTGTGGACGCATGCCGCGAAACGACCTCGGATCGGGCCTGGGCATCGGTCATTGGCATCTCTTCGCCAATTTGCTCGGCAACAATACAGCCAAAGGGCACCCGGTCAGGGGCCTTCACCCCTTCTTTGTCGAAGGTGGTGATTGGCTTGTGCAAGAGCGTGACAAACAGGGCTTTGGAGCCAGATTCGTCAATGTAAAGCTCCAGAGCATCGCGAATGTCGGGCGGCAGGTTTTCGGTGTCGCCTGTATAAACCAGGTCTTCACCCGAGGCCACCACCACCTTGCAAAGCCTGGATAGCTCGCGAACCAGATTCGATCGCCGTTCGACCACTTCCTGACCACTGATCGCTTCAATCAACGGCCGACCACCGATCTTCACCGCCACACTCACACGGTCGCAGCCAATCAGTCGCTTGCCTTCGTTGGCCACTGCAAGTGCTGTTTCTGTCAGCCCAAGCGAGCCGTGAATGGCATGGGTAAAGCCTTCCAGTTGATTCCAAAGTCGTTGCTGCGACATAACTTGCCGCATCTGACGATTCTTCAGGTATTGGGTCGCCAGGTCGGCCAGGTCGGCAATGAATCGCAGTGTGCTCTTCTGCTGGACGGCTTTCCGACTCGGGTCCATCAAAATTTCAATCAGGCCGACATTCTGCTTTTCAACGATGATGGGTGCCAGAATCAAGGTGAATTGGGTCGGGTTGCCCGCATTCGGCATGCCTTCCACAACCGCCCCTGAGGGAATCATTTGTGGCTCGTTGGTCTGCATCATCACGCCAAGCAGGGCGTCGTGCGGAGCCGTCTTCACACGGCCATCAAGCAAGCCCGTCTGGCGAAATTCCAGTTGGTGCTGCATCCGAAGGCCACCGCGAGGGTCGAGCATCCACAAGGCACCACCCGACGCGGCCACTGCAGCCACAACCCGATTCATAAACTCCACGCCAAATTCCTGCGGCTGAATGTCCGATTCGGCCAATTCGGCAATCTCGCCGACCAGGCGTCGAATCTGATTTTTTGTCTGTTCGATCAGAGATGGGTCGAGAGTTTCTTCAGCCATGATTCACCTGATCGCGATTAAAGGCGTTTCTGCAAAGATTTTCATGAGAGAGCAGACATCTGCATACCCAGGTTAAAACGACCCAAGGCACCATACCACTGCTCCTGACAAATCACTAAGGACAGACCATCCGGCAAACTTCCCGAAACTTTTCAGAATTTATTTCAAGATTCTGAAAATTCACAAATTCTCAATCCCATCTCCCACAAACCCAAAGCCTTGCGACAAGCAATCAAACCAGGTTCGAAACTCCAGTCCAGCCTGTCCGTTACGCCAATCTATGAATCCGGCAGGTCATCAGCCGGTCTGATCAGGAAACGAGGCCGACTGGAATCATACGTTCTTTTTTTTCGACAACGCCCAACTGGGCAAAGCTGCAACGTGGCCCACGGCTTGCCGATTTAAACCAGTTTGATGAAAGACGTTTCCGGAATTCGCCTAAAACCTATATTCATGCTATATTAAGGCCAATGTTTCCTGGCGATGCTTGTCAGGTTCAGGCTCAATCCCTTTTTTTGGTCGCTTTGATGAACAGACAAGCCCAAGGCCCGGCCCCGACCAAACCCAAAGTCCTCGTAACAGGTGCATCCGGCTTGTTGGGCAGCCACATTGCCGAACAATGGACTCACGCAGGTGCCGATGTCAGGGTCATTCTTCGAGGTTCAAAACCATCCCCTTTTCTGGATCTGCTCAGGGTCGAAAAAGTCAAAGGCGACCTGACCGACCCGATCGCTTGCCGATTCGCATGCGATGGGGTCGATTTTGTCTGCCATGCCGCAGCCAAAGTGGGCGACTGGGGCAAGTGGGATGAGTTCCAGAAGGACACGATCGAAACCACCCGGCAGATTTCAGAAGCAGCGCATCATGCTGGCGTCAAGCGGTTTATCCACATCTCAAGCACATCGGCCTATGGTCATCCGAATGATCGGGATGCACCTGTGGTCGAGGATGACCCCCTTGGCCAGAACATCTGGCGGCAAGACCCCTATACGCTTGCCAAAGTGCAATGCGAGCGGCAGTTATGGAACCTTGCCGGCGCCGGACTCCGGCTGACAGTGATCCGTCCAAGCTGGCTTTATGGGCCGCGCGATCGAATCACCCTGGCCCGGATGGTAGGCAACATCAAGGCAGGCAAAATGCGATTGATCGGCCCGGGCGACAACCGCATTTCGGCTGTAGACGCATCAGAAGTGGCTCGGGCAGTGTTACTTGCAGCGAATCATCCGGCAGCCGAGGGGCAAGCTTATAATCTGACCGATCTGGGCGAGATCTCCCAATTCGACTTTTTCGGAATCATGGCGGAATCTGCAGGCATGGAGCGGGTGCGCAAGAGTGTCAATTATCCACTGGCATTTTACGCAAGTGCTTGCATGGAACATTGGGGAAGGCTGGTGCACTCGCAGCGGCCACCGGTTTTGACACGTTATGCGTCTTGGCTGATGGGCCGCCGTCTGTGGTATGACAACACCAAAATTCGCAAAGAGCTGGGCTGGTCGCCGATTTTGGATTACCCCACAAGTATCCGTCGAGCGGTGGAGTGGTATCTGGAAGAAACGAATAAAGCGACTGTAACGACACGGTAGGCGATACGGACAGGGTAAATTTTAAGAATAATTTCGGTAGGGGTGTCTGGACAAGAAATTGTGTGTAAGAATTATGATAGAGATATGATGGTTTGAAACGATGTGCAGGGTATAGACAGTTTTAGACCTTGCCCGTTTTCGGATTGTCTCCAGAGTCTCTAGCAACCAGAAGTCGCACCTCTGAACAAATAGGATGGCTCATGAATCGCAAGCTCTTGCTTTCGCTAAGCTTATCGTTTGCTTTAACGATTGGGGTCACGATTGCCCAGCAGGCAGACCCGTCGCCGACACCACCGACATCGCCGGGCGATGCCAAGGGCGGGGCGGGTGGTCGAGGCCCATCGATGTCGTCGATGTTGGGTGGTCCGAGGAAGTTTGGCGACTTTGCCGAGCTGACCAAGGATTCGACACGATATGATGGCCTGTTCACCCTTCACAAGAAGGATGACAATCTTTATGCCGAGATCAAGCCTCAGCAGTTGAACCAGTCGTTTCTGGCGCCGATCACGATTGCCAAGGGGTTGGCTAAGGCGGGCACGCCGATCACGTCGGACGACGAATGGGTTTTGGTGTTCAAGCGGGTGGGCGACCGGATCCAGTTGATTCGCCGCAACATCCACTTCAAAACGTCGAACAAGGAGCTGGAGAAAGCGGTTGAGCAGAATTATACGGACTCGATCATCCAGTCTCTGCCAATTTTGGCATTGAACCCGATGGGTGGTTCGGTGGTGATTAACTTTACGGACATTTTCTTTGGTAATTTCGCCCAGTTGCCCTTTGGGTCTCCGGACCGCAACCGTACGAGCTGGAACAAGATCAAGACATTTCCGAACAACGTGGAACTTCAGGTAGAAGCGACCTTTGCAGGCCGTGGCGATGGCGACCCATCGGTGGTGGACTCGCGTGGCGTGACGCTTGTGATTCATTACAGTCTCTGCAAATTGCCTGACGGCGGTTATCGCCCCCGGATGGCGGACAATCGCATAGGCCACTTCCTGAGTGCTGTGAAGGACTTTGGGTCGAAGAATCCGGACACTCAGTTTGTTCGTCAGATCAACCGCTGGAATCTGGAAAAGTCCAACTCCAAGGCCAAACTCAGCCCGCCCAAGAAGCAGATTGTGTGGTGGGTGGAAGATACGGTGCCGATTGAACTTCGGCCCCATGTTGAGGCCGGTATCCTGGAATGGAACAAGGCCTTTGAGAAGGTTGGGATTGCCAATGCGATTGCCGTGCGATGGCAGAACGAGCGGGACGATTTTGATCCAGAGGACATCAATTACTGCACGCTGAAGTGGATCACGACGGACAGCACCTTTGCACGATCGAATCTGAGGGCAAACCCCCTGACAGGCGAGATGATCGACGGCGACGTGGTATTTGATGCTTCGTGGATAAGAGCCTGGAAGGAGCAGTATGCCCAGCTCAAGGGTCTGCCCGTTCCCGTTTCGGCACCAGGCGAAGAGATGAGGATGAAGCCGGTTCTGGGCGAAGTGATCAGCCCGATTCTAGCGGCTCGCAAAGGATTTGGCATGCCAAGCCCGATTCTGGACGCCACCCAGGTCATCACTGGCGAACGCCCCCTTCATGCCATTCCTGCGGAGTGGTCGTCCATGGAGCATCGTCTGCACCAGCACCTTGGGGCAGGGCAGTCGGCCTGCAACCTGGCGGCGGGTATCGGATATGAAATGACACTGGCGGCTTTGACCTTTGCAGACCCAGTAAAGAAAGATGAGCCCAAGAAGGAAGAACCCAAGAAGGAAGAACCCAAGAAGGAAAAGGAGACGGCTCCAGCCTTGCCTGAAGAGCTCATAGGCCAAGCCATTAAAGAGGTTGTGATGCATGAGGTGGGCCACTCTCTGGGCCTGCGGCACAACTTCCGGGCCAGCGCCATGCTGACGGCCGACCAATTGCACGACACCAAGATCACACATGAAAAAGGCCTGGCAGGCAGTGTAATGGACTATACGCCCATCAATATTGCACTCAAAGGCAAGACTCAGGGCGACTATTTCTCAACCACCATCGGCCCTTACGATTATTGGGCCATTGAATATGCCTATAAGCAAGTGGACGGGAACGAAGAGACAGAGCTAGCCAAGATTGCCGCCCGATCCGCGGAAAAGGACCTTACCTATGGCACAGATGAAGACCGGATCTCGGGCCTTGACCCATTGGTCAATGCTTATGATCTTGGCAGCGATCTGCTGCGGTTTTCGTCGGACAGAATGGACTTGGCGCAAGATCTTCTGAAGGATCTGGACAGCCGGGTTGTGAAGGATGGGGAGTCGTGGATCCGCCTCAGGCGAGCCTTCACGCCTCTGGTATCCCAGTGGGGCAATGCCGCTGGCCTGGCTTCAGGCTATGTGGGCGGGCAGCTTTACAAGCGTGACCACAAGGGCACCAAGGATGGAATGGACCCCGTTACGCCTGTCTATGGCGACATGCAAAGGGCAGCCCTCAAGCTGATACGCGATAAAATCCTCAATGACAACGTCTTTCAGGTCTCGCCAGCACTGCTGCGCAAGCTTACCTCAGAGCGATGGTATCATTGGGCTGCCGACATGAACGCAGGCGATCCCGGCTATAAGTTCTATGACACAGTTCTAAGCATTCAGCGGATCCCACTCTCTGAAACGCTCAGCGCCAGCACGCTCAACCGGATCCAGAACCAGGAAGCCATGGCCGATGCTTCGACCAAGCCTCTGAAGATCGAAGAACTCTTCCGCACCTTCACTGATTCGATCATTGGCGACATGACCATCTCTGCCGTTAAAGACGGCAAGCGTGGCCTGACCATCACCCGCCGCAACCTTCAACGCGAATACGTCGGAAGACTCTCAGGCATGCTGCTTGGCTCGCGCGGTTCCGCCGCACTGGCAGGCTTGCCCTCGTTCATCACCATCAGCGGCGGCGGCGGATCCATGCCCGCCGATGCCCGATCCCTCGCCCGTATGCATCTCAAAGAGATCTCCGCCAAAATCGATGCCGCTCTGGCCTCGAAGAACCCCGCCTGGGACGACACCACCAAAGCTCACCTCGAAGAGCTCAAGGTGACGATCGACCGTGTCCTCAGCGCCGGTATTCAGCGCAACGAGCCTTGACCTAACCAGGCCCCTTCCCAGACCAGCTTCATCTGCCAGGCCCGCCATTGGATTCTCCTACAGAATCCCACTGGTGGGCCTTTTTTCTTGCGGCTCACACTTCACATTCCAATCGAATTACGTTCATATGAAGTAGACCCGACCAGCACCTCGATGGCCTGAATCCGCTGACGTCTTACCCCTCGATACCCATTCACCCTGACCTTCTGGAGATCCCGTCGATGTCCAATCCGCCAAGCCTGAAAGCCGTCGGGTTTCTGGCCGACATCCTCCAGCCTTCAGATGCCGCCCAAAACCTTGGCACCATTGGGGATTATCCCGTCCTCAAAATCCTTGCCTCCGAACCCACAAAAGCCATCCTCCAAAGCCAGGACCCCCTCACCGATCGGCCCGTGCGGCTCGTGGTTTTCCCAACTTACTCAGGCCCCCTTGACACGGCCCGGTCACAACTCCTGCCTGGCCACGACTTCCTTTATCCCGTACACGACCTCCTGATCACTCAAGGCCACCCCACCCTGATCCTGCCCGAACTCGCCGGCCAATCGCTCGCAATCGCCTTGAAATCAGCCGGCAGGTTCGACTCCAATACCGCACTCCGCATTGCCCGCGAATTGCTTGTCGCACTGGCGGTGGGCCGGGATCGTGGCCTTCTGCATGGCTTTCTCTCTGCGGAAACCGTCTTTCTCGAATCGCCCGCCAATCACACTCGACTCATCGGGCTCGGCTGGCGCCTGCTGGAGCCTCCCAATGCCGGCGAACTCGCCGCCTTCATGGCCTCGGGCAGCCCCCATACACCTGCCCCTGAAGTCGCGGAAGGCCGGCCAGGCGACGATCGGTCCGACATCTTCGGTGTCGGCTGCCTGCTCTATCAAATGCTCACCGGCAAGCCCCCATTCCCGGGCGATTCCCCTCTGGCCAAGATCCGAAGCCTCGCACTGGTTGATCCCGAACCACCTTCCGCTCTCATCCCCGGCCTGACTTCCCCGCTCGACAACCTCCTGGCTGCGCTCATGGCCAAGGCCCCTGACGATCGGCCCAACACAGCCCGATCCGCCGCCAAGCTCGTCAAAGACCTCGAAACAAGCCTTCAGAGACCATCCTCCCAATCCACCTCTCCGACTAAGCCAGCCCCTCAGCATGCAAACGACCCAGATGAGATCCTGCTCGCCCCGCTCGACCCCATCTCCTCCACCGCCCAGCCCCCTCCAGCCCGCCCCGGGCCGGCCGCCTCTGCCCGACCTCTGAATACCCCTGACGACGACATGCTGATCGACTTTGCCGACCCTGTTCCAATATCAGCCAACCCATCGCCCAAGCCGGGCGACGACATGCTCATCGACCTCCTGCCGATCGATACCCCACCGGCAAGGCCGTCGGCCAATCGCTCATCACCCGCACAGGGCCGCGAGCCCCGAAAATCGTCAACCAGCCCAACACCCAAAAATCAGCCTGGCTCCTCCTACCGATCGATGAAAACCCCTCTGGAATGGGTCTTTGTGGCCGACACGCCGGTTGAGGCCATCCATCTCTCCAGCGAATCTCAGAAGATCGTGATCCGCGACCAGTCCGGCCGGGTCGTCTGCCTGACCACCTCTGGCGAGCCACTCGCCAGCCAGATCACACCCGAACCAATCCGCCTTTCAGCCGCCGACCAAGCCGGCCAGTTGCTCGTCTTCATACTGGGCAAGCGTTCCCTTGTTCTGATGGACTGGGACCTCAATCTTCTCGCCGAACGACAGCTCCATTCCGAACCCATCTCCCTGGCGGTCGACCCCCTCGGCCTCTATCTGGCCGTCGGCTTCATGGGCAATGAAACTCGGCTCTACACTCGGGCGGGCAAGCCTTCTGGCAGTTTTGAGACCCGCCAGCCACTCGCTCATATGGCGTTTATGCCCGGCACCTCAAAGCTTTTGGGAAGCACTCGATTCGATCAGTTGATCTGCGCTGAACTCGAACAGGGCAAGGGCCACCAACTCGACACCGAAGTGGTTTGGACCCAAAACACCGGCGTGGCCATCGGTCACCTGCATGTCATCGGCGGGGCCTCCAAAATCCTCGCCTCCTGCAACAATATGGGCCTTCAGAGACTCAATCTGGAGGGCGACAACGAAGGTACCTATCAACTCGGCGGCACCGTGCTTGAATCCGCATCCGACTTCCCCGGCCGCTTCTTCCTGGCCTCTACCCTCGAAGGCTCTCTCCTCGCCGTCAATGCCAATGGTTCCGTCATGTGGGAACACACCACCGGCGGACCATGGCGACACCTCTGCATGGACGCCCTCGGCCGGTTCGGGCTCGCCGCTTCCGCACTCGGCGAGGTCGTCAAAATCGACCTCTCCACTGAGCCTCGCTCCAAGGCCGACAACTCCGCCGTACCAATCCTCTCCGCCTCCGGTGGCTCCGAAGGCTCCACTGTCAAATCTGCCGAATGGTCGATCCGAATCGCTGACGAAAACCAAAGCACCACCGACTACAGCCTTTGCATCGTTGATCGCCCCTGGCGTCTCTGCCTCCTGGACAATAAGAAGAGCCTCAAATGCTTCGCCCACGATGGCGACGAAGCCGAAGAAATCCCACCACTTGCCGGGTCAGGACGCTTGCTCAAAGCTCGCGATGGCTGGGTCGCCGCCGCCAACAATCAGACCCTCGTCCTGCTCAATCTCGCCAATTCCGAAACCTTTCAGCCTGATCTTGACCTTGTACAAATCACCCACATCGACTTAAAACCCGCAAAGTATGGCCTTTTGATCATTCAGGAGGGCGACCGCATCGGCCGGGCCACCCCCTCAGGCAAATGGCTCTGGCGCGTCCATCTGCCCGCCACTGTCGAGTCCATGATCCTGGCCGACGATGGCTATGCCGCCCTCAGCCTCGACAACGGACTCATCGCCATTCTGGACAGCTCCGGCAAGCCCGTCGGCAAATGGTCCGCAGGCGACCAGGAAGCCGTCCTCCTCTGCGAATCCCAAGGCCGACACGAAGGCCTCTGCCGATGGGTCAGCCTCGCCCGCCAGGAGCGAATCCTCAGAGGCCATGCCCTTGACGGCCGGATCCTCTGGCAAGTGGAAACCCCATTCGCCCCTTGGGAAATCTACCGAACCGGACAGGGCGTGGTCGTCTCAGGCAACGATTCCAAAGCCCTCCTCTACGACGATTCCGGCCAGGTCATCGCCAACCGCCGCTCCACCGGCCAGCACACCCACTTCGCCACCTCCAGCGATGGTTCCGCCATCGCCTTATATGGCGATTCCAACCAGGTCTTCTGCACCCGCTTCGATGGCTCCGTTCTCTGGCGCGTGCCCATCGACGGACAAGTCTCTGCAATGGCCTTTTCGCCTACTGGCGCCGCCATCCTCGCCGACGGTATACTTTCCTGGATCGCAAATTGATTTTCGAAACTGTTCGCTATTGACTCCCACATGATCACCTCTACATAATGCTCTTTAAGGCCAAAGGAACGATTCTCATTCGGCTTGTTGCAACCACGATTCGACCCTAACAACATATTCCGGCTTAATGCTGCTCAATTGTTGACCTGCCCGTCTTCAATTCCCTTCCGCTTAAGCCACCTGCCCGCAAGGATTTTCTCATGAGCTTATGGCGAGCCTTACTGACGTTCTCAATTGCAGGCCTCATCATCGCTCCATGCCAGGCAGGACAAGTTCTTTATCAATCAGGGTTTGAAGCACCTTCATCCGTCGCTGGACAAGCAATTCTGGGCCAGGATGGATGGGGCGCCTACGCCCATGACCCTGCCTCGGCCAACATCACCAACCAGCTCTCCGCATCAGGCTCACAGTCGTTCAAAATCGATGGCTCACTCATGAATGTTGACCCAAATTATGGGTTCAAAACTGGCTGGTATTGGCCAACCCTCAACTTCGACCCAATCGCCAGCAACCTCCCCATCGTTGATTTCTCTGTCGATGCCCGAATCGACATCGGCAACCCAGCCACCTTCTCCTATCTCGCCATTCAAGCCTATAGCCTCAGGGGCGACACCCTGATGAACTATTTCTTCTATACCGATGGCACCGTTCTGGATATCTATGCCACCAACGGCACCAGCTTTATTGAAATACCACTGAGCTTCGCCGATTCCGGCCGTTTTTTCAACCTCTCCGCCAGGCTCGATTACTCCTCACAAATCATCGATTATTACGTCAACCAGCAGTGGATCGGCAGCACCACCATGGCAACCAGCTCATTCGGCCTTGCCACAATCGCTCTCACGCTTCAGGGCAATAATACAAACGGCTCAAGCCCACTCAACACCATCGGCTATTTCGATAATTACTCCGTCACCGCCGTGCCTGAACCCGCTTCCATGTTCTCCGCAGGTCTCGGCCTGCTTCTGGTTTGCGGATACTCCCGACGAAAATCACGCTCCAACTGAAAAAAAAATGACGCCTCAAAATGGGTCGCTCAGCCCACAGAGCGATCCATCCTGATCCAGTGTCAATCATCAAAAACGGCCGAAAAGCCCCGTCAAACCGCCCGCGCCAGCCTCATCTCCGCCTGCTTTTCCCGTGCCTGCTTCATAATCCGGGCCCGTTGGGTCTTGGTTTTGCCCTTCAGGAATCGCTCCAGCCGCCTCTGGAACTTGTCGCTGAATTCCGCTTGGGATTCTTCGGAATCGTTCGCCTTGTTGTTTCGCACCTGCGCTGCATCCTCTTGTATAGATTGAGTTTGTGGTTTTTCAGATTCGGCCGGTTTGGCCGCATTGGCAGCGATGTTTCGGGCCGATTCCAGCAGCGCATTGAGCTCGTTTAGGGTGCCTTCGAAGTCGGCTTCAATCTGTTGCTCGGACGGCATCACGACCATCGATTGCTCCAGCTTGGCTTGCCTGCGCGCCTCGCGCTCGGCGGCGGCGGCCTGGCGATGTTCGATCAGGGCCCGGTGGCGCTTGAGACCGTCCAGCCGGCGCACGAGTTTATCGGCGCGATTTTCGGTGGTGATTTGATAACGCAGGGCAAGCCGGGCGTCGGTCGTCAGTTTCGGATCGCCCAGGCCGGTGCCTGCGGCCATTTCGATAAATCGGGTTCGCTGGGTTGCGTATTGCATTTCCAAGTTCCGTTTACGGGATGTCCAGTTTTGGACTTCCGTAGAAACGCGCGTGAGGAGCTCTTTGTGGCAGACGATTTTTTCGGGGCTCGACTGATAATGATGCTTGATGAGTTTGATGTCGCCCGCAATTGCATCTGAGCCCGAGGCTTCGACCCACATTTTGAGGGTTTCCGGCGGCTCAGCCTCCAATTTCAGGTATCGACCGAGGAGAGGGAGCGCATTTTCGGAAAGATCCTGAACTTTCCAGCTTGAGCCGAGCAGCAGGGCCATGGTTTTGGCTTGCGGGAGGGTCATTCTTTGGACTTTGGAGTTCAGGGCCGATTGTATTTCCGTCCAGAGTTGCACAAACAGAGCCGCGCCGTGCAGGGTGCGGCCCAGAAGGTCCATGCGGAATCGTGGATTGGCCTTCCAAAGGGCTTCGTCGGCCTCAAATCGGTCGACCATTTGGCGGTCAAAAATATCGCCGGCCATGGCAGATTCAGTTTTGACGCGCAACTGGTGCAGACGCTCGTTTTCAAAGGTTTTCCAGCGCACCAGAGCGAGCTCATGAATACAATCGCGCTCTTCAGCCGTTTGCGGCTCATGAATGCGCGTGAGCTCTGAGCGGATCTGTTCGACCTGCTCCATCCTTTGATCGGGAACATGCGTGGTGCTGGTCAGGCCATGTCTGATGGCGTTTTTCGCAGGCCCTTGAGGCGTTTCCGGCGAGTTTTGGGTCATGATACCTACCGATATGGGAAAACTGGTGTTGCGAATGCGGGGAAGTCCCGTAAACGTAATATCATGATCGGGAGGGTGTTGATTGAGCGTTTTTTTGGATATTTTTAGAGATGCAATCGGGAGAATGGTTAGGATTGGGAGAGTTTGACAGATTTTTTTTAATATTTGGGTGATGGGATTTGCGAACGTTGGCATGGAGCCCTGACGGGTTTGTATATCACATCTTGTAAAACCATAAATTATCAATAATTGAGCGGATTTGGATT
>CAMBEP010000081.1 GCA_945865635.1 Candidatus Kuenenia stuttgartensis
GCCTAATTCAGCCGAGAGGGAAAATCTATCCTTGACGTTCGATTTCTCAAAAAAACGAATCTCCTCCGGCATTCCCGCAAGCCTCTTCGATGGCAGTGAGTGATCAGTTGAAAAGCGCCTTCAGGTATTGGCCTTTACTTGACATCGCAGCCATATTTCGCCTATCTTTAAAGCCATCAAGACATTTTCCGATTCCGGGCAGATTCTTGTGGTAACCTTACCCGGATTTGCCTTGTAACACGGACGAGACCTCAGGACGATCATGACCGTTCGCACGCGATTTGCACCGAGCCCTACGGGTTATCTTCACATTGGCGGGGTTCGTACCGCCCTTTTTAACTGGCTTCTCGCCAGACATCACGGCGGGCAGTTTATCCTTAGGATTGACGACACGGACCAGCAACGCCATGTTGAGCCTGCGGTTAAAATGATTCTCGATGGCTTTCGCTGGATGAACATGGACTGGGACGAAGGCCCCGAAGTGGGCGGCGCTTACGGCCCATATTATCAAAGCCAGCGTGGGCATCTTTACACAGAGGCGGCTCAAAAACTTTTGGCCAGTGGCCATGCCTATCGGGACTTTTCGACGGAAGAGCAACGCTCTGCTGATAAAGCTGCTGCTGAGGCCGCCAAACGAGCTTTTCGGTTCCGTAAGTTTTCGCTCGATCCGGAAACCGAGGCGAAATATCTTGAGGAAGGTCGTCCGTTTGCGCTTCGTTTTGAAGTCCCACTGGGGCAGACCATTGCTATTGAAGATCAGATCAAAGGCCGCGTGGAAACCAAGAGTGACGAAGTGGGTGATTTCGTCATTGTCAGGCCCGATGGTACCCCGCTCTATAACTTCGCCACCGTGGTGGACGATGCCCAGATGGCCATCACGCATGTCGTGCGAGCTGAAGAGCATCTGACGAACACCTTCACTCAGATTCTTGTTTTTGAGGCTTTGGGATACCCACTGCCGGCCTTTGCCCACGTTCCATATGTGGCTGCCCCAGGCTCGAAAAAGAAGCTCTCCAAACGCGATGGAGCCGTTGGGCTTGATGAATATATCAAACAGGGCTACATGCCTGAAGCCATGATGAATTATCTTTCAAGGCTTGGCTGGAGTTATGATGCCGAGACCGAATTCTTTACCCCGGAACAGCTTCGCGAATATTTTACGCTTGATCGTGTGAATAGTTCGCCCGCCAGTCACGACCCCGACAAGCTTTTCTGGCTTCAAGGCGAATGGATGAAGCAGGTTCCGATCGAACAAAAGGTTCAGTCGTGTATCCCATTCCTGCAAAGCGCCGGTTTGGTCGACGAACCGGTCAGCCCAGAAATTCATGATCGGATCGCGGCCGTTTTGGTGGCCCTTGGCGATCGCCTGAAAACGTTCAGCGATATCTTGAAACTTGGGAAATTCTTCTTTCAGGATCAGATCGATTACGATCCTGACGCTTTCAAAAAGCGGTTATGCAAAGCCGACGTGCCTAAGATTCTGACGGAAGTTTCAGAGCTCTTCGAAAGAATCGATTCGTTTGATACGGCCACGCTCGACAAAGCCGTCCATGAATACGTTGAAACAAGTGGTCGGGGCATGGGGCTAGTTGTCAATGCTCTAAGAGTGGCTACAACAGGTCAGGCGATCGGGCCTGGTGTTTATGAAGCGATCGAAATCCTGGGCCGCGACGAATGCCTCAAACGCATTGCTCTGACACTCTCCATACTGCCCAAGAGCTGATTCCATGGCTCATTAGGGCTTTGTGTCCAAACTAGATTTGACAGCACCTTCACCATTCTTACTGAACTGAACTACAGGGAACTCCAATGAAAGTCTTTGTCACCGGCTCCATTGCTTTTGATTACATCATGGTCTTTCCTGGCAAGTTCCGGGATCACATTCTGCCCGAGAAGATGCACATCCTGAGCGTTTCATTTCTGGTCGAATCACTTCGCCGGATGCGTGGCGGCACTGCTCCGAACATTGCTTACAATCTGGCTCTTCTGGGCCAGAAGCCAACGGTGGTAGGAACTGTTGGGGAAGACTTTACAGAATATCGTGCATGGCTTGAAAGTCGTGGGGTGGACACCTCTGGAATCAAAGAAATTCCAAGCCTCTTCACGGCTTCCTGCTTTATTAACACTGACCTTCAGGACAACCAGATCACGGCCTTCTATCCGGGCGCCATGTCACACGCATCCACATTATCTCTCAAAGCCCTGCATGCGACACCAGCCGATCTTGTGGTGGTTGCGCCGAACGATCCGCAGGCCATGGCGAGGCACGCGGAAGAGTGTGTTGAGCTTGGTATTCCCTACCTTTACGACCCATCCATGCAAGCACCCAGGATGACGGCCGATGAGCTGAACGCAGGCTTTGCAGGCGCAAAGATTCTTACGGGCAATGACTATGAATTCGGGATGATGTCCGAGAAGCTTGGCATGACCGAGCACGATCTGCGTCGCCGTGTACCGATCACAGTGATGACCAAGGGAGAAGCCGGCGCCTTGATCACCGTGGACGGTCAGGAATATGAAATTCCGCCAGCCAAGCCAAGGGAAGTCAAAGATCCGACCGGAGCTGGCGATGCCTTCCGCTCAGGTTTGATCACCGGCTACACGCTGGGCCTGCCTTGGGATGTAACGGGCCGAATTGCTGCCTTGACAGCGGTTTATGCCATTGAGCACGCAGGCACGCAGGAACATTCCTATACCATGGACGAGTTCAAGGCCCGTTACCGAGAGAATTACGGCGACAGCCCTGAACTTGACAAACTCCGTGGTTGAATTCACTTGACCGTAAGGTCTGATTTTGGCTTGATCGGCACTTAACTTGCAATGACAGATCCGTATGTGCATGATCTCATCCGCACATTTTACGCTTTGTCAGCACCCTCAGGCTTGGTCGATTCAGTCCGCCGATTTCAAGGCAGGGCCCGGATCGACCTGCCCCGAGGTCTGCGATGGACCAAGCCGGATCAGGTACACCTGACATTGGCATTTCTGGGTCATGTGCCCGTGGAACGGATTGAAGAACTCAAGCAGATTACACAATCGGTAGCTACGGGGTTTCAGGGGTTTGACGCGATTGTGCAGGGTGTGGGAGGCTTCCCGCGAGCAGACCGGCCACGGGTCATATGGGCAGGATTGTCGGGAGAGAGTCACCCGAAGTTTGGCGATTTGCACCATCGGATATGGGATCGTTTGAATTCGGAGATTCCAAAGCCAGCGCCGGTGGGGCGTGAATTTCACCCGCATTTGACATTGGCAAGGGTTTCCGGCCCCCAGCCGCCAGGAATTGCGGAATGGATGAAACAGAATTCGGAATTTGGATTTGGTGTTTGGCCAGTTAGGGAGCTTGTTTTGCTACAGTCCGTATTGACACCGAACGGACCGATTTATCAGACCTTGGTCCAAGCTCAACTTGGGATTTGAACCCCAGTGCCCGATTCTAAAGCGACTGGACAGGATTTTTGATCGTTTAACCCGCATAAAACCGGGATCTCTTGCAAACATTTTGCCGAACGGCGGAGTTTTTTGTTATTATTGAATGGAAATCCCCTCCGCTAAATTGCCACCTGCCTGGCTGTCATTTCCATGAACCAACGATCAATGAAATATTGCCAATCCAAACAAATGGGACGATGTCGTGCTCTATTTGCCGTAATAGGGTTGATGATTCTGGATTTGCCAGTCATGGCCAGAGAGACGATTGACTTTTCTCGCGACATTCGGCCAATTCTTGCCCGACACTGTTTGAAGTGTCATGGGCCGGATGATGCCAAGCGGGCCTCGGGTCTGCGACTTGATGATCGGTCCGCTGCCT
The DNA here is from genome assembly GCA_945865635.1 of Candidatus Kuenenia stuttgartensis. Lineage (GTDB taxonomy): Bacteria > Planctomycetota > Planctomycetia > Isosphaerales > Isosphaeraceae > QWQI01. Next base: position 3,809 of record CAMBEP010000081.1, read on the forward strand.
TGGGCAGATCCAAAACGGGCAATCACGCAATTGTCCCAAACAAGCCGGATGAGAGCGAGTTGATCGCCCGTATTGGATCAACCGACCCAACTGAGATCATGCCACCACCCGAGACCAGGGATTCGCTTTCGAAGGCAGAGAAATCGATGCTTTCGAGCTGGATTGTAGGCGGAGCGAATTATTCGGATCACTGGTCGTTTGTGAAGCCACTCAAGCCGAATCCGCCTGAAGCAGTGGGTCTGCCTGTTGGTTGGCAGGAGAGTCCGATCGATCGCTTCATTTATGCGAACCTTGATAAAAATGGTCTCAGGCCTCAGCCCCAAGCCGATCGGAACGCGCTTATCAGGCGAGTTTCGCTTGATTTGATCGGCTTGCCACCGACACCGGAAGCGACCTCTCGATTTCTTGCAGATACAGCCCCTGATGCCTATGAAAAACTGGTGGATCAGCTTTTGTCTTCGCCCAGTTATGGCGAGCGATGGGCTCGCAAGTGGCTTGATCTGGCGCGTTATGCCGACACCAATGGTTATGAGAAAGATCGCTATCGCTCAGTCTGGCCTTATCGAGACTGGGTCATTCGGGCTCTGAATCAGGACATGCCTTTTGACCAGTTCACAATTCGTCAGTTGGCGGGCGACATGCTGCCGGGCGCCACAGATGATGACCGCATTGCAACCGGATTTCATCGCAACACGATGCTGAATGAAGAGGGTGGAATCGATCCGTTGGAGTATCGGTTTTATGCCATGGTCGACCGGGTCGCCACGACCGGAACGGTCTGGATGGGCATGTCGGTGGGCTGTGCCCAGTGCCATACCCACAAATACGACCCGATTACGCAGTTGGACTATTATCGTCTCATGGCCACGATGAACAATGCAGAAGAACCTCCTCTGTATAATCTTGAGAATGATTCGATTCGGCTTCGGCGACTAGGGTTGGAAAACCAGATTGCATTGATCAAGGCAAATCGGGCCAGTCAGTTTTCAGCCCCACCGCCGGATGGGCCTGGTGATGGCCGCAACTTTTTACAGAGACGGCGAGACGGTTATGAAAAAGCGTTTTCCAAATGGGAGTCGGAACAATCTTCAAAAGCGGTGCAATGGTCTCTGATCAAACCTGAACAGATGTCGGCCAATATCGCTCGCTTGGAACTTCGGCCTGACGGTTCGGTTTTTGCCTCTGGCGACGCCACCAAACACGATGAATACGTTCTCAAGCTTCAAGGCTTGCCAGCAGGCACCACAGCGATACGCCTGGAAGTTCTGCCGGATCCGACTTTACCGGCCAAGGGGCCTGGCCGTACCGATTATGAAGGGCCTCTGGGCGACTTTTTTCTGAGCGAATGGCGGATGCAGATTGGTGATCAGCCAATCAAATTCGCTTTAGCTTCTGAAAGTTACGGCCGATTGGGAATCGGTGGTGGCGAATCCAAGGCGGCATTGACGCTTGATGGGAATATGCAGACAGGTTGGTCAACCCAGGGCCATCAGGGCCAGGCAGATCAAGCGGTTTATGTGCTGGAAAAGCCGTTGACGGGCCACACTGATGCAGGCTTGACAATGATCTTTGAGCGACATTATTCCGCTCCATTAGGCCGATTCCGGTTATGGTCTACAACGAGTGGCAGTGTGCAGTTGATGGCAAAATCTCAGCCAACAGAGATAGAGCATCTGCTTACAATTCCAAGATTGACACGTAATCCAACCCAAAACAGGCAGTTGCGTGATTATTGGGAAGACACGGCACCGGAATTCTCTGAATCCAATAAGGCCATTGCCGATTTGATCGGTGAAAAGCCAAGGCCAGAGACGGCCCTGGTGATGCGTGAGCGTCCTCAAGATTTTACCCGGTCTACATTTGTGCATCGCCGTGGTGAATTTCTCCAGCCTACTACAAAAGTTGGACCTGATGTGCCGCAGTTTTTGAAAGGGTCAGCGAAGATTGAACTCAAGAATCGGCTTGAGTTGAGTCGATGGTTGGTATCCGGTGAGCATCCATTGACGGCTCGGGTGACGGTAAATCGGCAGTGGGCAGCGTTTTTTGGGAAGGGGCTGGTACGCACACAGGAGGATTTTGGTTATCAGGGCGAATTGCCGACGAATCCGGATTTGCTCGATTGGCTGGCTTTGACATTCGTTCAGGATGGGTGGTCCATGAAGCGTTTGCATCGACGGATTGTGACCAGTCAGGCTTACAGGCAATCGACACTGGTTTCGCCTGAGGCTTTGGCGAAAGATTCTGAAAACAGACTGGTTTCACGCGGTCCAAGATTCAGGATGGATGGAGAAGTCTTGCGAGACGCAGCACTTGCGGCCTCAGGGCTGATCTCGCCAGCCATAGGCGGGCCGTCTGTATTCCCGCCACAGCCTGCCAGTGTGACAACCGAAGGTGCATATGGAAGCATGCCTTGGAAGACCTCTACAGGCTCTGACCGGTATCGGCGTAGCCTCTACACCTTTGCAAAACGAACGACCCCCTTCGCCATGCTTAACACGTTTGACGCTCCAAGTGGTGAGTCATGTGTGGTGCGACGCGATGTATCAAATTCTGCCCTTCAGTCTCTGACCATGCTCAACGATCCGGTCTTCTTGGAGTCGGCACAGGCTTTGGGCAGACAAATGGCTGCATTGAAAAATACTGACGAGGCCCGTCTCCGTCAAATCTTCCTGCGCATGTTCAACCGGGATTGCGATGCAGAGGAACGTGCCGACCTGATGAAATTCTTGGTCGCCCAGCGTGATTACTACGAGAAGAATCCTAAGTTGGCGATGGCAATCGCTGGTGAATCTGGAAGCGGGCCAGTGGCTGAGGTGGCAACCTGGACAGTTCTGGCCAGGGCTTTGCTCAATACAGACGAATTTGTCGTCCATCGATGATCTCAATACGAAAAGGAACCGACGAGTCTGATGAACACACACACAATGACGCTTCAGCCACTGGACCGATCCCGCCGCCACTTTTTTCAGGACTGCGGTGTGGGCCTGGGTAAAATTGCATTGGCCGGCTTGCTTGCTGAGGGTCAGGGCCAGCATCGGAACTTGCTTGCTGCCAGTCCGGATCTGTCAAAAAACGAAATGGTTCCTAGAGCCTCGCATTTTCCGGGCAAGGCTAAGGCTGTGATTCACCTGTTTATGGCAGGTGCGCCGAGCCATTTGGATTTGTTTGATTACAAGCCAGCACTGGTCAAGCACGATGGCAGACCGATTCCTCCTGAAGTGATTGGCGGTCAGCGATATGCGTTTATTCGCAGCGATGCCGCCGCGATGGCACCACGATTCAAGTTCAGCAGGCATGGCCAGAGTGGTCTCGAGATCGCAGATATTTTGCCCCATCTTGGGCGGGTGGCTGACGAAATCTGCATGATCAGGTCCGTCAAAACGGATCAGTTCAACCATGCACCAGCCCAGATTTTCATGAACACGGGTTTTGCCCAGCCAGGTCGCCCCAGCTTAGGTTCGTGGGTGGTTTATGGCTTGGGTAGCGAAGCACGAGACTTACCAGCTTTTGTCGTCATGAGCACAGGGTCTGGCATTAGTGGCGGATCAGCCAACTGGTCGTCAGGTTTTTTGCCCACAGTCTACACGGGCACACGATTACGCAACAGTGGCGACCCAATTCTGAATGTCTCCAACCCATCCGGCATTGACTCTCAGGTGCAGTCCAATACGATCGATCTGCTGAGCCGGCTGAACCGTCATGAAATGAACCAGGTGGGCGATCCGGAAATTCGCACACGAATAGCTTCTTACGAGATGGCCTTCCGGCTTCAATCTTCGGCCCCTGAACTCATGGATTTGAGGTCGGAATCTAAGGAGACACTTGAGCTTTATGGGGTTGACCCAGCCAAGCCATCATTTGCGAGAGCCTGTTTACTTGCTCGGCGCATGGTGGAGCGGGGCGTTCGATTCATTAATATTTACAATGAGGGCTGGGACGCACACTCCGACGTTCTTGGCAATCATACGAGCAATGCCCGGGCAACCGACCAGGCATCGGCGGCTTTATTGCTGGATCTGAAGCGTCGTGGCATGCTCGACGAAACGCTTGTTGTTTGGGGTGGCGAGTTTGGCAGAACACCCATGGGAGAAACCAATTCGGCTTTAGGTCGATCCCTCGGTCGCGACCACCACCCTCAAGCATTTTCGATGTGGATGGCAGGCGGTGGGATCAAGGCAGGCCTGGCCTATGGCAAGACCGACGAACTTGGTTTTAATATTGCGGAGAATCCGGTGCATGTACACGACATTCAGGCGACAATTCTGCACAGCCTTGGGCTCGACCATGAGCGATTGACCTATGTCTATCAAGGACGGCCATTCCGGCTTACGGATATTCATGGGAATGTAGTGAAGCCTATTCTTGCTTGAAATTGTGACTGCGCAAGTCGCAAAAAGCCGCTTGACGTCAAATCAAGGTTTGCAGTGAAGTCGCAACTATAATCATGGGCCAGTTCCCGTTTGATGATCGAATATCTTATGTTCCTGAAAATGACCCGAATCAATCAGGTTCATAGGCGATGATACGAAGCTTCAGGCTTTGAATAACGGGAAGAGAAAATGGCCAACAACATCATTCCTGGGTTTGTGCCCTTAAGAAAGCCTCAAGCAGAGAACGAGACGGAGAAGTGGGTCAATGAAATCGCATCCGCCCAAGCGACCCGGGCTGCAAATGCGAGACAGAAAAGCAATCGCAGGCGTTTTGTGGATCCTACCACTTGCGAACGCGATTATTCCGAGGCAGAAATGGAATTCATGCAGGCCATGGATCTTTACAAGAAGAAAAGTGGAAGGTCGTTTCCGACTTGGAGCGAGGCGCTCGAAGTGTTGATCTCACTTGGTTATGAGAAATCCAGCAAAGTTTCGGGATGAAATTTCTGATCGGGTTATCAAACGCAGCCATCCAGGGTATATGTAATGTGCCGGAGCCAGTCATCGGAGCTTTCCGGATGATCCTGACGAAAATGGACTCCACGTGATTCGGTTCGAGCCATAGCGGCATCGATCATAAGTCGCGAGAGAGTCAGCATGTTTTGAAGGACCCAGCCATCGGGGTCAACAAAGACCTGTTCAAGAGCGTATTTGCTCCAGAAATCGACTTGCTCCGCAGCTTCTTCGAGCTTTTGAAATTCACGTGCCAAGCCGACAGATCGAACCATCAAGGCCTTGAGGGCATGTTTCACATCGGCAATATCGAGCATCAGGTTGCGGGGAGTGGGTGGGGCCCCACAACTTACTGGCGGAACCATCAGAATCGGGTTCGGGTCGGTTGCCAAATATTTGACAATATTCTCAGCAACGCGGGCACCATAGACCAGCCCTTCCAGAAGGCTGTTTGATGCGAGCCGATTCGCTCCATGAAGGCCTGAGCTCGTCACTTCACCGGCTGCCCAAAGACCATTGATAGAACTTTGGCCATGTTCGTCGACCTCAATGCCACCGATATAATAATGGGCACCTGGCCTGACCGGTATCTGGTCGGTGGTGATGTCGAGGTCAAAGCCACGGCAGAGTTCGTCGATGCCAGGGAACCTGCGATGGATCAGTTCCGGATCCAGGTGTGACAGGTCAAGATAAACGCATGGATGCTGAGTGGCCGCCATTCGGTCCCAAATGGCTCGCGACACGTCATCACGTGGGGCAAGTTCTGCCTGTGGATGAGCCTCCGGCATGAATCGAACCCCATCTCGATCACGTAGATAAGCACCCTCACCACGCACAGCCTCAGTGATTAAATGCCGGCTGGAGCCTGCAATGTAAAGCACGGTGGGATGAAACTGCATGAATTCCAGGTCGCGCATCCGGGCACCGGCACGAAAGGCCACCGCATGACCATCGCCTGTAGCAATGGCGGGATTGGTCGATTCCCGATAAAGTTGCCCTGCCCCACCTGTGGCCAGAATGACAGCCCTGGCCCAGACGATCGACATACCCCGTTTTCGGTCCCAGACAAGCGCTCCTCGGCAGCGGCCTTCATAAGTGATCAAATCTACAGTAAAACTGTTTTGCCAGATCTTCAGGTTGGGCAGAGATGCGGCTTTCTCGAGCACGGCTCGCATAACTTCCCTGCCGGTGGAATCGCCCAGAGCATGAACAATTCGGGCATGCGAGTGCCCACCTTCCCGGCCCAAAGCCACTTCGCCGTTTTCGAGGTCGAATTGGGTGCCCCATTCAATGAGCTCCAAGATTCGCAGAGGGGCCTCGCGCACGACCGACTCCACAACCGCAACATCGCACAAACCTTTTCCAGCCATGAGCGTATCACAAATGTGGTCGGCAAATGCGTCTTCCGGGTCCATGACACCAGCGATTCCGCCCTGGGCATATGACGAGTTGCTCTCCCGAATTTCATCTTTAGTCACAACCATCACGCGATAAGGCTCGGGAATGCCCATGGCAGCGCAGAAGCCCGCCAAGCCTCCGCCAATCACCAGAACATCAGTGAAGTGATTTGGCAAATCCTTAGGGTCAAATCCAGCCAGATATCGGCGGGGATGTTTCGGAGAGAGCTTTGCGAGCGGCTCGATCAAGGCTTTTTCAACCGTCTCTACTGGTACTGTTGATTTAGAGCTAACGCTACCAACACTGTCAGGGGCTGTCATCGATACGATCCCGATCCCGGCTCTGAGCCGCTTTTATTGGTCGGGCGAGATTCGCCCGAATTGGTTGTGCCGGCCCCGCGAGAATTTGTCCGGGAAAGGCCCTTTTGATACGCTTCAAAGCGGGAACGCAGGCCCGACGGAATGCGCGACCGGGCCCCTTCCAGATTCCCTTGCTGGGAATCGTCCGCAACCATGCCAGCGCCACGACCGGTACGGCTGGTTACTTTTCCACCCGGCAAATTGCTTGGCAGGGTCACATTTCGAGTCTCGGTTTCCTTGCCAGGTGCAGACTTGACTTCAGACGATCCAGCACCCTCAGCCGATTTTCGCTCTTCCAGGGCCGGAGGCTCAAACTTTCGGACAAACTGGTTGATCTCTTCTCGTGAAAGGCCGGTCGCATTCTCTAAATCTTTTGAGATTTCATTCTTGTCCACCATATCACGTAATCGCTTCAGCAAGCGTTGGTCAGCCTTCTGCTCAGGTGAAAGATTATCGTTAGGCTCAGGCTGATCAGGTTCCAGAGCTCGCGGTGAAGGTTTGGACTGGTCAGGCTTGGCGGCTGGCGTATCCGTGCCTTTTCTCATGCCTCCAGATTTTGGCTGGGCATTCGTCAAGGGACCAGGCTTGCCGTTTTCCTCAGATTTTCCGTCCCCCTTCTCGCCTTCACCTTTTTCGCTGTCCCCCTTCTCGCCTTTACCCTCGCCCTTTTCGCTTTCGCCTTTAGCTTCGCCCTTTTCGCCTTTACCCTCACCTTTTTCGCTGTCCCCCTTCTCGCCTTTACCCTCGCCCTTCTCGCTTTCGCCTTTAGCTTCGCCCTTTTCGCCTTTACCCTCACCCTTTTCGCTTTCGCCTTTTTCGCCTTTTTCGCCTTTACCTTCACCCTTTTCGCTTTCGCCCTTTTCGCCTTTACCCTCGCCCTTTTCGCTTTCGCCCTTTTCGCCTTTACCTTCACCCTTTTCGCCTTTACCTTCACCTTTTTCGCCTTTACCTTCGCCCTTTTCGCTTTCGCCCTTTTCGCCTTTACCTTCGCCCTTTTCGCTTTCGCCTTTTTCGCCTTTACCCTCGCCCTTCTTGCTTTCGCCTTTTTCGTTTTCTAGGCCTTCTTTGCCTGGGGCCCCCTGCTCTTCGCCTTTTTTGTCAGTCGATTGAGGCGAATCTTTAGACTGGCTTTTTTCTGATTCTCCATCGTTTTTAGGCTTATCCTCTGATTTGTCGTTGGGCTGGTCATTTTCCTGACCTGATTTGGTTGCATCCTTGGGTTGATCGCCCGACTTGACTTTAGGCTGAGCTTTTTTTGAATCAGACTGCTGTTTATCCTGCCCTAAGGTACTTTTGGTCGTGTCGTTTTCCTGACCAGCTTTTGGCTCGTTCTTAGGCTGATCGCCCGAGTGACTCTTATCAAGTTCTTTTTTCTGCCCACTTTCATTCGGGCCGCTCTTTTTCTGAACGTTTTCCTCAGCCTCCTGAGGAGGATCATTCAAACCCAAAGCCTTACGGATTTTGTTGAGTTTTTCACGATCCTGGTCGGACAAATCCTTAGAGGATTGTTTCTCGCCAGTTTTGTCAGACCCATCCTCAGCTTTAGGTTCACCTTGAGGTAATTTGTTCTGGCCTTTTTTCTGGTCATCAGTCTGTTTCTGGTCATTTCCTGATTTGCTTTTGTCGTCACTGGGCTTTTTCTCAGTGGCTCCAGGCGTTTTCTGGGATTCGGCAGAATCGCTTGTCTCTTCTTCTTTCGATTTCAAGGAATTCTTATTGTCGACGGATTTCTTTTCTTGCGAGTCGCTGGATTCCTGACCAGAAGTTTGATTCTTGTCGCCGGTGGTTTTGGAGGCATTCTTCTGCTGGTTTTTGGATTTTGCAGAACCTGATTTCTCATTTCCAGCCGTTTTTTTCGGTTGGTCAGATGGCTCGTTAAGCCCATTTTCCTGAGCTTTATCTGTCTCTGCTTGTTCCGCCCCGGTTTCCGACTGCTCACCCGATTTGTTCATCGGCGACGATTTCTGGTTCGACTTTTCCTTCGGATTACCGGACTTACTGGCAGAAGTGTTTCCGCCTTTTTGCTTTGGAGAATCTTTCTGAGACGCATCAGGTGTCTGATTTTCAGTCTCGCCAGTTTCTCCTGCAGGATTCTGCTGGGCATTTTGGTTTTGCTGGTCAGCCTTTGAGGCTGGGCTACTCTTCTTCTGCTGCTTGCCTTGCGCCTTATTGGCAGCCGGAGAGGCATTATTGGTTGGATCTGCCTCTTGAGTCTCATCGCCCTGGGTATTCTTGTTTCCCTGGCCTTCTTTCTTTTGATCTTCCGGTTGCTTCGACTGGCCCTGCTTTTGGTCACCCTGCTTTTGGTTGCCCTGGTTTTGCTGCTCGTTCTGCGGGTTCGACCCATCCTGCGGCTTGTCGCTTTGGTTGGGCTGGTCCATCGGGTTTTGCTCGCCAGTCTCTTCGCGGGCCTGGGCCATTTCGTTCTGGGCCAGTTCCTCGCGTTTTGGCTGGCTTACAGGATCTTGAATTTCGATAGTCTGGCGAGGTGTTTCAAACTTATTGGGCTGGAGGTCGCAATTGTCACGTAAGCTCAGCCAGTATTCGATCTTGTCGCCTACTTTAAGGCTCAGTGGTTCAAGATCAAGGGCGACCGTTTTCTGAAGAATCTTGGAGACTTCCTTTGACTGGGGGTCGATCAGATCGATGGCTTTCTGGAGAATCTCGCTACCTTTGTGCACGTGAAGCTTGACCTCTTTCAAGCCGAAATCGTCAGAGGCCTCAATCACCAGAGGAACCCGGGCATTGGCTGGTCGAAGGGTGGGGCTTTCCGGGCGAATGAATCGGGCTGTCGGTGCAACATCCTTGACGACTCGAATGTCATAAAGAACCGGTTCCGGATTGGTCTGACCGTCGATGGTGTTGAATTTGACGGAATATTGGCCATCGGTGTCGACCAGAAAGCTGCCTGTAAGTTTTCGTTGATCGCCTTGAACTGGCACCAATGGAACGGGCGGCCTTTGCCCGAAGTCGAGAAGCCCGGAACGGGCGGGCTGATTTGTGGTCGCTGTCAGTGTGATACGAGTGCCTTGAAGGGCTTCCACATTGCCTTCTTCGACGGCCTCCCGTCTTGGAGCATGGGCATATTCCGGGAAGTCGTAATCGAGTGCGACTTTTTCGACAATCGCTACAGGAAGGACATCGAGCCTGTAGGTTTTCGTTCGACCATCGCCACCAGCCATGTAATAGAAAAGCTCGCCTGGAACACGGTCGATTCTGGCTTCCCAAGGATCGGCAAACGATCGCCCCTGTGTCATCACGGTTTCGGCGAAAGTTTTTCCATTGTCTCGGCTTGTGAAAAGTGTCACAGATTCGGGCTGGGCGCCGAGAGTCTCCACCGTGAAGCTTACCGGCATACCGGTCACGGCCTTCGGAGCATCAGGTTTGTCGCCTGGTGTGATATTCAGAAATCGTGTGTTGGTCGGGCGCTGAACGTCAGCCAGAAAGGCGCGTCGGGCGGAATCCATCAGACTTTTTGGTGTGATCCAGGAATAAAGGCAGATACTGACCACAATAGCAGCCAGAGCATAGCTTAGTCGGGTGAGTGGCGATTGGTCGACAACATTGTCGACATTCACCTTGCTCAGATCCGCCACCGCTCTGGCTTCGATTTGGGCCAGAACTGATGGAGCGACATGATTGGGGTCATCACGAATCTGTAAGTAATTGATCAGGCTGTTCTTAAAGACAGAATCAGTGGATTCGATCGATTTTGCGGCATAAAGCGTGTTGACTCGCATCAACATCGGTCTGGCAATCCGCAGAAATGCATAAATGCTGCCAGCTCCCAATCCACCATAAAGGACCAGCCGTCGAGCCATCGCTGGCAGTTCCAAGGTGTGGTCCAGAATCACTTCCAGAAAAAGCACGCCGATTGAGACCGTGACAATCCAGAGGCTGGCGCGGAACATGTCGTTCGACTTGATCCGCGAACGCGCTCGGGCCACCTGGTCCTCAATAAACTCAGCGTATTCGAGGATCCGCCCTTGAGTGCCAGGTTTTTTTAAATCGTCGTGGCTCGCCATCGTCGCCCCCTTTGAATCATCCGGGAACGTGTCCTGATTCTGCAATTCCATTCATTATACGTCGGCTACCGCCAAATTGACAATTTAAACGTAAGGACCAACTCCATAAAAAGATTACTCCGCCGCACGGGTTATCCGATTTGTAACCAATCGATGCGTTTCAGGAATGACCACGATTTCTCAGCGGTCTCGCCTGAGCATGATGGAGTCTCTTGTGAACCGCCAACGGACCCATTCAGGAGCCATTGAATGCCGTCTCCAGACCAAGCCCGACTTGGATCCTTGTGGTGTGGCTCGATTCTGTTTCAGTAAGTTGTTCCAGTAAAAGACGATACGACGATATGATCGCTGGAGCGGCGGATCGTGGTGCCATCCAGTTGATCTGTCGGAAATGGTCGTGTGGCCAGGGCGGTAAAGGCTCGCCCCAGCCCAGAGCGGATTCCATCGGCACCAGTCCATCGTTCGGGCCTTCGCGTGAGTGGATCCACTTTTGGCACGGCCGCAACCCGATAAACGTGGATGAGGCGTCAGGAACTCCTGCGATGCTGAAACATGCCGTTTTGGGAGGGTCGGTCCAATCCGCAGTCAGTCGAGCGGTGTGGCGCGTGGAAACCTGATGGATTCCGTCCAAATCCAGACCAAGAAATTCGAGACCGGAAAATAAAAATCGCAGATTATGGCTGGCCGTGTCTGCAAGCGACGTGCCCAGGTGGGGTGTCCCAATGGTGGTCAATGATACAACCCGGCTTGCCCAGGCTGAGTCGCTGGCCAGAAGTCGAGCATCCAAGCCGCCCATGCTGTGTCCGACCAGGTGAAAAGGCGAATCACCGATCAGAAATTCAATCCGTTCCGCCAGTTTCCAGGCACGCCTGTATACGCCTGCCGTCGGGTGGACTCGTGGCGCAAACGCCTGCACACCCCAGCCCCGAATCTCGCGCAGAATCCCACGAAAATAGTCGCCGGCCGATATCGGGCCAACTCCATATTTCTGGGTGCCAAACAGACCATGACAAAGCACAACCGGATATCGAAGCAGATGGCTCATGATGAAGTATGCGTATTGTTATGGGCTTGGCCCATGATTGAATTCGAGGTGTTTTGATCAAGTTGCATGGAAACTTAGCCACGACTAATATAGACCATGACTCTGGTTCATGTATGATAGCAATGTATGCCGACCGGCCAAATTGGCTGCGACTGAAGTCATAATCGGCAAATTCATCAGAATTGAATTCGCTGGAATTGATCTGCCAAATGACTCTCAAAGGCTTTATCCAGAGTGCTGAACTAGTGGAAGATTCATCTGGCCCTGATCGGGTCATGATGATTGTGCGTGTTCAGGGGGTTGGCCCGGGACAGCCCCGAAAAATTCTGGTCCCGTTTGAGATCTTGGTCGAACAGGACGAATTGGATGCAGAAACCATGGCCGGGAGAGCCTTTCGCGCTGAATGTACTGGTGTTGAAAACGCGATGGGTTTGGTCAATGCGATCGAAGTCGGCCCCGCCCGCGTGCTGAGAAATCCATAGGCACTCTTGGGTTTCCCAAAAATAATAGGTCTTATGTCGATTCATACCGGATTGTGCAATTCGACAACTTTCCGATCCGGAACCCCCGTGACAAGCGTATTGTCAGGGACGGATTCAGTGACAAAGGCTCGAAGTGCAACCACGGCATTTTCGCCTATGTTGACACCCGATCGCACAGTCGACTGGCCGCCGATCAACGCATTTTTGCCGATATGCACTTTGCCAAGACGAATATGTGTGTGTGTCACTTCATGAGTTGCAATATGAGCACCCATTCCAATGATCACGCCATCTTCGATGGTAATCAATTCGGGAAATTGTAAGTCGAGTGCCACAGTTGATGCAATAAAAACACGCTGGCCAATTTTTACTCCAATCGACCTCAGAAGCATGTTCTTGAACTTCCCAGATGGAAGGTTGCGAGAGATCGCCATCACGACCCCCTTTTTGATCAGGTTCCACCAGCTATCGCCTAAAAAATCGTGCCAGTGCTGACTCGCATCGTTATGGATCCCATCAAACGGCAGATTGATGACTTGCTCATTTGAATTTTTGAATTGGCGGATAATCTCAATCGTCTTTCGTTTCGATGCCATTTTCGATTCGCCTGAAATGGTAGAGGAATTCAACTACTGGCCCGATGGCTGGTGAAGTTCTGAATCATCCGTTTATACAGAAACAAATTGCGATCGACTACAGATTCCATGGAATAATCACGCATGACCCGATCACGCGCACTGTGGCCCCATCGCCTGGCCGCTTCCGGGTTTCGATACGCTTGCAGAATGGCTGTTGACCAAGCCTCAGGTGTATCGTGGCGAACCAGCAGACCCGTGGATTCATGATCGACCAGATCCACATTGCCACCAATCGCCGAAACCACGCTTGGTAGACCTGTGGCCATGGCTTCGAGCAGGCTGTTGCTCATGCCTTCCGCACGACTGGGCAAAACGAAAATATCGCTGCCACGCAGTGCCGGGGCTGTGTCTTCCAGTCGTCCTGCAAAATGCACTTGCTGGTCTGTCAGTCCCAGTGAATTTCTCAACAAGATCAGCTCATTGAGTAATGGGCCCTCTCCGACAATCAAGAGCCGGCCTTGGGCTTTTTCCAAGACTTTGGGCCAAGCTTTAATCAAAAGGTCCACCTGTTTCTGCGCATGCAGTCGACCCGTAAATATGGCTTGAAAGCTCTTCGGATCGCACATTGGTCGATCTGGTGATGGATGGAAATGCTTGGTGTCAACTCCGCTGGAGGCTTTAAAAAACGCCTGTTCAGGCACGCCCAAGGCCTTCCATTCCAGTTTGATATCATCGGAAATCGTGGCAAAACAACGATTCCTGATCGCCAGGCGCCGAAGTATCCCTGCCCCCTTGGTGCGCATGAGTTCCTGAGCCTCACCATCGTATCCCGAACTGGCAGGCTGAACAACGACTGGACAGCCAAGAAGGTTGCGGGAAAGGCCGGTCGTGATCGACTCCCACAAGGCCTGATGTGTGTGAATGATGTCAAGCTTGCTCCGATCCGCTATCAGAGCACTTGCCAACCGCCAGATATAACTGATCCCGAACAGAGGCCCCTTGGAAGAGGTTCGAATCACACGCTTGATCAAGACTCTGCCACCGCTTTCATGCTTCATGTGAAGCTGCTCCGCGGGCATGTGCCTGAGCGACCTTGTGTAAATCGTTACCTGATACCCACGCCGGCATAGCGATTCTGCCTGAAGCCGGGCCTGCCGCTCTGCCCCGCTTTCTTTGGGAGCAAACAAACTAATGACAAGCCCAATCCGGAGCTTGCCATCGGCATGTGGATTAGGCCACGAGACGGCACCTGTCCAGCTTGGCTGAAATTCTTCGGGGCCAGTAAGGTTCAAGATTCGCCTGGCGTATCAAGGCCTTGAAAGTGGGGATGCTTGCTGAGCAAAAGCTTTGTTTTTTTCACATCAGAATGAGGCACGAAGATCTGATATCCTTCCTCAAACGGAAGCCCACCAAAGACGGTGGTTCCGCTTGAGCCGGTCGTTTTTGTGGCGATGCCTTCTTCGTTCAGCATTTGTTCGATCATCGAGGCTTCAATCTGGTCGATGAGGCCGCAGACCCGAACATACTCAACATGCGATTCATGGGAATTCATCGAAAGAGACTCCTGAGCTTTTTTGAATCCAAGGCCATCCCGTGTTAACTGAAAGACTAACGGTTGATTTCCAGAATTGGCAGTGATCGGCCGGAAGCCGTGGTCAACTTGCCATTTGCAGAAATCAGTTCACCCAATACATAAAGCGTGCCGCCTGGCGATTCGACCAGCACTTCCCAACGGCCTTCAGGCACATCAAGTTTTGCTTTGCCGAACAAGTCTGTTCGCATGTCAAATTTGATTTGAGCGCTTTTGGGCTCGCGGAACAGGACACGAACATTGCTTTCAATCGAACCGGTTCGTTGTGACTTCACCTGGATTCCCAGCTCTGGCTTGGGGAGAGTCATTTTAGTGGTCCCAGAAATCACTGGTCGCAGAGAATCTCTCTGCTTGGTCGATGTTTCTGGCGACTTTTCGCCACCAGGCTGGATTGTTTTGGGGCTGGAGGGTTTGCCTCCAATTTCGTCGACCAAGTCTGGAACAGGCAATAAATCGGCCTTGGTCGATGGCAAGGAAAGAAGCTCACCATTGGCCGGTGGCGGGATTTCAGGTAAAGGAATTACGGGAGTCGCGGATGGGCTTGGCTTGCTATCTGGCAAGCTTGGCAATTCGATGGCCCCCGAGGATGGTGGCAGGTCCGAGGGCTTTGGTGCAGGCAGTGTGACTGGAGGCTTGTCCGCTGGGCCTGATGGGGCCGATTTGGTAATCTCGTTTGACGTTGCTGCTGCTGCCGGTGGTGGGATATCGGTTGGTTCAAGCTTGGGTACAGTAGAATCCGGTAACGGGATTTCAGCCGCCGGTGGTGGAATCAGACTATCTTTTGGCTTTTCAGCAGGTTTTGCAGACGGTGCATCCACAGGTTTTTCCAAGGGCTTGACCGTTGCTGCCGGCTTGCTCTCATTGGCTGGAAATTCGGCTGCCGCCGCAGGCTTGGGGCTCGAAACCTTTGCGGGTGGTGGGGCCGGATTGACTTCTCCTGGCAGGCTCATGGGCAGCTCAATTTTGTTGTCTACCTTTGGTGTCACCGGATTAGTTTCAGGAGGCTTGCTTTCAGGTTTAGCCGGCTTGGAAGCCTCGGGCCCGATCGGAGGTGAGACCGCATTCGGATTCAGGGGCGGTTCCTTGGGGCCTGATCCGACAGGCGGCTTTTCCTGAGGCGATGACTCAGGCTTGGCCGGTTTTGGAATTTCCTGCAGTTCTGGTACATTCGACAATGCCGCCGGTGGGCTGGCCACCTCGTTCACAAGACATGAAGCCTCCATCGGCATCAATAGCGATGTGGTTGCATACCAAGTGGTTGTGGGAATCACCTGAATCACGGGCGACATGACATAAGACGTTGCCATTGTAGGCATCAGAACCGTATAACTGCTGGTCGTCAAAATCGGGGCCGGTCTTGGTGCAATCATTACAGTTTGGGCTGACATGTTGCGACGAAACAATCTGTGATTACTGGCCTCTGCGGCAACTTCAAAAAAACCGGCCGCGATTCCTCCGGTTGTCAGCACCAAGGATGCCAAAAGCTTTTTTTTTGGGGAGTATAGACCAGAAATCGGTCGGCAATGGCGGACGGACATGGTGGCAGACTCCAATTTTCGCTGTATCAATTGAGGCATATCATATGTTGTGACATCAAAATCAGACCGGAACTCAGCCAAGGGTGGCACGATTTCCAGAATCAGGATTTACATTCAATATAACATCTCA
Source organism: Candidatus Kuenenia stuttgartensis (assembly GCA_945865635.1). Taxonomy (GTDB): domain Bacteria; phylum Planctomycetota; class Planctomycetia; order Isosphaerales; family Isosphaeraceae; genus QWQI01. Next base: position 19,838 of record CAMBEP010000081.1, read on the forward strand.
ACCCGCTCGTGTGTGGAGTTCCTCCAACAGACTTCAAAAGTTGCCAAACTCCTGACGCAAGTCAAACGGTTCTGGTTCCTGAATTCTGTGCGCAATATCATGTTAAATAAGTAGATATGGGGTGTTCAAAAGTTTTTCTGGTTGTCAGGGTCAGGCCGGTCAGGGTTTCTGGAGGGATCGCAGACCGATTGGCTTGCAAGAGAAAGTTGGAACAGCGGTTACAGCCTTTGAACTGATTTTCTATGGCTGGCCAGAGTTCAGAGCGTTTCCAGGGATTTCCAGTTCCAGGAAGATAGCTTAGAGACGGATGTAAACATAAGCTATACTTATCGCGGTCATGAATGGCACTTTTTGATCAAAACGATGCCGGAGGCATCTGGAGCCAGTAGCCGGTGGTTGAGGAGCGTCAGCGACGACACCACCGGACGAAGACGCGACATAAGGTCTTGCACCCCTGCCGGGGTGCCAGCAGCTTTTTTTTAGACCTCA
>CAMBEP010000082.1 GCA_945865635.1 Candidatus Kuenenia stuttgartensis
TGTTGAATATCCAGATGCTGTTATGTCAATCCTCATCGAGGTAAAACCACCAACTGGAGAGCCGTATGCGGGAGATCCGCCCGTACGGTTCGGAGGGAGGGGGAGGTGAAACTCTCCCTACCCCTATCAGTAGCCGGTGGTTGAGGAGCCCAAGCGACAACACCACCGGACGACGACGCGGCATAAGGTCTTGCACCCCTGCCGGGGTGCCAGCAGCTTTTTTTAGACCTCATGACCGGTGGTGTCGCTTCGCTCAACCACCGGCTACTCGCTTTGATGCCACCGGCATCATTCTGATACGATGTATCATGTGTGGCCGCGACAACTATATCTACACGCCGTGGAAGGATATCGATGCTCAGTTTTGCTTAAATAATTGATCAATGGGTGAGGAATAAGGTGCATCACACCCATCCTAATTGTGTCATTTTATCTGCCCATGTTAAGAAACGACGCAATCGGCCAGAGGCAGCCAGTCTGAAACCGATCTTGAGCCGATTTTCAACTGGTAGTCAGAAAGCCGCTGGCAAGTCGTAGGCTTGTCCAACGGCTTGGAAATTGTCGGCGCAGGGCTCAAGAGAGCTTACTGGAAATGGGGCGGTGCGATTGCTGGATTTTGCGGAACTGGTCTGGCTGGTTCCAGCGAGGCAGGTCGCAGAGGTCTCCACTAATATAGATGTGGTGCCAGAGTTGTGTTGTGATCATGCAGGTGAGGGATTGGTCCATGACAAATCGTCGTGGGGTGATGGTTGGGAGGGTGGTCTGCAAGCGGACCTGTCGGGCGACCTTGGCTGGGTCGAAATAGCCGGCCTTGCGGATGGATTCTTCAGAGAGGAGTTGATCGACCCAGGCCGGGTGCTGAGGGCCGAGGAAGATGTCGGACCTGTTGGCCCGAAACATGGTTTTTTTGCGGTTGGCAATTTTGGTAGGCAGGGTTTTGGCAGCCACCTGGCGAAGCAGCCACTTGTCGATTCGGCCATTGAGTTTGTATTTGGGATGAATGGTGGCACAGAACTCTACGACGCGGTCGTCGAGGATAGGGTAGCGGCCCTCGACCGAAGCATTCATGGTCACGCGGTCGCCCTTGGCATGTAGCAACATGCCTGCTAGCATGACTTTATAGCCGACATAAAGGGATTGATTGAGCCAGCTCCACTTGCCAAAACGCTGGTTTGGCAGATCTAGATCTTCGTAAGGGTTGTAGCCGTCGAGTTCTTGCCACATACGATCTCCGTAGAGGAGGCTTCGGCCTTGGCCAAGCCAGTCGTAGAGGTCTTGCTGAGCTGTGCGTTGGCCCAAGATGGGAAATCGGTCAGGGCGTGCATTGCTGTCGGTGTCGATCATGCCGAGAATGCCACGGCGGAGTAGTGCAGGAATGGCCGAGCCGAATCGCTTGCGGAATCGTTCGCGAGCCATGCCGGACTTGAACCAGGCATATCCTGCGAGAGCTTCGTCGGCACCTTCGCCGGTGAGCACAACTTTATTGCCGGAGTCATGCACGGCTTGTGCGAGTCGGAGGAGGCAACCGGCAGAGGTGTCGAGGATCGGCATTTCGGCAGCCCGGATGAGCTCCGGAATTGCGTGGGCGACATCCTTTTTCTCCATGGTGATCATGGTTAGGGGCGAGCCTAAGGCGGCGGCAGCTTCGATGGCTTTTTCGCGTTCATCCGGGCCCGCTTTTTCCAAGGCGATGGTGTAGGAATCGACGGGTCCGCCGCGTTCGCGAGTGGCCAGTCCGAGGATAACGGTGGAATCGAGTCCGCCTGAGATATAGCTGCCCACAGGGACATCGCCTCTGAGGCGGATTTTGGTTGCATGGGCGAGGAGACGCTCGAGTTCGTCGATCAGAATGGCGGGGTCTGCGGCGACACGTTCATCGCCTGAGTCGGGAAAGTCGATGTCCCAGTATTTGTGAGTTTCGATTCGGCCGTCCCGGACTTTGAGGAAGTGGCCAGGAGGGATAGCCTTGATGCCTTCGAACGGAGTTTGGTGTGGCGACGCGCTAAAGAAGTTGAAGAAGTAGTCCAGACCTTTGATATTTGGTTTTGCGGTGATGAGTCCAGAGGCGAGAATGGCCTTGATTTCGGAGCCCCAAATGAGCCATCCATCTTGGATGGTGTAGAAGAGAGGGCAGATTCCGACACGGTCGCGGCCGAGGATGAGGGTTCGGTTGTCACGATCGTAGAGGCTGACGCCGAATTGGCCACGGGCGTGGTCGAACATGGCGGGCCCGTGGTCTTCGTAGAGGTGGACCCATGCTTCGGTATCGCAGCGTGTGGCGAGATGGTGGCCTTTTGAGAGTAGCTTTTCGCGGATTTCGGGATATTCAAAAATTTCGCCGTTGAAGGCGACCCAAATTCGGCCACTTTCGTTGGCGATAGGTTGATGGCCGCCAGTGAGGTCGACAATGGAGAGTCGGCGTACGCCTAGTGCAACACCGGGCTCGATGTGAGTGCCTTCGTCGTCGGGGCCACGGTGCGTGATGGCGCCGGTCATGGCCAGGAGTCGCTCTGTGTCGAATACCCGTTGTCCGGTCAGGTCAAACGCGCCAGCGATTCCACACATCGTAAAGTTGCCCATTCTGGCTGAAGCACAGGGACGTTATTAATCAGAGCGCAACGATCGCCCGCCTTGACCACCCAGGCTCGGTATGTCCCTCTACCAATCTATCCCATGTAAGTCATGGCTGATGAAAAGAGGATAGGGTGTGAGGCGTGAGTGGTGCGGATTCTAGGGAGTGTACCGATTCCACGAGGATCCAAGGCCGCGGTCGACAAAAAAACGTGGCCTGAGGTTTTTTTAAATTTTTGGGATTAAAAATCGGGAGGAGTTCGTTGCGGGTTTGGTTGTAAGCGGCGCTGGCTAACGGGGACGAGCAAATAGGTGACAGCGATTCCGGCGATGACGCCTCCGATATGAGCAAGATAAGCGACCCCGCCAGTTTTTCCAAGTCGGTCGAGTTCATAGAGGCCGAGCGAGAGCTGAGTGAAGATCCAGAAGCTGATGACGATAAAGGCGGGTAAGACGGCTGGGAAGTAGAGGATAATGACACGTATGGGGTTCATGGGAAAAAGAATCAGATAGGCACCCATGATGCCTGCAACAGCCCCCGAGGCGCCGAGAATAGGGATCACGGAATTGATGGAAGCCATGGATTGAATGAGGAATCCGACAATACCGGCAAGTAGGTATAAGAGTAAGTAGCGAAATCCACCGAAGGTATCTTCAACATTATCGCCGAAGATCCATAGGAAGAGCATATTACCAAGCAGGTGGAGTGGGCTACCGTGCAGGAACATGGCGGTGATGATGGTGGACCAGACGGGGAGGGGGTTGGGATGATGGCGGAAGTTGGGGTCGTGAAAAACTTCGTCAGGCTGAGGGCTGAGAGTCAGAGCGTTGGAGTTTTGGCCGGGAGTGTGGAGTCGTAGGCCATTGGGCGGGCCGATCAGATCACGGCCATAAAAAATTTCGTAAGGAGTTACAGCATAGGAGTTTGTAAAAGACTGCCCTTTGTATAGCTGGATGCTGAAAATGAGGATATTAGCAAAAATGAGTGTGAAGGTGACCCATGGGGTTTTTTTTGTAGGGTGGTAGTCACCGATTGGAATGACCATGATTTTAGCGAGGGTTCTCAAAAAGTTAGGGGAGTGAGGTTTTGAAAAAGGGAAGAGCTGAGAAGATGGAGTCTGTATCAGGTTATCGTTGTTGAGGTTAACTATTCAAGCGTTTGAGGGTTGGGGTTTACGGAATTCAGAAAGGATTCCGCGTGTTGACACTTGCGGATTGGAAATCAGTGTGGTATATTCTTACACTTCAAAGGTTGCCCGGAAACAGCGGATTTTCATGCTGGAATGATCCGATAATAGTTCTGGCGTGTGATCACGCTGGCGGTGGGCCCCTGGGTCAGTTGTAACGGACTGGTCGATATCGATGTCAAAGATCAAAGCTAAAACGCACAAAGGCATCAAGAAGCGGTTCAAAGTGACCGCTACAGGCAAGATCAAGCACAAACGTGCTGGGTCATCGCACCTGAACAGCCACAAGAGCGGCAAGCAGATTCGTCGCCTGCGTAAGAAGCCTACGCTGAAGATGACTGCGGAGACACGGCGCATGCGTTTTGCTCTTCTTAAAGAGCGAAGTGCGACAATTGCCCGTAAACGAGCCCAAGGCATATTGGTGGAAGTGGTTGTCGATGAGCAGGTCGCTGCGACGGAAGTCTAAAGACTTGACAATCAGCATCATAATCACGAACTTCTCGCAAAGTCTATACAAGGTGATGGTTAGAACATGAGAGCCAAGAGTGGTGTACCCCGACGCAAGGCGCGTAGCCGACTGTTTAAGGCAACCAAGGGATATGTGGGCGGTCGTCGTCGACTGTTGAAATCGGCCAAGGAAACATTGCTTCGTGCGGGAGTATTCGCATTTCGCGATCGCCGCGTGAAGAAGCGATTGTTTCGCCGCATGTGGATTGTTCGTATTTCCGCCGCCGCTGAAATGCGTGGAATGCGATATAGCCAGCTTATCAATGGCTTGAAGAGGGCTGGGATTTGTCTGGATCGCAAGAGCCTATCTGAGCTCGCGATTTATGACCCTGCCGTTTTTGACCAAATCTTTGGTCAGGCCAAAGCAGCACTTGGCGCCGCCTGATTTTACACCCAGGCCGAAGTGAATTGCGACCGGTCGGCTGATCCTGGGAGGATTGGTTCACCGGTCGATTTTTTTTCATTCACGAGAAACCACGGCAAAATCGATGAGCGTTACAAGCAAAGAAACTTTGATCGCCCTTGTGGAACTGGGTGGTCTTGAAGCCGATGGCCTACAGGCATTTGAGGCCGTCGCTTCGATTGGGGATTGGGAAGTGGCCCGAGTGGCTTTTCTCGGTTTGAAGCAAGGCCGTTTAAAGACTGCCCAGGAGGTGCTCAAGACATTGCCTGGCCCTGACAGGCGAGCTTATGGCCAGCGTTTCAATGCCGTGAAAACAGCACTCGAAGCGGCTTGTGAGCGCGAGCGGGAGAGGCTTGATCAATCTGCACCAGTGATCAAGATGCTGGGCGAGGACTTGAGCGTTCCAGGGGCACATCTGGGGTTTGGTCGTCGCCATCCCCTGACACAGACCTCTGAAGAATTGATAGATATTTTTGGCAGGATGGGTTTTGAGTTGGCACGTGGACCTGAGATTGAAGACACGTTTCACAATTTTGAAGCCTTGAACATCCCGGGCGACCATCCTGCACGCGAGCCGCTTGATAACTTTTATTTGTCACCGAAGTCATTGTTAAGAAGCCAGACAAGCACAGTTCAGATACGCGTGATGGAGGCGACCCAACCACCGATTCGTGTTGTGGCGTTGGGGCGGGTGTATCGGCCGGATGCGGTGGACGCAACTCATTCGTTTATGTTTCACCAGATCGAGGGGCTTTATGTTGATCGAGGAGTGACGATGGCAAACTTGAAAAGTACGCTTCGTCAATTCGCAAAATCGTATCTTGGCCAGGATGTTACGGTTCGGTTTCGACCATCGTTTTTTCCGTTTACAGAACCATCTGTCGAAGTGGATATGATGTGGGACAGTTCGGGCCGCTGGGTTGAGATGGGAGGAGCTGGGATGGTTGACCCAAATGTTTTGAGATCTGTAGGTTATGACCCTGACGAGGTGAGTGGTTTTGCATTCGGTCTTGGCATAGAACGGCTGTGTATGCGTCGCCACGGGATTGACGACATCCGACCTTTCTATCAGAATGATGTTAGGTTCCTGAGTCAATTTTGACGGGAACCATCGACACCAATTGTGTCACAAGACAGGATCGGCGCCGAGTTCTATAGACCTTTCATCTTCGATGGATACGTAAAACTTAGGTCAAGAAAGCGAGGGGCGTCATGAGTGTTGAAATCACCACGATTCATATTAAAACCACGCCAGATAGTGGTTCGATTACGGCCTATCACCGGGACTTTCCGGAGATTCGGACACAAGGTTCTTCAAGCTTTGAAGCTGCCAACTTGCTTCGGCATCAATTGACACGGGCGTTGGATTCGGCATTGACCGAATGGCGACGTTCATCGATAGAGTCCGCCTTGTCTGATATTCAAGCATTTTCAGAAGCGGCCAAGACAGCTTGATTTCTGAGATGCCTGATAGATTCAAATCCTTCCTTATCTGATGCTGACCCGTGGATTCGTCGGAATCGAGTTCCACGGGATTTTCAGTACCACATTGAGATCAAAGATCATCATGATTGTCAGTTGGAACTGGTTGTCGGAATATCTGCGTCTGGAAATGTCTGTCGATCAACTGGCAGAGAAGCTTGCTCTGTCGGGTCTAAACCATGAATCGACAGAGGATGTCGGTGGTGACTTGGCGATTGACTTGGAGGTTACCAGCAACCGGCCCGACTGCCTGAATCATCTTGGGATAGCTCGAGAAATTGGTGTGCTCTTTGAGATACCAGTGAAGTGGCATGAGCCTTTGCCAAAATCATCTGAGACTGCAGATTCTGTTTTTAATGTGGCGAAGGTTGAGAATCATGAGCCTTTGCTTTGTCCGAATTTTACAGCCCGGGTCGTGACAGGGGCAACCGTGAAGGAAAGCCCTTGGTGGCTTCGCAAGCGGCTTGAAACTTTGGGTGTGAGACCAATTTCAAATATTGTGGACATTACGAATTACGTACTTTTTGAATGTGGTCAGCCATTGCATGCTTATGATCTTGTCAAGTTGTCAGGGCATCGGCTTGAGGTGCGGCGGGCGAAGCTTGGCGAGGAACTGATCGCCATTAATGGCAAGACTTACAAACTGCATCCGAATATGCTGGTTATCGCGGATGCTGAGCGTCCCGTAGGGCTGGCGGGTGTGATGGGTGGACTGGAGACGGAAATCTCGTCTTCATCGAAAGATATTTTGATCGAATCCGCCCGGTTTGATTCGATATCGGTACGAAATACATCGCGTGAGCTTGGGCTTTTCAGTCCATCGAGTCATAGGTTCGAGCGGCCGATGGATCCTGAAAAAACGGACTGGGCCAGTCGCCGATGTGTGGAGATGATTCTCGATCTGGCGGGAGGCCAGTTGGCTCCGGGTTTGATTGAGGTTGGTGGAAGTAAGCGGGAACGACTTCCGATCAGGCTTCGGCAGTCGCAGATTGAACGGGTACTGGGCATTCAAATTGGTCAGTCGACGGTGTTGGATATCATGAATCGGCTTGGGTTGCAGTCAAGTGGTGAATCGGTTTTAGGTGAATCGAGCTGGACGGCTCCATCCTGGCGGTCAGATCTGGATCGTGAGATCGATTTGATTGAAGAAGTGGCCCGGGTATATGGTTACGAGCACATTCCTGAGGACAAGCCGGTCCCGCTGGCGATCGCATCCCGCTCGCGTCGGGAGCGAGTGGAATCCGGTGTCAGGGAGGTATTAACCGGTCAAGGTCTTTTCGAGGCAGTGACTTACAGCCTGATTTCTGAAGAATTGTCGAAGCCGATTACGGGTGATTTGTCTGCCGGAATGGTCCCCATCCGTCTTGAGCATTCGAGCCGGAAGAAGGAAACCACACTGCGTCCAAGTCTTGCTCCAAGTCTTATTGAAGTTCGGTCTTACAATCAGTCGCATGGTGCTGATAATGTGTCTGTTTTTGAGTTGGCGCACGTATACTTACCGCAACCTGATCAAGATTTGCCGAATGAGCCTGTAAGGGTCTCAGCCGTTTGTGGTGGCGACTGGCGTTCCGCCAAGGGTTTGGCAGAGGCGATTGCCAGCCGATTTCAGGTGAAGCATCTTTTAGAGACACGTCTGAGCGAGACCGCAGTGTGGTCAATTCTTGATCCGCAATCTTCGGCTGAGCTTTATCTTGGTGGCCGACGGTGGGGCGTTTTTGGGAATATGACCAAAGAAGCCCTTCAAGCCAAGGGTTTAAGGGTGGCCTGCGCCGTTGTGGAACTTGATTTGGGCCCACTGATTGACTTGGCTGAACTTCAGCCACAGTATCGTAAACTTCCTGATCAGCCCGGTGTGATGCGAGACTTGTCTTTGGTGGTTCCTGACTCCGTGCGTTGGTCAGAGATTGCGCGGGTTGCTCATAAGTCGGGTGGGCCACTGCTTGAAGGCGTCGAATTTTTGGACACATTCCGGGGTGGAAATCTGGCAAATGGTACACAGTCGCTGCACTTTGGAATGACCTTTAGGGATTCACAAAGAACCCTTTCAGGTGAGGAAGCAGATCAGGCCGTTGGCGAGATTGTCAAAGCTTGTTCGGCTGAATTCGGAGCAGTCTTGCGCACTTGAATGACAGCAGAATCGTCCTTTTTTCAGAGATCGGTGGAGTCCCGTTTTGAAACCACCGAAAATTGCTCGAACATCCATTTCGATGCTTTTATCCAAGTCCACTTGGCGTGGCTTGGTGCTGGCAATGCTTTATCTGATGCCCCCACTGATATACTTTTGTCTGGGGGCTTGGTGGCTGTTTGAAAACGGTTTGATCGTTTATGGAGTGGTTGGCTGGATTATTAGCACTATTCTCTTTTCGTGGCTTTCCCGGGTTTGGTTTAAAGATAGCTTGAAAGTATTGCCGCCACTGGATTGGGAGAAGCCTTGGACCTTTGCACCGCGAGATGCTGAGGCTTGGAAAATTATTCAGGAGACTGCCGATCGGGCTGGCGATCTGACACTTGATCAGCTTAGTCGGATGGAAATTTATCAGGAGACGACAGAGGATCTGGCGCGTCGCGTTTCGGCCTGTTATTATCCACGTGCCGAAAACCCTCTGGATAAGCTTGCGATCGTGGATCTCATTGTTGCAATTGAACTTGCGGCCGAGGATCTGGAAGGTTTGTGCCGTCAGATTCCGGCGATGGATCAGCTCACACCTGGGCATTTGAAGGGGCTTTCGAAGGCAGTAGGTTTCGCCCAGACGGCCAATGAGCTTTATAATTTCGCTCTCCCGGTGTTTCGGCCTGTAACTGGCTTACCGAGGCTGATCGTACAGAAACTGGTGGCCGAGCCGGCTTGGAAGCAGACCAAAGAGGGCCTTCAACGATGGCTTTTCCGGGCTTATGTCAATCGGCTTGGTGTGCACCTGGTCGAGTTGAGCAGTGGTCGGCTTAGAGGCGGTTCGGCTGCCTACAGGCGATCAAAAACAGATCATTCAACAGACACGGGTTATGTACCTTCGGAATCTTATGTTTCGGGCGGTAACCCTTTTGAGGGCAAACCTCGGCGAGAATTAAGCGTAATGGCAATAATTCTGGGATTGGATTCGAAGAAAGCAAGAGAGCGTTTTGGCCTTTGGCAACATCTCTCTGAAACGGGTCATGATGAAGTAGCTGAGGCATTGAATCAGACGCACAGAGGGCTTGAAGGGTTGGCTTACCTTGAGGATGTGAAGTGGTCGCTTGGCGAATGGCCAGAGGGGGCGAACGAGTTTTTGAGTCCTGAAACCGAATCAAAATGGACACAGGCGACCGAAGCGTTCATGAAGTCCGACTGCTTGATGTTGGACTTCCGGGAATTGCCTGCCATGCATCAACTGAGCCACGCTCAGGAAATTCTCAATCGGATGGCCAACGGATATGATCAGCATTCAGATTGGCCTGTCGGGCCGATTTTGATCCTGACGGATTCGATTGATAATTCGCAACTTAATATTAAGGAAGGACTTGTACGTGAAGTGCGATTCTTGACAAGTCTGGTTCAGGAGAAAGACCAAGACCAAGTCGCAGTGGGAGGGAATGGGTTCGGGCCGGAGGTAGAAGCATTGGCCGACTTGGCCCATATTTTGCCGTTGGCTCGTCAGAGGTCGTATGCAAGAGGCTTGGCGGAACAGGCTCGTCAATCGGGATTTCGGCGAGTGGCTGGTCAGGTTGCTGATGCAGCGGGCAGGGCGGGTTTGGAGATGGTTCGAGGCTGGTTTGTTCGAAAACCAAAAGGAAAAAACGTGACAGAAGATCCATTGGATCAATCGGAGCCCAACAAAGATGCCCGGAATTGAGAAACAACTGCAAGAAGATCAGCAAAAGCGTAAACTGATAAAAATAGGCCGGGTTTTAAGGCTGGCAGGGCCATTGGTCCAGCTTCCTTTGCTTTTTGTCCTAACGCAACGCGCTTCATGGGCGACAGCCCACATGGCATGGATTTACGGCGGAGTTTTTATTGGATTTCTGATGGTAATGGCGGGTTCTGTGATAAATATGATCTCCAGACGCTGATTGCTGATTGGCAATCCGTTTTTTTTCAAAATAATGGGGTTGCCCGATTTTCGTCGATGAGTAATCTAACGATTGATTGCCTGGTCTAACTGACGGGCATTTTTCCTCTTGGCATGCTCTCTCGACCAAGGATGGTCATGGGATCTTCAATCCGTATGATTTGAAGGCCCGACTGCATGCGATGAGTGGACGATTAATGGCCTTTGAGCAGGAGCTCGGACCATGGCACGATGGCAAGGGATGGCCTCGGGACCCGTCGAACGGCGCAAGTTCTTGACTCAATTATCTTTGTTGCCCCTGCTTGCCTGCATCACGGATTCAACCGTTCAGGCTGAGTCGGATGTGGTGAATGATGTTGTGATCGAACTTCAGGTTCAGGGCCTTTCTAAGGAAGGCTGTGTTGTTGAAATTGCTCCGGGACATCCGGGCTGTAAATTCAAAAAGGTCCGTTACAAAGTGGACAGTGCGAGAGTACTTCTTCAACCCATTGAAGTGACGAGTCTTTCGGCTGATCGGGATTGCTCGTTTGCGATCACCATCAAAGAGCCTGGCATGCCAGAGCAGACCATCAAGCGTGGGATGCGATTGGTCAAGCCAGCGGCTGGAGCAGGCAAGCCGGAATCAAAAATAACCTGCTATCTGGCCACCCCTTCACAAGTGCAGCAGGCCAAGCTGGAAAAAGCTGAGGAAGCTCCAAAGGCACGTTAAGAAAGACGGGGGTTTTGCAGCCGAGTTAAGTATTGCGTCCAAGCAGAGATCAAAATCCCCAGGCTCACATCAATGGTGTGGAACTGGTGGATTTGGCCTGTTGCCAGATTGGGCCATAGACGCTTTTGTCGAATGGTGGGCAGCCGGTTGCAAATTGTCCCTGAGAATTGTGTTTGGATCGCATCAGGGCGGTGCAATAGCTGAATGTTCGGCATGTGCGTTTTGGGTCCAAGGCTTTTTCAGATAGGATATTGGCTGCGAAATCGGGGTGAGCCAGACTGGCTCTGCCCACGGCCAGCATGGACACCTTTCCATCGGCTACGTTGGCAGCCCCGGCATGCGGTATAAATGCTTGCAGCCAACTGTAACCGGACCCTATCACACATAGGCTTGGAAATGCTTTTTGAATGGTTGCCGTCATCTGAAAGTGTCGGGCCACACCTTCCAGAGGATGTTCTGGCGATTGATATCCATCAACCGGCGAGTATTCAAATGGCCTAAGATAATGTGGGCTTGCATAGGGATTTCCAGCCGATATGCTGATGATGTTCATTCCCAGATGCTCAAGCAAAGCAATAAGTCGAAGTGGCTCTTCAAGATCTGGCATGGTGGGAGCATCGAGTCGTGTACCCCAAGTGGTCGAGACGGGCATGGAGCAAGGGGCAGGTATGCCATCGCCGGAAGGTCCTTTGATGAATGGAACACCGTCGAAGACATTCAGGCGGGTGGCCAAGATTTTTTCAGGATGTTCTGCCTTGATGCGAGCAACCACTTCGCGGATGAATCGGGTTCGATTTTCAAACGGGCCGCCGAACTCGCCAGGCCGGTTTCGTGCTGCCAGAAGTTCATTCAGAAAGTATCGGTGGCATTGTTTGATATCGACAAAATCGAAGCCGATTCGATAAGCCAAGTCTGCTGCGGCCACATAGCGGTCGATCAATCGATGCAGGGCAGAGTCTGTAATTAAAGGCGTGTCATGGCCAACTTTTAGACCTGCTTTGCGATCCCAGAAGGTGATTGGGTCGAGTAGCGGGTCACGCTGGACTAGTACTGGATGAGGCACGCTGTATCGGCCTGAATGAGTGAGTTGCAGGCCAATGAGAAGGTCGCTGTCGTTGCCCCATTCTCTTCGGTGTGCGGACCGGCAAATATCGAGCATTTGCTCAAGACTACGGGCGTGTGTCTCATTGATCACCAACTGTCGGGTGTTGGCCCGGCTATCGGCTGTGATGGCAGCGGCTTCACCCCAGATGAGTTTGGCGCCGCCTGTTCCGAAGCGTTCGTATCGACGAATAGTGAGTATGTCAGGCATGCCATCCGATGTTGCATCGCAGCCTTCCATCGGATGAATTGCCATCCGATTACCAACCCATTTCTTGCCCAAAGCCATTGGCTGCCTGAGCGATGACCAATCATCGGAAAGGCGGATATCAAGACCACGTTGGAGCACATCTGTGGCTAGATCTTCAACGGACTTGTACTTGAAAAATCGAGACACGTGGGCTCCTTCAGCAGTTCCTGAGCGGTTTCTTTTCAGTTTGAGGCAGTCAGGTTATCAGTGGAGTTCTCTGACCTTAATGGCTTGGCATTGGCCTGGCCTGTCAGTCTCTGAATCAGGGTGTAGAAAACTGGTGTAAAGAGCAGCCCAAAACAGGTGACCCCCAACATTCCCCAGAAAACGGCAGTGCCCAAGGCCTGTCGCATTTCATAGCCTGCACCTTGGGCAATGACGAGCGGGAAAACGCCAAGGATAAAGGCGAAGGATGTCATCAGGATCGGCCTGAGCCTGAGTTGGCAAGCATCCACGGCCGCCTCGCGTGCGGATTTGCCTTGTTTGGCCTGAATTTCGCGAGCGAATTCGACTATCAGGATGGCATTCTTACAGGCCAGAGCGATCAAGACCACTAGGCCAATCTGAGTGAAGATGTTGTTTTCCATACCGCGTAAGGCGATGCCAGCCACAGCCGACAAAAGGCACAATGGTACAATCAGAATGACGGCCATGGGCAGCGACCAGCTTTCATACTGGAATGCCAGCACCAGAAACACCATCACGACACTCAGCGGCAATGCCAGTTTGGTAAACAGATCCTTGTCTGCAAGCTGTTGCTGAAAGGTTAGATCGGTCCATTGGATGGCGGTGGTCCTAGGGAGTTCCTCGGCCGCAATTTTTTCCATCATTGCAATGGCCTGACCTGAGCTGGTTCCTGGTTTTGTGTTGCCATTAATTTCGGCCGATGGGAAAAGATTGTAATGATTGACGATCGAAGGGCCTGCGGTATCCACCACATTGACCAGCGATGAGACCGGAACCATTCCTCCGGAGGCATTGCGCACCTTGAGTCGACCAATGTCAGAAATCTTCTGGCGGAAGCCCGAATCCGCCTGGGCTATGACCTGCCAGTTGCGGCCAAACCGGGTGAAGTCATTGACATAGCTTGATCCCAGATATGTTTGCAGTGTAATAAAGAGGTCCGTTAGGGCTACGCCAGAAGCCTTGGCCTGAGTGCGATTTATATCTAGATAGAGCTGGGGCTGATTGGCCCTGAAGCCAGAGAACAGGGCTGTCAGGCCGGGTTGGGCTGAAGCGGTTCGGATGACGTTTTCAACCGATCCCTGAAGCATTGCCAAGCCTTGATCGCCGCGGTCTTCGACCTGAAGCTTGAAGCCACCGGTATTTCCCAGTCCGTCCACTGGCGGTGCTCCGAAGGCGATGACGATTGCCTCCTGAATCCCAAACCCAATCCCTTGGATCTTTGCAAGAATGGCTTCCGCTTTTTTGCCGGAATCGAGAATTCGTTCTTCGAACGAGTCTAGGATGACGAACATTCCACCTGCGTTTGATAGATTTGTGCTATTGAGTACAGAGTAGCCAGGTAGGGTGATGGTGTGTGCCACTCCGGGGATTTTTGCAATCTCAGATGTCAATCGAGACATCACCGCTTCTGTGCGTTCCAGGCTGGAGCCATCCGGTAGCTGGGCGTTTACGACCAAATAGCCTTTGTCCTGCTGGGGAATGAATCCAACAGGTACAGTTTTAAAGCCATACCAAGTGGCGCCGATTAGGCCTATGTAAATCACAACGACAATTGCAGACAGCCGGATGGCACGAGTCACAAGCTTGCCGTAAAAATTTGTGAGCTTGTCAAAAGTGTTATTGAACCCGCTCAGGAAAAGGTCAAGCACCTTGCCAACAGGCTGTGCTACAAACCAGCCGGCAATGCTTAAGAGAATGACCGTGGCTATCCAGGAAAACCAGCTACTGGCAGATTCAGGAAGACCAAGGCTTTCGAATATCCCGTTCAAGGGCTTTTCGACTAATGGCAAAATGAACCGAGTTCCTATGACGCCCAGAATCATAGCAATGCCAGAGCGTGGCAGGGCTTCTTTGTGCTGTTGTTGGCCTTGCTTTGAGCCGTGGCTTTTGAAAATCAGGACACATCGAGCGGGTGTCATCGTGAGAGCATTGGCGGCAGAAATCAGTGTGGAAACCGCGATGGTGAGTGCAAACTGGCGATAGAACTGGCCGCTGATTCCTGCCATGAATGCGACAGGGATAAAAACTGCGGCCAAAACAAACGCAATTGCAAGCACTGGGGCGGTTACTTCTTCCATCGCCTTTAAGGTGGCAGAACGGCTATCCAGGCCGGTCGCCATCCAGCGTTCCACATTTTCAATGACAACAATGGCGTCGTCCACCACGATCCCAATCGCCAGAACAAGCCCAAACAGCGATAAGTTGTTAAGTGAGAAACCCATCAGCGACATGATAAAAAATGTGCCGATTAATGAAACAGGCACTTCCAGCATGGGCAGAATGGTGGCCTTCCAGTCCTGAAGAAAAATCAGGACGACAATGATGACCAAAACAAAGGCTTCCAGCAATGTTTTTATAACATCGCGGATCGACTCTTTGACGAATACGGTCGTGTCGTAAACAATTCGATAGTCCACGCCGGGCGGAAACTGGGCCTTGAGTTCGTCCATGCTTTCGCGGATCAAGTCAGCCGTAGCCACTGCATTCGAGCCTGGGAGCTGGAAGAGCGCAAGAGTGACGCATGGCTTGCCATCCAGATAGCTGCCCATCTCATAATTCTTGGCCCCCAATTCTACTCTCGCAACATCCTTGAGCCGTGTCTGTCCCCCTGTGATTGGGTCAGTCTTCAGGATGATTTCTGCAAACTGGTTTTCTTCGATCAATCGGCCCTGTGCATTGACCGTAAGTTGAAAAGCCTCGCCAGTCGGGGCAGGGGGTTGGCCAAGCCGGCCAGCGGCTACCTGTACGTTTTGCTCCTGCAATGCATTTAGGGCATCGGTGGCGGAAAGGTTGCGAGATGCGAGCTTATCCGGATCGAGCCAGACACGCATGCTGTAATCTCTAGCGCCGAGCATGGTTACATCGCCTACGCCATTGATCCTGGCCAGCGTGTCCTTGACTTGAATAGTTGCAAAATTGCTTAGATAGAGCTGGTCGTAGCGGTCGTCAGGCGAGATCAGATTCACGCAGAGCAAAATAGATGGTGATTTTTTCTTGGTCGTGACACCCTGACGACGAACTTCTTCCGGAAGTTTGGGCAAGGCAATCGAGACTCTGTTCTGGACCAACACCTGCGCCATGTCCAGATCGGTGCCCAGCGCGAATGTCACGGTCAGGCTCATTTGGCCATCGTTGGTGCACTGCGACGACAGGTAAAGCATGTTCTCAACGCCGTTAATCTCCTGCTCAATCGGTGTGGCTACAGTGGCTGCCACCGTCCGTGCATCGGCCCCAGGATAGAGTGCGATTACGGAAATGGTCGGTGGAGCAACTTCAGGATACTGGGCCACTGGAAGTCTGATTAACGAAACCACACCAAGGATGATGATAAGGAAGAAAACGACCCAGGCGCCTATAGGGCGATCAATGAAAAACTTGGAAAGCATAATCCCGGCCTCCTTTTATTCGTTACTTGGCCGGAGCCGATGGTGGAGTCGCCTGATGATTGACTGTGGGCTCGGCCGCTTTGTTGCTCGCTTGTTGTTTCGCAGAATCCCCCTGAACTACCTGCCCGAGATCATCAAAGGTGACCAATTTAGTAGAGACTTTTGCACCTTCCCGCACCTTTTGAATTCCTATGATCACAATCTCGTCCTCGGCCTTCAGGCCACTTGCGACTTCCCTGAGGCCTTGAGTGACTTGCCCAAGCTTGATAGTGCGTCTAGATACGGAACCACTTGAATCCACTACCCAGACATACTTTAAGTTCTGGTCCGTTAGGATCGCCATATCGGGTATCAAAACGGCTTGGTGCGGCGCCTGTTCTGGAATACGAACCCGAGCAAACATTCCGGGAGTGAGCAGCCGTTTTGGATTTTCAAATACGGCTCGAATCTTCATCGTGCCTGTGCTGGCATTCACCTGGTTGTCTGCGAAGTCAATCGAGCCGTGGAATGAGAAATTCGACGAATTGGAAAGTCCTAAATCCACCGGCATGTTCGCTTCCTTTATTCGTTCTGGGGGCAAATTCTTAGAGCTGATCTGCTTCAGATGCTCAATCAAACGGCGTTCGTCGACATCAAAATAAACGTAAATCGGAGACTGTGGAACAATTGTCGTGAGCACTGCTGACCCACTGGCTTGGGCAGAGATCAGGTTGCCTTCTCGGACTTCGGCACGGCTGATTCGACCGGAAACGGGGGCTACGACTCGAGAGAATTCCAGATCAAGCTTGGCTTTTGCAATCTCAGCCTTTGTACCGTTGATATTGGCCGCCGCCACATCGCGAGCTGCTTCGCTTTGCTGAAGCTCTTCCAGACTTACCGCCCGTCTGTCGTGCAGTGCTTTGTTTCGAGCATATTCCGCCGTAAGTTCACGCAGTTTGGCTTCGTCGCTTGAAAGCTTGGCCTGAGTTCGGTCCACTTCTGCCACAAACGGGCGAGGATCAATCTCGAAAAGCAGGTCGCCTTTCTTTACCTCCGTACCATCCACAAATGCGACCTTGTTGAGGTAGCCGGTGGCTCTGGATCGAACTTCAACCATGCCAACTGCTTCCGTCCTGCCCGTGAATTCATCATAACTGGTGATCGATTTAAGCACTGGATGAGCTGATGTGATCGTAATTTCTGGAGGTTTTGAAATGGTAGGGGCACTGTTAGAACAGCCTATGATAAACAACAACAAGCCACAGAGTGCAACTCTCAGGGGTTTTGTAGGCCATATTGACATGATGCTTTTGAACCCGTTCAGAAATTCTGGGCGGTGGATAGAGCCAGTGCTGCATGTGATGGTAATGAAAAAGTGGCCTGTCGCATAGTCGTCAACCTATAATCGCGGGATGGTAAGCCCACCGTCGACTGTAACTACAGCCCCTGTGCTAAAATTCAAGTCGCCTCTGGCAATCGCGGCCACAATCTTTCCAACATCTTCAGGTGTTCCCCAACGGCCCTCCGGCACAAGGGCTTGAGCGATCAGTCGGTCGTATTTCTCTTTCACCCCTGAAGTCATGTCGGTAGCCATGATCCCTGGCCTGATCTCGGTGACAACCACACCCAAGCCAGCAAGTCGGCATGCAAATAGCTGAGCAACCATACTTAAGCCAGCTTTTGAAACACAATATTCGCCCCTCTCAATGCTGGCCACTGTGCTGGAAATGGAGGTAATAAAAACGATGTGAGCAGGATGGGTGGTTTTTCTGAGGAGATTGTGTTTGATCATGAGATTGGCGACGGTTTGGGTCAGGAAGAACGGGCCTTTGAGATTGGTCGAGAGCACTTTGTCCCAGCTTTCTGCACTGGTTTCGAGGAGATCCAACCTGATATCAGGCGCAATCCCGGCATTATTGACCCAGATGTTACAGTAGCCGAAATGGTTGAAGACATGACATGCAAGAGACTTGGACTGATCAATGTCAGCAAGGTCGGCCTCCAGGCAGATAGCATCCGCCGCACCGGCATCCAGTACGGCTTGACGAGTCGCTTGGGCAGCATGTCCACCGGTTTGCGAATGGATCACGATTTTGTAGCCAAGTTTTGCGAGTTCGAGAGCGATTCCTCGGCCAATTCCTCTTGAACTACCGGTAATGACCGCAACACGAGATTCTTTTTTGGAGTGCATCTGCTCTTACTTGGTATTGAGAAAAGGCGTTCTGGTTAAGGGTCGAGTCTTAGTTCAAGTTGACAAAATAGCAGGAAACGTGTCAAATAGTAAATGTTAAGCGTTCATAGCTCAGTAGGATAGAGCGGCGGTTTCCTAAACCGCAGGCCGCAGGTTCGAATCCTGCTGGACGCATGGCTGTAACGTGTTTGCAGTCTGGTGTTTGCGCCCGTAGCTCAGTTGGATAGAGCAACGGATTTCTAATCCGTCGGTCAGGGGTTCGAATCCCTTCGGGCGTAGTGATTTAAAGCCATTCAAGTGAAGGGTTTACAGGTTCGAAGCTGGCGGCTTTTTTGGGTTGGGTTGTGTTTCCCTAAGTCCTTAAAAGTCATTCAAAGTCAATCGTTTTGGCAACTTAAAAAGCAACTTAAAAGCAACATCATCTCGTCATAATCTGGGGCGAGGTGGCAGTCATTGACCAAGTATTAGCTGCTGCTAACTATTAGTTGAGCTTATGAACTGGCTGTTGTTTTTCAAACTCTACTTGCTCAACCGGCAAGTTTTGAATCTTGCAAGAGTATCAATCAGTAGGTTTCGAGATGGGGCGATCTTCATCGGTCTTCTGGTAATTGGGAACAATCGACGATCAATCTTGTAGCTCTTTGTCCACTAAACAACTTAGGTCTCGTCTTTGAGTGTTTATCTTGGCAAACTACGGATTGACGGTCGGACTTTGGTAAAATCTTGGAAAGTTAAGGCAGACGCCTTTTGCAAAAATCGAAGTCACCTCCTATAGTAAATGAACACTAAGGACCGTCTCGTCCTTTTTCTATCAACTATCATGTTCTCTAAACTCGCTTCTAATATAGTTCCAGGCTAATTTTATGTCTAACAGGTTCTTCAGTCATCCCATTCTAAATTCGCCATATGAATGCCCCGGTCGGCATTGGGAACTCGACAATCAAGGCCAACCCACACAGAATATAATCGCAAATCGGCGAAGGGCAGAATTCATCACGCCGATTCCGAAGCCGAGGAAGCGTAAAAAAAAAGACAAACAGCAAGAGATTGTGTTTGACGAAGGCGTAGGTCTTTCGACCATTGAGCAGCAGTACAACCAAAATGATCTTATCAACGAAGTTCGCAGAAAAGTCGAAATCTGGCGAGCCTGGCCCAACCCAAGCCAGTGGCAAGTCACTCCTGAAACACAGCGGTTACTGCAACACTGGCGTAGCCATGAATTTGCCGGCGTTCGGCCATTCTTTTGCCAGATTTAAGCCGTCGAAACCGCCATCTGGTTGACAGAAGTTGCCCCCAATTCAGTACCCGGCAAGCGGATCCTCGAACAATTGGCGGCAGCCAACAATGACGCCAATCCAGAACTCTTTCGCTTCGCCCTCAAACTGGCCACAGGCGCCGGCAAAACCACCGTCATGGCCATGCTCATCGCCTGGCAAACCATCAACTCCGTTCGCCGCCCCAACAGCAAGAATTTTACACGCGGCTTTCTCGTCGTCGCCCCCGGCCTAACCATCAAAGACCGTCTGCGTGTTCTACAGCCAAATGACCCGAACAGCTATTACAAGAGCCGGGAACTCGTCCCGACCGACATGCTTTGCGATCTATTCAATGCAAGAATCGTGATCACCAACTATCACGCTTTCAGCTTGCAGGAGAAAAGCGAACTCTCTTCCGGTGGTCGTGCGCTGCTTCAGGGTCGGGGCGAAAAACTCAATACGTTGGAAACCGAAGGCCAAATGATCCAGCGGGTCATGCCCGAGCTCATGGCCATGAAAAACATTCTCGTTCTAAACGACGAAGCGCACCACTGCTATCGTGAAAAACCAGTAAGCGAAGATGACGAGGATCTCAAGGGCGACGAGAAAAAAGAGGCTCAAGAAAACAACAAAGCCGCCAGACTCTGGATCTCTGGTCTTGAAGCCGTCAAACGCCAAATCGGGATCGCCCGCGTCATCGACCTCTCGGCCACCCCGTTCTTCCTTCGTGGCTCAGGCTACGCCGAAGGCACGCTCTTTACATGGACTGTCAGCGACTTCTCACTCATGGACGCCATCGAATCAGGCATCGTCAAACTCCCCCGCGTGCCGGTCGCTGAAAACATCCCCGGCAATGAAATGCCCGTCTATCGTGACCTCTGGGAAAACATCAGCCCGGAAATGCCAAAGAAAGGCCGCGGTCAGGGCGATACGCTCGACCCCCTGATGCTGCCCACCCGGCTCCAGACCGCGCTTTTTGCCCTTTATGGCCATTACGAAAAAACCTTCAA
>CAMBEP010000083.1 GCA_945865635.1 Candidatus Kuenenia stuttgartensis
GCCGTCGAGTTTTTTGATGGCGGAAAGACTCTGGAACTTAACGAGACCGATGCCGCCAAGGATATCGTCAAAGCCGTTGAAGATGTTCCGCAGATCCTTCAGGCCGCCGAGAATTTCGTTCAGCGCCATTTGAATGCCCCCTCTGCCGAGGTGCGTAAAGAGCTGATTGCAGGCGCAGTGGAATTTATTCTGGATGGGCTTCATGTCAACAACAAGCTCAACAAGAATTCCAAGAGCGGTTCTGCAAGCTATCGCCGCTGATCCCAAGCCCGGATGGCAGATTCGAAACTGCTGATCCGATTGCCTTTTCAGACAGAACCCAATCGGAGAGAACTGTCATGTCGATTCATGAATATGCGGCTTGGGATGGTAGCCAGGATCCGACCGGGTCGAAGTCGGAATCCGTCTTCGACAAGCTTGCGGAATACATGATGAGTATGGGCGACGAGATCTGGCAGAGAATCGACCAAAGCGACGAGGACACCAAAGAGATACTCGACCTGATTCGTAAAGAGGGGCTGATCGAGAAGGACGAAAAGGGCCAATATCGCATATCAGCCAAAGGCTTGCGTCGAATTCAGCAATCGGCATTATCGAACTTGTTCCAGTCGTTCGACCGCGATTCCATGGGCAAGCACGACACGCCCCACAAGGGCGCCGGCACGGTGGTGCATGAGGACAGCAAGGCTTATGAATTCGGTGATAGCCTTGCGAATCTCAACCTTCATGAAACCATGCGTAATGCCATGGCCCGAAAGGCGGGAGGCCCGCCAATCAAGCTTGAGCAAGACGATTTTGTGGTTTACGAAACGGAATATCAGACCTCGTGCGCCACGGTGGTCCTGATCGACATGTCGGGCTCCATGAACCGGTTCGGCAAATATGCCATGACCAAGCAGGTGGCCATGGGGCTGGCAGCGATGGTCCGCGCCCAGCATCCAACCGATTCGCTGAAGATGGTCGGATTTTACAGCTATGCCAGCCCTTTGACCGAGCGAGAACTCCTGAATTCGGCACCCAAGCAGGTCTCCCTGTTTGACCCCAAAGTGCATTTGCGGATCTCACTCGACCAATCGCCCAAAAAAGTGCCGCAGCATTTTACGAATATTCATGCAGGGCTGAAACTTGCAAGAAACATGCTGATGCGTGAGTCAAGCGCCAACAAGCAAATCATTCTGATCACCGACGGCGAACCGACCGCCCACATCGAAGGGCGCGACCTTTTGCTGATCTACCCGCCATCGCCCCGCACAGCCAATGCCACACTTGCAGAAGCCAAACGCTGTGCCGCCGCTGGCATCCGCGTTTCCAGCTTCGCCCTGATCGAAGATTATTATTACTTCGGGCTAGTGAATTTTGTGGGCGAACTGGCACGAATCACACGCGGAGTGGCTGGCTATTGCACAGCCGAACAATTGGGCCAGGCGGTCTTTGAGAATTTCACCACCGGTCGCAAGCAGCGTCAGATCCGGCGAATCTGAGATCGCAGAAACTGGATCCAGCCAGGCAATCGATTTTTCAGGCCAGTTCCCGACCGATTTCGAAGCTCTCAAGTGCATCAATTATAAGATCATTCGAGATAAATAGCCGCTGAATGCCGGCTTTGTGAATTTTCATCTTCAGCGACCCGACACCTAGGGCCCCCCAGGCAAGGTATCCGTCTTTTTCGGTTTTTTTATCCTGCGGCTTCACACCTTCAATACCGGCTGGTGAGACGGCGTTCAAGTCGATGGTTACTTTGAGTTTATGGAGCTTTTTGAGAACATTTCCCGTGAGCAGGGTCACTCCAGCAGCACCGGCAGCCACGACAATCTCAGCTCCATCGAGCCCTTCTGCGGTCACTTCATCCGAGCTTGTTTCAAATGGCAGAAAAAGCTTGTCGGTGGATTCGCCAAGCGACTCCGCCAGCGAGACCGACTTGCAAAGCTGGCGGCTCCCGACCCGAACCCGTGCACCAAGATGGGCCAAAAGCATGGCGACTCTCCGCCCTACAGGCCCGGTGGCGGCAAGCACGGCGGAATCGTGGCCCTGAACTGTGCCGTTGAAACCTTCCAGCACGCGCAGAACCGCCGCGGCTGCGGTGGTGTTGGAGCCATTCGGGTCGAGCATCACGGAAACCCGAAACGGACCAAAAAAGCTGGCTTTGACTGCCTCCAGCAAGGCCTCTCCGGCAGCCATGTCTGATCCGCCAATAAAAATTGCTGTATTTTTAAGCTGATCAAAGCCTCGGGTAAAGATGGAGCCATGAACCAGGGCCTGAACATCGCCCGGAACCACGCCTCTGTAAGAGAAGAGATGGTCGACACCGGCATCGACGGCCACCACGCGGTCGAAAACACTGGCCTGCTTGTCGGGGTCAAGCTGGATCAAAATTTTTGGGGTGTCATGGGCCATGAGATTCCGATCCTCGTTGCAGGTAAAATATCGCACCTATAATTGTATGCGGTTGGTCTCTTAAGAATAATCGAACTTTCCACTAAAGATAAAGCCATACAGAAAAAAAGGGTCCCATGGTGGGGTGATCCACACCATGGAACCCTGATTTCAGGGATCAATCCAGCCTTATCGCAAGACATGGCTCAGACTGACCTTGCACCCATTCATTTAGGGGCAGCAAACGGGTGTGTGGCGGTTTCGCGGTTATCAACAACGGTCTTGATGGAAGGCGTTCCGCTCATGGCGCACTTGATGGCTTCCAAAGTGGCTTCGTAGTTGTACTTTTGGATCTTGGCATCGTCTTC
The DNA here is from genome assembly GCA_945865635.1 of Candidatus Kuenenia stuttgartensis. GTDB lineage: Bacteria > Planctomycetota > Planctomycetia > Isosphaerales > Isosphaeraceae > QWQI01. Next base: position 2,742 of record CAMBEP010000083.1, read on the forward strand.
AGCGGCTGGGTGAATGAACACGCCACAAACGATGACCAACTCTTCAGCCTGATCGGCTGGAATCACGCCAGAAGCAACACTGTCGGCCACGGCCTTGGCCACGGCGTATTGAGCAGGGCCGAACATTTGGACGGCTTGCTTCAGGCCTTTGATCGTGACCTTGGTGATCATGACCGTGGATGGCTTGACGGCCAGATTTGGAGCCAGAACGGCCAGCAGATTGGTGTGGCCATTAGACTGGTTGGCCAGGGCATTGGCGAAAGCCGTGCCGACTGGACCTGTCTTGGAGCCGATCAGAAGGTCGATGTGAGCGATTTCATTGCCTTCGCCAACCAGTGCTTCGCCTACGTACATGGACATGTTACAGAAGTCTCCCTTGGGGAATTTTCGAACCGCTAAACGAGATCCGAACCAATCGCTCCGACCAAATTGGTCAAAGATGGATACGGACCATGAATTCAGGCCAGATCATAACGCTTTGAAGCCTTGGAAGCAACAGATGCGCGATGGGTCCCCGACGACAAAATGTCAAATTATCAAAAATAATCCTCTTGCGTCGTGTACCGGTTGTCTTACAATACTGACGATGTCCGGGAAGATTTTCTCGGTACAACATCCTGCCTCCGGTTGACAATCGATGAAGGCTCCAACCCGAATTGATCGCCAGCCTTACCCATCCAATTTTCTGGAGATTTTCGAACATGCGTAAAATCATCAGCTTCGTCGCTGTATTTGCTTTCTCGTCCATCATGGCCTTGAGCGCAATGGCTGCCGGCAAAGATGTCAAACTTGAAGGCGAAGGCCAGTGCGCCAAGTGCTCACTCGGTATCGCTGACAAGTGCCAAAACGTTCTGGTCGTCGAAAAAGACGGCAAGAAGACCAACTACTTCCTCGAAGGCGCCAAGAGCAAAGCCTTCCACAAGAACCTGTGCCAAGGCACAAAGAAGACCACAGTCGCCGGTTCTTTAGAAACGAAAGACGACAAAAACATCGTCACCGTCACCGCAATCGACCTGGTCAAGTAATTCTTGACCGATCACGATTCGTGATCCCCCAAAACCGAGGCATTCCACTAGAAATAGCGGAGCGCCTTGTTTTTTATCCCTCGATCAACACAACACACCCTGAAAATGCCTGATATCGACCTTTACATCATCGGGGCCACCACCCGCGCAACCGCCGACATGGCTCGCAGGGCGGGCTTAAAGGTCGGCTGCTTTGATAGTTATGCTGACAACGACCTGAAATCTACCGCCACTTGGGTCAGACAGACGGAATTTATCGATCAAACCCCGGAAATTTCGCCCGAAGCTTTTCAGCAAATCGTTCAACAAAGACCATGGATCGCCACAGGGCCTTTGGAAAATTGCCCAAAATGGGTCGAAATTGCGGCCCAAAAAACGACTTACCTCGGCAACAAACCCAGCACTTGTCGTGCCTTGCGCGACATCTTCGAGCTCTCGGCAAGCCTCAGCGAGATCGGCTTTTCGATTCAATTCCCAGAGATCCAGCCTTTATCAGTTTTGCCAAACCCGCCTGAACAGTGGCTCTTCAAGCCTCATTCGGGCACCGGCGGCTGGGAGATTCAAGCCGCCCGCAAGCGATTCTCCAGCCGATTGCGGCCACAAGCAAAAACTGCTTCTGGATATTGGCAGAAGCGGATCGCTGGCCCATCCTTCGGAGCCACCATTTTGAGCGACCAAAGCCAGGCGATTGTGGCTGGAATTTGCAGATCATTCCATGGCATTCCCGGTCGGCCATTTGCGTATCGGGGCAGCACGGGCCCAGTCGACTCGGGCCCCATCAGGAAAATGTTGCCAGAACTGACTTCGCTTGCAAACTGGCTCACACGCGAGTTCCAAATCCGAGGTTTATGGAATATCGACCTGATCCAGGATCGCCGCAATCGCAAATGGTTTGTGCTTGAGGTGAACCCTCGCCCGTCAGCATCCATGGAAGTGCTGGAACTGGCAGCCGGGCAGCCTTTAATGGCAATCCACATGCAAATCTTTCGCAACGACCCCGGCTGGACCGATTCTGCCCTGAAGTTTGCAAAAGCCTCTGCAAAAGCCAGTTCCGCTGTTGTGAAGCGGGTTTTGTACAGCGAGCGGTCTCGCAAGATTTCACTCCAGGAACTCCCCGCCATGGAGCAAGACTTATGGAGCCCGCAGCGATGGGCCGATATACCCTGCCCCGGCAGCCGTGTTTATCGCGGCTATCCACTCATGACACAAATCGGTCTGGAGCCTCGAAAACATTCACCAGCTTCGGATTCAAAAACAAACAAGATGACTCCTGGATTCGTAGTAGTCTATAATGAATGTGTCTCCGGCGACCGATGTGATTCGCCGTCATAAATTTACCTGGAAAGGTTGGGGTGAAAGCCGATGATCGGGTTTGATCCACTATATTTGATGATGCTGGCACCTGCCATGCTGCTTGCAGCCTGGGCGCAGTGGAAAGTGAAATCCGCCTTCAGTCATGGCTCGAAGATCCGGTCTGCATCCGGGCTCACAGGGGCTCAGGCGGCCAAACGGATTCTTGAATCCGAGGGCATTTACAATGTTTCCATCGAGCCAATCGACGGCATGCTGAGCGATCATTACGACCCGACCCATAAAGTCTTGCGGCTTTCGTCGCAAGTCTATGGCAGCAATTCCATTGCCGCTCTCGGTGTGGCGGCCCACGAGGCGGGCCATGCCGTGCAGGACGCCACACACTACCCCCTGCTCGTGATTCGCAATGCCGTGGTTCCAATTGCGAATATCGGGTCATCCGCTTCATGGGTGCTGATTTTTGCCGGTATGATGCTCCAGATCACCCAGCTTTTCATCCTGGGTGTAGCCGCCTTCTCCATAACCGTCTTCTTTCAGGTGGTCAACCTGCCTGTGGAATTTGACGCCAGCCGGCGGGCCCGCAATGCCCTGATGATGACAGGCATGGTACACCCGCAGGAAGACCGTGAAGTGGGCCGGGTCCTGAATGCCGCTGCCATGACCTATGTCGCTGGCACCATCACATCCATTCTTACTCTCGTCTATTACCTGATCCGCTCAGGCCTTTTGGGCGGCAGCTCCGACGACTGACCCCGCCCGGATTGAGATCCAATACAAAAATAAAATGTGATATACGACGCAGGGCGAAGTCCCGGCGTCGTATTTTTTCATTTTCCCAAAGACTCTATCCTTGACTGCAAAAACGCCTTTGCAGGGTCAGGACCGAATCCTGTCCCAGCGAGCCATGGCCAGTGTCCCAAACCCGATCATCGGGATCCAGGCCGACATCTCTGGCCTGAAGACTCCGTGCGATGCCAGATACTGACAGAGAAACAATGTCGCATAAAATGCCGCCGATGTGGCGATGGAAAAGCCAAGATTCAAGAACACATTGCGGCCGAATCCGCCCAGAACCAGTGGCATGGAAAGTGCCATCAGGGCAAACGACAAACCGGGGCGGAGATTGCGCTGGTGCAGAAAGACTGCAATTTCGCCTTTCTCGTGCTCATTCGAAGGGTCGTTGAGTGCGGATATCAATGTTGCAGAACTGGCGAACTGGTACCATTCCGACGGCTTCCGGATCAGTGTCGAGAATGTCGCCGAACTTTGCAGAAAATACGCTTCGCCGACCTCTTCCGAGGCATTCTTCGGGGCTGGAAAGCCATCCAGCTTCTTGGAATCAAGACGCACCAATACCGGCTCGGTTCCGATCAGGTTTGTTGGGGTCAGCTTGGCCGAACGCAGCAGCCAGCCACCTTTATGAGGTGCCGTTGGATGATCAAGCGGTATGAAATACGCCTGGCGTGAAGAGAGTTCGCCTGTGACACCAAATAAGCTCACGGGAAATGTCACATTAAGATTGGCGATTGTCTGCGTGACTCTGTCAGCAAAAGCACCTGAGGAATGGAGATAAACTCTGTTGGAATCGTATCGGCCATAGACCTTGACCATCTGTCGACCGTCGTCATCGGGGAACTTCTGAAGCTCGTCTGCAAATCGGGGCAAAACCAGCTCCTGGTTCATCACGGCCAAGGCGCTGATGAGCGCCCCTGAGATCATGACAGGCCTGATCACCCGTGGGGCACTGATACCGGCGGCCAGCATGGCCAGGAGTTCGTTGTTGCGCTGAACCCATGTGACCGTAAAAATCGCCGCCATCATGCCAATCACACCGCAAAGCTTGTCATAAATCATGCTTGTGCGAATTGCATAATACCTCGACATGAACGCCATCAGCTTCATGGGCGTGTCGTTGATCTCCGTGAATTCGTCAAGATTTGTGAATGCGTCGATGATGATGTAGAGGCTCGTCAAAGCCGTGAAACAGATAAAATAGCCCTTGATATAGGCATAATAGCGCTGGCGGTCGAGGATCGTCATCGCAGTTGCACCTTGTTCGACATGGGTTTACGCATCTCTGATCCACACCTGTCATTGATAAATTGCGGCCTTCGACCAGCACCGCCCTTAGTGACGGGTCACGGGAGGCATCGCAAAACAGACGCCCACCACTGCCAGAACCGCATTCCCAAGCCACATGGCCGCCATCGGATGGATGATCTGCTCCTTGCCCAGGTTCACACCCATCAGCAAAAGCGGGTAGTACACCAATACAATCGGCAAAAAGCACGTGATGAACGCACTCAGGAAGTCGCGTTTCGCAAAAAGAATTCCCACCGGTGCGCCGATCAGCACGAAAACCAACGGCCCAAATGCCTGTGCGGATCTCATGTAACGCTCAGTCTGAGACTTCGCCGTTTCGCTATCCCAATACGCATAATCAATCGCCACACTTTTCATATGATACCAGTCCACCCGTTCAATTCGGCCTGAGGCCAGCCACATCCCTGCCGAAACCGCATGCTTGGCCCGCTCGGTTCGCATCAAATCCTTGTATTTGTTGATGTTCTCAACAATCTCACGACTCGTCTGCTCTTGCACACGCTTCATCGGAACCATCTTCTTAAAGTCATCCGGCAATGGCATTTCCAGGATTTGGTCATTGATCAGGGCCCGACTCACATCGCCCCCTCCTGCCCCAAGGGCCGCCGACTGCGTCTCGCTATCCACCAAATGAACCCTGGCCAGCCTGTTCTCAAAATCAAACTTCAGTTTGGCCGTCCGGGCCTGCACAATCAGGTCGAATTTCTTTGGTTCGTTTGGGTCGCTTGTCGTGCCAGGGGCCCTGTGCTTGAAAATTGGCTCGACCATGGTATTGTCAGGCAATACGTCGCGCACCTTGATCAAAAATGGCCAGTCCGCCCGATCAAACTCCCGCTCTTTTCTCAGAAACTTATAAAAGTTTTGTTCCATCTCACCAAAAAGCGTGATGGTAAGCTGATTGTTGGCCCTCGGGATCAGATCCTGAGTCATATACAAAAGCCCGAAGCTGATCACGGTCGACAAAGCAATGCTTGGCCAGATAATCGTCATCGCTGACAAGCCGCAGGCCTTCACGGCGATCACCTCGTTGTCGCCTGCAAGGCGGCCATAGGCCACGCTGACGGCAAACAACAAAGCCACAGGCGCTGTATACGGAACCGTCCCCGGAATGACGAGCGGGATCAGCCGAAACATGTCGCCCGGCGAAAGGCCAGCCTTCGACGCCTGGGCCACCAGCACAAACAGGACCAGAATCGTGGTCAGAGCCATCATCGCCATGATGAACGACCGCATGACCTCGGCCGCAACGTATCTTTGCAGGATTCCCCAGCGCATCATGGCTTTAAGATCCATCTTTCCGTGACAGGCCAACGTCTTTCGCTTCTGCCACGGGTCTTGCATGACACCAAAGGCAGGCGACTCGTCCAACAGAGTCCTCATTCATAACCGATTTACGATTCCTGTCGAGTCCGATTTCCGGCGAAACCACCCGGCCTTGACTACCAATCGAATTCACTCAAGCCACGAGAGAAGCCCTTCCAGGGGAATTTCTGCCCAATCCGGCCGATGCTCCAACTCGTAGATCAATTCATAAAGATTTTTTTCGAGAATAAAAGCATCCATCAATTGATATCTCAATGGGTATGACTCGGGAATCAACGGAAAAATCTCATTCTCAAGCTCGCCCACCATCGCAAAATACGTGTTGCTAAATGTAAATGAAATCCTCTCTCGCCAATCCATCGCAAGTCGCTTTTGGTCCAGATCCGCATCCATCTCTCGCATGGCAACAGCCTGCGCGTAGTCAAACGATCGCACCATGCCGGCAATGTCGCGCAGACCAATCGCTTTATCGCGCCGATTTGCCAGCGACTTGTTCGGCTCGCCTTCAAAATCAATCACTTGCCAGACCTTCGACGAATCCCACAAAACCTGCCCAAGATGATAGTCGCCATGATGCCGAATCGTAAACAGCAAGGTCTGCCCTTCATACCCAGGCGTAAATTTCTCAAGACGTTCAAATGCCGCTGTATACCGCTTTTGATTTGCAATCACCCGCTCCATCAAAGCCACCAAATGCAATGGCAGACCTTGATCATTCCATCCCCGAAGCTGATCAAACACCGCTTCTGCACCCGTTCTCAAGCTCAAACCCAGCCTCTGAATCTCGTCCGCCCTGATCGGTAAAGGCTTGAAAGCCTCGTTATCAGGAATCTTGGCCAAGGCCTGATGCAACTGCGCTGTACAAATGGCCAAATCCCTCTGCAAGATTTCATCAATCGAAATCCCTGAGCTCTGAGTGGACGGCAAACCACCTTTTTGAACAAATTCCGTCACTGCCTGTCGGGCTAAATCCCATCCTGAAACCGATCCTTTAAGATATCTGCAAAGTGTCGCGATCATCATCCCCGATGGATCATCACCTGCCTGAATCACGCCCATCACAGACGGTGTCATGGGCTCGGCCGTCGTCAGGCTCAGGGCAAGCGGAATTTCGGCATCAGGATTCGGCAGCCCAGGCCGACCGGGTCGTCTCAGAATCTTTAAAATCACGTCCTCACCAAATACCAGACTCGTATTGGATTGCTCCACACCAAGCCACTGCGAACTTGACTTCCAGGCTTCGATGCTTGAATCCATCTGTTTTTTTTCGAAAACCCGACCACGTACAGAACCGCACGACCAGCCGACTGACGATTGACTCGTCGCAATTTTCAATAATGCCATCCGCCCCTGCTCCGTTGCTGCCGCATCAATCAATACCAGACTTTTGCAACCAAGCTCTTCAGGAACCCGCCCAAGTATGGCATTTTCAGGCAAATCTGCCATATCGCTCTGTTTAACGAAAATCAGTGCAATCAGATAAGGCGAGTCGGCCTGAGATTGCAAATCGGCATCGACAAGCCCCAATATGAGCCCATCCACTGAAATACCAAGCTCCTGCAATCGCAATTCCAATGGCTTTTCACCCGTTTTTCTGGCAAACCATCGCTGCAATCCAAACCAGCCTGGCAAGGCGGTTTTCTCAAGCCAATCGATAAATCGGGGGTCAGAAATATCCATCAAAATCGGTTCGGGCATCGGCTTGATCTCGCGTTTTTTTTATGGTCAGAAACAGTATCGCCACAAGGCCAAAGATTCATGAATCCTCAAGCCTGAAAACGTGGGCGGTTCGATCATGCGACAATTCAATATAGGCCCTGCCGCCACTCCATCGATAAACATCGCCTGTAAGCAGGTCGTGAGCAAAATATTCACGTTCCGGCGAAAGATCAAAATAACTCATTGGAATTTCAATAACTCCAATCTGAGTCTGATACGGATCCAGGTTGATAACCATAAGAATTCGGTTTAACCTGTCAGGAGTGACTTTCGAATATGTAATGATCGACGAATTATCAATGTCATGAAACTTCAGCATGGTATTGGAATGCAATGCCGGATTGAGTTTTCGAATGTGGTTGATTCGCCGGATCAAAGGCTTCAGATTCCCGGGACGGTCGCGATCCCATGTCCGGATTTCATATTTTTCAGAGTTGAGATACTCCTCACTCCCAGGCTTTGCAGGCCGGTTCTCGCAAATCTCAAACGGTGGACCATAAATCCCATAGGTCGCCCCCAGCGTGGCTGCCAGAATCAACCGGATCCGAAAGGCATTCGGCCCGCCATGCTGAAGAAACTCGTGGAGAATATCCGGGGTATTTGCAAACAGGTTTGGCCTTAAATATTCCTTGCAACTGCTTTGTGTAAGTTCTGTGAAATATTCCGTCAGGCCCTGTTTATCATTGCGCCAGGTAAAATAGGTGTACGATTGTGTGAACCCCGTTTTTGCAAGTCGATTCATCAATTTCGGACGGGTAAACGCCTCCGCAAGAAAAATTACATCCGGGTGCTCCCGACTGATTTCCTCCAGAACCCACTCCCAAAATGGAAACGGCTTGGTGTGCGGGTTATCAACCCGAAATATTTTGACACCCTGCCCAATCCAATACAAAAACACGTCGCGAAGGGCATTCCAAAGCGCCCGCCAGTCTTCGCATTCAAAATTCAAAGGGTGAATGTCCTGATACTTTTTGGGCGGATTTTCGGCATAACGGATTGATCCATCAGGCCTGATCGAAAACCACTCCGGATGCTCCCTCAGCCACGGGTGGTCGGGCGAACACTGAAATGCAATGTCCATCGCAATTTCCATGTCGTGCCCGGCGGCCACTTTCCTAAGCTCCTGAAAATCGCCAAGTCTACCCAGATCCCTATGAATAGAGGTATGGCCACCATCCTCCGCGCCAATCGCCCAGGGACTGCCCGGATCACCCTGGCTTGCAACCACACTGTTGTTGGGGCCTTTCCTGAAAGTTTTGCCAATCGGATGGATCGGCGGCAAATAAAGCACATCAAATCCCATTTCGGCAATTTCATCAAGCCGCCTGATCAAATCCTGGAATGTCCCATGACTCCCATATGCAAATGCACATGATCGGGGAAAAATTTCATACCAGGCACCAAAAACCGCTTTTTTGCGATCCACACGCACCCGCCCTTGACAATCCAGGCAAGAGACACTGCCCCTGGGTGCATGAAAATGCATGTAAGTTTTTAATGCTGCATCTTTCGTCGTCTGGACACGCTTTTCGAGAGGGATGGATTCGTCTAAAAGTTTCATTTCAAATTGACTGAGCGCCTGTGCAGAATCCGTATCGCCTTGACTGCTCGCCTGGGTGATTGCAGATTGAATTAAAATTCGCCCTTCGGCCAGCTCCAGAGAAATTCCAAGACCTGCCTCAAATTTCTTGTCCAGCTCATCAATCCAGGTCTGAAACGTGTCGATCCAGGCATGAATATCCCATTGCCACATGCCAATGGAGTCGAGTATCCCAATTTCCGCTGCGAATCGATCGGTACCGGGTGCAAGACTTTGAAATTTGCGGGTATGACTTTTCCCAAATGGATCCGTGACCACCAACTCGGCAATGATCTGATCATGACCATCGGCAAACAGGTCGGCCTCGATTGTGAGCGAATCGCCAATCTGGCGAACGATCGGAAACCGCCCTCCATCAACAATTGGAGCCAGATTTTCAACAACAACGCGGCCTTGATTCCGTTTGAACATGGATTCCACTAAACCTGATGTGCGGGATCGTGATTCGAGACCTTGACAGGTTAAGACTAAAATCCATGGCGGGTTCAATCAATGTCAATCTGTGCGGATTATGGAAAATTTTATCGAAATTCGGCTTGCCAAGATTCGTAATACCGATTAAACATTTCGTTAATGCCTTACAATCATGGGGCGATGGATGGCATCAAATCTGAATCGGCAAATATAGGTCGCTGCTCTCGCCCGCGAAATGGAGATATGCCAATGGGTCTTGACATTGCACTTGGTCTGATCGCTCTGGGCATGGCTGTGAGCGGCTATCGCCATGGCTTTTGGCTCCAGATCATGCGACTATTATGCCTGATTGTCGGCCTTTATGCGGCAGAACCCATTGCCATTCGGCTCGAGCCGTTTGTGGCCCAGCATATCAAGCTTGAGGACGGCAAACTGCTCCAGCGTGGGCTCTGGTGGTTCTGTTGGGCTCTGACTTATACAATTGGCAGCCTCCTGGTAGGTTTTGGTGCAAAGGTCTCGAAATGGCGCAAAAGCCCGCTTCAGGCAGAACTTGAACCGCCCGGAAAATTTGACCCCATCATGGGTTTTATTTTCGGGCTCGCCAAAGCCGTTGCAGCCGCAGCATTTATCGCGGCCGCGACCGACCGCTATGCCATTCCGAAAATCGAACACAAGGAATGGGCCAAAGACTATGTTGCGGCATCAAAGGTGCTCGAATATTCGAGAAAGTATGAACCCGTCCCGAAAGTACTGGCAGCCGAACCGATCAAATCCATGCTGAATATTATTCAGGAACGAGGGCTCGGCGGCGAATCGACACAGGACGTAATCAGCAGCCTGAAGATTCCACAAACGGAATGGGACCGGCTTAACAGCCTCAAATCGCAAGGCGAAAGTCTGATCGCCAAGACCAAAGCCGCCGCCAAAGAAGGCTCGAAACTGCTGGACGAAGCCTCAAAGCTGGTCAACGAAGCCGAGGGTGTCGCCAAAAAATCAGATGTCCTGAAAAATGCCATGAGTGATACCGAAAAACCCAAACGCTGATGCCTCCATCGAACGAACCCATGGCCATCTCCAAGCCCTCTCGGCCCTGGCTTCGTGTCCTGATGGCAACGGGCATTTTTATCTCTCTGGGCGGCTACCAGTCGCGTGTCATCGACCAATGTTACCGGCTCCCGCTCCTCGAAAAACGACTTGATCCATCGACATATCCGATGGATCAATTTGTGAATTCCTTCGCGAAATTCAACCCACATCGGGTTTATATCGAACTCCTGGCATGCCTCACCCAGCGGGTCGGCCTTTCTCTGACATTATTCGGGCTCCATCTCCTGACGATTGCATTCTCTGTTTATGCAATCTGGTCGATCAGAAAATCGCTCTGGCCTGACCTGAATCTGATGTCGGACTGGCTCTTGCTTGCCATGTTTGCTCTCTGTAAAACCGGCAATCTTGGTACAAATCACCTCTGGGAAGATCACCTGCTGGATCGACAAATCGGCTTCACACTCGGATGGCTTGCATTATCTGAATTTCTGGAAGCAACAAATCCTCGAAACTGCTTCACCATCCCCATTCTCATCGGCTGCATGGCCCTGGTTCATCCTGGTCTCGGAATTCTCTCGGCAGTGCTTTGGCTCGGTCTATTTGTCGCAAGCTTATGGTTTAATTTTATCGACAAATCCGACATGGCCAAATTCCTGATCACATTGGTCGCAGCCATGTCGCCCTGGGCTCTGATCTATCTGCCACAGGCAAAACTATTGAAAATTGGGGTCGACAAGCCCGAATTCTGGGCACTTGCCACTGAATTGCAAAGCCCACAACACATGCGCCCGATTTACTGGCGTGAATCCCAATGGGCCGCCGCCGGCGCTCTGATCAGTATTGCATGGATCAGCATGCGAATCTATCGAGCCAGATGCAATCCGAAATCGCTTCAAAGGGCCATGATTTGGTCCGGCTTGATTCTATCTGGTTTGCTCATTGCAACGCCCTTGATTGAAATCGCCCGTATCCCTGACATTGCCCTCGCACAACCATTCCGCCTGGCCACCCCACTCAGAGGCCTCTGCCTGATCCTGTTCGTTCCGCACATGATGCATCTGATCGACAATCGCGGACTCATGGGCACCACCAGAGCCCTTGGGCTCTTGCTGACCCTGCGCTCCGACTGGGGATTTGTCGTTGCATGCCTGATTGAAACCTGCATGATCTCGGCAGATTGCATTTTTACTGAAAAAACACTCGATTATTATTGGAAACGCTTGCATTGGGCAGCATTTCTCTCTTTGGCCTGCTATGGTTTTTACTGGCTCCGAAGGGTCGATCCGGCCGAGAGTGAATCACTGCTCGGCGGGGGATACCTGCTCGGTTTCATAGCCCGATTTGCAAGCCTTCAAATGGCAAAAAAACTGGGCTGGAAATGGTTTCGGGCGAATTATGACATCCGTTCAGAAAACCAGGTTCGGCTTGCATGCTATTGCTGGGCCCTTCCTGCGATTGCATTAATCTCTGGTTTCAGCGACCCGGATGGCCATTCGATAATGGCTCGGCTGGTGGCTTCAAAGTGGCGAATGACGGAAACACCGCTCTCGGACTCTGAGCGGCTCGGCCATTGGGCACGGCGCAATCTCCCAATCGATGCCGTTGTATTGACACCGCCTCGCGACAAATCGTTTCGATACTGGTCCGGCCGGACCGTGGTCTGCAACGTGGCAGGCAGCCCTTATCAGGCTGCGGCTTTGCAAGTCTGGGCCCAACGTCTAAAATCCATCTCGGGACAGAATTCACTCAAAATAATCGATTTTGCTCATGATTGGCCGCAAAAACGGGTCGAATTTGAGACTTCATTTGAAAAATCAAATCCCCAAGAATGGCTTGCCTTGGCAAATCAATACAAGGCTGACACCTTAATTGTGGGGTCCAACGCCAAGAGCGATCAACTGATAAAGTCGGGCTGGAAAGAGGTCAAGGTCTCCGGCCGGTGGGCGATTTGGCGAAAAACAGGAAACTGACTCGATTCCATCTCAAATCTTTGACGACATTTTCATCATGAATTTGTTATAATTTTCCAGAGATCCACCTTTCCGGTATCAGCCAAGCCACATTTGAGTTCGGAATACGATGAATTCTCAGACCGTGCTCAGCCAACTAGGCAAAAATGCAGGCACTCCGGCCATTAGCGACTTGATGCGTCTGGCGTTTTCAAGGCCTGAGCTGATCTCTCTGGCGGCTGGCTTCGTGGATCAAAATTCACTGCCTGTCGCCAATACGGAATCCGCGTGGCGGGCCATCATGGCAGATTCACAATCCGCCAAGGCGGCTCTGCAATATGGGACAACCCAGGGCGATCCTGTTCTGCGATACGCTTTGGCACAAATGCTGGCGGATGAATGCCCGCACCTGAAATACAACCCAGGCGCTCTGGCCGAGCAATTGATCATTACAACGGGCAGCCAGCAACTGCTTTATCTGATAGCCGAAGCTTTGGTAGACCCAGGCGATATTGTCATCACAGAAGCCCCAACCTATTTCGTTTTTCTGGACTTGCTGGCAGCACGTGGGGCGGAGGTGATCGGAGTTCCGATCGACGAAGGTGGCATGTCTCTGGGCGCACTTGAACAATGCCTGGCGAAACTTGAGTCGGAAGGTCGCCTGAGCCGCGTCAAACTGATTTATTCCGTCTCGGAACATTCCAATCCAAGCGGCCTCTCGCTTGCCGATGATCGCCGGGCACCGCTTGTCCAGCTCGCAAAACGCTTCAGCACACACCATAAAATCCATATCCTGGATGATGCGGCTTATCGCGGCCTGGCCTTTGATGGCAAGGAGCCCGCAAGCCTTTGGAGCCACGACCGGTCAAGCGAATTTGTCATACATGCACGCACGTTTTCAAAAACTTTCAGCCCCGGCATTAAGATTGGCTACGGTGTCTTGCCAGAAGCCCTTCTGCAAGTGGTTCTGGGCTTGAAGGGCCACCACGATTTTGGCTCGTCAAACCTGATGCAGCGGCTGATCCTGCAGGTTCTTGAAACCGGCCAATACAATGGCCAGGTCGAACGACTGAGAGCCATTTACAAAGAGAAGGCGGAAACTGCGGTTAGAACCATGGTGGAAACGATGGGCGACCTGCATCCAAAAGTGCGCTGGACAATCCCCAAAGGCGGGCTTTATGTCTGGCTGACAGTGCCGGAGTCCATCAAGACCAGCCGAAATGGCGATTTCTTTGCAGCCTGCCTGGACGAAGGCGTTTTTTACGTGCCAGGGGAATATTGCTTCCCGCATGAGGTGGAAGGGGCCATGCGTGCCAGCCACCAGATGAGGATTTGCTATGGGGTGCCCTCGAAAGATAAAATTCGGGAGGGCATCAGAAGGCTTGCACGAGTCGTTCGGCGATTTATCGATTGATTGATTGCAATTCGATCGCCAATTTTGAGGCACGGGCCAACTCTTTTTTTGGGCGATCAATCTGAGCAGATCAGAATGCAAGAGGCTGGCTTATGGCTTTTTGGGAGGTGGTTTGCGCGTTTTTTTCTCAAACGGATCGGCGTTTTGCATTTCTCGTTCAATGGCAGCGATATCCACAGTTTTCAATATCTGATGGTCGTGATTTAATTGGCTCGCCACGGCTTCATCTTCTACAAGGCTTGAAAATTCCTGCAACCAGAAATCGGTTTCTTTGGGCACAATTCCTTCCGGGTGCCGCCCCTCGGTTTGACCTATGGGCTGCGGGCGCATGTTCATTTGCGTTTCCAGAGCCGGCAAGACCGGGCGTCGTGGGTCTTCCAGCAAGCACATGAATGCATCAGCGCCGATGACTCGACACTTCCGGCGCTCGGCACAATCGATAATCTGATTGTCCGACGATACCACGACAAGTTTTTTAGGCGCCTCGTGCTTTTGAATCAGCTCGATGATCCGGGCATCGGCCGAAGGCTGCTCGGATGCAAACTCGACTGTGATTCCATCCACCCACAACATTCTGGGCAAAACCTGAAGCTTCATCGACGCATCAAAAACCACGCGGGTGGCGTGCCGATCGACGGCTGCCAGTCGCTTTGAAAGCGTCTTCAAAAGCTTCTCACGCGCTTTGCGAAGCCTGTCAGGATCCTGCTTCGGGCCCGTCAGGCCCTGAGCGTGCATCAAATTGTAACCGTCGATCAGAAGTCTCATGAATCCATCAGGTCGGGGTCGGAAAAACTTGGGTCGCTGGTTCGACTGCCGAACTGGCCTGATCCAAACGGTTTACAACCCAGAATGTGCCAGAGGAACAACCCTTTATCGGGTGAATTGATTCCACTGGATTGAACCTGCCCGAGGCTTTTCAAGCCTGAATCGGCCAGTGTGTGATCTCTGATCTGATAAATCATCCAAGACTGACCATATCGCGGGAACCATCCGGGTCTTCCACCAAAGAGAGCAGAAGGGATCGAGTCTTGTCGCGGGTTTCGCCAATGGCTGTGACATAAACGGCAGGCTCATCCTTCACAGGACATTCATGCTCGCAGATTCCACATCCAATGCATTTCTCCGGGTCGATATAAGGCCGCTTGAGTTGCAGGGTCTTGCCCCAGCGGTCGGTGATCTCAATATTGCGTGTGAAAATGGCCTTCGGGCTGGTCGGGCAGACCTCCTCGCAGACCACGCAGTCTGTGTCCATGGCCCAAGGCAGGCATCGGCCACGCTCGTAGAATGCTGTGCCCGTTTTGATCGGGCCTTTGTATTCAAATGGACCGATCCCGAGCTTTTCGGCGATCGAGATTTCGCGGATGGCACCCGTCGGGCAAACCTGGCTGCAAAGCGTGCAATTCAGCTCGCACCAGCCCATCTTGGAGATCATGATCGGTGTCCAAAGCCCAAGTACGCCAGCTTCAAACAAGGCTGGCTGAAGCACGTTGGTCGGACAGACACGAATGCACTGATCGCACTTGATACAACGACGCAGAAACTCATCCTCAGCCACCGAACCCGGTGGCCGAATCACGTATTTCGAAAAATTCTTGCGCACCCCTCCCGAAAGCTTCGCCATGGGGAAGAAGATGGATCCAAAAATACCTGCCAGCAAAACCTGGCGACGACCAACGGCTGGCCAGGTGATTTCGCTCGCCTTACGGGGCAGAAAGCGATACGTCAAAGCATCGTGCGGGCAGTCCTCAATACAGTTCAAACAGACAAAGCACTCACTCTTGCGCAAGTCCTTATGAGGGTCAGACGCACCTTCGCAGTTTTTCAGGCAGAGATCGCAATCCGTACAACGAACTGGGTCGCGATCTATCCGCCATAACGAAAATCGACTCAAAACCCCAAGCAGGGCACCCAATGGACAGATGGCCCGACAAAAGAATCGGGGAATCCACCAATTCGCCACCAGAAAACCCGCGAAAATCAAACCAACCACCCAGGCGTACCAATATTCCCGAGGCTCCGTGTAGATGCTCTCCGTCGCAATGTGTGCGATCGGCAAAACACTGGTCGTCATGGACCGGACGGTCAGGGCAATCGGGTCCAGCAAGCCGATCTGAAGATTCGAACCACCTTCTTTATAATGATCGGCGGCCGCTCCAAAACCATAAATCACGGCCCTCACAGGACGAGTCAGGACCGATCCGGAATCTGTGCTCCAGGCCGATACGATTTCGCCTGGCGCCGCAATCATGGCGGGCAAGATCCAGGCCCCTGCCATGACCAACATCACGGCCAGGATGTAATATTTTATCGAATACCACCAGCGGTATCGGTTGACCTCGATCAATTGCTTGGTATTACGGCGGTTACCGATGAATCCGAAGAAGTGGTGAAGGATGCCGAAGGGGCACATCCAGTTACACCAAACCCGACCAAACATCATCGTTACGCCAAGGATAAAGACACCCCACCACAGGTTTCGATAAATCGTGTGGGTCGTCAGGGCGGTGCTCACCGCAACTAGCGGAGTGGCCTCCAGAAAAAATGAGACCGGCCAACCCTTAAGGTAACGAAGATCCGTAATCAGTAGAAAGAACAGGAATAGGCCGAGGAATAAAACCTCATAAGCCCGGCGTATGTTGACCATGTTCCTGATGTCTCCCCTGAATCAATCGGCGGGCGGTAGGATTGCGGATTTGTTTGACCCCATTGCGATACGTATCAATTTATCATGATTGGGCCGATCATCCAAGATGATTGAACTCGAAGTGGAACAATTCAGTCAGGTTCTTTGAAGATTGAGGCCAAGTTCAAGGCAAAACCCGCCAGAACATTCTCGCCAGAAAGATGTTGAGGACCAACCAGAGATTCCGGTGCCCTGCCGGCCCGATAAACCGACGCTGTTTTGGACAAAGGATCAATCAGCCAGCCCAGACTCGCACCATTGGCCATATATTCTTCCAGCTTCGCCTCAAGATCGGGCAGAGAATCGCTCGGTGACCTCAGTTCAACCACAAAATCCGGACAAATCCGGGCAAAACCTGACTTCTCCTCAGCGCTCAGAGCATTCCAGCGATCGCTCGAAATCCAGCTCGCATCGGGCGAACGGCACGAACCATCAGGAAGAATGAAACCGGCGGAACTA
>CAMBEP010000084.1 GCA_945865635.1 Candidatus Kuenenia stuttgartensis
ATCCAGATGCTGTTATGTCAATCCTCATCGAGGTAAAACCACCAACTGGAGAGCCGTATGCGGGAGATCCGCCCGTACGGTTCGGAGGGAGGGGGAGGTGAAACTCTCCCTACCCCTATCAGTAGCCGGTGGTTGAGCGAAGCGACACCACCGGTCATAAGGTCTAAAAAAAGCTGCTGGCACCCCGGCAGGGGTGCAAAAATTGTTGGTCGCGTTGTCGTCCGGTGGTGTCGTCGCTGACGCTCCTCAACCACCGGCTACAGGCTGCGATGCCTCCGGCATCGTCGCGATCAAAAAGTGTCATTAATGGTCGCGAAGAATCTATCAGGAAAACGGTTTTAAAGTTTTCTAAATGAATGGCTTACGGCTCAAGCAAAGCCGCTTGAAAAGAAGCTCCTGGTGCGGGATTGGTCGACTGGCTTTTGAGTGGTGGTCTGCAAAATGGGTTGAACCGGAGTGGTCAATCTGTGGCTCAACAGCCTTTTCCTTCAAGCAGGCCGACACGGTTTTCCGATCAAGGAATACTGAACAGATATTGACATAGATCAAGCGTACACTAAAATGGATCGTATGTACACTAGACCACGAGCCATTGGCCATCTTGATGCGGATTGTTTTTATGTGTCGGCGGAGCGTGTGCGCGACCCATTTTTGAAGGGCAAGCCGGTGGGTGTTCTGGGTAATCAGGGGGCCTGTGTGATTGCGAAGAGTTATGAGATGAAAGCGGCTGGTGTGAAGACGGGCGAGCCGATATGGGAGGCGGTTCAGAAGTGTCCGGAGGGGATTTATATCAAGCGTGATTTCCACTGGTATGAGGCGTTGTCGAAGTCGATGCTGGAAGTGATGCGTCGGCTTTCTGGCCATGTGGAGTATTACTCGATAGACGAGTTCTTTTTTGTGGCGGAGCCGCGTCCTGGTCAGAGTTTCCAGGATCTTGCGGTATCGATGCGTGATACGATTTTCAAGGAGCTTGACATACCGGTGACGGTGGGCATTGCCAGGTCTCGCACGCTGGCGAAGCTGATTTCCGATTCTGCCAAGCCGTTTGGAGCCAGTGCTGTATTGGATAAGGAGCATGAGGAGGGCTTGCTGGCGTCCTTGCCAGTGACGGAGATATCGGGGGTTGCCAAGCGTCGTGCGAAGCGTCTTTTGCCGTGGGGCATTGCCAGTTGTCTGGACTTGGCGCGGTCCGACCGGGCTTTGGTGCGCAAGCTTCTGACCTCCACGGGCGAGGCACTTTGGTGGGAGCTTAATGGCGAGCCTTCGGGTGCGATTCATGCCGAGAGGCCGCGACACAAGGCACTTTCGCGGGGCGGGAGTCTGGGCGAATCGACAAGCGATCCGCATCGGCTTCATGCCTGGCTGGTGCGAAATCTGGAGCGTCTGATTGAAGAGTTGCACTACCACAAGGTGATGCCCGGCAAGCTGACATTGTGGGTGGGCTATCGGGATGGCGGGTCGGGCGAAGGGCAGGTGCGTCTGGCAGTGCCCACAGATCGGTTTGACCTGCTGCTTGAGGCTCTTAGGCCGTGTCTTCGCCAAGCTTGGAGGCGCGGCCATCTGGCGAGCCGGATGCACCTGGTGGCCGAAGATCTGGCGGATCGCGGATCGGCCCAGATCAGTCTTTTTGAGCCGCCAAGCCCACGGGCCGAAGCCTTGGCCGAGTTGAAAACCCGGATCAATCAGCGCATTGGCCGATTTGCAGTGCGAAGTGGCGCCACCCTGCCGCTGGCCGATATCTATACGGACGATGCCAACAGCTACGACATTTGTGATGTGCGTGGCAAGATTTGCTTCTGACGGTTGTAGTTGAACGTGTATTGATCGCATGAAAAGGTGCTGTGTGAGATGAGTATTGGCATAGCGATGGCGATGGGTGATCTGCCGGTTTCGATGCAGGACTTGCCGGAGATTCGCAGGCGGATTTATGAGCGTGGCGGCGAGCCTGAGGTGCGGTTTATGTATGATGACCGCCAGCCGGTTTTGCCGGTATGGAAGGATGGTGGTTTGGAGCTTGTCTGGTGGGGTAATGGGCGTGGTCGGTCGCGGTGTCTGCCGCGCACGGGCTGGACCTGGAAGGCGACGATAGAGCAGGGCGGTTGGGGCGGATCGGCTCCGGGATTGGTACGCATCGTGGCTACGCTTGGGCTTGAGAAGGGGATCTGGTATCGGGTTCGGCAGGGAATGCATGGGCTCCTGGTGGTGGACGAACAGGCCCGCGAGGCGGTTTATATGATTTGTGAGCCCGCAACGCATTATTATCAGGTCATGACCCGCAGCAGTCGGATGCCCGCCCTGCTGGAAGAGCAGATCTGAGAACGCTTGGGAAGGCGGTCCCGAATCAGCAGGTCGGTATTTCGTGCGTTCGTCCCCAAAGGCTTGAAAATAAGTCGTTCAATGTGATTTGTGCGATGTTTGCGTATACGCAATCCCGTATGTCAAATTAAGTAATATGTCCCGATTGCACAAAAAATCTGGTTGCAGGAATGCAAAAAAGGGTATGTAAAACCTGGTTTGGGGCTTATAAGACCAGTGGATTTGGTCGGGAGGAGGGATTGAGGCGAATCCTGGAAGCCTCTGGACAATCGTTTTGAATGATTCTAATCTGGGTCCATCAAGAGGAAACGAGCGGTGTGGATTCGTTCTGAGTCGATCCCGCTTTTTCCAGTAAGAATCCAAAACTCTCTCCGCACGATTTGTCGCGGACCCCAACAAACGACGGTTTATGGAATGGATAGCCGATCGCATGATAAAAATCATGCTTGGGCAAGAGTTCACGGCAGAACTGCCAGTTTCCATGGGTTTTGATAGGCGATTGGCGCATTTTCTCCTCACCAACTTGACTGACGAGCACCTTAATATCATGAGCTTTCAGAAACGCTTCGATCAGTTTCTTATGATAAGTCCGATTTTAATCGGCTTGATTTCCACATCGGTCCATGCACAGCAGGGTGGCGGCGGCGGCGGTGGCGGCATGGGTATGCGTGGATCGTCCACGGCCCAGCCAGCTTTATTGCAAATTGAAGCAGTACAAAAAGAGCTTGGCCTTTCGGGCGACCAAATTAAGGACGCGAAAAAGCTGGGCGACCAATATCAGGCCGAGATTCAGAAGCGCATGGCCAAAATGGGTTTTGACCCGATGGCGATGCAGGATCTGCCAGCAGAAGAGCGGTTTGCGAAGTTTCGCGAAATGGCCCAGGCCGGCACGCGGGTGGCTCAGGAGACAGAGCGGGGATTTCGGACAAAGCTTGACTTGTTGCTGGAGCCTGGCCAGAACAAGCGGCTTGGCGAAATTCAGTTGCAGGCCATCGGTATCGCCGCTTTAAGGGTGCAGGATGTATCCATGAAGCTTGGTCTGACCAAGGTCCAGCGAGATCAGCTCGAGAAGATGGATGCCGAATCACGTCAAGCCATGACGGCCCGCTTTCAGCAGGGCGGTGGTGGAGGCGCAGCGGCTGCACCTGGTGGAGGAGCCCCAGGTGACGATTTTGCCAAGTCCATGCGTGAGGCACGCGAGGCTCAGGAGACCAAAATGCTTGCAGTGCTTACGGATAAGCAGAAGCAGGATTTTGTGTCGATGAAGGGCAAGCCGTTCGACATTTCGGTATTGAGGCCGATGGGTGGTGGCGGTTTTGGTCGGCCTCCAGCCACAAAAAACTGACCTTGTCACGAGCGATTCGTGATTTTTCAAGGTCACTTTGAAATAGGGGCGACGGCAGACGGCTTTGCCATAATCGCCAGGGATGGTGAGCCGCCCCTTTTTCTTTGATCACAATGGTTGAGAAACTGAATCGCCACGGAGGGCGGTTTTAACCCAGGTCCGACTCGTGGCCCGTCGATGGATCGGCCGAGCTGAGAGTCGGATCTGGATTTATTCACGGAGTGGTCAACAGAGGGATGCGTTAAGTCTTGAAGAACGAAGCAAAAATATCCGTAAAAAGAACATTATTTTGAAATAAGGTCCCTTTAATCACTTGCCTAGAGGGTATCAAACCGTTATTGTGGGGGGGCAATTTCGATGTAAAGCGGCCGTCGGTCGTCCGAAACGTCTCTATGCGATAAGAAACTGGGAGAATTGACTGTCGTGTCCGTACCGATTGATCAACTACACGCCATTGCAAAAGAGCTCCGCAAGGATATCCTGCGGATGACCACCGAAGCCGGTTCCGGCCACCCATCCAGCTCGATGTCCGCAGTGGAAGTGGTCACAGCCCTTTATTTTGGTGGTTTCCTCAACTTTGACGCCAAAAATCCAAAAGATCCGAACCGGGACCGGTTCATTCTTTCCAAAGGTCACGCGGCACCAGTGCTGTATGCGGCATTGGCCCATAAGGGGCTTTTTCCTCATGAAGAATTGATGACTTTGAGGAAGCTTGGGAGCCGCTTGGAAGGCCATCCGAACATGCTTCGTCTGGGAGGAATTGAAGCCTCGACAGGTTCATTGGGGCAAGGGCTATCGATGGGCGTGGGCTATGCGCTCGCGGCACGCCTGTCCCAAAATGGCTCGCAGACGTATGTCATGACCGGCGATGGCGAACTTGGTCAGGGCCAGATTTGGGAAGCCGCAGCCAGTGCGGGCAAATATGGTTTGGACAACCTGACATGTATTGTCGACCGTAACGGCTTCCAGCAGACGGGTTCGGCATTCGATGTATTGAACATGGATCCGATTGACGGCAAGTTTGCGGCCTTTGGCTGGTCAACCCAGGTGATCAACGGCAACGATCAGCAGGAAGTGATCGACGCCCTGAATCGGGCCCGCTCGAACAAGGGCCGCCCCAATTGCATCGTATCGCTGACGAAGAAGGGTTTCGGCATGTTGAATTTGATGACCAAACTCAACGACCAGAATTTTCACGGCAAACCAATGCCTGCCAAATATCTTGAAGAAGCGATTGCCGAAGTTGAGGCCGGTCTGGCCTGAATGGAAGCGATTGATTGACAAGCGTATTTCCAGCGAAAATATTCCAAAAAAACGATAGAGGTATTAGTCAAATGGCGGGTGCCAGTTCTTCAGTCAAATCGTCGCGACCATTGGGCAAGGCCACACGCGACGCTTTCGGGCGTGCTTTGGAAAGTCTTGGCGAATCGTTTGGCAGTCTGGTTGTTGTTGACGCTGACGTTGGCAACTCGACTCGAACGGAATGGTTCGGCCATAAGTATCCGGACCGCTTCTTCAATGTTGGAATTGCCGAGTCGAATCAGGTGGGCGTTGCAGCCGGCCTGGCCGCAGCGGGCTATACGGCTCTGGTTTCCAGCTTTGCCGCATTTATCACCTGCAATGCCTATGATCAGCTTCGTATGAGTGTGGCCTATCCCAAGCTGAATGTGAAAGTGGTCGGCAGTCATGCCGGGATTTCCATCGGCGAAGATGGGGCCAGCCAGATGGGTATCGAAGATGTAAGCCTGGCTTGTTCTTTGCCAGGTTTTGTGGTGGTGGTGCCTGCCGATGAAGCCTCGGCAAAGGCGGCCACGGCGGCCATGCTGGCCCATCAGGGACCAGTTTATCTGCGTGTGGGCCGGCCTGATGTGCCAAAGGTCTACTCGGATGAAACCATTCATTTCGAGCTTGGTAAAGCCAATACCCTTCAACAAGGCACAGATCTGACAATCATCGCCAATGGTCTGATGGTCGGGCCCGCTCTGGATGCCGCCGAAGCACTTGCTGCCGAAGGCATTTCCGTGCGAGTTCTGGACATGCACACCGTCAAGCCGATTGATCGCGATGCCCTCAAGGCAGCAGCGGAAGAAACCGGTGCCATCGTGGTGGCTGAAGAGCATTTGGCACACGGCGGCCTTGGTTCTGTGGTGGCCATGAATGTGGCTGAAATCAAGCCTGTTCCGATCCGATATGTCAACTTGGGCGACCAGTTCGGCGAAAGTGGCACGCCTGAAGCCTTGATCGAAGCCTTCGGGCTCACCTCTACCAATGTGGCTGCTGCCGCCAGGTCGGTTCTGGCTGCGAAAAGGGCCTGATAAAGCCTTTCTGACAATCCGAATTTGAACGGGTTTCTGTCTTGCGGCAGAAACTCGTTTTTCTATTGTTTTTGATCTCTGGTGAAATCAACCGGGATGAGCTTTCGATGAAAAGCCTGGTGTTTTTTGTACTTGCGGCTCTGGCAGAAATTTCGGGCTGCTATTGTTTCTGGGTGGTTCAGAAAAATCAGAAGAATATTTGGCTGATTTTGGCAGGACTGGTTTCGCTGATATGTTTTGCATCGATCCTGGCACGAGTCGATTCGCCTTTTGCAGGCCGAGCGTATGCGGCTTATGGAGGTATTTATATCCTCATGTCCTTTGTTTGGGGAATCTGTGTCGAAAAAACTTGGCCTGACAGGTGGGATCTGGCTGGAATGGCGATGGCCCTTGGTGGCACTCTGATGATCTTGTTTGGGCCACGTCGCGGATAACGCCTTCCTTTTACAAATGTTTATCGATTCCATTCAAACCAGCTTGGCAGAGTTTTCCGTTCTGTTGCATTTCTTGAGGACCAAAAAAGAATGGAGTCAGCCGCTTCCTGCAAAGTGGATTTCAATTCGACTTGATGAATCATGAACTTCGGGATTGTGATTGCCTTTGAGGGTAATGCGCCAGGATTGGGGATGATATCTGAGCTTTCAATGGTAAGAATTTGGGCCATAGTTGGCCCTGACACCGTAGCACTTCGGAACGATTCCCAAGGTATGCAAACCAGAGTCGACCTGAACCCTTGTCCTGAAATTGTAAGCCAGAAAACCTGGAATAGTCCTTGGAGAAAAGGGATTCTGTCAAGCCATGACATGGCAATGAATTTATGGACAATTCCCTCCTGAGCGATTCTCAATAGCGGTTCGCGAGTTGCAATCACGCAGTAAAGCTTTAGCGAAAATGTCATCAGGGAGGGGACACCTAGTAAAGTCATATACAATCCAGCATCCGTTGCAGGCTCACCCTTTGCATCTTTCATTCCGGCGAGGAAAAGTGGACCCATAATCAGGCAGAAAATGCTGAAAAAACCTGAAAAGTAGGTTGCAACAAAAAATATCCAGCGTTTGGCTTTGAATTGAGTTGGGTAGGTTGATTCAGGCATCAATTCCTAATCCTTTGAAGTATCGCAATGGAATGGTTGCAAGAAGCGTGGCCCTGGGTCAGACCTCAAAAGGTGGCTGTACCCGTTTTGCTGATCATCACAAGGGCATTTCCGCCGGGCGTGCCATTTTTATCACCGTCCAAGGCTTGGCCAATGGTGTCTTTCAGGGCCGTCGAGCCGGTTCCTATGATCGTCAGTTGCAAGTCGGCCGTGAGCTTGATTGCGGCGTGGGTCAGGGTCAGCGTGCGTGTGGTTGCGTTGTAAGCCACTTTGGTGATTTTGTATTTGGTGTCGTCCTTGGTACCAAATTTCTTGTCTTTACCGGCCGCCACCAAGGCATACGACGCCAGATTCTTGATGGAATTTGGATCAAGGCCGGTTGAAAATGTGATATTGATTCCAGTCATCGAGCCTTTACTGATTACAGTCGAGACCAAATTGATCCGAGGCGGCGGTGGAACCTTATCTTCGCTGATAATCGTGATTATGGTGGTTTTGATCGCCCCAAGGCTTGCAGTCGGTATGGAAGGGGTGCCCAGAGATACGGAAAAAGTTTCAGGCGTTTCCACTAGAGAGTCGTTGATGATTGCAACCGAAATTGTGGAGGAAATCTGGCCGTCAGCAAAGGTCACGGTTCCGGATGTGCCCTGAAAGTCCTGGCCTGCTGTTGCTGTGCCTGAACCAACGGTATAGGGGATGCTGACAGCCCCGATTCCGCCATTGGTACGAACGACGGTCAGGACGACCGTTCCTGAACCTGCATTTTCATTGACGCTGTAACTGGCTTGGTCAAATGCAAATGTGCCGGGCGAATCGTTGTCGTGAATGATTCCCGTGGCCGCGGTTTTCGTCAGGCTTGCGTTGAGCGGGTTGGTGAGATTCAGGGTGAATGTTTTTTCGAAGGTTTCAATCACCTTGTCGCCAATGACGGGAATCCTGATGCTTCCGCTGGTTTGGCCGGCAGGAATGATGATGCTGCCAGTGCTGGACGTGTAGTCGAGCCCTGAGGTGGCGGTGCCGTCTGCGGTGGCGTAGTTTACGGTCACGTTGGCTTCGCAGGCTGCGGAAAGTGTGACATTGAAGATGGCGTCGGATATGCCTGAATCGCCTTCAGTCAGGGTCGCATCGGCCACGCTCAGGAATAATTGCAGATCGTTGTCATTGATGGTGCCCGTGCCGGTGCCCAGAGTGCTCGAAATCACGGCCCCGGTTGCATTGCCCAGGCTCACTTTGAAGGTTTCCGTAGGCTCGAAAAGGCGATCACCAATTACGGGCACAATGAAGCTCTTGGATGTGGTTCCCGGGGCGAATGTCAGAACCTGGCTGGTGGTGGTGTAGTCACTGCCGGCTTTGGCTGAGGCATCGCTGGTGCTGACTTCGACCGTTACTGGTAAACTGCTGGCGCTGGAGAGTTTGACAATGAAAGTGGCATTGACTGTGGAGCCGGTATCAGGCTCAGTGACGGTCGTATTATCGATGGAAAGGCTTGGCATCGGGTCGTTGTCAAAAATTGTTCCCATTGCCGAACTGCGATCCAGGGTGGCATTCAGGGGCGTCGTCAAATTGAAATTAAAGGTCTCGTCGCCTTCATAAATGGAATCGCCGGCGATCGAGATTTTGACGGTCTTTTGGGTTTCACCGGCGAGGAACGAAAGCTGCCCGGAAGCGGCCGTGAAATCGCTTGGCGAGACGGCCGTTCCATTTGAAGTGGCATAATTGACCTTGACTGGCAAGCCACTGGCAACCGAAAGAATGACAGTAAATGACATTTGAACCGTGGCACCAGTGCCTTCCGTAATGCTTGCATCGGCCACGCTGATGGCAGGTGCGGCATCGTCGTTCAGAAGAATTGCAATACCGCGTGAATCGGAAATCGAAGCTTCTGTAGGGCTGCTTAGGTCAATATAGAACTGTTCATCGTTTTCTTGCTGACTGTCGCCGACAACGGCAATGGTGATGGTCTTGGAAACTTCGCCGGGGGCAAAAACAAGAACCCCGGAGACGGCTCCATAATCGGATGGAGCAGTTGCCGTGCTGGTGATGGTGGCGTAATTGACCGTTGCCGCCAGGGCGCTTGGGGCTGATAAAGTGACCGTCAACGTGATCGATTGGTCTGCACCGGTGCCTTCTGGCTGGCTGACATCATTGATGGAAAAGCTTGGTACTTGATCGTCATCAAGGATGGCAAGGGTCGCGGCGGAAGGGGTTCCGAGAGCCGCTCCACCGCTGGGGTTCAGCAAGCTCAGGTTGATGGTCTCATTGGATTCGTGAAGTGTATCGTTGACGATGGTGATGGGAAATGTGGCGAGCGTCTGGCCGTCGGCGAAATTCAGTGTACCGCTTAAAAGGGAGGCATAATCTGCGCCGGCAGTTGCAGTTCCCGCGCTGACCATGTAAATCACAGACGCCACTCCACCTGAGCCGCCGACCCGGTTGACATTGATGGTCGCAACCGATTCCCACTCGCCAATCTGGAGGTTTGAAAGATCGAACTGGAATGAGCCGGGTTTGTCCTTGACCTGAATGGAACTTGTGGCGGTGTTGTTGGCAGGGTTGTTGTCGGTATTGAGGCCGGCAATGGTGGCTGAGGTTGCGACAGGGCCGAAAATGGATGGCAGGACGGTCAGGGTGATATCTGCACTGGCGCCGACAGCGAGTGTGCCAATGTCCAGGCTGACATTGTTGCTACTGTCTAAAGTGGCCGGAACAGAGCTTGAAACATAAGTGATGCCGGTGGGTAGACTGACAATGATACCGGTCATGGGAACGGCGTTGGGGCCGAAATTGGTGACGTGATAAGAATAGTTGTAATTGCTGCCAAGCATGGCCCCGGTGACTGGAGAGACCGTGATTCCGAGATCTGCGCTGGGGGCAGCGGTTACGGAAACGGTCTGTGAGAATTCCGAGGTGTATCCGGTGCCTACGCCATTTCCGGCCGTCGTGGCTGTGGCCGAGATTTTCGAGCCGACGCCAACCAGGGTCGAGGAAAATGCCATGTTGAATGTGGCATTGCCAGCACTATCGGTGGTGATATTGGTGCTGCCAAGCAGGTCGCGACCTTCTCCATAACCGGAGCTATCGGATGAGATGGATGAGAAAAACTGCAAGGTGAAATTGGTTGACGCCAGGCCGTTGTAAGTGCCCGCAATCGTGACTTTTCCCGTGCCGCCCACGGACGTGGTAATGACTGGGAAGTTCAGGAGATTATTGGCGCCTGTGTCGGGGTCGCCCAAGTCGTTCAGGTTGACTTTGCCATCGTTGTTCAGGTCGATTCCAAGACCAGAATTGTCATAAATCGAGTTATTGAAAATCAGAACACCAGGGCAGCTTGATGTGATCGAGATCCCGGATTTGTTTCCTGAGGAGCCATTATTGGCGATCACATTCCCGTCGCCGGTGTTTGGTCCACCGATGCGTGTATCCTTGGGGCTGGAGAGTCCACCAATTCTGATGCCTTCGTTCAGGTTTCCCAGATTTAAAATTCGTGCGCGATCGGTACCAATAAAATTGCCTTGAACAATGATGCTTTCTGAATTCACAACCACGCCTGCACCTTTATTGGCACTGATGACGTTGTTGGTGACGGTGATCCGCGGCGGGCCCCAGATATCCACTCCATTGCCGCTATTGGGAATGCCTCTCGTTCCCGTAACATCCACACCGATATTATTTCCAGTGATTAAATTGTCGCTGGCATCACCCCCAAAATAGGTAATGCCACCGCCATTGTTGCCGGAAATTACATTGCCGATCATGGTGTTGTAAGTGGCGGGGCCAAAAAAGTCGATACCGGTGCCACCATTACCAATCGCATATTTCCCGGTCGAATCGGTCCCAATGAAATTGTTCTGCATCCAATTATTATTGGCCTGACCATTGAAGAGAAAGTGAATTCCCTGATTGGAGTTGCCTGAAATCACGTTGCGGTCAGAGTCGAGCGGCCCTCCGATGGTGTTACCCGACGATTTATCAATAAAAATTCCTTCGTTAGCATTGGGAGCGGCAGCACTGCCGGTGGAATTGACGCCGATCCAGCAATTCTTGATTGTATTGCTGCCACCACCATAAAGCCAGATTCCCTGTCTCGCAAAATTATTGATGATCAGCCCTTTAAGGGTGACAAGCCCGCTGGTGATTTTGAATCCCTGAGCCGATGAACCGGCATTGGTCCCTTTAATTTCCATAATAGGGGTGCCTGAATAGCCGGGCTGGGTGGTCGCGTCGATTGTGACTGCATCCGACACATCAGGCAGGGCGGATCCCAAGGCGATGGATTGTGAGCCTGAGCCAATGTTGAATTTGATCGTGTCAGCACCCGGCGAGCCATTGGCCAGGCTCAGGGCATCGCGCAGAGTGCCCACGCCGCTGTCGCCATTGCTGGTGACCATGAAAATGGCTGGCACAGCACGGTCTTCAAGCGCCATGACCGAAGGGCGAATCGAACGATTTTTGCGATTGCGGCGATAAGAACTTGCTTGAATCTCGATTTGCCGCATGGCGTGCCCCTTTCGATTCGTTTTTCATGGCTCAGATCGGTTGATCTGCATGGAAGTTGATCAGGCAAACCTCGCATGGGATCGAATCCATATGTTTTCGCCCGATCTTTTTTTGCCGATTTATACAGATACCGAAAATTATACATCATGAGTCAAAAATTTTCAAGATAACGCAAGTTTTGGAGTATATAGTTGTCGCGGCCACACATGATACATCGTATCAGAATGATGCCGGAGGCATCAAAACAAGTCGCCGGTGGTTGAGCGAAGCGGCACCTTCCGGTTATGAGATGGGAGTAAAAGCTGCTGGCACCCCGGCAGGGGTGCAAGACCTTATGTCGCGTCGTCGTCCGGTGGTGTCGTTGCTCGCGCTCCTCAACCACCGGCTACTGGCTGCGATGCCTCCGGCATCGTCGCGATCAAAAAGTGTCATTAATGGTCGCGAAGAGTAAAAGACGAATGGATCTTCCTGGGATTCGCTGGTTTGTTACTCCTGAAGAATTGTTTGGTTGGAACAGTGGATCAAGGCTATTCTAAACCATTCGGATCTGGTAGATTTGACTGGATATGCTCGTCATTCCAAGCCTGAGCAGCGGTTCATCACGACACATCAAGTCGTTTTTCGAATGATTTCGTGATGCTCCTGCGCACTCATTCTTATCTCCCTGAAAATGTGTGAGACTCATGAAACCGAATTTCTCGATATTGGCAGGTCTGGCACTGACCATATGGGCTTCATTCCCGGAATCAGGCCAGGCCCAGAATGACCCAGGCAATAATCCTGGTAGAATTGATCTGGTTGCCCCGACCGAAGCCCTGTCGCCTGACCAGGAAAAAGCCACGTTTACCCTGCCTCCGGGTTTCGAGGCCCAGCTCGTGGTGGCTGAGCCCGACGTTCATAAGCCGATGAATCTGGCATTTGATGACTTGGGTCGTCTCTGGGTGACATCAAGCCTGGAATATCCGTTTCCTGCCCCGGCAGGCAAGGTTGGTCGTGATCAAGTCCTGATCTTCAGCGACTTTGGGCCCGATGGTCGCGCCCGCAAGCGTGAGGTTTTTGCCGAAGGCCTGAATATACCGATCGGCCTCCTGCCACTATCGCCTCGCGAAGCTCTGGTGCACTCCATCCCCAATGTCTGGCGGTTGTCCGACACCGACGGCGATGGCAAAGCCGATAAAAAAGAAAAGGTTTACGAACAAATCGGTCAGCGCGACACGCACGGCATGACCAACGCCTTCACCTGGGGCTACGACGGCTGGATCTATGCCTGTCATGGCTTTAACAATGATTCTACCATCAAGGCTGCCGACGGTTCCACCATCAGCCTGAGTTCTGGGAACACCTATCGCATGAAGGCGGATGGGTCGCATGTCGAACGCCACACCAATGGTCAGGTGAACCCGTTTGGAATCGCTCAGGATGAGTGGGGCAACCTGTTCACATCCGACTGCCACTCCAAGCCCCTGTACCAGCTTCTTAAAGGGGCGTTTTACCCAAGCTTTGGCAAGCCTCACGATGGTATGGGATTTGGCCCTGACATGATTCGCCATGACCACTACTCGACAGGCATCGCCGGGGTGGCCATCGACACCGGCAGCCAGTTTCCTGCCGAATACAGGGGGCGGGCGTGGGTCGGGAATGTGGTGACAAACCGGATCAACCACGACCGTTTTGTCCGCACCGGCGGCACGTTTCAGGCCCTGGAGTTGCCGGACTTTCTCGTCTCGAAAGATCCCTGGTTCCGGCCAGTCGACCTGAAGTTTGGCCCCGA
Organism: Candidatus Kuenenia stuttgartensis; assembly: GCA_945865635.1. Taxonomy (GTDB): domain Bacteria; phylum Planctomycetota; class Planctomycetia; order Isosphaerales; family Isosphaeraceae; genus QWQI01. The sequence continues at coordinate 13,338 of CAMBEP010000084.1, forward strand.
CGGTGCCCTTTATGTGGCCGACTTTTACAACCGGATCATTGGCCATTATGAAGTTTCGCTCCAGCACCCCGGCCGCGACCGCGAACGCGGCCGGATCTGGCGAATCGTCTACACCGGCGACAAAGCCGCCCAGCCCGACCTGAAAACAGCCACTACGAATTGGACCACGGCTCCTTTGGCAGATTTGATCAAGGCCCTATCAAACCCCAACATGGTCATTCGAGTGAAGGCCACAAACCAGCTAAACGCCCGCGGTGGCAATGAAGCCGTGGCACCACTCTCGGCGATCATTGCCAAACCCATCGGCGATGAAGCGGCCAAGCGGCATGCCATGTGGGTTCTGCACCGCACCGGCAAGCTTTCAGCCGTGCAACTGGCGGCCCTGGCACAGGATCCGGACCCCACGATTCGGACCCATTCGATGCGAATTCTGGCCGATAAGCCACAGGGATATGACGGCTGGCGAAGCCTTGTTCTGGGAGGCCTCAAAGATTCTGATGGGATGGTCCGCCGCTCGGCTGCCGAAGCCTTCGGACAAAGCCCAAAATATGATCAGTTGAGCCCTTTGCTGGTGGCTCTGGCCGATTCTCCGGCCGCTGACACACACCAGATTCACGTGATTCGAATGGCAATTCGTGATCATCTGAACAAACCCCGGATCATGCAGGAAATTGCCAAAAAAACCTGGGCTGAAGCCGATTACGACCGGCTTGCCGATTGCGCTCTGGGTGCCACTGTTGCGGAAGCCTCGTCATTTGTCGCAAAATATTTGACCAGTGGCCGGCCCAACACGCCAAGGCCCGACGAATTCGCCCAATACGTAGCTCGATTCGGGTCCGATTCCGACCTTGACCAGCTCGTGAGCTGGGCCACCCGTTCCAGCAGCACCCAAGAGCAACTTGGCTTGGCCAAGGCCATGTCGCAAGGTCGCCAATCCAGCGGTAAGGCACCTTTAAAATCACAAAGGGATTGGACCGCCCAGCTTGTTCGAGGCCTTCTGAATTCCGACAAATCACTGATCGGCAGCCAAATGACCGCCGCAACAGATCTTGCCGCCACCATGGGCCTGGCGGATCTGGCGGGGCCGATTGCAGAGGTCGGCATGAACCGGAACCGGGCAGAAAATATCCGGGTTTCGGCACTCGAATCCGTTGCACGCTTGAATCCTGCCAAGGCCCGTCAACTGTTGTCCGAAACCTTGAGCGACGCAACACAACTTCCCCAGATGCGCGATCAATCGGCAGCCATTCTGGGCCGGATGGGGCAGCCGGAAACCGATACCATTCTGGTCGATAAAATTGCAACCGCACCGGCCCGATTGCAACAGGCCATTGCCGTGGCACTGGTGCAGCGACCCGTCGGTGCTGAAGCCTTGCTTTCTGCTGTAGAGGTCGGCAAAGCATCGGCCCGACTCTTGCAGATTCGGCCTGTGGAAGCCAAATTTAAGCAGACGGAGCTTCGTCAGCGAGATTCCCGCATGGCAGCGGCCTTGAAAGGGATTCCGGCCGGCGACGAACGCATTGCCAAGCTGATCGCCCAGCGTCGCGAGTTCATTCAGTCAAATAAGGGCGACGTGGTGGCCGGCGAGTCTGTCTACACCAAAAACTGTGCCACCTGCCACCAGATTGGCGGCAAGGGGGCCCGCGTGGGGCCTCAACTCGACGGAGTGGGAGTCCGGGGCGTGGAGCGATTGGTCGAAGACATTCTCGACCCTAACCGCAATGTGGATCAAGCGTTTCGCTCAACGACCATTGCCACGAAAGAGGGGCAGGTTCTGACCGGCCTGCTACTGCGTGACGAAGGTGCCGTGCTCGTTCTGGCCGACGCCCAGGGCCGGGATGTGCGGGTTCCGAAGGGCGAAGTGGCGGAACAGACGGTCAACCCACTCTCGCCCATGCCCGCCAACTGGGCCGACGCCCTGACCCCTCAGGATCTCACCAACCTGATCCTCTATTTGCTCGAACAACGAGTCAAAGTCGTTGTTCTGCCATGATCCAGTCCAGTCACCAAAGGGAATTTGCACGTCTTCATCAACACGGCCACCTGATCGCGCGACGCCGCGTCAGGTGACTCGGCCTGCATTGGCCGATTTCGATCGTCAATAGACCATTCGCAGATTCAAACGAAAAATCGTCATAACAATGTCGCCCCGATGCCCTCATCGGGCGCGCACGACCAACAAACCCGGCTGTATTATAGTCTGGGCGGTCACAAATGACATATTTCGGCATTTAAAAGGATGCCGGAGGCATCAGACAGTGTGTGTAGCCTGTGGTTGAGCGCAGCGGCATCTTCCGGATTTGGATGCGAAAAAAAGCTTGTGGCACCCCGCCGGGGGGCAAGAATTGTTGGTCGAGTCGTCGTCCGGTGGTGTCGTCGCTCGCGCTCTTCAGCCACCGGCTGCAGGCTGCGATGCCTTCGGCACTTCGTTTCCATCGAAATATGTCGTTTATGACCGCGAAGCGTATAAGATCAAATGGAATCCAGTTTGGTCTTCAAAATTCGAGCTGCGACCCGTGGCCGGTCTGCCTTCAAAATGGCAGAACTCACGGCCACCCGTGTTGCCCCTGCCTCAATCACCTGATCCACATTCCGTGTGTCAATTCCACCAATCGCAAACCATGGCATGGTCGTCTCTTCCGATACTTGTCGCACATAGCCCAGGCCAGCCATTTCCGATTCATGAAAATTCTTGGTCTGACTCTGAAACACTGGCCCGACACCAAGATATTGAGCACCGTCTGAAATCGCCTTGCGAAACTGCCCTGGCTCATGTGTCGAAACCCCTGCCAACATGCGCGGCCCCACAAGACGCCGCGCATCACGCACCGTAAAATCGTCCTGTCCAAGGTGAACGGCGTCGGCACTGGCAATCCGGGCAATATCCACACGATCGTTCACCGCAAACAGAACTCCGGCCTTGGCCGTAATGATCCGAACCTCTCGGGCGTGTTCCAGCAAGACCCGGTCAGGCCGGTTTTTCTCGCGGAGCTGAATAAAGTCCACCCCGCCCTCGATCGCTTCGGAAACCACCCAGATCAAATCGCCTAAAGTCGGCAGGTTTCCGACCAAAAGACAAAGCTTGGCCGTTGCCAGCCTGCGGACACCCCAGACGGCTAAAACCACACGTTTTTCGAGTGTATAAAGGTCGTAGCGAAGCACCTCAAACCGACCTGAGACCCATACATCATAAAGCTTTGCATATTCCTCAAGCGATCGCAGGGCTTCCGTGACGCGCTTGAAATTGGCGACCAGAACATCCAGCGGGCTTGAGCGAATACCTTCATCCACCGTCATGATGTGTGTGCCCACATCGCCATTTGTATCGCGCTGGGGGATCAGAAGCTCCGCGGGGAAGCCAGTCATGGCGGCCTTCAAGCGATGCCTCACATCCTTCAGGCCACGAGTCAATGAGGGATCATCGAGCGCAAATCGGGCGTAATCCTCGATCACCCGGAGCCCTTCACGCACCCGGTTGGAAGCGGCATCAATAATCCGGGCAATGTCTGCCGATTCCACGGAATCCATCAGGACGAGCGGCTCGCAGCCTTCTGGCAGGGGCAGCATCTCCATGGTCTGTTCAGACTGAATGGTGAAATAGGCAATCAACCTCTCCATATCCACCGAAAGTCTTTGAACTTCCCTGGCCACATCCTTGCTACTGGTGATCAGGCCATAGAGAATCTCTTCGGTACCCACAGGGCGGGATCGATCGACAGCCCGCACATAAAGCTCTGCATCGGCCACAGCCATTTTTAAGGCCTGTGACTGACCTACAACGGTGTCGCTGGTCGACTCATGGCTGGATGGAGTGAATCGATATGCGCCGGACTGACCGGTAAGCCATTGCGACCGGGCCTCATCGCTCATTCCAAATTCTGCAAGCAGAACAACGGCCGGGCTTTCTTCGTCGGCCAGCACGGCATGGAGCAAGTCGATTGGTTCTACCTGCCGGCGGTTGTTCAAGGTGGCGTGAACAGAGGCGGCAGCCAAGGCGCGTCGGGCACCTTCGGTTCGCGAAGATTCGTTCATAATTGCTTGATCTTGTGTATCTTATGCATGGACGGACAGCCCTATGGTCAATCCGGAAAGGGTTTCCATTCGCAGTCAATCCGTTTATCATAAACCATGTCCACCTTGCGACTCAATCGGCCAATGATTAGTCTATTAGACGATGAGTCGTTTCGGATTGTGATTCCGAATGTCCTATCCCTTTTGAGGAGCAACCAATGATGAAGCTTTCACGACGCGTTTTCATGGCGTTTTCTGCCGCCATGCTGGCTGGCCGCAAGGCATTTGCCTTCGGTGCCAACGTTTTGAACCACGAAGTCAAAAATATTGACGGCAAGGACGTCAAGCTGGCCGACGCCTACAAGGGCAAGGTTCTTCTGATCGTAAACACGGCCAGCAAATGCGGCCTGACCCCACAATACGAAGGCTTGGAAAAGGTCTACAAGAAGTACCACAGCAAGGGCTTCGAAGTTCTGGCGTTCCCTGCCAACGAATTTGGCAAGCAAGAGCCAGGCACCGACTCGCAAATCAAGGAATTCTGCAAGAGCAACTACGAAGTCAGCTTCCCGCTCTTTTCGAAGATCGTGGTCAAGGGCGAAGGTATCCACCCGCTCTACAAGGAATTGACCAGCTCTGAAGGCTACAAGGGCGATATTGCCTGGAACTTTGCCAAGTTCCTGGTCGGCAAGAATGGCGAAATCGTCGCCCGTTTCGAGCCAAGAGAAAGCCCTGAAAGCGAAAAGGTCACAGCCGCCATCGAAAAGGCCCTGGCCAACTGATTGAGTCGTTTTTCTGATTAAAGACCAAAAAAAATGGGCAGAAACTTCTCGTTTTTTGCCCTTTTTTTTAAATTCTTCGAATGCCACGGCTTCAATCGCCCCAAGTTTCTTGCGAACTTATAGTTGTCGCGGCCACACATGATACATCGTATCAGAATGATGCCGGAGGCATCAAAGCAAGTAGCCGGTGGTTGAGCGAAGCGACACCACCGGTTATGAGATGGGGGTAAAAGCTGCTGGCACCCCGGCAGGGGTGCAAGACCTTATGCCGCGTTGTCGTCCGGTG
>CAMBEP010000085.1 GCA_945865635.1 Candidatus Kuenenia stuttgartensis
CGGCTTTAAGCACCAACGGTGCGGTCCATACCAGCCCAGGCCAACGGCCTGGGACAGGCGGACGAACCAAGAACAATCCCTACCTGATTCCCTCCCGCCTCCACTCCCGGACCAAAGGTCCGGGAGTGGAGGCGGGAGGGATGGTAAAATAGGATTTCTTCAAGGCTTACGCCGTCCTTGGGCGTTGCCCAAGGCTGGTATGGGACGGACCTTCGGCCCTAAAACCAAATCCATTGATCTATAGATTTATTAAGGCTTTATAACTTATGCGTAACAAAGAGGTTATGAGATGGGGGTAAAAGCTGCTGGCACCCCGGCAGTGGTGCAAGACCTTATGCCGTTTCGTCGTCCGGTGGTGTCGTCAATCGCGCTTGTCAACCAACGGCTACAGGCTGCGATTCCTCCGGCATCGGTTCGAACAATAAGTTATGTTTATGACCGCGACTAGTTTCGCTTATTCCAATTCGAATTCGACGACCAATGGGAGGTGATCTGAGGCTTGTCTGGTGATTTTGTTTTGAACGGTGTAGGTGGAGAGGTGTCGGATGCCGTTGAGGGTAAAAACCTTGTCGAGTGATGCGACTGGGAACCAGGCTGGAAATGAGCGGCAGTGTGCCACAGGCAGGCTTGCATGATGGAAGCCTGCTGGGCCGAGGATTTTGTGGAAGAGCCGGTTGCCCCAGTCGTTGGCATCGCCGGCGGCGATCATGGGCAGGTCTGCCCAGATTGGGGCTTGGCAATGGGAGAGAAATTGCTGAACCTGTCGGATCTGTTCGGGATGAGTGAGTCCGAGATGCCAGTTGGCGATTGCCATATGGCCGAGTGGGGTATTGAGTTTTGCGAGTTGCAATCCACGAGGTTTTCGGGATCCGATTCTTAATGAAAGCTGTTGCGAATAAATCAGGGGCCATTTTGAGAGGATGAGGTTTCCATATCCACCGGAGCGACCGACGGGCACATTGAGTTGGAAGAGAGAATGGAAGCCGAAATGGAGGGCGAGAATGGACGGCTGGTCATCGAGTCTGGAACGGCGGACGTGGGAATCGACTTCTTGTAGGCAAATGATTTGAGGGTCGATTTCTTCGATCACGGCGAGGATACGGTTGAGGTCATATTTTCGATCGCGTCCGCCGATTCCTTTATGGATGTTATAGGTCAAGAGTTTCATGGTTTTCAGGGTTGGGTTTCAGGCTGGTGAAAATCGGCAGGCGAGAGATTGGTTGGGCTTGGAGCAGTGGATTTTGATTCGATGAGGATGGCACCGGAGCTTGCCTTTCGGACCCCCTGAAGGATTCGCCAGTGGTGCCACATGAGGTAAGAGAAGGCGAGGCCGAGCACGTTGGGTCCGGGCAATGCGATTAATGGGATTGCGGAGATCATGAGGGCTCCGGCGAGAATCATTCGCCGGAGGTGTTTGGATTTGCGCTGATTCCAATAGGCATTGAGGTGTAGAGGGATGAGGTGTGGGTCGGGTTGATCGTGAGGGAATAGGATTTCGAGATGAGTGGTTTTATGAAGTTTTCGAAGCATTTGGGTTTCATCATGATGAGCGCCGATGTGTCGATCGATCCAGTTGCGGATTTTGTGAAGGAATCCGGAGTCAGGGTTTTGAAAATCCAGATCATCGGCAAGATGATCTGGGTGGTTTTCCAATTTTGACCAATGGATGTGAGCGATTTCTGGGGTTTTGAGATGAAACCTGGCTTGGATCCTCAGAGGAGGGACTTCGTTTGGAGATTTCATGGGTGGAGTTTCATGGTTTCATAATAAAGGAGTGCAGAGACGAGCCAGCCCATCGCGAATTTCCATCCATCTTGGTCGTTCTCCGATGGTGGGGTGATGCCAGATTTGCGTTGATTTAATTCGTTCGTCCCAGTAATGATTGATTTTGCTGGCCAATTCTTCGCTATGGCAATCGAGGTTGAACTCGAAATTGAGTCTGAGGCTTCGTGGGTCCCAATTGGCGGAACCGATCATGGACCAGCAACCGTCAACGACCATGAGTTTGGTATGGCTGAAGTGTCCTTTATCGGCCCAGACGATTCCGCCAAGTTCGTCGATTTTTTTGAGATAATCGCTGGAGGCCCATTGGACGAGTAGGTTATTGGTAGGGTCTGGGACAAGGATTTCGATTTTTACGCCTCTGAGGATGGCGACACCGATTGCGGAGATGATATCGGAGGGTGGCAGGAAATAGGGGGTGACGATTCGGATGTTGTGTTTTGCGGTTGCCAGTGCGGCGAGTATAAAGCTGTGAGTGAGTCGGGTGTCGGAATCAGGTCCATCGGGAATTCCTCTGGCAAACATGGGGCCTTGTTGGATTAAGGCGACTTTCCAGGTGTCGCCATCGAGAGCTTCGCCGGTGGTGAATCGCCAATCCTGTTCGAAAGCGGCCATGAGATCTGAGATGACGGGCCCTTGGACACGGAAATGGAAGTCGAATTTGGTTTCGACGTCAGGAGGGCAATGTTCTGTCCAGAAGGCGACATCGATGTTGGTTCCACCTGTGAAGGCGGTGTGACCGTCGACGACGAGGATTTTCCGGTGATTTCTGAGGTTTATGAATCGAAAGAATGGGAGGCCGAGAGTGGGTATGAAGCGGTAGACGGGCAGGCCGCGATTTTTCAGGTTTCGGTAGATGCTTCGACCGCCGTGAGTGGAGCCCATGGCGTCGATGAGGACACGGACCTGTACGCCTCGATTTTGGGCATTTTGGAGGGCATCGGCGAATTGGTTGCCGGCGAAGTCGTCCTTAAAGACATAGCTTGCCAATGCGATGGAGCGTTGTGCTGAGTTGATGGCGGCGATCATGGCGGGATAGGCTTGGGAACCGCCGATGAGTGGTTCGATCAGATTACCAGAGTGGAGTTTGTTGCCGAGGATTCGGTCGCCCATTTTTTTGAGGGTGTGCATATGAGGAGCGAGATCGAGTGATCGAAGCGGCTCGGTACCGGTTCTGGGTGCGTGAGGACGTCGTCGTTTGGTTTTGGAGAGGATAGCGGCGCCGATGGCTTTTTTATCGCGTCGGATCAGATTGACACCGACCATGAGATAGATGAGGCTTCCGATGAGGGGGTATCCGAGCCAGAAGAGGCCAATCCAACCGATGGCGGAGCGATTGTCGCCGCGTCGTAAAATGACGTGTATTGAAGCGACGATTGCGGCACTGATACTGAATGCGGCAAAACATTGGACAATGAGCAGGCTGGTATCGGAGAGAAAAACTTGCATGGGAAAAGGTTTCGATTCTTGATTTTAAGATTTGTTTTTGAGGGTTTTACAAGTGATTTCGAGAGTACGTGCACCTAGATGAGCGATGATTTTTGTTTTCATCTCAATTCTATCCGACTTGCCAACCAAAGGAATGGGAATTAAGATATTGTTAAGTTCGATCAGATTTGAATCAGGAGAAATTCCTGATTCAGTCAACCCGCCTTGAATGCTCATACACTATCCTGCCAATTCGCTAACGAGGCGTCCCGTCAATGTGGCGGAAACCGATTTTAGCGAGATTTAACCGACTTGGAGAGCCCCAGCCATGTCATGTTCAGGTGCCGGCGGAAGCCATCGTCGCGATTTTTTGAAAACGACCACAGTTGCCGGAGCAGGTGCCGGCTTGATAACAGGCCAGCAGGCCAGTGCGTTTTGGCAGGATAAGCCTGGCCAGGGCGACGATGCCGTCCCCTTGGCGACGCTTGGGCGGACGGGCCAGAAGGTCAGCAAGCTTGGTATGGGAACGAGTTGGGCGTTGAGTCCAAGTTTTGTTCAGGCGGCTTTGTTTGCAGGCGTGCGATATATTGACACGTCGGAGTCGTACGAAAACACGAACAGCGAGAAGGTTTTGGGCCAGGTTTTGGAGCGCACGAAGATGCGTGACAAAGTGTATCTGGTTTCGAAGAATGCGAAGGGCAAGGTAGCGGGTGCAGATGCTCCGAAGGTTTATCGGGAGCGTCTTGACGAGAGCCTTGGCCGCTTGAAGACGGACTATGTGGATGCTTACTACATTCACGGTGTAGGTGGCCCGAAGGAGCTGGCGCACTTGAGTGATCCGGGAGTGAAGAAGGCGTTTGAGGATTTGAAGAAGGCGGGGAAGATCAAGTTTGCCGGTTTGTCGTGCCACGATGCCCTGTTGGTGGAGATCATCAATGCAGCGGTGGATTGCGGCTGGATCGACCAGATCATGCTGAAGTACAACTTCCGCGACAAGATCAACACCGATGGCTTGCAGAAGGCCATGGACCGCGCCCACAAGGCGAATATTGGTCTTGTGGCGATGAAGACGCAGGGCGGCGCGGAAGCGAGCTTTCCGGAGCGTCATGCGGAATATGTCCAGAAGGGGTTCAAGAAGGAAGTGGCAGCAATCAAGACTGTCTGGGCCGACCCACGCATTCAGGTCGTGGTCAGTGAGATGACGACCTTCAGCGACCTGCGTGAAAACGTGGCCGCCAGCAAGGCTCCGCTCACGGCCATGGAATCGAAGCTTCTGGAGCAATATCGCACCCAGACTGCCAACATGTATTGCCATGGCTGCGGCAGCCTGTGCGAGACGGCCTCAAAGGGTGTGAAGGTCTCGGAAGTGCTTCGCTTTATGCGATATTACGAAGCTTATGGCAAGCGACAAAACGCTCGTGCCCTGTATCAGGCGCTGCCACCGGAAGCCCGGATGATGGCCGAACTGGAAGTGGACAAGCTCGACGCCGCCTGCCCACACGGCTTGCCAGTGAGCGACCTGCTCAAGAAGGCAGACCGGATGCTCTCCTGATCGTTCTTCATGGAGCGAATCTGTCGGTAAAATCAAAAGCCGCTTCCAGATATATTTTTGGGGAGCGGCTTTTTGAGTTTTTTGGACTGGATCCGGACGGATCATAGGCGTTGTCGGCGCTGGTTACAAACGGTTACGAGCTTTTTGGGAATCCATCGGGTAGATTGACCGCTATGGGTTTTTACGAGTCGTGGTCTGGCTTGTTCAATAAGAAATTGAAGGGGGGCGCGATGTCCATTCCAAATGCCGGATTGTTTCTGATGTTTGCCGCGAGCCTTTTGGCAGGCCAATCGGCCATTTCGCAGGCGGTCTCTGAAAAATCGGTCGCTGAAAAACCGGTCTTTCCGGTTGCAGAAACCAGGACGGGTGAAGAGGCTTCCATCCAGTGGTTTGCCACCTTGGACCGGGGCTTGGCCGAGGCGAAGCGTACCGGCAAACCGATTCTGTTTGTGAGTGCTGCGCCGCATTGTGCGGGCGTTTCGGGAATGTGGTGACCAGGCAAGGTCACAATGGACAGGAGTTTCCTGTCCCGCGCCGAGGTGATTGCCTCATCCAGGAATTTTGTTTGCATTCGGTTGGCCTCTAACGAGGATGAAACCGAGAAGGCCTTTGTGAGTCAATTTGTGCGTGGCGATGTGGCCAATACGGCCTTTGCCATTCTGTCGCCCGACGCCAAGCCGGCCATGCGTGGCCGAGGGCCTGGTCGTGGGCCTCGCGATTTTTTTGCTGATCCATCAGAGATGGCGGCCTCCATGGACAAACTGGCCAGGAAATATGAGGCTGGGAAAGTGGCTGGAGTGGCCTCTTTGCCGATCGCTTTGAGTCCGAAAATCGGGCTTGCGATTGCTGCGGCCGACCAGCAGCCGTTGGTGTTGGTTTTGGCGGGCTCGAATTCAGGTCGGGACGAATTGGAGTCGAAGGTTTCCAAACTGGCTTGGGAGAATCGATTTCTAGGCCGATTTGTTTATGCCTCAGCCGATTCGATCAAGGGCTTGACCAAGATTCAGGGTCAATCCATTCAAGAGGGTGTATTGGTGATCGAGCCCGATATCTTCGGGATAGGGGGCAAAGTGGTTCATCAGCTATCGGCAGATTCCATGGAAGCAGGTCTGCCAGAGGCTCTTGGTAAAACGCTCAAGGAGCATGTGCGCTATCAGAAGAATCGGCGATTGCTGGCCGAGCTTGGTTTTGATGAGGGTGTCTATTACGAGACGGGCATTGCCGTGAGCGGCAAGGGCGAGGCTGCGGACCGCGCCCGTTATAAAAAACGGCTCGATCTGAAGAAGTCGCAGTGACGAGTGTATCTGGTGATTAGGGGCCCGTCACGATGGGTTTTGCGTGAACGGATCTGGCAGGTCCATGTTGAGTTGATGTACAAGCCCTAAGCTTTCAGAGCAGCATCCAGATTTTTTTGATCCATTTTGTTATAATCATTCTTATCGAAACTCTCATTTTGCGATTGGCTTGATCCAATGCCCGGGTGAAAGGTGCCTGCAAATGTCTTCAAAAACGGCTGATAGCCAGTGGTCCAGTGTCAATCAGTTTTTGTCAGAGAATGCGGCTCGATTTGAAGAGCAACTCAAGGCCTTGATCCGGATTCCGTCGGTGAGTGCCCAGCCAGCCCACAATGCCGACACGCGTAAGGCGGCTGAGTTTGTGTGCAACGATTTGAATGGGAGCGGCATATCTGCCAAGCTGGTTGAGACGGCCGGGCATCCGATTGTTCTGGGCAGATCGCCGCGGCTTGAGGGTCAGCCGACCGTCCTGGTTTATGGTCATTACGATGTTCAGCCGGCAGAAAAAAGCGATGGTTGGGATACGGAACCCTTTGAGCCGGTGGAGAAGGGCGGCAATCTTTATGCACGGGGCGCTACAGACGATAAAGGTCAGTTCTTCACGCATCTCAAGGCGGCTGAAGCCTGGATGAAGGCTGGTGGTGGGTTGCCAGTGAATGTGATTTATGTGATTGAGGGTGAAGAAGAGGTGGGCGGGGCGAATCTTGAGAAGTTTTTTGCAGACTACGCATCGGAACTGGCCTGCGACTATGCGGTGATTTCTGACACGAGCCAGTGGGCCCCGGGTGTGCCCGCAGTCACTTATGGCCTGAGGGGGCTCTGCTACCTTGAAATCGTTGTGCATGGTCCGAAAACGGATTTGCACTCGGGCATGTTTGGCGGGGCGGTGGCGAACCCGTTAAACGCTCTTTGCCGGATCATTTCAAGCCTTCATGACGCCTCAGGGCGGGTGGCCGTGGAAGGCTTTTATGATGCCGTAACACCTTTGGCTGACTGGGAACGCGCGGAATTTGCGAAGTTGCCGTTCGTGGAATCTGAATTTGCCAGCCGGCTGGGTGTGAGTGCTCTCAGTGGTGAAGCTGGCTACACCACTTTGGAACGTAAAAGTGCCCGGCCGACCTGCGATGTGCATGGCCTGTGGGGCGGTTATTCCGGGCCTGGCCCGAAGACGGTTTTGCCGGCGCAGGCGGGTGCCAAGCTAAGCTTTCGGCTGGTGCCGAATCAGTCGAATAAAGAGATCGCCAATCTCTTTCGCCAGCATGTGGCCAAAGTGTGCCCTGTGGGAGTGACTTACGAGATCATTGAGCATCATGGCGCGCCCGGTGTGGTTGTGCAAACCGACACGGCTGGAATGGCCGCAGCGCGGCGAGCGGTGGCCCTGGCATTTGAGAGCGAGCCTGTGCTGGTTCGGGAAGGTGGATCGATCCCGGTCGTGGGTCTGATCAAAGACCAATTGAAAGTTGATACACTTTTGCTGGGCTGGGGCCAGAACGACGATAACTTGCATGGCCCGAACGAAAAATTCTCTCTGTCCGACTTCCACAAGGGCATTCGGGCCGGCGCCCGATTCATGGCCGAACTTGCCGAGTGATCGAATCCCCCCCTTCCCTCCCCCTTGCCGCATTCCCTCGCCCGAAAAAAACAGGCGTCCGTGATCTCACTTGGATTTGAGCATCAGGCGAATCAGCAATGAACCTCTAGATCCGCACTGTTGCAGAGTGCCTGAAAGTCTGAAGAAACCCACCTTATGAACCGAATCTTCGTCAAACTTGCCATCACGGATTTCTCGCTTCTGCTGGCCAGTTATGTGCTTGGCCTGGTGTCGGTTTCGCAATGGCCGGGCCGGCACGATCAAGCCCTTGGTGTACACTTTCTGATTGGCCTTGCCACAGTCATGTTTACACTGCTTGTACATTCGATTGTCTACACCTACCTTCTCGGCACAAATCGTTGGGTGCGGGAAGTGGTGGAAATCTACAAGATGCCGCCCGAAATCCTGGCGAGATCCAAAGGCAACAAGCGTAAGGCCTTCAAATGGGAATTTCGGGCCATGACCATGGTCTCAATCGCAGCTTGGGCCGGCGCGTGGGTGCATCGGGAATATCCGATTCCGATGCCTCAGCAAAGCCTGTACCATCATGTGGCGGCGGTGTGCGTTTTTGTGGTGAGTCTGGCCGCATTTTCGATGGAATATAAGATCATAGAACTTCAGGGCCAGCTTCTTAACGAAGTCAAAGATTTGGCAGATCGGATGCGTGAAGAGCGTATTGCGTCACGAATCGAGCAAGATAAACAAGCCGATTCCGCCAGTACATCCCTTGCAGATCAGATCCCTTCCGGCGATCCGCCCGAGATGTAATTGGTCGCCAAAATCTGCCATTCCTAATACAACTCTCTGTCTATAGTAGAAATTGCCAGAAATCATATGAGTCAAGTTGATCAAAAGCAGGCTGAGCCTGTTACCCCGTCGGCTTCCAAGGGCCAATTGAAGTTGATTTTGCTGGTGCTGATGGTCGACTTGCTGGGTTTTACCCTTGTGGTTCCATTATTGCCCCGATATGCAGATCTTGCCGGTTTCAGTCCGACCCGCATTGGGATGCTCATGTCGGCGTATCCATTTTGTCAGCTTTTTGCGGGCCCGATATTGGGGAGATTGAGCGATCGGTTTGGTCGAAAACCGATTTTATTGGCCAGCCAGATAGGCACAATGATTTCATTTTTGATTTTGGCGATCACGAAGCAGTTTGAGTTGATGCTTTTGGCTCGGATGCTCGACGGGGCCTCAGGGGGCAATATTTTGGTTGTACAGGCCTATGTGGCGGATGTGACCCAGCCGAAGGATCGGGCCCGATCCTTCGGCTTGATCGGGATGATTTTTGGGCTTGGTTTTATCATGGGGCCGATTTTGGGAGGGATTCTCACAGAAATTGATCTTGGACCCAATGGTCTGAGAGTGCCTTTTTTGGCGGCGGCCATGTTCTCAATGACGGCCGGCATGATCGTGGCCTTGAAGTTGCCGGAGAGCCGCCCGCCGGGCTCAAACATAGGCACTCAGGCCAGAGTGGTGGGGCTTGAGGGTGTGCGCAAGGTGCTTCATGACCCGTGTCTGGGCATGCTGGTTCTGGCGAGTGCATTGCTGATCATGGGGTGGTCGAGTCTGGAAGGGACATTTAGTCTTTATCTGAAGCGAAGGATGAGCTTTTCGTCGGCGCAGGCTTCTCTCGGGTTTGCATTTCTCGGTTTTGTAGGTGCCTTTGCGCAAGGGTTTCTGATCCGCCGACTGGTGAAGCGGTTTGGTGAGAAGCGGCTGATCAAGGTGGGAATGATGGCCTTGATCGTTGGTTTTCTCTGCCTTTCACAGGTCGATATGGTGGCTTTGCTATTGCCATCGCTTGTGATTGTGGGGTTGGGGCAGGGGATGTCGAACCCGAGCCTGACAGGCCTGATTTCACGCACAGCCCCCGCCCATATTCAGGGGGCCGTTTTTGGGACATTGACTTCGGCCCAAACCATGGGCCGGATGATCAACTATTTCTGGGCGAATCAGCTTTTGGGCAAATTTGGTGAAGCGGCTCCGTTTTATAGCGGAGCCTTGATATTGGTGGTTGCATTGATTGCCGTACGGATTGGAATCAATCGGATGGGCGATGAATTGGACGAGAGCCCGCGCGGAGCCTGATCAAGGGCTGTTTCGTGGCATCATCGGGCCCCCAAAAAAAGATTCGAAAAAATGCCATGAAACCCATTTGCCTTTTGAAAACCGGTTTTCCGGGTGAATACCGTTTAATATCGTCGGATGGGGTCGGGGGTGGTCCGGTTTGGGATCAATTCCGATCGGCCGGGCAGCTCTGCGAGCCGTTGTTCGGGTCTGCGGGTCAGCAGGCAGATTGTGAGCGACCGGCGCCGGCCGCGGTCCCAGTCAAGGGCTTCGACGTCTTCCAGTGGCTGTACTAGCAAATCGCTCATGGATTGGACTTTGCGTAGTTCTGCGGGGCTCAGGGGCATGAGAGTGGCGCCTTGTTGCGTGACAATGGAACGAGTCTGTGTCATGCTGCGCGAGATTGGGATGGCGTTGGCCGACCCGATTCCGAAAATCAGGCTTGGCTCACGAAATTCGCCCAGAGCGATGGGCACTTTGAGTCGATCCGCCTGAACGGCAAGTCGGTTGCCCACGCGAACACTGAGCCTTCGGCCATTGCTGAGAGGCAGAAGCAAGGTGATGACCAGGAGCGAGACGGTGATCCAGCCTGCGCTTGTGATTCGTAAGACGTATGGCCATTGTCCATTGTTGAGAGCGGGCAGGAGGAGTCGGAATGTCCAGAGAAAAACGGCGGCAACGAGCAGGCAGACAGTGGCGATGGCCCAGGTGCCCACGGAAGCGAGTCCGAGAAAGATCATAGAGGCCAGGGCGATGGTGGAGATCATGGAGGCTCTAAGGAATCGGCCGCCGGCGATCAGGTTCGGCCTGAGGGCGAGCTTTTCCAGGTGGCTCAATTCGTGGCCCACCAGGATGGCCAAAGCGGCATATCCGGAATAATGATAGTGGACAAGCTTTGTGGCCAGAAGTTCGAGCACGATCAGAGGGCCAATCGCCCAGCCCAGCAGAAAGGCCATTCGCGGGTCGGCGGCCCGTCTTGCCCAGGCACGCTTTATGGCCATGGGCAGGAAACAGCACCAGGGGAAGAACATAGGCAGAAGCATGGCGAGGTAATAGCCGGGCAGGCCGGAATGGCCTTCAGCCGGCGCGATGGTTCGGCCGATCATTTCACGACCGATTGCAAACCGCAGGAAATGGCCGTCGGTTTGAATGGTAGAGGTGATGGCCCAGGGCAGGATCATGGATGCCATGATTGCGGCACCTTCGAGCGGCCTGAGCCGATTCCATTGAAGGCGTGTGCCTGAAAAATAGAGGGTGGCCAAGACGGCTGGCAAGACGACCAGCAGCCCGACAGGCCCCTTGGTCAGGATCGAGAGGGCCAACATGAGCCAGAAAAGCCTGGCCGCGGGCTTGCTGGGGTCGGCATAAAGCTTGGCCAGGCAAGTCATCATGGTTAATATCAATAGGTTTAGCAGGGAGTCGGTCGAGGCCATTCGGCCTTCCACGAGGGTGAGTGGAGCGGTTGACCAGACGAGGCAGGCCCAGAGGGCGGATCGGCGGCCCCAGAGCCGGTTGGCGAGTAGGAAGAGGAGGGATCCGGCGGTGGCGGATGCAATGATGGATGGGATTCTGGCAGCAAGAGCGGAATCGCCAAAAATGGCAAAACTGCCGGCCATGATCCAGTAAATCAGGACGGGTTTGTGAAGTCTTGGTTCGCCATTGAAGGAGGGGACAACCCAATCGCCGGAAGCGATCATTTCGCGTGTGGCCTGTGCGTATCGAGGCTCGTCGCGGTCAAAAAGGCTGGTCTGTGCTGCCCCTAAAAAGCCGGTGAGCAGAAGGGCAAGGGCAATGGCCATGGCTGTGCGGCCTGGCTTGGCAGGATTGGCGCACCAGAGTAAGAATCGAGAGAGCTTTTCGAACAGAAAACGCATCATGGTCGGCCTCCTTGCCACCACCAGCCAGCTTGCCGTAAACGGACACAGCTATCAGATTATTTTGACTGACATACTGACGGCTTGACTGACGATTGGTTATAGTATCATGAAGTTCGGAATTGGTTGAGGCCGAAATCAGACGAAACTGGATTGGCCCAGCCCACGAAGGAATCGAGATTTCAGGCGACATAAAAATCATGGCCCACTTGACAGAAGCCGCGTGCTTGATTGAACAGGGTGCGATGTTCCCGAGTCGGCAGGGATTTCGCGACGGGGCGGGATCAACGGTATTGATCGGGTTCAAGCCGGGAGCGTGTTCGATTTATTTTGACGATGCACCGATCTATCACTTTGATTTGGAGGGTCGCTGGCAACGAGCGTTTATTGGTTTTGAAGCAGCGGACCCTGAGACTCCGAGGAATCTTGCCGGGGTACCGGGCGTACATTATTTGAAGGGATTGGACACGAGCACGACGGGCTTGATTCGAGTGCGTGAAGGTCAAGAGATCAAGATTCAGAGGCGATCGCTGGGCTATGCCGAATCAGTGGAGATGGATGAATCGGTGCGGAGGATGGCCATGGAATTGCACACCCGGATCGCATCGGGCGAGCTTCAGCCTGTGGCACCACCGACGACCGGCAGGACGGCGGCCAAGCCAGTGGGGAATGTGGAGTTATTGGACTTTCTGGAGCGGGTTGCCGAGCGGGATTCGGCAGCCTGGTCGCGTCAGAAGCAGCAATTCATGGGCACCTTTGGCCCACTGCCGATGAGCCCGCCGAGCAGCCCCGGCTTGGTCGTGATTCAGGCCACGATGGGTGAATTTCGTGAGCCGCCGATTGGTTTTGGTGGTGCCCGGACGACGTCGATTCATGTGCGCACAAGCGACGAATTCCAGAGACATCTCCATCAGGTGATCAGTCTCTGGGGGCGACGAATGCCTCAGGCCAGGGGGATCTATCTGGCAGGTTCGGATCTGATTCATCAGCCGATGCCTGTGGTTCTGGAATATCTTGAGGAGGTCGCAAAGGCCTTGACAGAGACCACAATCGACATTCAGGGAAGGCTGATCGACCCGCCCCGAATTCCTCAGAAAAGTGATGTTTATTTGATGACACATCGGCTTGATGGCCCGGCACCGACGCCTGAGATGCTTGGCGAATATCGGGCTCGTGGAGTGTCGCACCTGACATTGGGGATTGAGTCGTTGGATGAAACGGTCAGAGCGATTTATGGGAGGTGCTGGAGCAATCAGGATCTCGCCGAATGGGTGGAAAATGCAAAATTGGCCGGGCTCCCTTTGAGCCTTGTCTTGATCGTAGGTGCTGGCGGCCTGCAATATCCGGAAAGCACGGAAAAAACGCTCGGGTGCTTAGCGGATTTGCCTTTGGCGGAAGGCACTGTGATTTATGTGGTGGACGCCTCAGAAACAGCCGGCCAGTTGAATTTCGGCTTGGATATTGCGGATACCAATGCGAGCTTGCTGCATAATCTGCGAGAAAGTTTGGCAATTGCCCTGAAGCCGAGGAAAGTGAAAGTGGCGCATTACACACTTGAGAAAGATTGGCAGTGAGTCAGTGGCGAAGCAAGAATCTGATCAATCTTGATCCGCAGCGGCCCGGGGAATGGGCGATTCGCCACATGCAAAGTGCTTGCAGGAGAGGGGATTCTGGGTGTTTCGATCGGCTGAAATGGGTTTTGCTATCCACCAGGCAACGGGATTTGTGGATCAGGCAATGGGAAGAAGCCAGGATAAGGTTTTTTGGCAGGGTTGTTTGGCATATCGTTTGCGTTGAAGCAAGTGGGGTGGTATGTGATCGCCTGTTTTTTGAGCAGGCTGGTTTCTGGATCTTGTCGCTTGGGTAATATGACAAAAATGGCATGAAATCGCAGTCGGCGAATTGTGTCATTGCAATACAAACCGGGTGTATCGAGCTAACAGGCCATGGGAGAGGTGGCGCTGAGTTTGGTATGCCCGGTTTGTGCTACTTTTAAGCAGTATGCGGATTTTTGCATGTTTAATGATCAAGTCAATCGTAAGCATAGCCGATCATTAAAGTGTGCTTTACCGGCTCGGAAAAGTTTATTTTCTGAGACGTGTTGAACAAGGCACACAGAAGGGCATCTCTCCGCCTGTACTGAGTCGTTTGCTGAAATCACACCACCCTAGCAGGAAGCAAAAGGTGAAGGCTCATGATTGATCCGATCGGAGATCAGATGTCTAAAGCTGGTAGCGATTTATCGGCGAGGATTCGCCGCTGTTCGCGTCTGTTTGCATTTGCCGTGGCCATATCACAAGGTTATGGAATTGCAGGGGCGCAGGACTCTGTTGGTACCGGGGTCGTTTCGCGATTTACGTCAAAGTTCTCGCGTGAGGATTCCGGCAAGAAGATGCTCAGGTCGGCGGGTTTGAATCAAACGCTTGGCCAGCGAATTGGGTCTACGCCTGATGATAGCCCCATCAAGAAAGTATTGTTTCAGGATTCGCCTCCAGCAGCACCGTCGTTGCCTTCCGGGACACCGGGGCTTGTTTCTCCGGGCCCTTCCAATATTGAATTGAGCCTGCCTGCTGCGGAACGCGGATTTGCAGGTGGTGGGGCCACAGAAGTGGAAGCCGCCGCTGAATCTGGTGCCGAGGCAGAGAAGCCTCCGACCTTCCTGAACCGTGTATTGGGCTTGGAAGATAGTCCAGTCAAGCTTTATGGATGGATCCAGAACAGTTTCACAGGTAATCCGGGTCAGCCGAAAAATCATTTCAATTTCGGCGTGAACCCAAACTATCAAGCCAATCAGTGGCAGGGTAATCAGTATTACCTGGTCCTCGAAAATGCGCTTGAGCAAAGCGACGAGCTAAACTTCGGGTTCCGGATCGACAGCCTCTTTGGTAACGATGCCAACTGGAACCACATGGCGGGCGTTTTGAATAATGCCTATCCATTCCCTTACTTCCCAGGCTGGGATCCGGCCCAGTTCTATGGCGAAGCCCACCTGCCGATCCTGACCGAAGGCGGCGTGGATGTGAAGTTTGGTCGCTGGTACACGCTTCACGGTTATGAAGTGGTGCCTGCCACGGGGCGTCCTCTGCTCTCAGTGCCTTATATGTTCAACTATGGTCAGCCGTTCACCCACGTCGGTCTGATGACCACATGGCATGCGACCAAACAGTTGAACATCTATAATGGTACCACGCCTGGTTGGGACCGCTTCTTTAACGCCAATTACAAATGGGGTTACATGGGCGGTTTTGCTTGGACAAGTGAAGATGCAAAGCTGAACATCACATCGATCTACTCGATTACGCATGGGCAGTTCCCAAACTTCTTCAATGCCAACACACCAACGTATCCGCTTGGTTCGGCCTGGGCGGGTTACCGTCCTGGCCAGAACAATACGCAGTATGAAGGCAGTTGGCGGAACTTCCTGACAACCGTTGTGAGCTACAAATGGACAGACAAGCTCACGCAGGTCATGGAAGCGGACCAAGGCTTTGAGAACAGGGTTGCCGGTATCGGGCCAATTGGCCAACAGGGCCCTGTGCCGAACAATTATCCTGCCAAGAACGTGACCTGGTTTTCGTTTGGAAACTGGTTCCTCTACAATTTCAACGATAAAGTCACGGGTGTGTGGCGTTCAGAAGTCTTCTGGGATCCATCCGGAGCCCGGACCGGCCTTCAGAACAACTACTACGAACAAACCCTTGGCGTAATTTATAAGCCGAAGGATTGGCTCTGGATTCGTCCTGAAGTACGATACGACTGGTCGCAATACAAGCCAGCTTATATCGACAATACCAAGATGAATCAGGTGACACTCGGGTTCGACGTGATCGTCACGTTCTAATGGGCTGTTAATGAATTCGATTCATGCAAAGGATGGAGAACCTCACGGTTTTCCATCCTTTTTTTGTGATCGGGATATACCAATGTAGGCCACGTCCCCTGACGTGGCTGGCGCGATCATGTGGCCATGCGTTTTTTAATGAATTCGGATTATCGTGGTTTATTTGTAGTGCGCGCCCGATGAGGGCATCGGGCCTACATTGCGGGTTTTTCGTTGAATATCCCAATGTAGGCCACGTCCCCTGACGTGGCACGCGCGATCATGTGGCCATGCGTTTTTGAATGAATTCGGATTATCGTGGTTTATTTATTGCACGCGCCCGATGAGGGCATCGGGCCGACATTGGTGGTTGTTGATCAGGCGGTGCGGGCCTTGCGGCGGCGTGCGATTGCAGCCATCACGCCCGTGGCGATGGCGGACAGGGCGTATGTCGATGGCTCGGGGACGGTGACGGGCTTGAAGGCGAGGAATTGTGGTTTTGCTGACCCTGTGCTCCACGATGTCAGGAAGACTCCAGAGGAATTGAACTTGCTGATGGAGTTGTTGCCGAAATTCGCAGCGTAGAGGTTGCCCGAGGAATCGGACGCCAGGCCGTATGGGACGTCAAGATTCCCGCTGATACTGCTGAGGTATCCGTCCGCCGAATTGAACTTGCTGATGGTGTTATCGCCGGTATTCGCGGCGTAGAGGTTGCCCGAGATATCGAACGCCAGGCCGAGTGGGCCGTTCAGATTCCCGCTGATACTGCTGACGTATGCACCCGATGAATTGAACTTGCTGATGGTGTTGACATTGTTATTCGCGACGTAGAGGTTGCCAGAGATATCGAACGCCAGGCCTTGTGGGCCGTTCAGATTCCCGCTGATACTGCTGACGTATGCACCCGACGAATTGAACTTGCTGATGGTGTTGACGGTGTAATTCGCGGCGTAGAGGTTGCCAGAGATATCGAACGCCAGGCCGGCTGGGCTGTTCAGATTCCCGATGATATTGCTGAGGTATGCACCCGACGAATTGAATTTGCTGATGGTGTTGACGTAAGGGCCGGCGTTATTTGCGGCGTAGAGGTTGCCAGAGGAATCGAACACCAGTCCTTTTAAGCCGCTCAGATTCGAGCTGGAGAAGGTGGCCACGCTGGCGGCGATTGTTGAGCCAACACCGCTTGTGGTGTCGTAAGAGACGATGGTGCTGTCGTTCAGCGAGACATAAAGCATGTCAACCGCCGACAATGGTGCGGCGAAGGCCAGCAGAGCCATCAAACCCAGGGCCATTTGGCCCAGACGTGTGGTACGAATCATGGAAGCAGTCTCCTTCATGGAAGATGTGGAACGAACGTTGTTGGAATCAGCGAAAAGGGAATTTAGAAGCCTTCTCATCGGTGCTTACCTCTTTGCTATATAGACTTGACTGACCAACCAAACCAACCCCCGCCCACAGCGGGCGGGGTGTTGAACCAAGAAAACCCGAACGAGCCGGGCGGACCCATGGTGAATAATCCGCCTGGCCGAACGGGGTGTTTTTTTAGCGGGATGACTTCAAAATCAACCCTTCCGCGCCTTGCGGCGCGGCAAGGCTTGCCTACAGGCTTCAGGAAGCACTCTCCGGGATGGCTGCCATGCATTGAAATATCGTATTGCCCTCCGATATTCCCGTCACTTTAGCCAGATGGGTGTATGCACCTGTTTCTGGGTTCAGGGTGTAAAGCGTGTAATCGTTTAGCCCGAATAACGTGCTGCCGTCGTAAGCAAGGCTCATTCCTGAATATGCTTTATCAGAAAAGATTTGCTGAAAGCGATTGGTTTCTAAATCAAGAAAGCCGTATGTACAACTGATCCCCATCTTTGTAACAGTACAGCTTAGTTTTCCTTTGACGAAAACTGCACCATCAAATGAAGAATTTTCACGTATATATTTTTCTGCGAACATCCACAGTTCCGAAAATCTTGGCAATTCTACACCATCAATAGACAAAGAAAAATCAAACCACATGTAATCTGTACCTCCCAATCGATGCAGTTCGCCTGTATTCGCATTATAAGCCAGTCGTCCTCTTCCTCTAGGGCCGCCACCTGTCGGACTACCTGTGGTTCCCGTTTTTGTAATGGTGTTGAGCAGTCCATCATCTGAGAGAGTTTGGAACGCGCTGATACCTGGGTCCCAGGCCATGCCTGTAAACGAATCAAAAGTTAGGCCAAGACCGGAGCTGATTTGCGTGTAAGCTCCGGTTTTGCTGTCAATCTTGCCAAAAAACGCTTTTTGAGATGGGTTATCCCAACCGCCAACATAGAGATCCGTTGCCATGGGTGCAAAGCCCTTTCAGATAGAGACTTGAAGAACCAACCAACCAAACCAACCCCCGCCCAAACTGGGCAGGGTGTTGAACCAAGAAAACCCGAACGAGCCAGGCGGCGCTGTGGTGAATAAACCGCCCAGCCCGAACGGGGTGTTTTTTTAGCGGGATGACGACAAAATCAACCCTTCCGCGCCTTGCGGCGGCGTGCGATTGCAGCCATCACGCCCGTGGCAATGGCGCCCAGGGCATAGGTGGAAGGCTCGGGCACGGCTGTGAAGGTGAGGGCTCCGAGAAAAACCTCGGTCGGGCCAGGC
>CAMBEP010000086.1 GCA_945865635.1 Candidatus Kuenenia stuttgartensis
ATTCTCCCAGAATATCATCAATCGAGTCGCCTGCAGCCAGGAATTCAAGGATACTTTGAACTGTGATCCGAGTGCCCTTGACGATGGGTCTACCATTGCAAATGGCCGGATCAATCCTGATTTTCTCGCAAACTGCCGAATCTGATGGTTGCACAGCCATTCCCTTCGTCAACCTTTTTTCATTCTCAACCAAGCCTATAATTCATGATAACCGAGGAGCCTATCGGAAGGCCAGTTTATTTGAGCTGAGTTGTTTTCGTGGAGCGTACCCGATTCACCTCGGATGAATTCCCGTGGATCCGTCCATGCATCGCCATATCCTCTGGTCATCAAAGCCGGTCCATTCAAAATGAAATGTCTATACTTGTAGCAGTCAAAAAAGAGACATCCTGTAACAGAATGATGCCGGAGGCATCAAAGCGAGTAGCCGGTGGTTGAGCGAAGCGACACCACCGGTCATGAGGTCTAAAAAAAAGCTGCTGGCACCCCGGCAGGGGTGCAAGACCTTATGTCGCGTCTTCGTCCGGTGGTGTCGTCGCTGACGCTCCTTAACCACCGGCTACTGGCTGAGATGCCTCCGGCATCGTTTTGATCAAAAAGTGCCATTCATGACCGCGAAGAGTCTAAGTCTGTAGAATCTGAACCAACTCGGCTTGACCATTCTGGTCGATCCTCTAAGATTCTGGCGAAGTGTGGATGGTCCCATTGCGGCATGGCGGTCGCAATGCTCTGAATGAAATCCTGGGTAGTGGTGCGAAGACGCCAGGTCCCTGTGAATTGGCTGCGCGTGGCGTGGTCGTCACATTCCGGACAGAATCTATTTGTCGGTGCGAGGGAGTGGCCGAGCCATGAATCTAGCTCTCTGGATGGCTGTGGCGGCAAGTATTGGTTACGTTGACCTGAACTTTCAGGCTACCAAAAGTGACCGTGCCCATTCCGCGCTCGCCCGCAGCCTGTCGCAATTCGACAAGCCCAGCGAACGCACCATGGAAACCCTGACCCGGCAAGGTCTTAATAAACGATACAAAACCGACCCTACCCGCGTCCTGGCCAGCCTCGAACGTACCGCCCAAGGTCAAAAAGATGACGCTGATCTGATCTATGCCCTCGCTGAACTCAACTGGCTCGAAGGTCGCAGGCATGATCAAACCAAGCTGATTTCATTCGACCGCCAGCGCGATCAAGTGCTCGATCGGTATCTGGATGCACTCACTTATGCCTATGATTATCTGTTCTCACCCGCTCTGGCCGCCGGCCGTCAGCCATCCGACCCACGATTCCGGCTCGCCTGTGATATTTATAATGCCGCACTCGAACGATTGATCCGTACCGCTTTGGTCAAAGGCCGCGTTCCGATGGGCGAATTCATTGAACTGACCCTTCGAGGCCAAAAGGCCAAGGTCAGGCTTGCCGTGGATGAAGGTTCGCCGTGGCCCCGAAATGAGATCGGCGAAATGATGTTCGCCTCGGATTATGAACTCACCGGAGTGGAAACGCAGACCCGCCAATATGGTGTGGGCGTGCCCATGATCGCTCTGCGTAAAAGGCCTAAGTCCGATGACAACCCGGCCGCCGCCTCGCTTGAGCGATTCCTGCCCTCAGAGGCGGCATTCCCTTTGACGGCGTTTATGCATCCCAAGTCGCGCCTGGAACAGCCTCTGGATAAAAAAGGCGACGAGGAATTTGTCGTCGAACTGATCGACCCGATCCGGTTCCGCCAGGTCGGCAGTGATCCCAAAGCCCTGCTCCCATTGGAATTCGACCTGACTACGCCATTGGCCTATATGTGGTCGAAGTCGGAACAGTTCCGCGATGCCGACAGGGAGAAAATTTCGAACCTGATCAAGCCTGGCGATTTATCGAAAAAATCCGGTCTGACGCTGCTGCGTCCATATGAGACTGGCAAGATTCCGGTCGTCATGGTGCATGGCCTGGCCAGCTCTCCATTGACCTGGATTCCAATGATCAACGAGCTGATGAACGACCCGCGAGTGCGTGAAAGCTATCAGTTCATGCTTTTTGCTTATCCCACAGGCGCCCATGTGCCCATTGCCATGTCGAGCCTGCGTGAAGCTTTGTGGCAGGCCCGCGCGCAGTTTAACACCGAGGGCACTGCCCCTGACTTTGATCAGATGGTCCTTTTGGGGCACAGCATGGGCGGGCTTTTGTGTCACAGTCTGGCTGTATCCAGCGGCGACCGGTTCTGGCAATTACACAGCGACCGACCGTTTAAGGAAATTCTTGGCCCTCCTGAGGTTCTGACAGAGCTTCGCCAGTTCCTCTTCTTCGAGCCCATGCCAAGCGTGCGACGAGTGGTTTATCTAGCCACACCGCACCGGGGTTCGGACCTGAGCAGGGGCATGATCGGGCGGGTCAGTTCCTCATTGATCGAAGATTCGGACCACATCCAAAAGCTCTTGTCCACGTTGATTGCCGACAATCCCGATGCGTTTGATCGCAAGCGGTTCCGGCGATTACCGAACTCGATTGAAACCCTCTCGACCAACAATCCGGTCCTGACGGCCCTTATGGAAATGAAAAGCGGTCCCGACGTCACATTCCACTCGATCATCGGAGCCAACCGTCCTGGCCCGCCGGCTGATTCCACCGATGGTGTGGTGGCGTATCGGAGCAGTCATCTGGACGGTGTGGCCAGTGAAAAGCTGGTCCGGTCCGATCACTCTGTGCAGAAGAGTCCTGAGGCGATTCAGGAAGTGCGCCGGGTGTTGATCGAGCATCTTGTTAAAGTGCGTCCAGCCGCAGGGACACCGACGCCGGCGCCGGTCCTCGAAGAACGTGCGGCGAAATTGTTTGATGTGGGCAAGCCGTTACCGGTCCTGCCCAATGGGATCAAGGCGAATTGAATCTGAGTGGGAAATGGCTTATTTCTTGGCCGGTTCCCGAACGGAGAGATTTGATAGGGTTTGTTTGAGCAGGTCCTGATCGGTTTTATTATCAGGCAGTGCCTTTGGCTGAAGGGCGGGCAGGAGATTCTCCCAGACCACGTTCAGAATGCTTTGCATGTCGCGCGTGTCGGCCGTGATGGCAATTACGGTGTCGTGCTCAGGCAGAACGATACAGAACTGGCCATTGGCACCATCTCCACGAAACCCTCCATTGCGGCATCTCCAGAACTGGTATCCATAGCCTTGATCCCAATCACTTTGAGGGTTGCTTCCATTGGATGTCTGGCGAGAGGTGGCCAGTCGGGTCCACGATTCAGGCACGATTTGCTTGCCCTCCCATTTCCCATTTTGATTATAAAGCTGGCCGAATTTGGCAATGTCTTCCGTGCGGATATAAAGTCCAAAGCCGCCCAGACTGACTCCCTGAGGACTGACGCCCCACTTCGGGTTGGTAATGCCCAGAGGCTCAAAAAGCCGTGGCTTGAGGTAATCCAGAACCGTCTGGCCGGTCACCTTCTGCACAATGGCTGAGAGCATATAAGTGGCTGGAGTGTTGTAAACGAAGTGAGTGCCGGGCTTATGGGGCACGGGATGAGCCAGAAAGGTTTTCGCCCAGTTTGCCGAGCCGGCCAGTTTTGGCTCGTTTTCATGGCCGGTGGACATGATCAGCAAGTCGCGCACACGCATGGACTTGAGATTTTTGGAAGGCTCAGGCGGGGCATCTTCAGGAAAGAATTTCAGAATCTCGTCGTCAAGGCTGAGCTTGCCATCAGCGATTGCCAGCCCGACGGCCGTAGAGGTGAAGCTCTTGCTCAGAGAGTGCATCACATGCGGAGTTTCAGCCGTCTGAGGCTTCCACCAGCCTTCAGCAACCACATGACCGTGGCGAACGATCATCACGCTGTGCATGGTGTTGACCTTTTTATCAGCCGCTTCCACAAAACTGCGAACCACGCTTGAGGAAACGCCCTGAGCCTCGGGCGTGCTGCGCGGAAGGCTTGATTGTGCCTTTAAGGGCTGGCTGATTGCCATCAAGAGGAAGGTCAGGCTGGTCAAAAAAAGGCTCAAATGCATGTGGCACCCTGGGTCTGCTTTGGGAACGGTTTTTATATTCGGGCAAGGTATTAATTTAATGCACGTGAGGCTGCTGGGCAATGAGTGGTGGGAAATAGGTCAATAAAAAAATGCAGTTGTGCGATCATAAGTACGGAATGAACAACCCTGCTCAAATCTCCTTTCCAACTGGCCGAAACGGTCCGATCACCGTATGATGAATCAGAACTGTCCCGTACATCCGGTACGCCTGATCGACCAAATCCGAGAGCTTCGTTCCGAAAATGTCCAGTCTCAGCGTCCTCTCCACCCGAAGCAACTCACGTCAGGCTCTCACAGAGCTTCTGGATGCTGCCGGCCCACAACTCGCCGGCCGCCGCGCCCCTTTGGCATGCCTTTTCGGTACCATCAACCATGCCTTGGAACTGGGCGAACTGGCTCGCGAGATTCGTACGCAAGGTCTTGCGGATCATGTGATTGGAGTCACCGCCGAGTCGATCGCCGGCGGCGATGTGGAAGTGGAAAACTCGTCGGCCCTGAGCCTTTGGATTCTCGACCTGCCGGGCGTCAAAATCGAACCCGTCCGAATCGCTTACGAAGATGGCCTGTTTCTCGGCTGGCACGAGCCCCCCATCGGTGCCGACGAATCCTCGAGGGCCTTGATCCTTCTGGCCGACCCGTTCAGCTTTCCCGCCGACGAATTTGTAAGCCGACTGAACGATCGCCGTAAAGGCTTTCGAGTCATGGGCGGAATGGCCTCTGCTGCTCAGACTGCCGGTCAGAACCGACTTGTGATCGACGACGACGAATATCGCTCAGGTGCCGTGGGTGTCATTGTTTCGGGCGATCTCACCATCCGCACGGTGGTCAGTCAGGGCTGTCGGCCCATCGGCCGTCATCAGCTTGTGACCAAGGCTGAACGCAATATGATCCGTGAACTCGGCCGCCGGCCTGCTCTGGAAGTGCTTCAGGAGATCTTTGACGATCTGGAAGGCCCCGATCAGGAACGGGTTCGTCGGGGCCTGCATCTGGGCCGGGTGATCAACGAGTATCAGGATCATTTCGGGCCAGGCGATTTTTTGGTCCGTAATGTGCTTGGCGGTGAACCGAGCGGAGCCATTGCGGTGAATGATAGTTTGCGAGTCGGCCAGACAGTGCAGTTTCATGTGCGCGACGCCGCTACGGCCGACGAAGACCTGCGCGGCCTGCTGGCCAACTCAGCCACCACTCCGCAAGACCTTTCGCCTGATGCCGCACTCCTGTTCACTTGCAATGGCCGGGGCTCCCGGCTTTTTGAGATGCCCAACCACGATATTGGGACCATTCATGAAATTCTCGGGCCTGTGCCAACCGCCGGGTTTTTTGCCATGGGTGAAATTGGCCCGATCGGTTCACAGAATTTCATACACGGTTTCACGGCCAGTATCGGCCTGTTCTATGCCAAATCGGCAAAGACTTTGACTTGATTTGAATGCTAACAGTGAGCCTGAATTGCCATGCAAACACTTATCCAGAAAAAAAATCCGAACGACGAGGCCTGGTGGGCCAGCTTGCAAAGCCCACCATCAAGTGTGCCAGAGAAGGCCGATAAATGCAATCCGGTATTGAAGGATTCAAGCGGTCAGCCGATTGAAACCCGTCAGGGCTGGGAAATTCGTCGAAATCAGATTCGGCGAGAGTGGTTGCAATATCTTGGTGAAATTCCGCGTCCTCCAACACCTCCAAAATACAAGGTTCTGGATTCGGACACGCGCGACGGCGTTTTAAGGGAGCTGGTGCAATATGAAGCTGAGCCCGGGCTACCGGTTGAGGGCTATTTATTAAAGCCTTTAAATACAACGGGGAAGCGGCCGGCGGTGATTGTTTTGCATTCCACGGTGGATCACACCATTCGCCAGCCGGCGGGATTGGAAGGGCCTGAGGATAAGTGGATCGGGCTTCGCCTGGCCCAGTCAGGCTATGTGGCGTTTTGCCCCCGATGTTATTTATGGCAATACGGCGAGCCGAAAAACTTGATGAAAGCTGTGACGTGGCTGCATCGCCGCCATCCGATGGTTAGGGGGATGTCCAAGATGCTGTTCGACGCCCAAAGGGGCGTGGATCTTCTGGTTTCATTACCCGAAGTCAACCCCCGTCAGATTGGTTCCGTAGGGCATTCTCTGGGAGCGAAGGAGGTGCTTTATCTGTCTGCATTTGATCAGAGGGTGCGTGCCACGGTTAGCAGCGAGGGCGGAATTGGTTTGGGATATTCCAATTGGGACGCTCCGTGGTATCTCGACCATGAAATCAAGGGCCGTCAAATGCAACTCAATCATGCCGAGCTTCTGGCACTGATTGCACCACGAGCATTTTTGCTGATGGGTGGAGATTCAGCAGATGGAGATATCAGTTGGCCGTATATTGAGGCCACCATGCCGGTGTGGAAGCTGACAGGCGAGCCCCAGGCGATTGGAAACTGGAATCACAAATCGGGCCATGCCTACCCGCCTGAGGCCATGAGGCATATGATGCAGTGGTTTGAGCGATATTTGAAGGGGTAGATGGTTGCGCTGGATTATGCGATAATCAGAACAAGACAAAGAAAACCAGGCCAATCAGAAGGCTCAGTCCAATGTCCACAGTGATTCCGATCGAAGAAGCACAAGCGCATTTAAAAGAGTTGATTGAAGGGCTGTCGCCTGGCGATGAGGTATTGATTACCATGAATCATAAAGTGGTGGCGATGTTGGCGACACCAAAGCCATCAAATCAATCTGAGCGACCATCGCCTGGCCTATGTAAAGCGATGATTCTGGAAATATCGCCAGATTTTGATGAGCCACTTGATGATATGAAAGAATACATGAATTGAATCATGATCTGAAATCGAATCAAATCAAATAATCGACTGAATTTTTTCAAGGAAATCACCATGATTGAAATTACTCCGAAAATTGTAATTGATGACAATGATGTGTCATTTGAATTCCTGAGATCCTCTGGCCCTGGCGGTCAGAATGTCAACAAGGTGGAAACGGCGGTCCGGCTTCGTTTCAACGTATTGGGATGCGAGGCATTGCCTCTGGAGGTTCGGATCAGGCTCAAGCAACTGGGCGGGTCGCGGATGGACTCTGAAGGCAACCTGCTTTTGCTGGCTCGTGCGAAACGGACGCAGGAAGGCAATAAGCAGGACGCCATTGAGCGGCTTGTGGATCTGGTCAAGCAGGCTTTGGTGGTGCCCAAGCGGCGTCGAGAAACCAAGCCGACTTACAGTTCGCAGCTCAAGCGTGTGGAATCAAAGCGCAAACATTCCGCCGGTAAGAGTCTGAGACGAAGCCCGATCAAAGGCGATGATTGAGCATTGTAGGGTGGGGTGAAGCCCACCATTCGTGGCGAAAAGGAATCGCATGGATGAACGAATGACGTTGGCTTATCCCACGATTGGCAAATTGAATAAAGGATCAGGCCGAAAATAACTTCCGCTTTTCAAGCGAACTGTGGTCTATCGCACTGCGGCTTCTTTCTAGCCGGTCTTGGCGCTAGCCCCGGTTGGTTTTCTAAATCGCCGAAACCGTGGGCTATCGCCCTGCGGCTAGATTTCGACCTGAAGGGGCGTGATCCTACAGCCCGGTCCGAAGGGCCGGTTTTTGCGAACGGCAAAAGTCGGGTTCAGGCCTGAAGGGCCGCAATCACGTCCTTTCAGGCCGAAAAGCAAATCATATGTGCAAAAGATCTTCCCAGCCCTTCGGACTGGGCTGTAGGATCTCTGGCCGTTGGCCCGAAAACTAAAACCATCCCAAATCGGGAAGTGATTTCCGGCCTGATCCTGAGCGCTATCATTGATAGTGTAAACCCTCCAGGATTCATTTTGGAGACAGGCCCCAAGGATTTGCGAAAGGTGGGCTTCACCCCCACCCAATCCTGCTAACACCTTGATTATGCCGAATGATTGGGTATTTTCAGAAATAGTGAGTCAATAGTGACACGTTTTCGTACCTTGACTCGAAATCTTGATTTAAAATATATTGAAACCACAAAATAACCGACTATTATGATAAAACAAAGCAAGATGATGACCTGTGTCCAGAAGCCGAGGCTTTTCAAACTTGCTCTGGGCGGATCATTAATATCATTGGGGTCGTATAAGACTGTTACATTATCACCCACATGAAAAGAAGGAGATGAATATCCTGCGCCCATCTTTGCTTTATAGAGTCTATCTTCATTCCCTTTAAATGCGACAATCCTTTGATAAGTTTCTCCATCGCTCTGAATGTCAACCACTGTGCCTTGAGTCTCTTTTGCGTGACGAATAAATCGCAGGTTGTCGATATACATATAAAAACCAAAGCAAAGTAGAAGAATCAGACCTGCGTTAAACTGTCTAAAGTGCGATCTGTTCTGTTCCAGAATTCCCTGATTCACCGTTGCTTGATAAGTAGGATAAAATTTTTGGTTTACCTTCCATCCATCAAGACCGTTTAGATAATTCATGAGTAGCGATAAGACTTTATCGGAATTCATACGATTAGTATTTGAGGCATACAAAGATTTGTCATTGGTATCGCGATAGTTGATTATGAACCAATAGCAACTTTCAATATTTACCCAGAGGCATTGATCCTCGCTTCGCGAAACGATTAAATACCTGTTGTTGAAATTTAATGAATCCACTGCCAATCTGATTTCCATTTCGTCAGGATTTATTACAACTGTTCCATCACTCTGAATCAATTTCTTCTCGTTTTTAGACAGATTCAATTCAGAAAGCATTCCTTGCAGTTCCTTTTCAGCCGCCTTTATGTCTGGAATTTCCTTAAAACCGTTTTCATGCATTGTGACGCCATCATCCCCTGACGAATATTCTCTTTCAAAGATCAAATTGCCAGAACCATCATCATAGTGTTCTCGAATCGCATGCCTGAGAATTTCGGGATGATAGATTCTTGGCTTTGAATCAATCTTGATACCTCTTTGATTTGTGATGACAAAAGCTGTCTTTGCAAGTCGCGTTCGAGTCTGTTTAGGAATTATGAATAATCCCGCGCCGATCAGACACAGTAATAAGCCTCCAGCCATCAAAATTAATACTTGGTCATTCATTGCAACGAACAAAACAGAGATTCCTATGAGCAAGATGAACAGACCGATTGGGCCCATCAACAGCTTTTCTTCCTCAATCGCTTTCAGGCTCGGCTTGCAAACCCACCTGATCTCTTCACCAGGCAAAAGCATCTCAGTGATTCGATGTTTGAGTTCCTCATCCAATTGTGTTTCGTCTGGCATCACTTGGCTATTCATCAACTGCTCTCCGGATTTCATGAATCATGAATGCCGCAGAATGCGAATTATCAATGATAGTTGTCGTCCCAAGGCAACGTTTCAGCATCGGTGATAACCCCAAATCATCAATCGTGCTCTGGATGCAGTCGCTTCAGCGGGCCTTGACAGGCTATGCGAATCGATATGAATCATCAAAAGCACCTCTTCTTATCGACTAACTTGGTAATCTTTTCAATTCGCAACAACTTCACTATGATCAGCACGTTCAGTCATGTCAAGCGAGCCGGTATGATTTGTTAAAACTTTATGGAGAAAAGCACAGGTCCAAGATTTCAGGTTGAAAAACAGTGGACAATCGTGAGGCCCTGGTGTGGTATCACTTGGTGAATTGAGGGCAATTGGATAGAATGATTGTCAACCACAATTTTGGTGATGAGGCGATCATTGTCAGGATGAAGTCTCAGGAGCGATCAAAGGAGCTAAGAACTGCCATGTCTGCCACTGAAAAGCCGCCACGCATCCTGATCGCTGACGACAATCAGCAGAACGTTGAGCTGATGGAAGCCTATCTCATGGCGATCGACTGCGAAATCAGTACCGCTTACGATGGCGAACAGACGCTCAAGGCCGTGGAATCGTTCAAGCCGGACTTGATCCTGCTCGATATCATGATGCCGAAACTCTCGGGCTTTGAGGTCTGCACAAAGCTCCGCTCCAATCCTGCAACCAAAAACGTGCTGATCCTGATGGTGACCGCCCTCAACGAAGCCAGCGACTTCGAACGCGGGGTGGCCGCCGGTACGGACGACTTTTTGACCAAGCCTGTAAACAAGATCGAGCTATTATGCCGGATTCGAAGCCTGCTTCGAGTGCGTCACCTGGAAAGCCAGCTCGAACGCACTTTGGCCTATCTGGCCGACCTGGAAGCATCCGCGAAACCATGACCGAATCTGCCGCCCATGAGCACAAGCCTTTAAAAGTCACCCTCAAGCCACGCAAAAGCCGCCCCTTTTTTGCCCGCCATCCATGGGTTTTTAGCGATTCTATCGCCAAAATCGAAGGCGATTCCAAAAAAACCGACGAAGTAGCCCTTTATAGCCAAGAGGGTGCTTTTATCGCCCGTGGCCTGATCAACTCCTCCAGCAAGCTCCGAATCCGACTCTATCGCTGGGACGATGCTCCTCTCGATAAAGCCTTCTGGGCTTCACAGTTGGATCAAGCCATTGCGCTCCGTCATGCTGTCCCGGCCGTGGACCCTGAGGAAAACGCCCGTAGACTCGTCTTCAGCGAAGCCGATGGCCTCTCAGGCCTCATCATCGACCAACTCGGCAACCAACTCGTCTGCCAGTGGACCAGCATCGCACTCCATCATCGGATCGATCTCTTTGAATCGCTCCTCAAAGAGCGGTTCCCTGACTCCGGCATCATCGGCCTCGGCGACCCCTCCACTGCCGACATCGAAGGCTTCAGCCCAGATCAGGCTGAACCTGTGGTCCGCAGCGGCGCATTGACTGCCGATGATGTTGTCCTGATTCGCCACGGTGGACTGAATTTTCATGTGAGCCCATTGGGCGGCCAGAAAACGGGCTTCTTCCTGGATCAAGGGGTGAATCGTCGCCGGGTTGCCCCTTATGCCAACGGCCGATCGGTGCTCGACCTTTTCTGCTATTCCGGCGGATTTGGCCTGGCGGCTGCCAAATACGGGCACGCCACAACCGTAGTCGGTATCGACAGTTCCAAGCCGGCCCTTGCTCTGGCTGAGAAGAATCGGGAGGCCAATGGCCTATCGGCCGATCAAGTCACGTTTCAGTCAAGCGATGTGGCCAAGGCCCTGAAGAAGATGATTGAAGCCAATACACAGTATGGACTTGTGATTTGTGATCCGCCAAAATATGCCCGTAGCCGCGATAATCTCAACGATGCCCTGAAAGCTTACAGGCACTTGAACGAGAACGCCATGCGGGTGACGGAACCAGGCGGATTCCTCGCCAGTTTCACCTGCTCTGGGGTGGTGGAACCAGCCATTTTCGACGAAGTTCTGACCCGTGCCGCTGAACACGCTGGCCGAACCCTTCAGATTGTCGAACGACTGAGCCAATCGCCCGATCACCCCGTGGCGGCATCGTGCCCGGAAGGCCGATACCTTTACGGCGTGATCGCTCGCGTCCTGTAAAAGACTTTAGAGGATCAGATACGACCCAGTCTGCCAATCAGCTATTGGCAGGCAGGTCGCGGCTGTTGAATCTGAGGATTGCGGCAATCACGCCGACCACGAAAACCGCGCTTAAAACCATCACATTGAAGCCGATTTTTTCCCCCTTCACGAAGCCTTCGATGGGGTAAAAGGTGGAAAAAATGCTGAGCTTGCCGGGCACTTTGTACCAACTGTCGTCCTCAGTGCCGGGCTGGTTGGCGATGGCGTATCCGACCAGTTGGGCGATGGTCAGGATCGATGCGATCATATTTGGACGCCACCTTACAAGGTCCCATGCCGACATGGCCAATGTCAGACCAAATGTAGCCAAACCCATGGCCACCACGTTTATGGCCGGCCGGGCCAGGGCTTTGAAACTGGGCGATAGATCGACCGAGTGGAATTGTTCGCCAATTTTGTTCCCTGCGATCAAGACAACGATCATCAGGGCGAATCCGATCAAGGTTGTAATCACATGAGCCATGAGATAAGCGGTTCGCGATACGGGCCTTGAGAGGATCATATCCATGGTTCCGCGTTCGATCTCAGCCGCTACGGCTGAAGAGCCGCGAGAAATGCCCCAAAACAGGGGGATCATGATCGGAATTCCGACAGTCAGGAAGTAGAGCATCATGGTCTCAATGGCACCTGAGGACATATCCATATCCGGGCCGCCCATGAATTGATAGAACCCGCGAGCTCTGCGCTGCTGGCGCTGGGCGTCCGTGTCGGGCGGTCGCGGCGGAGCAGGGGGTGTTGCATTCGCTTCTGTGGTTTTGGTCTCGTCTTTGGCAGGTTCAGACTTCGGTTCAGACTTCGGTTCGTCTTTTGCGATCTCGGCCTTGGGCTCATCCTTTTTCTCAGAGGCTTTTTTGGGAGCCGCTTTGGCGAGTTCGCCGCGCTGAGCCTGTTCGCGAATGGCGACTGTTTCCTGACGGCCTTCGGACCAGCTCGTGCGAAGTACGCTGAACCAGCTCAGGCCAAACAGGGCAATGAGCGAGAAAATGAGGAAGAAGCGGGTTTCAACCAGCAGTCGATTGATGAGCGGGAATAAAGATTTGGTCATGAGGATTCCGGATCAGGTTCTTGGGGGATCTTAAAAAGGAATGGGTCTGAGAGGGCGTATCAGGGTTTGGCGTAATCCTATATGGGCAGAAGATCTTCGTCACGCACATCGGGGCTGTGGAATCGGTCGTAAAGTTCGCGCAGATCTTCCGTACCAATCGCAATTTCCGATATCGGCTGGCGTGAGAACCAGTCCAGCAGGCTCTTGATTTCACCTTGGTGTTCACACAGGATTTCGCGGCCGTCGCGACGTCTTACGATCAGTCCAAGATCATCTGGAAAGTCTTGTGGTGCATCGCCTTCAAACCGGGCCAGCACCATCCGTGCACAGCGCCTGGTGTGCATGTCTTCAATGTGCATCAATTGGCCACGCCTCATAATGGCCACCCGGTCTGAAATTCGCTCTACTTCGCTCAGAACATGTCCTGAGAAGATCACCGTCTGGCCTTGCGATTTGGCGTTTAATACGAGGTCAAGAACAAGTTCGCGAGCCGATGGATCGAGGGCTGAAGTGGGTTCGTCGAGGATCAGGATCTCGACGGGATCAGAAAACGTCTGAGCCAGAGCCAGTTTCTGTTTCATACCTGTGGAGTACTGTCGAACTTTTTTCTTAAGATCAAGCTCCAAAATACGTTCGGCAATTTGCACGGCACGATCATAACCAATTCCCCCGCGCAAGTCGCAGAGGAATTTCAGATGTTTGTAGCCAGAAAGGTAGCCAAACATTCTGAGTTCGCCAGGCAGGTAGCTGACCCGTTCGCGCACCATCAGGCTATCGTGCCAGCAATCCAGGCCCATGACAGAGGCCCTGCCCTCACTGGCCTTGATCAAGCCCAGAATGGTTCGGATGGTGGTGGTTTTCCCAGACCCGTTTGGGCCAAGTAGACCAAAGACTTCTCCGCGATGTACTTCAAGGGAAAGATTGCGAAGCGCAAAGAAATTTCCGTATTGCTTTGTCAAACCAAAGGTTGTGATGATTGTTTCCATATAGGTCAGGGCTCTCTTCGGCACAGGTTTGGAAAATATCCAGAAAAAAATCCAGATTTTGTCGGAATTCTTGTCGTCAATATCCGAACTTTCACGACTTCAAATATAGAGAGGGGAATGGATGAGTGTCACGAGATTCGAATCCCCCAGTATTGTAGTTGTGGACAATCGAGGTTGTAAATCAAGGAGGGTTTCTCATGTTAGTCCTGAGCCGCAAAGTGGGATCCAGTATTTTGATTGGAAACGAAGTCTTGCTCACGGTAGTCAAGATTGATCGTAATCAAGTTCGTCTTGGAATTGAAGCGCCTCTCGATATGAAGATTCTGCGCAGGGAACTGGTGATCGACCTTCCTGAAGATCTGCAATTGGTGATTGACAATAAACTGGCAGTTGCATGTCCGTAAAAGGCCGGTCAGGCAAGATTCATCGGAGGCTTGGAAGAGTCTGATGTGTGATTTCTTCAGGCAAGATTTCTGTTGAGCCTTCAAGCAATCATTCCGTCCGCAGAGTAGGATGTTTCTGGAAGTTTTGGTTTTTATTGGGAGCGGGGAAGAGGTCTGGTTGGAGTTTGGCATGCGTTGAGCAAATATTCAGGAAGTTCTGGGAAAAGTGATTTTCTAAGAGTACGCCAAGCCAGGCTCTAGCCGTTTGATGGAATTGATGGATCGAGTCCGAACTCAGGAATCAGGCTCGAACGAATTCAGTTCGATGGAATTCCGGATCACTGGAAGTCATAATATGCCGATCTGATTTTGTCCATCCAAACGATTCCATCGTTATTTTCATTCACCTGAAATCAAACTCTTCCCATTAACTACTAGAGTTCCAAACATTATGTCAGTTAAGATAGATTATTCAAAACGCCCCACGTACGGGCGCATCACGAGACTTTCTGTCTGAACAGGTTGAAGTTGAAGGAGTTCGATATATGTTGCGCCATCGCGTGTCGTTGATCATACCTCTGTTGGGATTGTTGCTTGTTGCATCCACTGCTGACGCCCAGATGCGCTATCCCGGCGGTTACGGCCGATGGGGTTGGGGCGGTTGGGGCATGGGGGGTTATGGGATGGGTGTCCAGGATCCCGCCTCAGGATATGCGGCTGGTCTGGGTCAGCTTGCAAGGGGCCAAGGTCAATACCAATTGGACAATGCCAAGGCCACGTCGATTAATCTCGACAACAAGATCAAGTGGAATAAAGAGCTGCGTCGCTTGAAGCTGATCAAGGAAGCGGACGATAAGCGTGCTGCCTCAGTCAAAGCGGACACAGCCGAAGTGACCAACCGCGAACGCGACATGGTTACAGGCGTAACAGCTAATCGCCAGCTCGACCAAATCCTGGAAGGCAATACCGAAGCGGTCATTTCCTATCTGAATAAAACAGCGCTGAGCACCAAGATCATCAAAGAGATTCCATTCGAATTGGCTTCTGAGCCAATCACGCTCTGTCTCCATTCGATGATTTCCAACGACAGCGTTCCGAACATGCTCAAAAACGACGTTTATGCGGATGAGCGACAGGCACTTCAATCTGCTGTAGCCAAAGCGCTGAAGGAAGATCTGTCAGGATCCATTTCCAAGCCCACACTTGATAAAGTCGAGTCCTCCATCAAGGCTCTGCGAGTCAAGTTTGACAAGAATGCCTTCAAAAGCAGCTTTGATTATGCCGCAGCCGATCGCCAGCTCCGTTCGGCCACAACGTTGGCCCGCTTGATTCGTGAGCCTGAATACCAGAAATTGCTCTCAAGGCTCGAAACGTATGATGGCACAACGGTTGGCGAACTCGTCGCCTTCATGTCCGTCTTCAACCTGCGTTTTGCAGCGCCTTCTAGCGATCGTCAAAAAGAGATTTATCTCCAACTGACACCGGTTCTGCTCAGCGTGCCCGTAAAGTCTGTGGCGCTGATGAAGCCAAATCTGAGTGCTGAAGAATCGGCCAAGGCTTTGAGCAATGCCGCTCAGGAAATGTTCGACGGAATCAGTTGGCGTGACCTCGATCTTCATTCCGAAGATATCAAGGCTGCTACCGGCAAATAAACAGAAAAATGAGCGTGGAAACCGATTGCCGATGCGAAACCTGAGGCAATCCCACCCGTTTCTGGAACGATTGAGAGATGCCCCTCTGTGCCTTGCGCACCGTGGGGCATCGGCGTTTTGGCCTGAAAATACGCTAGAAGCTGCTGAGGCAGGTTTTAAAGCAGGCGCACAGGCTTGGGAATTTGATGTACAGTTCACCCGCGACGGCCATGCAGTGGTGATCCACGACGAGTCGCTGGAACGTACGACAGATGTTTCCATAAAGTTCAAAAACGATTTTCGAGCCAAATCCGGCTTTATGGTTCGAGACTTCGACCTCTCCGAAATTCAGTCGCTTGACGCTGGTCATTGGTTCATAGAAACCGGTAATAAATATCGCAATGCCGCTTATTATGGCAACAGGGATAATTTATCCCGCGATTTGATTGCGACTTTGTCGATAGGGGCGGGCAGGATAACTGTGCCGACTCTTTCTCAGGCGTTGGCCCTGACGATTGAGCTGGGTTGGTTTGCGAATGTTGAGTTAAAGGATTTTAAAGGATTTACGGATTCCGATCGGCTTCTTAAAACCGTTTATGAAACGATCACACGGATGAGATGTGAGAGGCGTCTTTTGGTGTCGAGCTTTAATCATGACCTTTTAAGACGATTGCGTAAAAGGGATGATCAATTAACGCTTGGTTTACTGACAGACGTTCCGCTTGCGGAACTAGAATTGATAATCTGCAACCAAGTTGGGGCCGATACCTATCATTGTTCGTCGGCGATGCTTGGTGTAGGAACCGACGAACCAAAGCGCGCAGAAAAAATCCAGGATGTGGGCCTCCTTGCCCAAAGAGACATCCTGGAACGGTTACGGTTTTTAGCGATTCCAACCCTGGTCTATACAGTAAATCAAGCCGCAGATGCCCAAAAACTTTTGCAAATCGGCCCTGTCTCCATTTTCAGCGACGACGTCCAGGCCATCTTGGAGATCATGAATCATCCCTAAAGGCCAGGGTTTTCAAAGAATCGACTAGAGAAGAGCTTACCGCCAGTCAAGGCGAATCCATATACCGTCTGGGTAATGGATCGCATCGCTGGGTGGGTTCGCAATCTGTTGAAACTCCGTATCAGTCCAACACTGGATCGATAAGAGATAGCCATTGATTCTCCAGTAACGGATGTGACCCGATGACTCCGTGTCGCGAATCACACGTAGTAAAGGACGCTCCTGCGAAGCTAACTTCCTGCGAGCATGAAGCATGGATTCGGCCTTCCCTATGACTATCGTTCTTGGGCGGAACAATGAGGACCTGTATCAAAGAGCGTTTCGGAAATTGGAGCCAATCCCCTCGGAACCCAGTTTTGATCTTTGTTCAAATTCCGTTTACGGAACAGAGTTGATTAAATTGGGACTCTTGAATACGGGAATGAGTATACCGGCTTTCTTAGGATTGTTCAATGCCATGACTGCTTAAAAAAGCAATATTGAGAAATATTTTTTACCCTCTTGATTTTAGTACCATAACAAGCTTAATCTAGGTCTTATGGGATATGTTGATAAACTGCAACATCTGTGCTTATTGCGTGGTATGGACCAAGTCACCTTGGCCCAGAAGGTCGGCGTTTCGAAGTCGTCGATGTCGCGAATACTGAGCGGTTCACAAGAACCTAAACTTCAGTTGGCTAGCGACTTGGCATCGGCTCTGGATGTCCCTCTGGACTATCTGGTGAACGATTCAGCCGTCTTGCTGCCGACCGTTAAAACCATGCCTCTGACAGACGAGCAGTTGACAATTCTCACCATTGTCGAGCGGCTCGGATACGAAGCTTCGATTGATCGACTTCTGGCCATTCCGATCGTTCCGGGCTCTGCCGCGGGAACCGTTGCCAATTTGACCCTCAATCAAAATTTTCCACAGAGTCGAAATGTCTCGGCTGTCGGGATTCTCGATTCCAACAATTCGCCAGCCGCTTCCAAGTCAGTCTAATTTATCTTATACTCTTCGCGGCCATGAATGGCACTTTTTGATCGAGACGATGCGAGAGGCATCTGGAGCCAGTAGCCGGTGGTTGAGGAGCGTCAGCGACGACACCACCGGACGACGACGCGACATAAGGTCTTGCACCCCTGCCGGGGTGCCAGCAGCTTTTTTTAGACCTTATGACCGGTGGTGTCGCTTCGCTCAACCACCGGCTACTTGCTTTGATGCCTCCGGGATCATTCTGATACGATGTATCATGTTTGGCCGCAACAACTTAGAAA
>CAMBEP010000087.1 GCA_945865635.1 Candidatus Kuenenia stuttgartensis
TTTACGTCTGCCCACATACCCCAGATGACAAATGCGTGTGCCGAAAACCACTGCCACATCTGATCTTTCAAGCCGCGAAGGAGCTCGACATCGACTTGACTCAGTCCTGGATCATCGGTGACAAACCTGCGGATATTGGACTTGCCCCAGCAATCGGCAAAGGCGCTATACTCGTTAGAACCGGATATGGTCATCAGTTTGAGAACGACCCAGCTGTCCAGTTGTTCCAGCCATATATAGCCGACAACCTTGCCATGGCTGCCGATAAAATCCTAGGTCTGTAGTTAGGCTTTTGTGATTCAATGGACCGAATCTCGGGTTATGCAAACACAACGTATCTCGTGAATTCCAAAGTAAGGTGAAGTTTGCCGCAACCACCACCTACAACCCCCTTCAAATCATTCGCTTACACCGAATATCGTCCAAGTGCATCCTCTACCAACCATGCCCCGCGGCGCATCACCTTTTGATGAAGCCAACCAGCAATGACCACCCGACGAATCAAATCCGATGCTTTGATGACACAAAACTGCTATAGTAGAATTCAACGATTCTTATCGAGAGTGAAGGAGCGATCCATGAAGACGATGAACCGAATTACGATGAACACGAATGT
Organism: Candidatus Kuenenia stuttgartensis; assembly: GCA_945865635.1. GTDB lineage: Bacteria > Planctomycetota > Planctomycetia > Isosphaerales > Isosphaeraceae > QWQI01. The sequence goes on from CAMBEP010000087.1 coordinate 617, forward strand.
GATGGGCGGCAAGGCTTGTATTCGTGGTATGCGCGTGACGGTTTCGATGATCGTCGGCCTGATTTCCACAGGCCGAACGAAAGCGGAAATCCTCACTGAATACCCATATTTGGAGTCTGAGGACATCGACCAGGCTTTGGTTTATGCCGCTTGGCGTTTGGAGGAGCATGAAGAGCCGATATTACTATCATGACATTAAGATTTGTAATCGACATGAACTTGTCGCCCGCTTGGGCAAGACATCTTCGTAAACTTGGTTTTGAAGCCTTGCACTGGTCTGAGGCTGGGGATCCGAAAGCAACCGATAAGTCGATTATGGAATGGGCTTTACAGAATGATTCCATCGTGATGACAAACGACATGGATTTTGCAACAATTTTGGCATGCACATTTGCAACCGGACCAAGCGTAATTCAGATACGGGCAGTCGATCTTCTTGCAATGTCAATTGTTATGATTGTCGCCGATGTCATCCGTCGCCACAAAAAAGAGTTGCATCAGGGTGTTTTAATAGTGATTGATGAAAGGAATGAACGGATCAGAATTTTGCCCATCAGGCAGGAATGATCTGGATTTTCTCGCTCGCCACAAATTCAGGTCAAGAAGGTTGGGTAGAAACCCAAAGGATGAGAAATGGAGTTATTCTACTTTTATATCCTGTAACTCAATGCATCTCAATGACATAGGCACATTACCGTGATAAAGCGAAGTGAACCCCACCTTTGGCAAATCCAGTTGGTCCGTATCATTCCAGAAAAGGTTGAGTGCACCGCACATACCAACTTTAACCCCTTCACATCATCCGCTTACACCGAAAATCGTCATGGCTGAAGAGGCAGATACCATCTAGTGTTGAAAGAAATCTATAGACTCGGCTGAGTCAAGAATTTGGCTTTAAAAGGATATTAAGCATGGCATAATGCGAAGCATAGATCTTTCCTTGCTGTCAAGTTTATGATAAAAATCAAACTAGCCTAATTCACAAAAACCTGCGTAACTAAAGACAATGCCCACACCTGCCATCTTTCTCGACCGTGACGGAACTCTGATCGTTGAACGCAACTACTTGTCTGATCCAGATCAGGTAGAGCTTTTACCGACTGTTCCTGAAAGCCTCTTAAGGCTTGCCAACGACGGTTACCTGCTGGTCATCATCACAAATCAGTCTGGCATCGGCCGAGGATACTTCTCCACGAACGTCCTTGATGAGATCCACCAACGTCTTTTCCAACTTCTTGATCTTGAGCATGTTAAGATCCAACACTTCTACGTCTGCCCACATACCCCAGATGACAAATGCGTGTGCCGAAAACCACTGCCGTATCTGATCTTTCAAGCCGCTAAAGAACTCGACATCGACTTGAGTCAGTCCTGGATCATCGGTGACAAACCTGCGGATGTTGGACTTGCCCCTGCAGTCGGCAAAGGCGCTATACTCGTTAGAACCGGATATGGCCATCAGTTTGAGAACGACCCAGCTGTTCAGTTGTTCCGGCCATTTATCGCCGATAACCTTGCCATGGCAGCCGATAAAATTCTAGGGACGACAACTGACGATGCCGCCCTGATCAGGTAATTCAGGTTGTATCGGCAGACCATGACGTGAAGCAAACGACTGCTCGATGATGCGGCTTTGAGATGGCCCTAAATTGTTAAATTTTGCATCCTAACAAATCAGGACCGGCGGAATTTTACAACTTGCGATCAAGATCGTTTGACTGATCCAGCGAATCTCGAATCCGCTTTCGAATTTGGGCAACACCGGCTCCGGGATTACCAGACTCGAGCGAGAGTAATTCCGAGGAGCCAAACAAAGCGAGTAGTTCACGGCGTTTATCAGGGTCTTCCACACGACCCAAAAGCTCTGGCCGCAACCTGGCGGCCTCTGCGGCGATTCTATCTGCTGCCGGTAGAAGGTTTTCTACGATCTGGTCCCGCAGTGCGACTGATAATGCTGGAGCAACATTTCCGGAACGAATCGCGACTTGCACAATCTCGCCTGAAGCAACGGCACCAAGATGGGCGTTGGCAGGTTCGTCTGACGAATTTGTTCCTGAGACGACCCAATGGCTCCTCGATTTCGAATCCCGCACAACTCTCGCATTGACTTCCGCCGAAGCACATGTCAACACAAGATCAGGTCTCATTTTGAATTGCGTTAATTCGTCAAAAACGCTTTCATCATAGGGTTCGGACCTTAGTTCGAGTCCGTTGCGTATCAATTCGCCCCAGTCCGGGCCTTTATTCTGTGGGATCGGATCAACCCCAACAACCGTAGCCCCTGCCCTTTGAAACAAAAGGGCCCGACGCTGGCCAACCTGACCAAGGCCTATGACCAAGACTGTTCTTCCTGACCAATCAAGCCATATTGGTATCAAGCAGATTTGGGACATTTTTTGATGCGATCCTTTGTTGAATTGGTTGATGAATCTTAACCGACATGGGCCTGATAAGGAACCTGTGAAAAGACTGTTAAACTGGGAAGACTTTTCTGATTTTTAGGATTTTTCCAAATTTTCTGAAGGTTCGCCCGGAAGTTTGCCGAATGAGATTAAAGGAATAAGATCTTTTTCGCTTGCTTAGCTTATGTGCCGGGGGGCCATAAGTGAAATTAAAGAGCAGCGAATGGGATCCTGAAAATCTGGGGGAAGGATTCGCCATGAACCGTCAAGAATCATCAAATCAGAAGTCACATTCTGTTAAGGTGTTGCGTCGTCAGTCACGTCTGTCGATGCCTCATATCGAGAATATGGAAGGCCGAGAATTGCTGGCGGCTCCGGCCATGGATGCGATCTCACAGATCAGCGTTCCGGGCGGAAAAAGTTTGTTTTTGCCACTGGCAAGCACCACTGGCGATCAGACATCCGTAAGCTACACGGTAACCAGCTCTGATCCGTCTGTGAAGTCCACAGTACTCAGTGGTGGCACTTACGTCAAAATGACGGTCAGTGGTTATGGAGACATGACTTTTAAACTGTTTGACAGTCTGACTCCGGATTCCGTCAACAAAATCAAGACTCTTGTACAGCAAGGGTTTTATAACGGATTGTCGTTCCACCGGGTGATCCAGAATTTTATGATTCAGGGCGGGGATCCAGCGGGTAACGGCACAGGCGGGGCTGGATTCACCTTCAATGACGAGTTCAATTCGAAGACGATCTTCTCAGGAACTGGCCAGCTTGCCTTGGCCAATTCTGGTAAGGACACGAATAGCTCGCAATTTTTCATCACCAGTGGTGCTCAGCGTGCGTTGGATTTCAACCACACAATAATTGGCCAATTGGTGAAGGGGTTTGACGTTCTGGATAAGATCCAGCATGTTCCGACCAACCAAGCGGATGCTCCAACTCTGCCAGTCGTCATATCCAAGGCAGAGATTGTTCAGGACACAACCGATGCGGTTCTGCTTGTAGAAGCACCTGTTGGCGTTTCGACCTCTGATTTGACGATCACGGCCCGGGCTTCGGATGGCGAAAGTTCGCAACAAACCGTTCCGGTCAGTGTCTTTCAGGACACGGTCAATGATCCGCCGATTCTGGGGCCAATCACAGATCTGACGACTCGCGTCAATACGCCTGTCACGTTTAATATCACGGCGACAGATCTCGAAAATGATTCGATCGATTCCTCGGTCGTCGCGGCAACCAACGCCGACAAGGTGACAATCACCACCAATGGCGCACAAGTCACGATTACCCCAAAGACAGGGTTTATGGGCACGGTGCAACTGATTGCGGGAGTGCGTCAAACCGGCGCAACGGCCAGGGGCAGCACCACAACCCCCTGGGATTCTCAGCAGATTACCTTTACTGTCAGCCCACCACCTGTGACAGTCACTCCGGTGAGCAATCAAGTTATGGAAGGCCAGAATTCGGGTGATCGGATTGTGGCATGGTTTGCGGACTCTGATAATCCAACTGCCACAGCCGCTAACTATGGAGCAACCATTGAATGGGGCGACAGCACTGCTTCAGTCGGCACAATTCGTCCGCGAGTGGGTGGTGGTTTTGAAGTGGTTGGCAATCATAACTACAGTAACGAAGGCACGTATACAACACGGGTGAATATAGGCGACCCCGCTGTGGATGGTTCCGCTGGCAGTGTCAAAGGCACAACCGTCGGGCAGTTTATTGCAACCGATGCACCGCTTGTAGCCAAAGGCACGAGCCCGACAGGGGTGATGGCCAACCAGACCTGGACCGGCGTGGTGGCCACGTTCACCGATACGAGCCCGCTTTCACCGGTTGAAAATTACTCAGCGACAATTCGCTGGGGCGATGGCTCGATCGAAAAATCGGTAGGCATTGCTCGGAACGATGCTGGCCAAATCGAAGTTAAGGGTGAACACACTTACCTGGCGGCAGGACGAAAAGTAATTCAGGTTCTGATTCGTGACAAGGGAACTTCAGCCACAACGGCGGTCTCTCCGGTTTTGGTTGGCTCCTCAGGTGGCATAAACCCACAACCGACTCCGAAGCCTGTCGTCACGCCTGCAAACCCTTCCACTCCTGCGACAAACTCAACGCCTCCGCAAGTGGCCACGGCCACTCCTTCCGTCAATGGCGCGCTCGATCCTCAAACCAGTGGACGACTTGCATCTCGCTCCGACAGCGGCACCTCCAATTCCGATAGCATCACCAATATCAATGCTCCGGTCTTCGAAGGCCAGACCGCTCCTGGTTCGACCGTTCAACTGGTAGCCAAACCCGTCAGCGGGACAGGCCTACCCATCATCGTGGGCAGTGCGACGGCGGGCGACAACGGAAACTGGTCGGTCCCCTCATCGCGCATTTTGCCTGACGGTCAATATGTCGTTACAATCACGGCCACAAGAGGCTCTGAAGTCTTGACCAAGACGATACTTGGAGGTGGGCCTGGGTCAGGATCACCACTTATGATCGATACAGTGGCCCCGCAAGTCACCCAGCTTGGTTACAATCAGTCTACCGGTCAAGTTCGTGTGAACAGCCAGGATTCAGGCTCTGGTCTGTCTTCAGCTGTCTGGTCAAACCCTGCCAATTATCAGATCATCGCAACGGCTGGTCGAAATGCAGGCCAGACCATCAACTCTGCCACCTTACGGATGGTTTCTGCGAGTTCTTATCCTAGTGCCACCTATAATCTGATTTTGGATCGAAAGTCTGGGCCGCGACCACAAACCGTCCAAGTCAATTTGAAAGCTTCTCAATTGACTGATATTGCAGGGAACCCGGCAACGGGTGTGACATCCCAGATCTTGGGCACGACCAAGATCATCAAGCAACTGCCTAAAGGTGTGGCAAAAACGATTCAGAACAGCCGAAATGACACATCCATCTCGAACAAGATCCTGAATTTCATTCTGCCAACCGGCATGCGTTCCAAGCGATTCTGATCGGGAAAGCCTGATCGAAAAGCAACGGGCCGGAACGTCGTTTCGATCCATGATGTACATCAATCCTAAACCGGTTGCAATGTACATCTCCCCCCGCGCGCGGAGCATTCCCCCCATGCTCCGTGCGTTTTTTGGGTTTTTAAGGATAAACCTTGTATTTGGTCTATCCAAGATCCGGCGGTTCGGACAAGATAAGTAGACGGACGATTCACAGGAAGTATCTATGCAACTGGCTCAAAAAGGTTTAAGCCTCTTCCGGCCATTCATTGGGTGGCCCAGGTGAAATCCGTGAGGTTGCAAGTTCGGGTGTGATAAAGCAAGGAGTAGAAAATGGCTGATATCGTAATCATTAATCCACGATTTGAAGTTTCATACTGGGGCATGGAACACACCCTTGAGATGCTCGACAAAAAAGCCAATCTCCCAGTGGCGTGCTTGCCTCTGCTGGCGGCATTAACGCCTGAAGGTCACACGATTACCTTAATCGATGAAAATGTGGAACCCATCGATTGGGAACGTTGCGCCAAGGCGGATATTGTTGGCCTGACTGGCATGTCGGTCCAGCGTTTTCGGATGACCGAAATACTCAAGGAATTAAAATCCCGTGGCTGTTTTACAGTCATTGGCGGCCCTTGGATCACCGTCCAGGAAGATTATTTCGATGGTCTGGCTGACGCCATTTTCATCGGCGAGGCCGAAGAAACCTGGCCACAATTCCTGAAGGAATGGGCCGATGGTCACCATGGATATCGTTACGAACAGGAAAACAAAACCGATATGACCAAAGTGCCAATCCCGCGCTTTGATCTTCTGAAAATGGATCGATATGCATTTGGAAGCCTTCAGTTTTCTCGTGGCTGCCCGTTTCAATGTGAATTCTGCGATATTATTGTGACATTTGGCCGTCGCCCGCGTCTCAAGAATTCCAGCCAGGTCATTCTTGAGCTCGACGCCATGCACCGCAGTGGCATGCGTTCCGTGTTCGTTGTAGACGACAACCTGATCGGCAATAAGAAAGCCATCAAAGAGGTCTTGCGAGAAGTCGGCAAATGGCAGAGAGCACATGGCTTCCCAATGTCTCTCTTCACTGAAGCTTCACTCGACCTTGCCGACGACCCGGAACTCCTCGAACTCATGACCGCTGCAAACTTCATCGCCGTGTTTGTCGGTATCGAAAGCCCAAATGAAGACGCACTGCGGGAAACCAAAAAATTCCAGAACGTTCGCGCCGGCGACACCATTCTCGGACGAGTCCACACCATTCAGAGAGCGGGCATGGATGTCTGGTGCGGCATGATTGTCGGGTTCGACTCCGATGACAGTTCCATCTTCAGCCGCCAAAAAGAATTCATACATCAAAGCCGAATTACCCAGTCCATGATCGGCATGCTTCATGCCATCCCTAAAACACCTCTTCATAAACGACTCGCTGATGAAGGCCGGCTTGATTACGCCGACGAACCCGAATTCGGCACCAATATCATCCCGCTCAATATCGGACGTGAAGAATTACTTAACGGATATCTTGATGTCCTGACCGAAGTACACGAAGTCAACGCCTTCTTCGACCGCCTTGATGAACTCTTCATCAAAGAACGAATCACTCTCGGAAATCGGCAGCGACAATATTACGGATACTGGAAACGCCATCCATTCCAGTGGCTCAAGGCACAGGCCTATGACCACACGGCCGCCTATTTTGCATACCGACGATTGATGGCAAGCGTGCCTGACCCTGAAATGAAGGCGATTTACAAGGCCAGAATCGACAACATGTTCCGCCACCGCAAAGAGGGTGGAACCCGATTCTATTATGTCATCAAAGCCATGATCCACTGGCACGTCCACCGCATGGTCACATCGTTCACAAGCGGCGAACGCAAACTCGTCAATTCGTTCTGATTACGGATGACCCGCTGCTGAAAATCCTGATTTTAATCCGGCCGTATTGATGGACCGGATTTGATACTTCGAATCGGCTTTGCCAGCCTGATCCACAAATTGCATTTGTGCCACAGGTGCCTTCGGCGTGTCGTGATAGCTCATTCCCTGAAACAGAGGTTTGCCATACGTGGCCAACGGTTTTTCAGGCAAAGTGCCAATCACCTGACCATCTTTCAGGATTTCAAACCCCGCCAGACCACTTTCCAGATCGGCGGCAGCTTGCCAGCTGAGTTGGGTTTTACCATCTGCGCTTTTGGTGATTTTCAATCGAGAAGGCGCAGGTGGTGGCGTTTTGTCAGAGACTTGCGATGTTGTGACATATTCGCGCCAAACCCTGGCAAATCCTGCATTGGGGAGCCACAGGGCTTTCGCAGGATCGCCCTTGAATTTTGAAAACTCCACTGCTTCCGACTGCCAGTCTGTAGCCAGCCAGCCTTTCGTTTGGTCTATGGGTTTCAATTGGCCGCCTTCACCCAGCCGCATCTCCAGACACGTATCAAAAAACGGAATCGCCATATATCGAGAATCGCCGCATTCGTGGTTGGTTTTCGGGTCGGGGGCAAAGCCAATCAAAGCACCTTTGGACCGATAAGCATTTGTCATGGATTCTGCACCAATCCAGGCACCTGAAAACCGCTTGTCATCTCGTTCTTTTAGGCCAGGATTACACATTGTCGGAATCCCATAAGTCGCTTCAGGAATTTCCGGTTTCGGTATTTCGCCCTTTTCCCATGCGCTGAAGCCAGAACCGCTTCGCAACCAGACGGCTGCAATCCGTGACGGGTCGGAAATCATCATCAAACTGGCCCAAAACGCACCGCCTGAATGGCCCCAAAGGCTCCACGGAGCAGTCGCCAGTTCGGCATGGCCCGTTTTTTGTGCCAGATCGTCCAACGCCTGTAAAAACCTGGCTCTTGAGCCATTACGGGGATCGCACCACTTTCGGCAGTCCTGCGCATCTTCCTGCTCAAAGCTGGGGCCCAGCAGGGCGCAATCCCATTTGGCGGCCAGAGCCTGCCAGTGCAGGTCGTCGGCAGCCGTCATACCGCCTTCACACGCGCCTTTGCCGCACCCGTGCTGGTGGACAATCACGCCTTTGAGCTTTTTGACACCCTCAGGAATCCAAACACGATATGTCACCCCAAAAATCAGCTCGCCCGGCTTGTCAGATGGCCCATAACGCACCTGATGAATCACTCCCTGGGCCGTTGTAAATTGTGGAACCGTGATCAGAAACAGACCTGAAAGGATGGCCAGAGGCACGAATCTTGGCATCATATTGAATGGTCCAATAATAGAGTGTGGCGAAGAGGTCAAGGTGATGTGAGGTTGGCGATTATCCAAAAAAAGTCGGGTACAAACAACCATTGCCAAGAAAAAAAGGCTTCTTAACGCGTTAACGGCTGAATTTCATCAGCAGTCATTTCAGCCAAAGGCATGACAAGATAATCCGAAAGGGCTGACAACTGCAATTCGTATTTCCCTAGGTATTGCTCGATTGCAGCAACCGGATCTTCCAAGGGCCTCATGGGAAATCCCATTTGATGAAGATTATCCCAAAGCCTGAGACATTTTTCCCGCGAAACTCTGGTAGAACGAGGCTCGGATGCCGGATCCAACCAGAACAGGTCGTTGAATTGCTGCAACGTCCGTATTCCATGCTGATAAAGATTCGAGACGGCACGATCGTCCTCAAGTTCCATCCAGGCAAGACTTATCGCGGAAAGATCCAACAATACCGAAACGCCCTTCAGCCAATTGACTGACTGACTGCTGTATCGCTGATAACATAGCACAGGATAACAGACTTGACTGAGATGCAACTTCAGTAGCCAATCATTACACTCCCTGAAAAAAACATTGATATTTGCCATGTCGCGACTTGGAATCATACGATAAAGGGCTCCGGTTGCCGAGAAATTCTCTCCTGTCTGCATTTCAATCCGAAGCAATCCCAGCTCTCGTTCAGAATAAATGCTTGCAATGGTTGGAATAAATCCAACAATCGCCGCAAGAAAGGAATAGCCGCACCCCACTTCAATAAGAGAAAAAATTTTCCCAAAGTTTTCGGCAGGTGAAAGATCGCCATACCCCAAGGTAAAGAATGTCACTCCACTGAGATAGACGTAATCTGCAAATCGTGGCTCATGGATCGATCCTTTCAATTCCTCGCCAAACGACCAGGAAAGCAAGGCAAAACCATAGATCAGACTCGTTGCCCAAGCAATAAGCAGCGTCAGGATCACCATCGGCGCGTACATGGCAAAAAGTCGTTCGCGAATTTGAAGGCGTTTTGTTCGCAATAAAACAAACCGGAAAATACGCCAGTAAATTCGCTCAATCCACATCGAAAACCCGTTCCGATTTTCCCGTTTTCTCGACATCAATATGAAGGAAAAGCCATCACTCAAGGTCAAAACGATCATCGACAAGCCGATCACAAACCAGACACAACTCAGCATAAAAGAAGGGGCCTCGGTCAGTTCATTCATTTCTTAGACTCGTTTGTTTCATTCGTTGCCATGTTCACGCGAATGCAAGACATCATCTCAGGTTTAAAACGACTTTTCAAATGCCAAACTTTACAGAGTTCCACCCTGTGATTTGCAAATTGTCCATAATTCTACAAAAACACAGCCCAAATTCTAGCGACTGACACCTAAACTGATATAAGATAGAAATCAGAGCACAAGGTCAGATAACTTTTGGCCAGTGAAAGCGGCTCTATACTCCTCGCCCCCCATTCCTGCTCACACAGATCCCGATCCACTTTCTCAAAAGTCTCAACTTAAAAAAAGGGAAAACGACCATGCAACCAGTCCGCTCTCGCCGCGATTTTTTTGCTGAAGTAGGCCGTGGTACCTTGATCGCCACATTAGGATCGGGATTGGCCAGCGATATGGCGATCGCCAATCCGGCCGAACCACCAGCTTCTGAGCGACTGAACTTTGAAGCCCTCGAACCGCTGGTCGCACTGATGCAGGAAACACCGGTCGCCCAACTAATCCAGAAACTGTCCGAAAAACAGCGTGCCGGAACAGATTTGCGTACACTTTTCCAGGCCGCGGCCTTGGCCAATGCCCGCACCTTCGGTGGTGAAGATTATATCGGCTTTCACACCATGATGGCCCTGGCACCGGCATGGCACATGACCAAAGAACTCCCAGCCGATCGTGCTGCCCTGCCCGCCTACAAAGTCATGTATCGCAACACGGCCAGAATCAACGAATTCGGTGGCCCAATGGCCGAAAAGCTCAAGCAGGTTCATGCCAGAACCGCTTTCTCAGGCGACCGACCGACTGGCGAGCAGTTGCGTGAATTGGTTCGTAACAAAGACATGGCCGCTGCGGATGCCTGCCTGGCCGCCATAGCTGGGGCAGACCACTCTCATGCCGAAGATGCTTTCAACGCAGCCCTTTTTACAGTCGGCGACAACACCGAAGTGCATCGCACAGTTTTGCCTTATCGCTCCTGGGATCTACTGGACGTGATCGGAAAGGATTGGGCACATCTCCTTCTACGTCAATCCGTTCACTATTGCGTGAAGAGTGAGCGGGAGTATCGCCACACGGCTGAAATGGACAGGCCGCGCCAAGTATTGCCAAAACTTATGGATCAATACAAACTCGCAGGTCGCGCCGCTGGCACCCGAACTGTTGACGACGCCTGGGTCTCCGCCTTGTGCGATTCCTTCTTCACTTCCAGCCCTGAAAAAGCAGCCGAATCGGCTGCGGCCGCACTGGCCGACGGTGTTGACCCAAAGGCCGTTGGCGAAGCAATCTCACTGGCCGCCAATCAGCTTATCCTGAGAGATCAAGGCCGGCGCGACCGCGAAATCCAGCCCGGCAAGCCTCTGGGCAGCGTGCATGGCGACTCGATTGGAGTTCATGCCTGCGATTCTGCCAACGCCTGGCGCAATATGGCTCGCGTTTCCAATCCTCGAAATCAAGTGGCTTGCCTGATCCTCGGGGCTTTCCAAGTTGCCGAAGACCGATTGAACCGCGGCGGCGACTTCCAAACCTGGAAGCCACGCCCACTTGTTGAAGATCTTGAAAAGGTCACCGCCTCTGATCCTGCCTCGCTGCTCCAAGAACTTAAAGCGGCCATTGAGGCCAACAACCAAAGCCGATCCACCGCATTGGCTGGTCGCTGCGCCCAGTTGGGTCTCGATTCCAAACCTCTCTTCAAACTCTTCTTGCGATATGCCGTCAGCGAAGACGGCGCACTCCACGCCGAGAAGTTTTATCGTACTGCATCTGAAGACTTTGCAGCCAGCCGACCAGCCTTCCAGTGGCGCTATCTCACCGCTCTAGCACGGGTCACAGCCAGCGCCTATGGCCGCCAGGCCAGTGGCTATCATGAAGCCTGCGAACGACTCGGTGTGACCGTCTAAATCCCATCCATTCTGATGTGGCTCAAAAAGTACATGGCTGTACAAGCACTTCTAGGAATTACCCTTAGGGGTGCTTGTCTACCACGTAAGTCAACTCAAAACCAAACTCGCCTACAATTGAAACAGGCCTGCCAGACGCTTCATCACATCGTCAAACAACTCAGCGGCCTTCTCGAAATCCACTTCCATAGTCTTCACCGAATTCAAGTCGGCCCACTTGGGCCCGATTCTGGCTTTTGGCGATAACGGTATCTGGCCACTTGGGCCGTTGGCCAGCAGGGTCTCCACCCCTGGCCTGTAAAGCCAGTCCAATAATCGCTTTGCACTTTCCTGGCAAGGGCCGTTTTTAATCATCGCAAGTGTGTTTGGAATGAAAAGAGTTCCCGTCTGATCGGCGTTTCGATCCGGATAAATCAGCTTCACGGGATGCCCTTGAGCCTTCACCACAAGGGCATCGTCCGTATCCGTAAGCCCGATTGCGATCTTGCCGGCAGCCACCGCTTCAGCCACAGGTTTGTTTCCCGCCATGATTTGCACTCGATTACGATGGAGATCCGCAAAAAACTGATCAGCCTTGTTTGTACCCCAAGTTGCATAAAGGCTTGCTGCATGAGTGGCTGTGGTACCAAAAAACGGTTTGGCAATCCCAATTCTCCCGCTCCATCGAGGCAAAGTCAGATCCTCAATGGAATTTGGCTGATCCTTTTCCGTGACAAGCTTTGAATGAACGATCAAAACTCGACCCCTAGCTGCAAAACCGTGCCATTTGTCATCAGGGTCACGAAACCGTTTCGGAAATTCTGATGCGAACGTCGGCCTATACGCCTCTAACAAACCAATTTTCTTAAGTCTGATGGTGTGTATAATCTCGTTATTCCAGAAAAGGTCGGCTCTGGGGCGGGCTGATTCAGAGCGGATCGAGTTCACCAGGCCGATGGTCTTTGTACTCTCGACATCATATTTGGCACGAAACGGCAAATTGGTTTCCTTGCGAAACTGATCGAGCAGCGGCTGCGAAAATTCCCTGTCTAATGCAACATAAGCCGTAATGGTTTTATACAAAAACGGATCCGCACTTAATCTCTGGTCAACAATTCGGGCTGCAATGATCGATTGTAAAACCGATCGACGGTTGACGTTTCGAAACACCATAAAACTCCTCAGAACTCAGGCTCGGAACATGAACCAGACGGCCCCATCATGCAGAACCCGTCATAGAGATAATTCCAGCTCAGATTTTCTCGCTGGTAGAAAACGGCTAACGGGACAAATACTTTAAGGCTGATCACTTCCTGAATCATTTTCAACTGTCCGACGGAAAGTGACTGGTGGCCAATTCGATTTGCGGTCACCTGAATCAAATATCTTAGCAGGGCCACACCCCAACTGGCCAGAGCAGCAATCCACCATCGGGAATCCCTGAAAGTCTTCTGATGGCCATACCAAGCGTAGGTCATGAAACAATTGGAGAGGGTCAGAAGGAAAATCGTTTTGGCAATGGGGCCGACTGGTGGCATCGACAAACGACTTTGAAAAGCTATTCTGTTAAACAAAAGGGGCCAAGCCCATAGCGACAGGCTTGGATTCCTTTTTGTTATGAATGATCCGGTGTAGTGTAACGATCAGTTTGATTCCGGGTCAAAATCGTCCTCTTCCTCTTCATCGTCGTCATCGTCTTCGTATTCCAGTTCCATCAATTCCTGCACTTCGTTGGTACAGGATTTGATCGCGTCCAGGAGTCGAAAAAAGGTGCTTTTGAACGATTCAAACGGTTCATGGAATTGTTCGGCCACAACCACAATCACCCGTTCAGGGATGGCAATCGCCTTGATTCCGTTGTGCTTGGCCGAGCAGACTCCAGCCACCTGAAGCGCGAGAACCAGTTCCGGATCGTCGTCTTCATCCTCGGGCTCGCTGTCAAAACGCCATGCAAACCCAAACAGTTTTAGGAGTTGCGGATCATCTTCCTCAGGATGGATGAAGAGCGTCTGGCCCTCGAACTGGAATCTGACATCGCCCTCTTCATCGACCGTAGGACGAAAGCCTTCTTGGCTCAGGAAAGCGAGTATCAGGTCGGTTTTCGGCTGTGGCATGATGGCGATTTGATCCCAGATCAAGAGAAATCTACTTGCAGAGCGACCAAGCCGATTGGATTCGGTTGGTCAGTCTTCGACTACGAAGCCCGCATTTGATTTTACGTAGTATTGAGCAGTAGGCAAGCCAAAGATGGAGATGTTGAGAAAGTTCAGGAAAATTGATTCGTTGAAAACCTCCACAAAGTCGAACCAAGTTTGCTTGATTTGACGATCGCAAGGACGACCATTGTTCTTCCCTAACCGCCATGACCTTGCAAACTCATGTATGTTTTGGGTAAGTTTACATGAACGAGTGCGATGTTTCCATGAACAGGAAGCATGCCTGAGCTATGCATGATAAAGAAAACAATACAATCGAGACGGTCGCTGAACTCATGCACGAGCGACCAAAAACCTTGACGCGATCGGATCGGGAGATTTCATGGCCGCCATCGATTCCAAAACCAAGAGTGCGACCCTACTAACCTCCTTTGGCTTGACACCTGGCAAGCTTCGAGGTCTTCAGCGCATCAGCAACCCCAACGGCACATTGACGATGCTGGCGCTGGACCAAAACAGCTCGATGATCGAGATGGCCCACAAATCTCTCAAAGATTCGGGCCACGACCGCGAGCCAAGTTTCGCCGAAATCGCCGACGCCAAGGTCGACATGGCCCGCGAAATGTCAGGCGCCTCATCAGCCCTGCTCATCGACGGTTATTACGGCGCCTTTTCGGTGGTCGCCTCGGGTGCGATTGCTCCCGAAAAAGGCTTGCTGATCCGCGTCGAAAAGTCAGGTAGTCCAAAGAATTCTGTAGGTGCACCACTGGCCGAAATCGAGCCAGGCTGGTCGGTTCAGAAGATTAAATACATGGGTGCCGATGCCGTTAAACTTCTCGCCCCATTCGAGCCTGATGAGTCGAGCTCGGCAGAACACCAGCTTCAACTGGTCAAGTTCATCTATGAAGAGTGTCGCAAATACGACATCCTGCTGCTTCTCGAACCTGTTGCATTCCCTTACGGTAGCGAGAAGAAGACCGATGACTCCTATCGTCGCCGCAAGGCCAATACCGTGATTGAGTCGGCCCGCCTGCTCTCTCGCTGGTGTGACATTTACAAGGCAGAATTCCCTGGCGACAGCCTACTGGACGACGAATCCAAGCAGCGAGACAATCTCCAGGCCCTCACAGAATCCTCTGTGACACCTTGGGTTCTGCTCTCGGCAGGTGTCGATTATCCACAGTACAAGCGTCAGGTCGAACTGGCTGTAGAAAGTGGCTGCTCGGGCATTCTTGGTGGACGTGCCTTCTGGAAGGAATACTTCCTTCAGGGCGACTCTGCCGCTCGTACCAAGTTTGCAGCCACAGTCGGCCGCAATCGCGTTGCCGAAATCGATGCAATCGTCCAAGCCAGCGCGACTTCCCTTTGGGAAAAATATGGTCTCAACAAAGACGCCATGAAGGAAATTCGTGCCGCTGAAGGCTGGCACGCCCGCTATCTCGCTGGTGTTGGTACAAGCACCGGCGGTGGCCATGTGGTGCGCCCCGGCGAAGTCTATTGATCTCTTTGCAAGTCAAACACATCAAATCAGATCCCTGCAGACTCGCAGGGATCTGATTATTCATTAAATACGAGCAAGCTCTCAGACCATCCCTTCTTTCAACGCATCGATCACTTGATTCAAAGTTGAATCTCTTCCAAACTTAAATAAATCCTGTTGGTACAAAATCAACATTGCTGACATTTGAAAATTTTCAGATTCTTGCGGACAATCTAACTGCGTGACCATTAAGAGTTGTTGGTCAAAACCAGGACCAAGCGAAGAGGAAGAGGTAAGCCTTTGATCTCCAACTGGATGGGTCGCCACACAATTGCCATCATCCTCGCCGGCGGACGCGGCTCACGTCTGGATCCTCTCACCCGAGACAGGGCCAAGCCTGCCGTGCCCTTCGGCGGCCCTTATCGAATCATTGACTTCGCACTCTCCAACTGCATCAATTCCGGGCTCAGGCGAGTTCTGGTCCTGACCCAGTACAAAGCCCTTTCATTATCACGCCATATCGACCAAGGATGGCGGTTCCTCTGCCGAGAACTCGACGAATTCGTTGATGTCATACCGCCCCAGCAAATCTACGGCGAAAATTGGTATCGCGGTACTGCCGACGCCGTCTATCAGAATTTATACACAGTCGAACGCACCCGTTCTGAAATTGCCCTGATTCTAGCCGGCGACCATATCTACAAAATGAATTACGGCCAGATGATCCAAGACCATATGGACCATAAGGCGGATCTCACGATTGCCTGTGTGCCTGTCCCTGTGGATGAAGCCACTGATTTTGGCGTGATGGCGATCGACGCCAATCGACGAATTCAGGATTTCATTGAAAAGCCTCTCTCGCCACCCCAGATTCCCGGCACGCCAGGCATGGCTCTGGCATCGATGGGAATTTATGTCTTCTCCTCTCAACTGATGTTTGAAGTTCTAATGCGCGACGTAGCCATGCGACGCGACAAAACCACGCGAGATTTCGGCCGCGACATCATCCCCGGAATGATTCGCGACGGCTATCACGTACTTGCCCACTCATTCAAAGACGAAAACCGAAAACACAAAGCTTACTGGCGCGATGTAGGCACCATCGACGCCTATTACGAAGCCAGCATGGACCTGATCACTCCTGACCCTTTGCTGAATCTATACGATCGAAACTGGCCAATCCAAACCTTCTCGCCGCCAATTCCTCCGCCCAAATTTGTCCTCGACATGCCTGGCAGGCGAGGCTTTGCCACGAATTCGATCGTTTGCCCAGGTTCGATCATCTCAGGCGGTGAAGCGCATCGATCCATCATCGGAACCCGCTCGACCATTCGATCCTTCGCAGTTGTTGAAGACTCCATTCTTTTCGACGACGTTGTGATCGGCCGCGGAGCAAAAGTACGCCGGGCCATCCTGGATAAAAATGTGGTGGTACCTGAAGGGTTCTCCATCGGCCTTGACCACGAACTTGACCTAAGCCGCGGACTGACAATCTCTACGAATGGTCTGACCATCGTCGCCAAGGATGAAGATCTCAAGCGATTCGTTTGATCCCATCAAAAAGACTTGCGCAAAGAACCTTGTATAGACGTCCCCGCCAAAACTAAACAAGCCTGTTTTTACGCCGTAACTTCTTCTGTATTCTTGTGTTAAATCAATGTTTTGCACTTGATTTTAGATGGCGGTTTTGGTATGATATCCCTATTCACTACAAGGGGTTACGTTCGTCATGAT
>CAMBEP010000088.1 GCA_945865635.1 Candidatus Kuenenia stuttgartensis
GCCGCCAATGCGGTCAAACCGGCCGAATCTGAAAACGCACAAACTCAATCTATACAAGAGGATGCAGCGCAGGTGCGAAACAACAAGGCCGTCGCTTCCGAAGAATCTCAAGCGGAATTCAGCGAGAAGTTTCAGAGGCGGCTGGAGCGGTTTCTGAAGGGCAAAACCAAGGCCCAGAGGGCCCGGATTATGAAGCAGGCGCGGGAGAAGCAGGCAGAGATGAGGCTGGCGCGGGCGGTTTGAGGTTTTTTGGGTGTGATCTTTGGCAATTCGGATGAGGGTTGAAGGCCTGGCCTGCTCAGGTGCGGGCAAATTTGCATGTATGGGGTGATTTTCATTGGGTTAAATCACCAGTTGATTGAGCTTTCAACGATTCCAATCGGTGCATTGCCAAGGGTGGCACCTTTTTTTTGGGGGAGGCGTTGAAATCTTCGGAAAATCAGTAGTTGTGAGGGTTTTGGCCGTTCTGGGTAGATCCAATGTCACACATTATTTAAGCCGCCGGCTAGCGTGCCGCATGCGGCAGCGATGTCGGCACCGCCTGAATATCGGCGCACCACAGGCTGGCCGATGAGGTCTTTGAGTCGCTGTCGAAATGCGTTTAATTCGTCGATCGACGGGCGCCGAAACTGGCCTGTCAGGTCTGTGACTTCAATCAGGTCAAGCCGGATTGGGGTCTCTCCAATAATGTCTTTCAGGGCCTGGGCGTCTTCCTCGCCCATATTTTCATCGGCCAGGCAGACATAGGCCAGATTCGTTCTGTGCTTATACTGCAAGGCATAGCGTCTGACAGCGTCCATGAGTTCTTTGACAGGCCAGCGGGCTGCGACAGGAACAAGTTTGCGGCGTTTCTCGTCGATCGCTGCACCCAGGCTGACTGAGAGCCGGAACCGCCGCTTTTCATCCATGAATCGATGCATTTCGGGCACAACCCCCACCGTGCTGATTGTCATGCTGTCGGCCCGGATCATGCCTCCATAGCAGCAAGAAAAAAGCTCGGCAGCAGTCATGACGGGCTCATAATTTGCGAGCGGTTCGCCCATTCCCATAAAGACCGCTCCGGTGATTCGGCGACCTTGGGCACGTGTGATTTCAAAGGCATGGGCCATCTGGTCGACAATTTCCCAAGGTTCAAGGTTTCGCCTGGATGTCATTCGAGCCGTGGCACAAAAGACGCATCCCCAGGCACAGCCGACCTGGCTGGAGAGACAGACACTGACGGCACCTGGCTTTTCAAGCGGGATCAGGACTGTCTCGATCGCCTTGTTGTCGGGCGTTATGAGTCGCAATTTCTGAAAGTTGTCTACTGGCGATGTCAGGATCGTATCAAGGCGGAGCCGAGGCAGATTCCCGACCGTCTGGGCGATACGTAACGGCAATTTGCAGTAGGAGTTCCATGACTTTGGATCGAGATCCGCATGGTGAATGACACGTGCAAGCCAGCTTCGTGCCGCCGTGGGGTTGAGCCCGGTGACGGCCACCTGGCGATCAAAGCCATCCGGCGGCTGATTGCGAGGGTCAAAGCCAGACCAATCGGCTACAAGGTCCCTGCTGTAAACGGGTTTGGTCGCCATGAAGCCTGCCGGATTGGAGTGGTTATAGAGAAAAAGCCGCAAATTCTGAGTAGGTCACGATCTTATCTTATAAGAATATAGCCGAAATGGGTTGATTCTTCCAATGGATTGGTTGCCAGGAATCTCTATTCCAAAAATTCTTGGATTTTTTTAAAAAGATCAAACCAATCGGCCTGGGCCTTCGTAATGAAGGATATCGAGACATGAACGACCGAACCAGCAGCAAATCGCCTCACTTCTGGATACCCGCCAACTCACCTCATTGGCTGAGGGGGCTTGATCCTTGTCGGTTTATGACAATGATATTGGTATCGAGCACAAGTGATGATTGCGATGGTCAGGATCCGTTGGTGGATTGATTCAAGCATTTGAATGGTAACCATATAGGAGGTATGCCTGAGATGTTTAGAAAGAATGCGGTGGCTTGGTTTGCAGTCGGCTTGTCGGCCACGAGTCTGGTCTACAACGCATCGCCCCGGCGAAGTGTGCCGGCGGTTGCTCCTATGGCCAGCGAAGAAGTGAAGACGGCCAAGGCACTCTCCAAAGCCTTCAATAATGTGGCGGATTATGTGCACGAATCGGTCGTGCAGATTACGGCTGAGGGCAAGCGGCCCCAACGCTCGGCAGGTAACAACAATCGCCGAGGCCCAAATCCGAATGTTCCGAACCCCGGTGGACCCGGTGGCCAGCAAATGACCCCTGAGCAGTTTGAAGAACTCTTCAAGAGGTTCTTCCCAGAAGGTGCGTCGCCGTTCCGGTTTGAGCGTGAGCAGCTTAGTCCTACCCCATCCTCTGGAACGGGTAGTGGCTTTGTGTTCGACACCAAGGGTCACATTGTTACGAACAATCACGTGGTGGAAGGCGCTGAAACCATCAAAGTCTCGTTTCACGATGGCGAGGAGTTTATTGCGAAACTGGTCGGACGCGACCCTCAGAGCGATATTGCGGTGTTGAAAGTGGAGAAGTCCGATTGCCGCCCTCTGGAACTTGGTGATAGTGTGGGTCTGAAAGTGGGCGAACTGGTCATGGCCGTGGGGAGCCCATTCGGGCTTGACAGTTCATTCACGGTAGGTGTTGTTTCAGCGACCCATAGAAACGATCTTGGTATTGTCGGTCAAAGAGGTTACGAAGACTTCATCCAGACCGATGCGGCCATCAATCCGGGAAATTCGGGAGGCCCTCTGGTTGACATGAATGGCCATGTGGTCGGAGTCAATTCGGCCATCGTTTCCGGAAGCAGGGGCAATGATGGTGTGGGATTCGCCATTCCGATTGACATGGCATCCAAGCTGGCTGAAAAGATTATTGCTCGTGGCAAGGTCGAACGAGCCATGATGGGGATCAATCTAGGGCCACTTTCGCCTTCCCTGGCCCGGCAGTTCGGGCTCGATCCGAAGACGCCCGGCGCCATGGTTCAGGATGTTGTTCCAGGTAGTCCAGCCGCCAATGCTGGCCTTAAGTCGGGCGATATCATCACTCGATTTGACAACAAGAGTGTCGATAGCTGGCTGGCGCTTCGTAATCGGGTGAGCGTATCGGACATTGGCAAGCCTTACGAACTGACTTTCATGCGTGATGGTCGGGAAAGTGTGGCCAAGGTCGTCTTGGGGGCGGCGGAAAAGATTGATCCTTTGCGATCAGAGCCCGAGGCTGGAAAGCCTGTGGAAGCGAAACCGGAACCTGCTTCAGCCACAAGCTTTGAGCAGTTTGGGCTGAGCCTGCAACCAATCACTCCGGAATTGGCTGACAAGTTTGGATATGGCAAAGAGTCGCGTGGTCTGCTTGTCGCTGCGGTCAAGGAAGGCAGTCCCGCCGAGGCGATTGGTCTGCAGGAAGGGTTTTTGATATCGAAAGTTGTCAAAAATCGTAACCCGGTCGTCATCACCTCGGTGAAAGAATTTCAGGAGCTGTCAGAAAAGTCTGATGAGCTAGCAATTTACGTGCAATCGCCACGAGGCCCTGGCGGACGGTTTATGACCCTCGCCAAGCAGAAATAAGTCGTGTTGATACGCACAAATCTGATCAAATCGACAGTTGCCACATCCAGATCATGGACGTGGCGGCTGCTTTTCTTTAAGATCGTTAAAAGCAATTGCTATCCAGACTTTTTTGGACACATATGATCAATCGAAATCGCACGCCGGAGCTCATGGACCAACCCGGCCTTGACGCTTTAGAGCACGCCGCAGCTTTGCGTGGCCTGAAGCGTATTCATAAATTTAGCCTTTCCGAACGGTATTTTCTAAGGGCTCTGAAGCCTGTCGTAAAAGCCATCCCAAACAAGCCCTTGCGTATTCTTGACATGGCATGTGGTGGTGGTGATCTGATCTGCTCGCTGGCCCAGAGTGCCCGACAAAGGGGATGGAATTTGTCTGTTGAGGGCTGCGACTTCAGCGATCAGGCGGTGGAAATTGCAACGGATAATGCCCGTAAGTATGGCGTCGAAGCCCGCTTCTTTCAATGGGATGCCCTGGCTGGCCCACTTCCCGAGCCATACGATGTCATTGTCTGCTCATTATTCCTGCATCATTTGGATGAGTCGGAAGTCGTTCAGGTTTTAAGGAATATGGCTGGTTCCGTGCGTTTGATGATCATCGTTGATGACTTGATTCGCAGCCGATGGGGTTATGCCTTGGCTCAAGCAGGTTGTCAGCTTTTGAGTCGGTCGAGGATCGTTCATTTTGACGGTCCAGTCTCCGTAAAATCAGCCTTCAGCTTGGCAGAGATCAGTCAACTGGCCAGAGAAGCGGGCTTGGCAGGTGTGCAAATCCAGAAACACTGGCCTGAGCGCTTTATGCTGGCTTGGCGGGCACCTTGATGCAAACCAGCCAGCCATTACTCCGATTGAAATTGACTACGTGGGATGTTGTCGTTGTTGGAGCAGGTATTGCAGGATCCGTGATGGCCAGAGAATTGGCCCGAGAAGGGTTGAAAGTTCTTCTTATTGATAAGAAACGGTTCCCCCGGGCAAAAGTCTGTGGCGCTTGTCTCAACGGATTGGCACTTTCTGTGCTTGATCATCTCGGTTTAACCACCCAGATCAAGGCCGCTGGCGGGGTGCCTCTGCACACCTTTTCCGGCAAGCAATCTGGTCGGGAATTGAATCTCAAAATGCTTGACGGGCTGGCCATTTCCCGAACAACGCTAGACCCGATTCTTGCCCAGGCTGCCGTCGATGCCGGCGCTTTGTTCCAGGAAGAAACGACGGTTTCGCTTGGTGTGTCAGGGCAGGACGATTGCAAAGTGGCTCTGGAGCGGCACGGTGAACATTGCGAGATTTCAGCCAGAATCGTGGTCGTGGCTGCCGGGCTGGCACCTCAAATTCTTGCTAACCAAATGGAATTCGAATCAATCATTCAGCCGAATTCCAAAATCGGAGCCGGTTGCATCATTAACGAGGCCCCTGAAAGCTATCGCAGTGGCGTGATTTATATGGCTGTGGGCAAGGCTGGTTATGTAGGACTGGTACGGGTTGAAGGGAATCAGATGGATGTTGCAGCAGCATTTGATCCTCAATTTATGAAGATGCAGGAATCGCCGGGCAAAGCGGCTCAGTTTGTGATTCAAGAGGCCGGTTTTGAGCCAATTCCGGGCTTGGATTCCTCCAGATGCAAATGGCTGGGGACACCGGCTTTGACACGTCGCACCCGGTCGATCGCCAGTGATCGTGTCTTTTTGCTCGGCGATTCAGCGGGTTATGTGGAACCATTTACCGGCGAAGGGATGGGCTGGGCTCTGGCTTCAGTGGTCTTGCTCAAGCCAATTCTCTTAAAGGCTGTAAAACAATGGCGGAACGGATTGGCAGAGGAATGGCAGACTGCATATCAAGGCTTTGTAGGAAACCGACAAAGATTGTGTAAACTGCTTGCCAGGTCACTGGCTCGTCCGAAAGTTTCAATGGTTGCATTTCGATTTGCCAGAATTGCTCCTGGGTTGACTGGCAAAATGGTTCGAAATATCAACGCACCGTTTAAATTCAGTTCAGAAAGAATTGAAAACTCATGATCATTGCAGGGATTGGCACATCTGTACCCAAACACACCATCGAACAATCGGCTGCATTTGAGATCATGAAAGTGCTTTCTCCAATCGAGCCACACCAGAGCCGCTTGTCGAGAGCCGTCTATCATAATTCGGGTGTAGCGACCCGGCACTGCGTAATTCTTGATCAATCCGAAGGCGAACACGCAAGCCGTCAGCAATTCTTCACAGATCATGAGCCAACAACGCTTGACCGGATGAAGAAATACGAGACTTCAGCAATTCCCTTAGCCCTTGAATCCTGCGGAGTTGCATTTGATGAGTCCAAGCGCTCTCCCAAAGAAATAACTCATCTGGTCACGGTTTCGTGTACCGGTTTTTTCTCGCCCGGCGTTGATCTGGCCATAATCAAACATTTTGGAATTTCACCTGAAGTGGCTCGTACGAATGTTGGATTCATGGGCTGCCATGGTTTGTTTAATGGCTTGCGAGTTGCTCAGGCTTTTATTGACGCGGATCCAACGGCAAAAGTCCTGATTTGTGCCTTGGAATTGTGCAGCCTGCACCATCAATATGAATGGACCACCGACAACATGGTGGCCAATGCCCTTTTTGCCGATGGATCAGCCGCAATTGTCGCGGAATCATCGGAAGGAAAAACAGATTCTGTAGAGACATATATATTGGTCAAAACAGGCTCATTTGTATTTCAGGAAACGGAATTTGCCATGTCCTGGCGAATCGGCGACCATGGTTTTGAAATGACTCTCTCGCCCGAAACGCCTCGCCTGATTCACGAACATCTCAGGCCCTGGCTTGAGCGGTGGTTGGCCGCCCAAGGGCTTGCAATTAATGATATTGGATCCTGGGCAGTGCATCCCGGCGGACCCAGAATCCTGAAGGCATTTGCCGAGTCGATTGATCTCCCGATCGAAGGCCTTGCCGCTTCATTTCACATCCTGAATCACTATGGCAACATGTCCTCGCCCACGATTGCATTTGTGATGAACCACCTGAAGGCCACAAATGCACCGAGGCCCTGCGTAGCCATCGGCTTTGGGCCAGGCTTGGTGACGGAAGCTGCGCTCTTTTATTAAAGAGCATGGCCGCAGGTTGGAGATTCATTGAATTGCTCAAAAAATGAAAGCCTGTTTATGTGAAATCGGGCTTATTGATATCGATTTCTGGATTGTCAAATACTCTCTGATAAATTCTGGTTTGCCAGACTGGCATCATTGCAATATTCCTCAGAAGCAAGAAAATGATTACAATACGCAAAATAAAAGACGAATTCCGGTTGTATGGCCATATTCCTAAGCGATCAAGCGGCCCGTCATTTACGTTATGATGTATGTTAGAGGTAATTCTCTTTTTGCGGGACAAAAGCCGAAGGCCTTTTATAGGGAGTGATCGATGAAGTTCAGCCAATTCCTACCAGGAAATATCAGGGCCCAGGATCGTCGTGTTTCTTCGCCTACAAGACGCAGCAGACGAGTCGGCACTTTTCTTAAGATGGAGCCATTGGACGACCGGGTGGTTCTGACTGTCAGTACATGGTCAGGGGCAGTCGATAATCTCTGGTCAAATCCGGGCAACTGGGACACCATGCCACAGCCGGGCGATAGCCTGGTCTTTCCGGCATCCGCATCCTCTTTGTCTGCACTCAACGATCTTCCCGCCGGTGAATCTTTTGATAGCCTGACTTTGCAGGGTTCCAACTACTCAATCACGGGGAATTCCATTGCCCTGTTTGGTTCGATCGGATCGACTCAAACCTCAGGTGGAAACCTGCTGGGCCTTGATCTGGCATTCACAGGCGCGTCTGCCAATGTGACTGTCTCGCAAGGTTCTGCAAATTTGAGCCTAAGCGGTGCAATCAGCACCGTTTCGGGGCTCAATAAATTCGGCCCTGGGCAATTGGTATTTGCAAACAGTCTGACATATTCCGGGGTGACAACCGTTGATTCAGGCACTTTGGTGAACAACTCCAATTTGAATGGCAGCCTGTTTTTAAGCACGTCTGCCATATTGCAGGGGCAGGGCTCCAGCACTTCTCTGACATCCATTGGCGGAAATATTGTCCCGGGCACTTCGGGCGCAGGGATCATCAGTACATCGGGGGCGCTTTCACTCGATTCAAATTCGGGTTTTGTGAGCTTATTGAATGGCACCACTCCCGGCAGCCAATATGGCGAGATTGAGGCCAATGGCCCGATCCAGTTGGGCAATGCCAATTTGATTGTCACACTTGGCTATACACCCAGCGCCAACGAAACCTTCACCCTGATCAACAACACAGGTAATGCTGCAATTTCCGGCACCTTTTTGGGTTTGAATGAAGGTTCGCTGCTGAATGCTGGTGGTCAATCGTTCAAGATCAGCTATGTGGGTGGCGATGGGAATAATGTCGTTTTGACCCACCAGGAGACCACGGCCACAACCTTGACATCGTCTCCAACCACTTCGGTTTATGGACAACCGGTCAACCTGACGGCAAATGTCAGTGTGACCGGCTCAGGAACCGGCACTCCCACTGGCAGCGTGACCTTTTATAACGGAACCACTCCGCTTGGGACGGCTCCACTTGATGCCAATGCAACCGCCAAATTCGCAACCTCAAATCTTTCGATCGGCGCTTCCACTCTCATCGCCGTTTATACTGGCTCAGATAATTTCCTGACGAGCATGTCGTCAAACTTGACTCAGACTGTCAATAAGTCGTCGTCGATCACTTCCCTCACGTCCTCGCTCAACCCCTCCGTTTTAGGGCAGTCTGTCAGCCTGTCAGCCAGTGTGGTGGCTCTGAGCCCGGGAGCCGGGACACCGTCCGGCAATGTGACTTTTCTCAATGGCAATATCTCGATCGGAATGAGCACGCTGAACAGCTCTGGCATGGCCTCCTTAAGCCTGACCAGCCTGCCGGTTGGCAATAACACCATTTCGGTCGCTTATTCCGGAGACTCAAATTTTGTCACCAGCAGTTCGACGACACTTAACCAGGTCGTGAATCGGGCTGTTGCCAATGTGAATCTGACCTCGACAACAACTTCCCCGGAAGCGTCTGGCATCATCACCATTACGGCGAATGTGTCTGGGATTGTTGGTTCACCAGCCGCTTCCGGCACGGTGAGTTTCTACTCCAACGATGTATTGATTGGCACTGGAAATTTGACCAATGGTCAGGCCACATTCACAACCACAGGATTCTATCTGGGCCTGGGGGTCGACACACTGACGGCAACCTATAATGGTGATGCCAATTATGTTTCAAGCGATTCGGGATTGTTAAATGTCACGGCTGGAACGGAAAACGAGCGATTCATCAATCAGGCTTATGTGGTCTTGCTGAATCATCAGGTAGATTACCAGGGCTTGAATCACTGGAACACCTTTTTGCAGCACGGTCGCACTCGAAACTGGGTGGCTCGTGAGATCCGACATTCGACAGAAGGTCAGATGTCGCTGATTCAGGATATCTTTGAGAGTTACCTTGGGCGATCAGGTACCGCTTCGCAACTTGCGGGCACGGTGAATGCTGCAAGTCAAACTGGAACAAGCCCCAGGGCGATCGTTTTAGGTTCCTCGGAATACTATTATGGCGTCGGTGGTGGCACAATTCCGACCTATCTCACGGCCTTGGAAACATCTCTTAATACAACCTTCACTGCCACGGCCAAAAAAATCATGACCAGAGAGTTAAATTCTGGGACATTGCATGCGATTGTGGCCGAGCAGGCTTTGATGAGCCAACCGGGTCTGGATTCGCTGGGCCAATTGCTTTATCAGACAACTTTGGGCAGAGATGCCACAAGTTCTGAGATCGGAACCTTCAAGAAACTTCAAAGTCAGGGCGTTTTCTGGAGATTCCAGCAAACTCACCTGATGGGTGGTCAGGAATTCTTGGTTTATGCCGGCAGCCAGCCTGGCAATGTACCAGCCTGACCAGCTCAGCAAGCCAAAAATACGCGGTCATGATTCCCTGTAAATGGAATCATGACCGCATTTCTGTTGTTTGATTCATCTAAACATAAACCCATGGTATAAAAGAAGTAATCGTATCGAATAGAAGAGTTGGACTCGGCGCCGATGAAGGAGTTCATCCAGGTTGTTGATTTTAAAACTATAGGAAACGAGGAGGTCAGGCAAGAAGCTGTCAACAGGTTCTTCTCAAGGAATTCGTTGGCAAAGCGATTTGAGGTCTGGATAGGGGTTTCTTAAGTTTCAGAAATTCATGATTTGTAGCATGACTCAAAAAACTTTTTTCTTGACATTCGCCTTGGGGTTTATAACACTTAGGTTCTAGCCTGTGATTGACATACCACACTTCGCCTGCCTATCCCACCGGAGAATTTCAAACCATGATCGCAAGATCCGAAGCTAGGGTACGCGCTTTTACATTGATCGAACTATTGGTCGTCATTTCGATCATCGCTGTTCTGATTTCTTTGCTCTTACCGGCCGTTCAGTCGGCGCGGGAAGCCGCTCGCAAGGCACAATGCTTTAACAATTTGCGACAGATTGGGTTAGGCATGCACAATTACTTGAGTACCAATGATGTTTTTCCAGCGGGGGGGCTTTATGCCGAAGATGCTCTGTTCAAATCGACAGGAACCGTCTTGCGTTCGAATTACACGGGCTGGGCGGTTGCAATTTTGTCATTCGTGGAGCAATCACCTTTATTCAATGCCTACAACTCTCTGCTGAATAATTGGGACAGTTCCAATGGTACAGTCATTTCAACCACTCTGAATATGTACATTTGCCCTTCGGATATTCTGAATCAGACATATTTTCCCACATTTGCCGTTGGTGGTGGAACAACGCCTTATGTCAATATTGCTCCGGGTTCTTACAAGGGCGTGGCTGGCCGTTACAGCACACCTTCGGCCGGAACGGAATTATTTTGGGATTATGCCTCTTATGTACGAGATCTTTCGTCGGCGATGCAGCCAGAGAGCCGCGGGATTTTAACAGTCGCCGGTGTGGGTGGCATTTCAAATGTGCGGATCGCTGAAATTTCAGATGGCACATCCAACACCTTGATGGTGGGCGAATATGCGACCAAGGTAGCGGCCAACAGTCGGGCTCTCTGGCCAGCGAGCTGGGGCTATATGTCGCTGGGTTCTGCAGGTCCCAGCCAGGGGGTTCGGGGAATTCCGGATTACGCGCTTTGCACCACATACATCGCCGCCAACCGTTGCAATCGAGCATTTGCCAGTTTTCACCCGAATGTAATGAACTTTGTCATGGGTGACGGTAGCGTGAAAACAATCAAGCGATATATTGACGCTGTGATCTATCAAAATCTGGCCACCATGAGGGGTGGAGAAATCATCAGTGCGGAAGCGTTTTGAGTCATCTGGAGGATGGGTAAAAGCGACTCAACAAAATTCCTCGCCGATTATGGAGATTTTTCATGCAGTTTCGAATTGTTTTTCTGAGCCTGACCTTGCTGGTTTTGACATCCGGTTGTGGTAACGATGGCTATAAGCTGGCCAAGGTCTCTGGGCTTGTCACACTTGATGGCAAGCCAGTGGCGGGTCTGAGAGTTGCATTTGAGCCAATTGCAACTGAGAAGAACTCGGCGCCAGGCCCCGAGGCCATTGGAATCACGGACCCTGACGGGAAATTCTACCTTAAAACCATGTCGGAAAGGCCGCAAACGGGATCCGTGGTTGGTAATTGCCGTGTACGAATCTGGTCATTGCCGAGCAATCAGGAGGACGCAATCTTTAATGATCGCAATGACGGTCACGATCCCGTAGCAGAAATCAAAGCGATTCGCAAACAGATTATGGATTCAAAGAAAAAGGTGGCTCGGGTTTCAACGGCCATTCCGTTGAGGTATAACGATCAGACCACCCTGAGCTTTACCGTACCACTGGAAGGCTCGGATCAGGCGAAATTTGAGATACTCTCGAAATAAACAAAATGATGAGCCGCCGGATCAATCTCTCCCAATTGATTCAGCGGCTCTGATTTAATCTAAAAAAGATCGAAATCTACAGCGATTTTTTGGAAGGTAAAATGACACGGTCACGCAGACTTTTTCTCAAAGCATTAAGCTTAGAAGCCGCATTGCCGGCAATGGTTGTTGCTGATCATGATCGTCCGCAAGGCAGTGTGCCAGTTGCACCGATGGAAACGGGGGCAAGCTTACGGCGAGGGCCATACCTTCAATGCCAAGGCCCTGATCGAATCGTGATCCGCTGGCGATCCGATCAATCGTCAACAAATGGACTTGTACGATATGGTACGGGTCTGGACAAGCTTGATCAAGTGGTTGTTGCGACATCAAGTCGGTCCGAAAATCACGACGGACTCGACTGGCACGCGCAATTGCTTGGTTTAAGACCTGAAACGCATTATTTTTACGCCATTGAAAATTCAAAGGCAATTCTTGCAGGTTTTGATGAAGAGCATTTCTTTGTCACAGCTCCTGAGGTTGGCAAGCCAAGGAGTGCGAGATTCTGGGTCTTGGGTGATTGCGGTACAAATCGGGTGAATTCAGGTAATCCAGGTAAATCGCTTTCCGCCAGAAACGGGTTTCGGAAATATCGGTCGCAGAATCCGAATCTGGATGGAATGATTTTGCTTGGCGACAACGCTTATAGTCACGGTACTGACGCTCAATATCAATCGGCTATATTTCAGGTGTATCAGGATGAGTTGAAAAATCTGACGGTCTGGCCCTGTATTGGAAATCATGAGTTGACAGACGATTATCTTGAAATCTTTACAGTTCCTGGCAAGGGCGAAATTGGGGGAGTGGCATCAAATTCAAAGAATTATTATAGTTGGGACTTCGCCAACATTCATTTCACGGTTCTGGATTTATGGAAGTCTGAATGGCGCAATGATTTGGCCGCCCAAATTGAATGGCTGAAGGCGGATCTCTCAAAAACCCGGCAGCAGTGGAAGGTTGCAATCAATCATTTTCCGCCTTATTGTGATGGTAAATACGAGTCGGACAACAATGGTTTTCTGGTAGAGGTGCGGCAGAAGATATTACCCATTCTTGAAGATCATGGGGTCGACCTATTTCTTACAGGGCATGATCATACGTATCAACGAAGTTTTCTCTTGGACGGTCATTATGGCCCCCGTTCCACTTTTGACCCTCAAAAACACATGAAGTCAAATGCTGATGGGGTCGCGGAGCCAATTGTCAAGAAATCGGGAGCAAGGTTGGGTCTTGTAACGGTTGTCACAGGCACAGCCGGAGCAGAACAACCAGCCGATCTGGCCAACCCGTTGAGCCCCCAATTAAACCATCCTGCCATGGTGAAGCTCGCCAAGGGCGATCAATCGATGCGAGGAATTCGCCGAATTGGCACATTCCTTTTGGAAATCAGCGGCGAGAAACTGACGGGCACCCAAATTGATGATCGTGGTGAAATTCTTGACCGATTCACAATGATAAAACATTGGAGCTGATCCCTCTGCGATTTTGATTTTGAGAATGGGCGGTCATTGTCGAATTAACATGCTTGATGTGAATAGGGTTTCAGCCTACGAATCGATTGGGGAAAGGTAGATTTTGCGATGAAATTGCGTGTTCAATGGTCGATACCTGTTGTATTAGGTTTTCTGATCCTCATGCAAGGCGAATGTAGAGCCGAAAAGTCAGGCGGGTCTGGTGAACGTCTCAATATTGTTGTACTTTTGACAGACGACATGGGCTATGGAGACCCGGTCTGCTATAACCCCAAGAGCAAGGCACCTACGCCTTTCATGGATCAGCTCTCACGCCAGGGACGCCGCTTTACGGATGCCCATTCGCCGTCGTCCGTTTGTTCGCCAACACGATATGCAATTTTGACGGGGCGATATGCCTGGCGCAGCCGATTGAAACTCGGTGTATTAAACCCGTGGGACAAAGCCCTGATAGAACCTGGCCGGCTGACTATGGGAGAAATGCTGAAAAAACGAGGCTATACCACGGCTGCGTTTGGAAAATGGCATTTGGGCTGGACTTGGTCGACACCCGATGGTAAATCGCAGGAGCCGACCAAGAACGAAGATTATCGTGCCAGGATCGATTTTTCCAAACCGATTTCTAATGGTCCCACGAGTCGTGGATTTGACTATTTCTTTGGTATGGTGGGTATGACACCATCGGAACCGTGCCTGATAGAAAATGACCGGCCAATATTTAATGGCAATGGTAATGGGCCCGACATTGTGGGTGTTTCTCAAGAATTGCTTCGGCCTTGGAAGGATGAAAATACGCCTTCGATGCTGAATCAGAAAGTTATCTGGTATATCAATCAACAGGCTGCCAGAAAAACACCGAAACAGCCCTTTCTGATTTATTATGCAATCACCACTCCGCATCAACCGATCATGCCGTCCGCTCAATTTCGTGGCAAGACGGGTTATGGTGAGGCCTGTGATTTTGTGAGTCAGACAGATGACAGCATTGGTCAGATTCTCAAGGCACTGGATCAAAATGGGATGTCGGAAAATACCCTGGTGATTGTGACCAGTGATAATGGGTCGCCCGGATATGCAGAGGCCGATTCGCCTACGGCTTCTGTCATGGAGCGTTATGGCCATTATTCCAGCGGGCCTTGGCGAGGCATGAAGGGCGATACCTATGAGGGGGGGCACCGTGTGCCGTTTATAGCCCGCTGGCCGGGCCACATACCGGCAAATTCCGTGTCGGATGAAACGATTTGTCTAGTCGACTTGATGTCTACTTTCAGTGCAATCACTGGTGGGGAAATTCCAAGAGATTCTGCCGAAGACAGTTATGATATTCGTCAGGCATTATTTGGTGAAGTTTCTGCACGACCGATTCGCGAAGCCACGGTGCATCATGCACTGATCGGCATGTTTGCAATTCGGCAGGGGCCTTGGAAGTTGATTCAGGGCATTGGCTCCGGGGGCTTTACGATGCCTCAATTTATCGCAGTCAAACCAGGGGAAGTTGGCCGCAATGGTGTGCCAGGGCAGCTTTACAATTTAAATGACGACCCTAAAGAGTCGATCAACCTCTATAAGCAAAAGCCAGAAATCGTGGCGAGACTCAGCAAGCTTTTGGAGCAATACCAGAAATCCGGCAGAAGCACGCCTTTGAAGCCTTAATTAAAGCCTTGAATGATAAACGCGTGTGCGATTATCAAAATGGCCTGTAATTTTCCATGATATTGCTTACGCCAGCCTGAGATCAAAAAAACAGACGCGATCCGTCAAAATGTTGGGATCATGCCTGTTTTTATTTGAAATCATCTGATAGGGGCGTCATTCCAGATAGCCCAAGTCGGCTAGCCTTTGTTCAATGAGCCGTTGCTCTTCGTCGTCATATTCAAAGCCAGGAGCATGAAGGGGTGCATGGGGTGTGGTGACGCTGGAGTGGCCGTTATCCTTGCGATGGCTTGTCAGTGGTGTACCAAAGATGTCGGAGCCTTCCATATTGACGGCCAGCCCGCTTTGACCAAGTCTGCCGAGCACGGTTGGTGCGAAGTCAATCAAGCGGCACGAAAGCTTCTGGCCAGCTTCAATTCCTGCACCCGAAGCCATAATGATTCCTTCAGGCCGGTGCGTGCCAGGCAGGTCTGGGTCGGGTTCCAGCCAGTCGGGGCGGTTTGTGATTTTGGTTCGCACCCAGAGGTCTTTTCTGGGCAGGGCAATCACATCGGGAAACCCTTCTCTGGCAGGATCAAGATTGTGTGCAGAGGCGACATCAATGACCTGCTTGAATAGCTTTGAACCATTGGTGGGGTCGGTGACTTCGTCGAGTACCTGCATGAATTGAGATTTGGCATCGTCGATCTGCCGAGGCGTGCTGAGTGGCGCACCTTTGCGATACCACGACCGGTTGAGATAGACCATTCCGGCCGTGTCCTGATGAGGTGCGAAGCCAAGCGTGCGCTTCCAGTCGAGTGGGTATTGGGCGTCGATAGTGGTGTCAAACGATGCCGATCGGGCCTCTTTGTCTTGCTGTTTTTCAAGCCAGAGACGTAGATGATCCATCGCCTGCTGCCGCCTTCTCCGGACTGTGCCCAGAAGCGATGGCTCAAAAGCCAGGCCCTTGTCGATCAGGATCCGGTTGATTGCAATTCGGCCGGAACAATGGCCAAATCCGTGGTCGCTAGAGACCAAGACACCTGCTCCACGAGCCTCGGCCAGTTCCATTAGACGACCGATCGCAGAATCCAGTGCATTCATCGCCGATTCCGCGGCCCGATTCATGGGTGGGTCGTCGATCCCAATTTCATCGATATTCAAATACCGCCAGCAGCGATGCTGAAATGGGTCGAGATTCTGAAACTGAACCATCATGGTCGACCAATCGGGAAACATTCTGTCAGCAATCCATGCGGATTCAGCACGAGCAGCAAAAAGCTTGCGGCTTTCGTTGGCAGAATTCTGGAATTCAGAAGCATTCGCAGGTGGCCGCTTCCAAAGGACGCGGTGATGGTAGTCGGGCAACTCCTTGCGGACGGCCGCTGCAAATCCTTCATTGCCTGAGAGTGCGGCCTCAAGGTGGGGCGAATCGAGCCCCGAAACGACCAGCCCATTGACCTTTAATGGTGGGTAAGTGACGGGTACATTGATGGATACAACGGTCTTTCCGATCTCGGAAAGCTTGTGAAACATGGTCGGAACACGCACCCGGGCCGAGTGATTGACACGCATTCTTCGGCTTTCGGCGTCGAAGCATCGGTGGTCAAAAACTCCATGCTTGTGCGGCCCGTTGCCGGTAATCATTGTGGTCCAGGCCGCAGAGGTTACGGGTGGGATACACGAAATCATTTCCCCCCAGGCCGACCGCTGCCTGAGTCTGGCCAGGTTGGGCATGACACCGCGCTGGATCATCGGATCCAGAACGGTCCATGTGGCACCATCAAGGCCGAGAATAAAGACGCGATTCCACTTCGTCGAATGATCCATTTGAATCTCCTGCAGCCGCTGCGGTGATACTTTAAGTACAACAGCCATCAAACCGCTTGGTGAAGCGTTCCGCCTGTTCGACACCCATCATCCAGCCT
>CAMBEP010000089.1 GCA_945865635.1 Candidatus Kuenenia stuttgartensis
CGTCGTCCGGTGGTGTCGTCGCTGACGCTCCTCAACCACCGGCTCCAGGCTGCGATGCCTTCGGCATCGTTTCGATCAAAATATGTCGTTTATGACCGCGAAGAGTATCACTGCCCACGGCACCCCAAATATTTTTAGGGTCGTTTCCAATTCGATATTCCCAAAAAAACCTAGAAATGCGAACCTGCATGCATGACTCCAGTCTGCCGTGCGCTCTCAATATTTCCTAATTATCCAACAGGCCTGTTAAGCAAACAACTTTTCCAATCGGCTTTTGGGACATTCGGGCCAGAGTTGGCGCCTATGACTCGATTGGCCAAAGCGTATAATGGATCCTGTCGGACCATGACGGAAACCGGACGCAAGCCTGAAAACAGTCACCTTCAAATCATGACGCAGACAACGGAGAGGCCAGCAGTTGGTTTGATCATGGTTGCCAATCCACCCGCTTACGCCCGATCCAGCTTATGCATCTAAATCTGAAAGCAAAAAGCAAAAAAAATGCCTTTAACACTCGCCCTGATCGTCGCCTTGTTCAGCCTGCCCCTGAAGGCCGACGCCCCCTCAAAAAAACCCGAAATTGTTGTCCAGCGAGACATTGCTTACCGGCAGGGAGCCAGCAAAGCCTGGAAACTCGACCTGGCCTTTCCCAAAGAAGTGGCCAAAGGCAAGCCCAGGCCGGTGATTCTTGTCATTCACGGCGGCGGTTGGCTTGAAGGCGACAAGTCGAGCTTCGTTTTTACAGACCGGTCGAGCCCAGCCAATATTATAGACTTAGCCCGGCTTGGGTTCGTCGCCGCAACGATCAATTACCGAATGTCTGCCGAAGCCCCCTTCCCTGCCGCTCTGGAAGATTGCAAAAATGCCGTGCGCTGGCTTCGTGCCCATGCCTCGGATTACAATTTGGACCCTAGCCAAATAGGCGCTTATGGCAACTCGGCCGGTGGCCATCTGGCCATGCTTCTGGCGATGGTTCCAAAATCGGCAGGTCTCGAAGGCAATGGCCCGTTTCAGGACCAATCAAGCCTTGTGCAAGCCGCCGCCAGCGACAGCGGCCCGATTGATCTGGTCGCCGGAGCCAGAAGTAGTCAGATCAGCGAAGTGATCAAGCGATTCCTCGGCGGAATGCCTGAAGGCGATCGACTGAAACTCTACCGCCAAGCATCGCCGCTGGCTTATATCCACAAAGAAACACCTGCCCTGCTGCTGATCTATGGCGCATCGGACATGCAGGTCCCAGTCCTCTCGGCCGACGAATTCGTACTCGCACTGAGCAAGGCTGGAGCTGCCGACATCACTTATCATCGCCTGGCCTTTGTCGATCATTGCCCGCACTCTCTGGTGGCCATCCCCGAATTGCAAACGGTCGTCAACGACTTCTTCCTGCGCACCCTGATGCACCCGGAAACCGCCAGGTCTGTCCGGCGATGGCAGCGGTAACGCCAACTGCTGCCTCGCATTTCAATCATTGCAACTTCGCCAGATTCAACCACCCGCCAGGTTGCGAATCGACTTCAGCTCGCTGCGATCGATCTTGCCATCGTCATTGGTGTCGAGGGTCTTGAAAATGGTCTGCAAGCGATCCGGATTCTCTCGCATCTGTGGCACCAATGTCGCCAGAAATTGCATTTCTTTCATTGTAAGAAATCCGTCCTTGTCCTTGTCCATCAAATTAAAAAACCGCTCCCGCCGTTCGGCAGCGGTCTTGCCAGGTATCAATGCGGCCAAAGGACCTGAAAATGGCTTTTGAAACTCCGCCTTCTCGCCCGTAATTTCATATTCCAGATACCCCAGCATCATTTCTTCGTCCGTCTGCTGACCCCAAAACACCGTCTTGCTTGGGTCGGGGTTGGCCTTGTTGCCTTCGCTGTTGTCGTAAGTGGCCGTTGCAATAATCGTCGAGCCTTTTGGAACCGCTATCGGCCGGGCCAATTTATAACGCAACTGCCAATTGAAATCATACCGGGGAACATCCAGCAATGTCTCGCGGCGATTGTCCGGATATTGAATCTCATATTTAAATGCCTTGCCCCTGACATGCGTATGTGGCATGAATGCCATCAGATTCAGGTCTGTGGGCACCAATTGCCGCGCCACTTCCACATGGTTGGCAGCCCCCGCAGGTATTCTCAGGCCAGGATTGGCCACCCCAAAGACATGAAGCTCATGCGCTGGCTTCGCCTTGGCCACCCGCATACCAAATTGCATTTGATCGACCGTCTTGTGACCATTCGGCGTATAGTGAATCTGAAACCTCAACCTCGACCCCTTTGGAAGCTTCTTCCCATACCCTTCCGGAAAAATC
This sequence comes from Candidatus Kuenenia stuttgartensis, assembly GCA_945865635.1. Lineage (GTDB taxonomy): Bacteria > Planctomycetota > Planctomycetia > Isosphaerales > Isosphaeraceae > QWQI01. Next base: position 2,306 of record CAMBEP010000089.1, read on the forward strand.
ATCGCCGATGTTCCGGGCACATATCCCGCAAAAAATCCCCTGCGATCATCTGGCGATTCCCGGTCCTCCTCGCCAACGGATTCCGGCGGTGCCACAAAAACCAGCACATGGTGCACCACCGATGGGTCCTTGGGACGAATCTCAACAGCCTGAATCCATGTATCTTCAATAAGTTTTGTCTCAATCGTCCGGTGCTGGTATGGCATTTTACCCTGTGCCGGAATTTCAATCGGGCTCGTTAGTTGATAGACCAGGTCGGGCTTGCCAATCTGCCATCCAATCGCCGGCATCGGCACCGCTAGTGCGGCATCGGCAGAATCGCCCAAGGGCATCTCCGACTTCAGCCAATTTAATAAATCTCGCTTATCCGTCGCCGACAGCGAACGATCGTTTGACCATCCAGGATGCCCCTTCATCGTCATGGGCGCAGCAAACCACGGCGGCATCTGATTCCGGTTCACCTCCCGCTCAATCATGGCCCTGTGCGATTTCAGATCTTCATAACGCTCCAGTGAAAACGGGGCCAGGCCCGATTCCTGGTGGCATTCCACACAGTTCTGCTGAATGATCCGCGAAATACGATTATGAAATGTCATCCCCGCCGCATTGAAAACCGGCCCACTACCGCTGCTATCAAGCAGACAGCCAGATGGCTCAGTCGAAGGCATCACGCCCGGCTTGTTTTCAAGAATCCCCAGGCAAGCCTCCTCCAGCCATGCATGACGCGGCTTAACCAAGGCCGTTCCCACTCCAAACTGGTCGTCAATCGCCCCCCGATATCGCACCGTCGCCGCCTTGTCGATTACAAACACCTCTGTCGTCGATCGTGCCCCAAACGCCTTCGCCACTGTCTGATCTCGGTCGTGAATATAACTCGCCCCAGGCGGAAAATCCGCCACAAAGGCCTTGATCTGATCGGATGGATCTGTCGCCACCGGATTGACCATCACAAGCTTGAACCCCCTGGCCTGAAGCCACTTTTCCAGACGCACAAGTGTCGGCCCATATTGCCGGGAAACCGGGCAACTGGTGCTCGTAAAAGCCACCACCAAACCATGCCCAGCCAAGCGGGCCTCAGCCTTCAAATCCAGCGGCTTGCCAGCAATCGATGTCGCCTTCACACCGGCTATAAGCCAGCCCGAAGCCAAATGGTCGTCCGCCTCAATACGGATTGTCATCCCAAATGCAATGGCCAATGCGATCCGCAACCGAAACAGATTCTCTTTGCTTGTCATCGACTCAAATCCTCGCTTGATTCTGTCACTTCTCAACACTTGATGCTCAGCCCCATCTCCATGACCAAGCTGGCACGGCCGCACAACAGGCCCACTCACCATTAAACTCGAACCCGGAACGCAAGTTGTTTTTTTCAATTCAGAATTTGAAAAAAAAACGCCGTTTTCAAATCTCCAGCACCACCTTGCCTGTCAGTTTACGCGACTGCCCCAGCGTCGCTTCTTCCAGAAATTGATGTGCAGCCGATGTTTGGGCCAGTGGCAACGAATGACCCACAATCGCCCTGAGCTGCCTGGTCGATACCCATCGTGTTATCTCATCAGCCGCCCTGCGCTGATCCTCCGCGAGAAAATTGAACATGGCAAACCCCAAAATTGAAAGATTACGCGGGTAAAATGCCCCCAGGTGCGGAAACACGGGCACCGCCGTACGCCCGGCCATCACCAGCAGTCGGCCATTGATCGCCATCAGCGGCAAGGCATTGACAAAGTCCGGCTCCCTCTGGGTTTCAAACCATAAATCCAACCCCTCCGGGGCAAACGTCTTCAAGCCCTTTAAAACTTCGTCCGTGTTGTAATTCATGACCAGATCCGCGCCCAACTCCCTGCAAATCGCCATTTTCTCCGCGCTTCCCGCTGTCGTTGCCACCCTCGCACCGGCCGCTTTGGCCATCTGAATCACCATCGTACCCACCCCACCTGATCCTCCTGAAACATAAACCGATTCGCCCGCTTGCAACCTGCCTCGATGAAAAAGCCCCAAATGAGCCGTAATCCCTGTCAGGGCCAAAGCCGCCATCTGCTGGTCTGAAATGCCTGCCGGGCTTAGGTATAGCCACTCCTCATCAACCACTGCAAATTCACAAGCCGTCCCCTGCCGACCCTTCAAGCCCTGGTTCGATCCCCATACACGGTCGCCCACCTTCAGTCGCTTCACTCCCGCACCTGTCTCCATCACCACTCCTGCAAGATCGCTCCCGGGTATCTGCGGATCGTTCAACGGCATCGCCACTGTCCCCGACCGAATATAAAGGTCAATCGGATTCACGGCCGATGCCCTTACCCCAACCCTTACCTGACCTGCACCCAACGGCAAATCCGGCAAATTCCCATACTCAATCACACTCGCTGGGCCCGTCGTTCGATAATATGCTGCTTTCATCGGCTTCTTCCTTCGTCTATTCTGAATTGCATCCTGCTCGCACTTGTTCGCCATGCGTGGAATTGCTTCGCGGAATGCCCACTTCAACATTCTCGCCACTAATACGAACCGGATATCGACCCACTTTCGAGCGGTTCCCGTCAAGACCACATCCCGTCTCAAGACTGAATCGCCAGCCATGCCAGGTGCAGGTCACCGACTTCTGATCCACCAGCCCATCACAAAGAGGCACCCCCTTGTGCGGGCAAGTGTCGTCAATCGCATAGTAATCGCCCTCTGTCCGAAAAATCGCGATCACCCGATCTCCCACCTCCACAGGCACTCCCCGATCGTCTTCAATCTCGCTGAGTTTGCAGGCTGGATGGAATATATGTGCTTCGTCGCTCATGTTCACCGTAATTCCAGATCTTTTCACCTCAAATGGCATTGATTCCACGCATACCATCATACGACAATCTCGGCATCAAAGTCGCGGATGACTTCGAAACAAATTCCGCTCTCCTGCTCCACCTTCTCAAATACCAATCCTTAAAAGCCGGCCCATAACGATGAAATTCAAGCCTAATCCTGATGCCAAACTCCTCTGCGTCTTCTGCGGAAGCCAATCCGGAGCCCGCAAGCTCTACTCCATCGCAGCCAATGCCGCAGGCGACGAAATCGCCCGCCAGGGAATGGGCCTCGTCTATGGAGGCGGCAAAGTCGGCCTCATGGGAATTGTCGCCGATGCCGTCCTCGCAGGCGGTGGACAGGTCGTCGGCGTCATCCCCGACGTGCTCATGACCAAAGAACTCGCCCATGATCAAATCACCAAGCTCGAAGTCGTCAACTCCATGCACCAGCGAAAGGCCCGAATGGCCGAACTGGCCTGCGGCTTTCTGACCCTGCCGGGCGGAATCGGCACATTCGAGGAATTCTTCGAAATTGTCACCTGGGCTGTGCTCGGTATTCACCAGAAACCCATCGGTCTGCTCAATGTCGACGGCTATTTCGACCCCATCCTGAGACTCCTCGGTCACGCCGTCGAAGAAAAATTCCTCCGCCCACAACACCTCGACCTCATCTTGGTCGGCGAAGACCCCGCCGCCCTCGTCACACGACTCGCCTCCCACAAACCACCCTCCATCGGCCCCCTCTGGCTCGATCTAAACCAGTCCTGAAAAACCAATTCCCTAAACGGCTTACACCCAGAAAACCAGACACCATGCTGCCCGGGCGCCCTCGCTCAGCGTGTTATATTAGAAAAACCAGATTCCATGCTGCCCGGGTGCCCTCACCCGCCGAGGTTTATGTTTTACAAGATACACTTAACCCCTTTTTTTATTTAAACTTATGCGTAACACATGTTTTTAATCCGAGCAATCTCCAGCTTTCAAACGGAACGGAATGGTAATCCACATCAGATCAAAAGGGGTCACAGATTAAAAGGGGTCATTCTTAATTAAATGGCTTTAGTGATAATATTGTAAAGGCTTAATGGGTTATAAGGTGCCACGCATTGAAAACAACACCCCGCCAATCTCAAAAAGCGGCCCCTTCTGGCGTGGTCTCTCCCTAAAAAATCGCAGCACTTTACGCCTGCCCCACGGCTAGCCATGCAGGTCTATTGCGAACATGCCGCTTGCGCATCATCAGGCATATCACAAAATGTAATGTCTAATCCAAAACCGGGCACTTTCCAGAATGCCAAAAATAATCGCAAGCTTATATGATACAATAATTTAATATCATCTCGGATCGATAATGCATCCGATTCCGGACGGTGCCGGGGCATCGCTTGTATTCGGTCTTTTGAGCGTTTCAATGGCGCGATTGAATGATGAAGATTGGCTGAAGATTTGATTGAGGCCGGATTGGTGATTGACTGGTCATGATTTAGGGTGGTGATGCTTGTAGGGAGTCGGGGTTTTAGGGATTCGAACGAATACGGGTCCTGGCTGAACAAATTTCTTGCAATCTGGTTTTGAACAGGCTAATATGTAGCTATTGATGGGGAAACCCTCAACCAATCTACTTTCGGGCACTCCGACTCGAAAAATTCCCCTACTTCCATGCTTATCTGGTGAATGCAGCCCGATGCCGTCGGATTCAGAGGGATTTTGATGGTTTTGGTGATGCTTTGCGTATTGGGTTGTTGGGATTCGATTTTCAGAAATCCTGAGACCTGTAGTGACGACAACTTTGGAAGGCAGTGGTATCGATGAAGCGGTTGCGAGACACGAATTATGGGACCGGCAACCCTGCTGGCGAGGGTTTGGGTGGTCGACGTCGTGAGAAACGCACTGATCGTCGGAGGAGCCGTAAGGCGCCCACGCGTCCGATCCGGGTTTTGGGTATTGTTGGTGGGATGGGTTCAGGCAAGAGCCGAATTGCGAAAATGCTGGCAGTTCGCGGTGCGACTGTGATCGACGCCGATGCGGTGGGGCATGCCCTGCTGGATCAGGGCCCGGTCCAGGAGGCACTTGTGAGGAAGTTTGGCACAGACATTCTGGGGCCAGATTTGGGTGATGGGACTCGTCAGATTGATCGTCGGGCACTTGGTGCGATTGTTTTTTCGAATGAAGCGGCGCGTAAGGCGCTGGAAGAGTCGCTACATCCAAGGATGCGGACAACTTTTGAGCGAGTGATTTCGCGGCTTTCCCGCCAAGTCTCACCTAAGCCGGGTTCCTTGCGATTGCCGGCTCCGATTGTTGTGCTTGATGCGGCATTGCTTTATGAGGCTGGCTGGAACGACTTGTGCGACATGGTGGTTTTTGTTGATGCGCCGCGTAAGGACAGAATTAAGCGTGTGAAGTTACAGCGTGACTGGTCGCCCGACGAGATGGATCTTCGAGAGGCATCGCAATGGCCCTTGGAACTCAAGAAGAATCAGTCCCAGTTGGTCATCAGAAATCCGGACAGTGAGAATGAGACGGTTTTGGAAAAAGAGGTTGACCGGATTTGGTCGCGCATCAATCCGGCACCCAAGCCAGCGGCATCGTCCATTCCCAAGCCAAAGCCGGTTGTGCCGGACTACAGCCACCTGATAGAGGACGAAATCGAAGAGCTTTCGCCTGAGCAGCCCCGACAGAGGAGATCAGGCGGCAGGCCACCTCGACCATCGCAGAAATGACGATGGCCGATTTGTGGTTGCCCTGATGGGTGAATGTCTTGAGCCGAGTAGAGTTTGGCAAGCCTGGATCAGTCTCTGGTTGCTTGCATTTCATACCGCGATATCGTTCTGACTACGAGAATTCCGCCCATGTCCGACGACTCGTTTAACCGCAAAGAGACCTCATCTGCAAGCCCTTCGCGACGCGCTTCAACGCGAGTGAAAGAGGAAGCGGAAGGCGATTCCATTGGCAACACATCGACCCCACCGGTTGCCAAACAGGTGCGCTTCCGTGATCGAACGGTACCGGAATCAAGTCTTGGCCTGAAGGGCAGGATGGGAGCCAAAGCGCGGGGGGCCCGAGATTCTACGAAGAATCAGCCGCCTCAACCGCCGCCTACGATCACTCAGCCGCCGTCCGCTTATGTGATGGATGTGGAGAACGATGGGCTGGAGCCGGAAATGGCGTCCGAACCGGCTGTTTCTGCGGATCCGCTTGACGAGGATGTCAGTCAGGCGTCAGCGAGGCCAAGTGCCAAGCCATCGATAGCGATACCATCAAGCGCGTCGATCATTGGCACATTTGAAGATGACCTTGATGAAACGGACCCAGGTTTTCAGGATCGGGCGGAGGATCTCAAGCGCAATGAGTTCCAACTGACAGAACTCCAGAAAATGACCATGCCGCAACTCATCGCGACGGCCCGCACCGAAGGGCTTGAGGAGTTCATGGGTCTGAAGAAGCAGGACCTGATATTCAGGATCCTGAAGGAGCGGCTCAAGCAGAACGGTTTGATGTTTGGCGAGGGAACGCTTGAGGTGCTGCCCGACGGGTTTGGCTTTTTGCGGAGCCCGGACTATAACTATCTGCCTTGTCCTGACGACATTTACGTCTCGCCAAGCCAGATCCGCCGATTTGGCCTGAAGACGGGTGCCACGGTTGCGGGCTCGATCCGTCCGCCCAAGGAGAATGAGCGATATTTCGCACTTCTGCGGGTGGATGCGATCAACTTTGAGCCTTCGGAAAAGCATGCGGAAATTGTGGCTTTTGAAGAGCTGACACCACTTCACCCACAAACCCGACTGTTTATGGAGACTCCGAAAACTCCGGACATCAACATGCGGGTGGTAGACTTGGTCAGCCCGATTGGCAAAGGGCAGAGGGGTATCATAGTGGCACCGCCGAGAACCGGCAAAACCATCCTTCTCCAAAAGATAGCCAACAGTGTACTGACCAATCACCCGGAATGCTATGTGATGGTCCTTCTGATCGACGAGCGGCCTGAAGAAGTGACCGACATGCAGCGATCCGTGCGCGGCCCTTATGCCGAGGTGATCAGCTCCACCTTTGACGAGCCCGCCTCAAGACACATTCAAGTGGCCGAGATGGTGATCGAAAAGGCCAAGCGCATGGTGGAATATGGCAAGGATGTAGTGATTCTGCTGGACTCCATCACACGGTTGGCCCGAGCCTATAACACCGAAGCGCCGCACTCGGGCAAGATTCTGACGGGCGGAGTGGATGCATCGGCACTTCAGAAGCCGAAGCGGTTTTTTGGTGCAGCCCGCAAGATGGAAGAGGCCGGCAGCCTGACCATTCTGGCCACAGCCCTGGTGGAAACAGGCAGCCGGATGGATGATGTGATCTTTGAAGAATTCAAGGGCACTGGCAACATGGAATTGCACCTTGACCGACGACTGGTGGAGAAGCGGGTCTGGCCGGCGATCGACATCAATAAATCAGGCACCCGCCGAGAAGAACTTCTGATGGATCCCGAAGAGCTGCGCCGGGTCTGGATTCTGCGTCGAGTTCTCAACGATATGAACCCGGTGGAAGCCATGGAACTGCTGACTGGCCGGATGAAGAAAACCAAGTCAAACGCCGAATTTCTGCTGGCCATGAATTTGTCATGACCTTGGCAGAATATCCTTACAAGTTTCAAAACACGTCAGGCAAGTCACCCTCATGCAAAAAATGAATATTCTGGAAGGCGATCTCTCCGCACCCGCAGGCCGTTTCGCCATTGTAGTCGCCAGGTTTAATCAGATGGTCACAGAACCACTGCTCAATGGTTGCCGGGACCAATTCTCAAGGCTTGGCGTTTCCCCAGATCGGATCGATGTGGCTTGGGTGCCAGGCTCGTTTGAAATTCCGCTTGTCGCACGAAAAATGGCCGAAACCCGTCAATATGCAGCCGTGGTATGCATTGGCTGCGTGATTCGCGGCGAGACATCGCATTACGATCATGTGGCTGGCCAGGCAGCATCGGGGGTGATGCAGGCCTCCATGCAGACCGGGGTGCCTGTGATTTTCGGGATCCTGACCACAGAAAATGTCGAACAAGCCCTCAACAGGGCTGGCCTCAAGTCAGGAAACAAAGGGGCCGAAGCCGCGGAAGCCGCTGTCGAGATGGTCAATCTCCTAAATCTGATCCAGCCTGGATCAACCATGACCACCTCCGTTCCTGCCGGTTTCGGTGTCGGTACGGGCCGTTCCCAAGGGCGCTAAAAGGACTTGCAATATGGCTGCTCCGGTCAATATTCCAGCCGACTTCTATTTTCAGCTTGAAAATCTTGCCCATCCGTTCAGCGATCTCCCAGGCAAGCTGAATGTGCCTGGCTTGATGTGCGATATCGGGCCGGAATTCAGGCTTATGAGCTCCTCAGACCTCTGCGGCACAAGCGATTGGATTGATCTACGATGCGCTTGGTCAACTACCGGACTCGCATTTGTTTTTGATTACAAGGGTGCAAGCAAAAAGATTTCCGGAATGGTCAAACTCAATTTCTGGATCGATACCCGAAATACCAGAAATGTGCACAGAGCCACTCGATTCTGCCATCAATTTCGCATCGAATTTGACCCCACCATTTTGATTGCTCGCAAGCGAGGCCCAAAGGAGACTCTTGCTCCCGGCGCCGAGCCCAGCCAAATCCGCATCAATCGTGCCTTGGCCGACGCCCCCATCGCCGACCGCGATTCCATTTATACAGACCTTCTCACCAACGACAAAGGCGGCTTCCGCCTGGCCATTTTCTTCACCTCCCAAGCCCTTAATGGGTTTGATATCGAAGCCAATCGTATGCTTGGCCTGGCATATCGAATTCAAGCCCCAGGCCGCGACTGGCAACGGCTTGGACCCGGCCTGGAATTCCCGGTTGCCGAAGACCCCAGCCTCTGGACCGTTTTGGAACTCGTCGATTAATCCAACCGACTCTCGTTTTAAAACCTCAAAACCAGCCTTCTCCAGCCCCATCAAAAACTTGGACAAGCGGCCTGATCTCTCCATCTTCAAGTCGCCTGACCATTTTTTTTTACGATTGCATTTCTGTTTCCGAAATCCAATCAGATATTCCGCTCAAGTTTCCAAGGCTCCCGATATGGCCTGCTCAGCATGGCCTGCGATTCGTCGTCGCCCTGGATCGACTCGCGCATTGCATCCCACTGCAATACCCTCCCTGTACGAACTGCAATGTTGCCCAAGTGGCAGACCGTGGCCGATCGGTGCCCAATCGCAACATCCGCAATCGGCTTTTCGCGACTCTTAATACACTCCACCCAGTTCTGGAAGTGATTGTCGCTGACCGTCACGCGATTGGCCTCCGGAATCTCGGCTTTAAGAATGTCAGGGTTCTTATCGCACGTAATCGACGATCGCGTCACATACAAATTCCCGTTGGTACCTTCGAAAAACACTCCGCCCGGCGGTTGATCCTGGCCAGCAATGACTTTCACGTTGTCTTCATAAGTATACGTCACTTCAAACTTCTCTGGTACCTCGTACCAATTCTCCTTGTGATACTGCCCTTTCCCGCTGATCTCCAAAGGGCCACTGCTATCCTTGTTCAAGGCCCACTGCACAATGTCCAAGTGGTGCGCGCCAAAGTTCGTCATCTGGCCGCCGGAATAATCCCAGAAAAACCGGAAGAGATAGTGCACGTGCTTTTCGTTGTAAGGCTTCTTCGGAGCTGGGCCAAGCCACCGGTCATAATCCAGATTGGCTGGCGCACTCGAATTGGCCACGGCGGGACCCGTAAAATTCACCCCTGGAATGCCCACCCGAATCCGATCAATCTTGCCAAGCAAGCCGCTGCGCACTATCTCAACCGCTTGCCGGAACCGTTTGTCAGATCTCTGCTGAGTGCCCGTCTGCACCACCCGATTGTATTTCCGGGCCGCTTCCACCATGGCACGGCCCTCTGTCACAAAAAGCGACAGGGGCTTCTCGCAATACACATCCTTACCCGCCATACAGGCTTCAATCATCGCAATGGCGTGCCAGTGGTCGGGCGTGGTCACCACCACCGCGTCAATCGACTTATCGTTCAGCAAAGTGCGAAAGTCTTTCTCCGCCCGAACCGGACCCTTATTGGTCGCTACTACAAGCTTCTCGGCCTTGGCCAGCACTTCGCTGTCCACATCGCACACAGCGACCACGTCCACGTTCTTGTTCTTGAGCAGCTCTTTCAGGTTGTTTGTGCCCTGATTACGTACACCAATATGACCGGTGCGCACCCGATCATTTGCCCCAAAGGCCCGAGCGGGAATCACGGAAGGCATCCAGGCCGCAGCCACACCAGCCCCGGTGGTGGCAAGAAACTGACGACGATTACTCATGATCGATTGCTTTCAGCTCATAGCGTTGGAGAGTTTTGGATCGGTCCACCATTTCACCCAGTTTCGCCCCAATCCACCCGGCATGCAAGACAGAAGCGGTCATTACCACCGGATTCAACCCACCTGCCCCGCCCCACCAAGCGCCTTGCGGTTTCGAACTGTAAACCGTTCTTCCTCTGAAACAAGACCTTGCAGAAAAAAAACCTCGCTCACCAACTCGCCCCCATCATCCCGCCGCTGTCAGCCAATCTGGCCCCGCACCCCAGGCCCAACCCTATCAAGTGCCAACCCCTCCTCACGCCAAGGCCACCCTCCAGCCCCTGGCCAGCCACGGCAAACACCCTCTCTCAGCCAACATTCCACCTAAAAAATGCGAAAAGAAATTCTACCCCACCACCACCACCACTCACCACCCACATCATGCATGTTTGGGTGGATGCACACACGGGTGGATGCACCCACCCAGAAGATTTGGCCCCGGCACCGATCTTGCACTGAGCTCACGTTTGTGCGATTCTGACGACTCCATTCGCGATTCGATCGTTTGGAAAACTTGTTGTATGTTATTATAATGTAATAGGTTACACGTTTATTGCCTTGATCCAGATTCTGGCCGACACCCGTCAAAATAGGCAGCTTGCCCTGACCTTTTGAATAGGTCAAACATTTTCGATTCGCCATTATCTATCGGTCAGGCATTCAAAAAGAAAGCATTCTACATAAAATGATGTGAGTTTTTAAATCACAATGATTTATTGCGTTTAATTCTCAATGCCCACACGTCATGGCTGCCTAGGTTTATTGATTACAAGTCATTGTATTACAACGTTTTAAACTAGTTTTTAAAAAAAGCGAACCGACTGCCATTTGAAAAACCAGCAGTTGCAGAGTCAACTAAAGCGGACTAAACTACCGTAGCGATAAACTTTCAAATATGATCTGGGCCATATCTAACAAACGGGAGATGCTCCCAATGCAGGCTAGTCAAACGAAACTCAGGCAATTGATCGAAGGGACAAAACAATATGTAGTCCCTCTTTTTCAAAGACCTTACAGTTGGTCAGAGAGACAGTGGAAAATGCTTTGGTCCGACATTCGGGAAAAAGCTCAGCATAGCGATGCCCGGCCTCACTTTTTTGGCTCGATTGTAACCACACCCGCAAAAACTGTTCCTGAAGGTGTCGGGAAATTTTTGTTGGTGGATGGTCAACAAAGATTGACAACAATTCAGATTATGTTAGCGGCCTTGAGGGATGTTGCAAAGGAAACTGGTAATACACGATTATCCGATCGCATCCAGGGCGAATATTTGGAAAATAAATACGAGACTGAATTTGAGCGATTGAAGGTACTCCCTACCCAGGACGATCGTGATTCTTTTCGAGCAATTATTGAAAATCGAGATATTCCTGATGATCGATTGGGTCAATGCTATCAGTTCTTTCGTACTTGTTTATTAAGGATCTCTGAGGCTGACTTAGATTCATACCACCTTGCAACCGTTGATCGATTGACAATGGTTAGTATCACCTGTGATGATCAAGATAATCCTCAACTGATTTTTGAAAGCCTCAATGCGAAGGGTGAAAAGCTAACGCCAGCCGATTTGATCCGGAACTTCCTCTTGATGAAAATTCATGTAAATGAACAAGAAAGGGTCTTTCTGAAATACTGGCTGCCGATTCAACAAACGCTTGGTTCTGAACTCACTGAATTTGTTAGACACTTTCTTATGAAAGAAGGCAAAATTCTTAAAAATGAAGAAGTCTATTTTGAACTGAAAGATCGATTGGCAAATTCGAACTCCACCGAAGCTGAGTCTTTCTTGGAAGATCTGAATCGTCATGGATTAATATACCATAAGTTTATCCACCCACAGAGCGAGTCAGATATTGAACTTTCACATAGGCTTGAGCCATTTAAGCGATTAAAAGTGACAGTTGTGTATCCTCTCCTGCTACGACTTTTTGACGCACTTGAATCTGGTAGATTGACGAGACTACAAATTATTGAGTGCCTATGGATTCTAGAGTCGTTTATCATACGACGTTCTGTTTGTAAAAAGCCATCAAATGAGTTGCGGAGAATATTTCCACCTGTTTTTGAAGCAGCAGGGGGAGCAGGACCAAACTTTGTTGAAGCCTTTAGAAAACAGTTAGGTGGGAATCGTTGTCCTGATGACGAAACATTTAATAAAGCATTGCTTAGCGAACCTTTGTATGGGAGTACCGATAAGAACACACGACTCCGATTGATGCTTGAACGGCTAGAAAGATCTTATGGTCATAAAGAACCAGCCGATTTTTCAAATGCTACGATCGAACATGTTTTACCACAATCGCCGACTACAGAGTGGTTAGAGCAACTAGGCGAGGAGGCTGCAACAAATTGGATTAAACTGGTACACGCTTTCGGCAACCTGACATTAACTGCCTACAATTCGGAATTGTCTAATCAACCCTATGCAGCAAAAAAATTGGCATTGATGCAAAGTAATTTCGTGCTTAACCACTTATTCAGAGATTACTCTGTTTGGAACGAACAAAATATTCAAGAGCGTGGTCGTATTTTAGTTTCGCAAGCTCTACAAGTCTGGCCAGACGTGGGGCGTTTGCCAGGTGTTATCAAAGGAGAAAATCCAATCGATGGCAAGCCTACACGCATTCGGCTGAAGCAGATATCGCAACCATGTAGCAACTGGCGAGAAGGATTTGTCAAAATCATTCAGTTAATCGAAAATGACAAGCCAGGAATCCTTGAACGATTGGCCGATGATGAATCATTTATTGGATTCATTTCGAAAGACCCTTTTCGTTTTGTTCGTGCCAGAACTCAAATCGGAGAGATCTTTGTTAATACTCACGCTAGTGCGTCACAGCTTCGTGACTGGCTAAGACGAGTTGCGGAAAAGGCTAGTTACAGCGCTGAGGAATACGGCTATCTTTTCGAAGATGCAAAAACCCAGTCCTAAATGACAAGAAAAAAAGGCATTCTGGCTTAAAACAATGTAAACAACTGAAATACAATGACTTTTGTTCAATAAATCTGATCATCCATGAGGTGTGAATCAAAAGAGGCCATTCTTAAATAAATAGTGTAAGTAACGCAGGGCAAGTGAAAACCTGCCACGCCTTAAAACCAAGACCCCGCCAATCTCAAAAAGCGGCCCCTTCTGGCGTGGTCTCTCCTCAAAAATCGTGGTAAATTGCATCTGACCTACCGATACGAACGGGATTCTCGGTATTAGGGTTCGGACGAAATACCGAACCAGTCCTATCTGAATGGGAGCGTATGTAATGAACAAAGCGGATCTGGAGCGATTGACCTCACTTGATCAAAACCAAACTCAAGCTGGGCAAAAGAATCGTCATGAACGTGGCCGAGCTTGGGAAAACAACCCGTAACCAAGTTCTAGAACTGGCGCTGAACAAGGCCATCGATCGATTCTCAAAGAAACAAGACCGTGGGGCCGTTTCCTCTGAAGTCGTTTTCAACGTACAAACACCACGCACCGAGCCTCTCTTATGTGTGCCTGACTATCTGGGATGGGCCGTTCAGCGAGTCTTTGAGAAAGGCGATACACGGTATTATGACTTTATCCGTGAACGAATCTCACTAGTAGTCGATCTATACGACTCCAGTAAATACCAAGGCAGCCATCACTACTATACCCAGAGGAATCCACTAACTTCGGCCAATAAAATAGGCCCGCCTGTGTCCTGAGAAGGTTACCCTTCGACGGCATGAAGCCGACGTTCGAACACGGCAGACCCTAAACCACCATACAGCGACATTCTCCTAAAAGCAAACACAAGTTCTGAGATCACCGATGAAACCTCCACCCGCCTGAGATGTTTTTTAAAGAAATTCGCTCAATTTCCTCGCCCAAAAAACCGAGAGGCACGGCCCACGGACCAAAAACCGGCTCCTCACAATTCGACGATTCCACCCAAAATGGAAATGCCCCAGACC
>CAMBEP010000090.1 GCA_945865635.1 Candidatus Kuenenia stuttgartensis
CAACATGAAGTGCTGTTTAATTTGCGATCGCCCTTGAATATGGGGGCATGGCTGAAAACTGGCCCGATGGCCGATTCCAAATTGGCAAAAGCGGCGAATCGGGTTTCGACACTGCTTCAGCCAGAGTTTTCAGATTTTGAAGTTACGGCTGATTCTAAATCGCCTGCTGCTTTCATTCTTGGTCCGATTTACGATAAAGCTCGAATTATTGGATTGATGGTATTTCAGCTTGACGAGCAGGACCTTATTGAAATTGTGACAGATTATACAGGCATGGGTGAGACGGGCCAGGTGCTTATAGGTACACGGGCAGGTATGCGTTCAAATTCTGGGGCCATATTGGTCGCACCGACCCGACGAAATGAAAATGCGGCCTTTAAGACCAGGGTTCAGCCCCATAAAACCGAAATATCGCCTATGGTGGCAGCCGTGGAAGGTGGCCGGGGATATGGTATAACGCATGATGAAACCGGTCGCCATATTGTGGCCGTGTGGATGTATGTGCCCTCATTTCATTGGGGGCTTGTGATCGACCAGGATTATACGGAAGCGTTTGCTCTGAATTACCGGATTCGTCTTCTGGGTGGATCACTTTTATTTGCCACGACAATTGTTTCGATCATGTTTGCACGCTGGGCATCCAAGCGGCAGTCGGACCGTGTCGTTTCCGTGATGAATGCGGCAAGTGGTCTGGCGATGGGCGACTGGTCAAGCCGAGCGCCAGTGCAGGGTGAGGATGAGTTGGCAAGCCTTGCGAGTTCGTTTAATTTGATGGCTGAGAAGCTTGAGGAATCGGATCAGATTCAGAGTCGTTCGATGTCGGAACTGGCGAGCAATGCGCAGAAACTAGAGCAAGCGAGCCGAATTGAAGCACGCACGCGGATAACACTCAAGGCGACGGCGGTTGAATTGAGTGAAGCAGGTTCGAGGCTTGTCAATGCGGCCGACGATGGCCATCAGACGGCGATCCAGCAGGCGGCCTCAGTCAATGAGGTTGTGGCCACCGTTGAGCAGATTCGTGCCATGGCCCAGCAGAACACGGAGAAGGCCGACACTCTTGGGAAATTGGCAGGCGACTCGACGAACCTGTTGATTCAGAGTGTAGGTTCGATCCGTCAGATTGTGGCGTCGATGATTGTTTTACGAGACACGGTCAACGAAAATGCCCGCGAGATTTCAACCCTGACTGATAAAACCCGTCAGATTGACCAAATCACGTCGTCGGTGAATGAAATTGCGGACCAATCCAAATTGTTGGCATTGAATGCGACAATTGAAGCTGCCAAGGCGGGCGAACAGGGCAAGGGTTTTGCCGTTGTTGCGGCAGAGGTGCGTACGCTTGCGGAGCAGTCCAAGACGGCAAACACGCGAATCAAGCAGATGTTGAATGATATTCGGAAGGCTGCGGAGACGACAGTGATTGCTACAGAGAAGGGGGTTTCGGGGGTGGATCAGACGATGGACTTGACGCGGTCTGCCGGCGATTTGATCGAGCGATTGGTTGTCAGCCTGAAGGAAGCCACCGTAGCTGTTGGCCAGATCAGTAATGCAACACGCCAGCAATATACGGGTATTGACCAGATCAATCAGACCATGCGTGAATTTCAGCAATCGACACGTCAATTGACACAAAACGCGAAGCAATCTCAGGAGTCTGCAACATTACTGCATGATCTTTCAACGGATCTTTTAAGCCTGACCGAAGTGGAATCGGAAATGGGGTGAAACTTTCTGGCATGAGACAGGCTTGTAAAAACCTCATTAAAAACCGATCAACCGTCGATTGTGATGGTCTAGAACAGAGAGTTCAAGTGCATTGAAATGGAAGAAAATCTACCTGGCTCCTCAAAAAAAATGTGACGAACGCTTGGCTTTGCCTACAAAAGATTGGAATGGCAATTGCGAACCGCTAGATTCGGAAAAGCGGTTCTGCATTTGTGAATTTGGATCGCACAAAACCATAGGCTATTGGGAATGACTCCATTGAATTCAAAAAACCGGGTTGTGATCATTGGCGGTGGGATTGGCGGCTTGTCGGCTGGTCTGGAGCTGAGACGGCGTGGCTATGAGGTCAGAATTCTGGAGCGTCATGAGACGATTGGTGGCAAGGCTTCGACGCGTGTTAGCGCTGGATTTCGGTGGGATGAAGGGCCAAGTATCGTTGTTCTGACATGGGTTTATCGCCAGTTGTTCGAAAAAGCGGGTCTTGACCCTGACGCCTATCTTACGTTCAAAAAACTTGAGCCTGCATTCAAGTTGAAAATGGCTGATGGACGGAGCCTGGAATTTTCGTCGGACCCCGCCCGGCTTCGGGCCACAATTGCATCGATTGATTTGGGTGACGCGGAGGGGCTGGACCGTTTCTTGGCGAAATGCGACCGATTTGCCGAACTTCTTGGGTCATCGTATTGCGACCGCATGCTCGATTCCTGGTCCGATGTTTTGCTCTCGAGGCTATTGCTTTCGGCGATGATCGTGCCGCCTCAGCGCAAGTATACGGACGAAATTGACGCACACTTTCAAAATCCAGCCATTCGCGAGCTGTTTTACGGGTTGCCGACATTCTCTGGATATGACCCGAAAACTGCGCCGGCGTCGCTTGTGATTTTGCCTTGGACGATTCTTCGCGAAGGGGTATGGTATCCATCCACAGGTGGGATTGCAGCCATTCCACGGGCAATCGCCCGAGCGGCCGTCGATTTGGGTGTAGAGATAGAGACGGGAGTGGAGGTGAACCAGATTCACCGCGAGCGGACCGGGAGAGTGATCGGGGTCAGTACATCCAAAGGCATGATTTCGTCAGATGTGGTGATTTCCAATGCCGACTATATCCGCACTCATCAAATGCTGGAAGGTGGCCCGGCGCTGAGCCCGGAAATTCTGCATCGTCGCAGCGGTAAAGTCTCGGCCGCCGCAAGTTATTTTACATTGCAACTGGCATGCAACAGGCGATGGGACGAGATGGCCCACCACATGATTTTATTGACCAAGGGATCGAATCAGGTTTATGACGAGATTTTTGTACAGAAGACGTATCCGAAAGATCCTGCAATTTATATCAATGTGACGAGCGAAACCGATCCGGGCGATGCCACGGCAAATGGATCCAACCCGTTTATTGTTGTGGGAATTCCGCCCATTGAGCCTGGAACGTTTCCTGATCCGGATCGAGACCTGGCCTATGCGAATTTAATGATCGACAGAATTGACCAGCAATGGCTCCCTGGGTTCAGGGATTCGATTACCGAGATGAAAATCACTTCCGCCCACGACTGGCAGAATCGATTTCATGCACACAAGGGGGCAATCTACGGGCTTGGCACCGACCAGAATATTCTGGATGGCGCGTTTCGGCCTATAAATACCATTAGTGAGGTGCCTGGCCTTTATTTCGTGGGAACATCGGTTCAGCCAGGGCCTGGCATGCCGATGGTGGCACAGAGTGGCAAGATTGTCGCTGGTCTGGTGGAACGAAATCACCCGATACGAAGTCAATCCATCGGGTACAGGCCAAGATGGGCTTCCGCCTCGAAATCCTAGAGCCTCAATAAACGATGGCCGATATGCCCTGGAAATCCGAGTCCCGAACATCGATCTCAACCGGGATTGCGGGCACGGCACGAGCTTTGGTTTTCATTGTAATTGGAATGGTTTTATTCATCAGGATGTGGCTTGAGGTGGTGAATATTCATCAGCCTTTGTTTGAAGGGTATATTGGTCGCCAAATACCAACAGCCATGGTTGCAAGGGGGTTGGTCAATGGCGGTAGTTTTTTTTATCCGCAATTGCAGACGGGCCCATTTCCAAGCTATTTTTTGGTGGAACCGCCAATTTATGCCTGGCTCGTGAGATCTTTGAATATCTTGACAGGTATCGATCTTGATGCCAGCGGCCGAATTGTCTCATTGACGGGGCTGGCTTTGGCCTGTATAGGAATCGGGAAAATGACGTGGCGGAAATTTGGCCCTGATGCTGCATTTATGGCCATTGGGATCATGCTCAGCCTGCCCGTCAGCTTAAGATATGGCCGATCGTTTCAGCCTGATATGCTTGCAATTGGAACCATGTTGTTGGGCATTGCATTATATGATCATGGGCACTTTAAAAAATGTTGGAAACTTTTAACATTTGGATTGATTTTGATCAGTCTTGCGCTTGCCACCAGGATTACTCTCGTTCCGCTGGTTCTGGTGCTTCCCGGTTTCAATTTAAAAGAAATGAAATCAAGTCACTGGAAGCGTTTGTTCCTGACATCCCTATTCGTGCCAATTCCAGCCATGGTTTGGTATGGCTGGGCCGCGTGGCTTGCAAGCGTAAGCCCCAGCCAGTCTGGTGGACAATCAGGCGACGGACTGAAATACTGGATTCAGATGGTGGGGCCACTGGCTCTTTTTTCAAGGGAGGCAATCCAGTCGATTTTGCCCAATATTTTATGGAGATCCTGGACGCCTTTCTGGATACTGATTTTTCCTGCAATAGTAACGCACCTATGGCATGACCGATGGCAACAGCGCTGGATGATGGCCCTTGCATGTTGGTTAATTCTGGTTGGGGCCAAGTCGCATCATGCGTATTATTGGTTGGTGCCTGCGCCTCTGATTGCGATGACGGGTGCGGCTTGGGCATGGGGGCAGCCATCAGGGGGCGGCAGGAGGCCTCTAAGATTATGGATTCTGCTGGTTTGGATCATTCTGGGTTTTTATCAATCCAGGTCGACTTGGAAAACACCGTTACAGTGGCAGGCGTTGGAAACCGATTTGTCAGAGATTCGCAAAATCATTCAGATTTCGGGTCAGGACGGTTTCTTGATTTCGCACGAGGCGTCGATTTATGCAGTGGGTTGTAAGGGGTTGAGATGGGAATGGTCTGATTTGGCGCAGGAACGGGCGATTTCAGCCTGGGGTGAAGGGTCCGACGTGGCAAGTGGTTCGCCCCTGAAGTTGCTTGATTTTTATTTAGACAAGGGTGGCCGATGGTTTCTGGCTTTGGAAAACGACCCTGATTGGCCAGCCGGGAAGCAGGCTCTTGAAGTGCGACTGACGCAATCTCGTGTTGTTTATCAGAAGGGTGGGTTGATACTATATGAGTTCGACAGGCCAAAACCTTTGACAGGCGATCCATGAGCAAGCTTAAAAGTCTGACGGTACCGGAATTCGTTGGTCGCAAGGGCGGCGAACCGATTGTAGTGATTACGGCTGCGGACTACACCATGGCCCGTCTGATGGATGGTACAGGGGCTGTGGATTGCCTGCTTGTGGGCGATTCGCTGGGCACTGTGGTGCAAGGCAGGCCGACGACCCTGGCCGTGACTCTGGATCAGATGATTTATCACACGGAAATGGTAGTCAGGGGCACGCAACAGGCCCTGGTGGTGGCAGACATGCCATTTGGAAGTTATCAGGAATCAATCGAGCAGGCGATTCGCAATGCCGCCCGCATGATGCAGGCCACTGGGTGTACGGCTGTAAAGCTTGAGGGTGGCCGCCACTTTGCGTCTACAGTGAAAGCCTTGGTGGATTGTGGGATACCGGTGATGGGCCATGTCGGGCTGATGCCGCAGAGTGTTCATACGATGGGCGGCTACCGGGTGCAGCGCAATGAGCAGAAGATTTTGGACGATGCCTTGTCGATTGCTGGGGCGGGCGCCTTTGGCGTGGTTCTTGAATGCTTGCCGACAGAGCTTGGCCAGCGTGTGACAGAAGCGATCCAGGTGCCCACGATTGGAATTGGGGCTGGTGTCCACTGCGATGGCCAGGTGCTTGTAGGGCATGATCTTCTGGGTCTTTTTGATGGTCATCGGCCCAAATTTGTCAGGCCTTATGCAAATTTAAAGGACGTGGTTCAAGAGAGCATCAAGCGTTATTCCGCCGATGTTCGGGCGCGAGCATTTCCATCGTCGGAGGAGTCGTTTCGATAAAAAAAAGTTGATTCAGGCTGACATAAGCCCTAAGATGGTAAATGTTGCCAGCGATTTTAAAGAGGAAGATTTTGCAATTCTTGAAGCAAGCCTGAAGAAAGGGTTAAAACCATGTCTGTCATTGATCCACCGCTTGATCAGCGCCGATGCGTGCCTTGTGAAGGGGGTGTGCCCCGGCTTTCGCTTGCGGAGTGTCAGCCATTGCTCAAGCATGTTTCTGGCTGGGTCTTGAATGATCAAGCGACAATGATCAGCCGATCGTGGCTGGCCCGGGACTTCATGGAGGCGATCGGTTTTTTTGACAACATCGCAAAGCTGGCAGAGGAAGAAGGTCATCACCCGGACTTGCACCTGACGGGTTATCGTGATGTGAGGGTGGATATTTTCACACACGCGATTGGCGGATTGAGCGAAAACGACTTCATTCTGGCTGCGAAGGTCAATGCGATTCCATTCCGGGAAAAGCGCCGGAAGGCGGCTGACGGTTGAGTTTTCTGCCTGGATGAAATCACCGCTGATGATTGCTTTTACGAGATTCAGGAAGCTTTTTCGGTTTTCTGAAGGATTGTTTGCTTGACTTCACTTGCGGTTTAGTCGAGATTAATATTAAACATCCCAATGAGTTCCTATGGTCCGCCGGGCTAATCGATAGTCAGACCCATCACTTTTCCATGGATTCTTTGAAATATGTGGACAATCACAGGCGAGACGGATCAGAAATTGCGTAACGACTGCGATGGCCGGACTCGTCGCAGTTTTCTGCAGACGGGTGTACTTGGTGGCCTGAGCCTGCCTCATTTCCTTCAGATGCGGGCCCAGGGGGCGACTGAAGTCGGTTCCGTCCGGTCGAATCGGAGTGTGGTCCTGTTTTGGTTGAGTGGGGGCCCGGGCCACATGGAAACCTATGACCCGAAGCCGAATGCTCCGTCAGGGTTTCGGGGTCCGTTTGGTGCGATTTCCACGAATCAGCCGGGCGTGCATTTTGGCGAGCTGATGCCTGAGCAGGCCAGGATCATGGACAAACTCGCAGTGGTGCGCACCGTCAATCATGGATCGGGCGACCACACGAAAGGCAATCACTGGATGCTCACGGGTTTTGAGGGGCCAGCCTTCAATGCTGCGGACAACACTGTTCAGCGGCGTCCGGCCATGGGCAGTGTGGTGGCGCGGTTGCGTCGGAATCGAACGGAGGGGCTTCCGCCTTATATTGCAGTGCCGAACCTGCGTGGCGGGACAGATAATCTTTTTCATTACGCCACATATCTTGGCGGCGGTTCGAATCCGTTTATTGTGGAATCAGACCCCAATGACTCCAAATACAGGGTTCGGAATCTGACCTTGCCAGGCGGTCTGTCGCTGGGTCGGCTTTCCGAGCGTCGCCGGATTCTTGGTCTGGTGGATGAAGCCCGCCGTCAGAATGAGTTTTTGGCTGACAATCTGAACGTATATCAACAGAAGGCCTTTGACATGCTCACAGGCCGATCCGTGGTGGAGGCATTTGATATCTCGAGGGAGTCGCCGACGACCCGTGATCGGTATGGGCGTCATACGTTTGGCCAGAGCGCTCTGTTGGCGCGTCGTCTGGTTGAGGCAGGCACTCCGTTTGTGACCGTCAATTGCGTGCCTTGGGACCATCATGGCACCGCCCCCCAGATGAAAACCGAAGAAGGGGCCAACAAATTGATCCCACCGATGGATCGAGCGGTGGCCGCCCTGATTGAAGACCTTGAGGCACGGGGGCTTTTTGATTCCACACTGGTGGTGGTCATGGGCGAATTTGGCCGGACCCCACGCATGAATAAAGATGCTGGACGCGACCACTGGGGCAACACCTTTTCCGTGACATTTGCAAGCGGGGCCTGGAACATGGGTCAGGTGATTGGCCGATCAAGCCCGCGCGGCGAATATGTCATGGATCGCCCTATCAGTCCGCAGGATGTGGCGGCTACGGTCTATCACTTTCTGGGCATAGAGAGTCGTTCGATCACATTTGAAGACAAGTCGGGTCGGCCCAGCTATGTCATTGAAAAAGGCGAGCCGATCCAAGAATTATTCACATAAACCAGAAGGGCCTGAGAAGACTATGAATATCGCAGCAATAGTCACGGAATGGCGCAAGAACAGCCATGCGGATGTTATTTTGTCGAGGATTTGTGATCCCGCGGCATGGGGCCACAAGCAGCCCTTTGAGATGAACCTGGTTTCGATGTATGTGGAGCATTTCCCCGAGAATGATTTTGCGCGTGACAAGGCAAAAGCCCACAAGATTGCGATGCATAAGGATATTACGAGCGCCATTGCTGACGGTGGTCGACAGGTTGCGGTGGATGGTGTTCTTGTGATTGGTGAACACGGCCCCTATGCCCGCAACAACAAATTGCAGCAGCTTTACCCCCGGCGCCGATTTTTGGACGAAGTGGCCGAATCGTTTCGCAAGCTTGGCCGGGTCGTGCCTGTTTTCACCGACAAGCATTTCAGTTATGAGCCGCTTTTTGCCCAATGGATTCTGCAGACTTACAAGCATATGAATATTCCTCTGATGGCTGGTTCGAGCCTGCCAGTCTCGTGGCGTGTTCCAGAGCAGTCCTGGCCGATCGGTGCGCCGATCAGGCGGGCCTTTGCCCAAGGTTATGCTGACCTTGACGCTTATGGCTTCCACACTCTGGAAACCTTGCAGTGTCAGGTCGAGCGCCGCAAGGGCGGTGAGACGGGGGTAAAATCGGTACGGTCGCTGGCCACTGGCGAACAGGCCTGGAAGCATCCGGCCTTTCCAGCAGACCTCTGGCAGGCCCTCGAAAAGCGTTATCAATCAAGGCCGCAGCATCATCGGTATCCAGCCGGCAAGGGGCAAGACGAACTCTGGGAAATACGCTATACGGATGGCCTGGTGGCCCATGTTGGCATGTTTACAAGTGAAGGGCAGGTTTGGGGGGCATCCATGGAAGGGGAAAACGGCGAGATTCAGTCCACAGTCTTCGAGCTTGAGGACAAGCAGAACTTTGGCCATTTCGGATACCTGACCAAAGCCATCGAGCACTTCATCAAGACGGGCAAGTCGCCATATCCTGTGGAACGAACCTACCTGACAACCGGCATTCTGGCCGCCGCCCTGCAAAGCCGCAGCGAGGGAGGCACCGAGGTTCCAACCGCCTTCCTGAGCTCCATTTCTTATACGCCTGCGGACTGGCCATTCCCGCGCGGGCCGCTCGGAACTCCGGCTTGACCTTTTTTTCGGATTGACGTACAAAACGTCTGTCACTTCTTTAAATAGGAGAATCCGTTGAAGGGTCATCAAGGAGGATTCCACCCGTGAGCACTCCCAAGGCGGTCATCCTTGTTCTCAATTACAACGGCCGGGCTTTGCTTGAAGCCTGCTTGCCATCGATCGTCAAGGCAGCCAACGCAGCCCAGGTCGATTGCCCGGTCATGGTCATCGACAATGATTCCACTGACGATTCCTGCAGATGGCTGGCCCGGAACTGGCCTGATATTCGCTGTATTCATGAGCCAAATCGTGGTCTAGTCAGCTTTAATCACGTCTTGAAGCGAATCGAAGCACCGTATGCCATTCTGCTCAACAATGATGTCAAGCTCGATACCGATTCGATCGATCCTCTGATCCATGCCCTTGAAAGCCGTGCCGACGCACTTTTTTCCGCACCCTTTTGCCTGGCATTCGACGACCAGACCTATGAAGGCATGCGCACCCGCGTGCGCGACCGGTTTGGCCTGATCCAAGGTCTTTGCCGAACCCCGGGCCACCAACTCGACGTGCACAGGGCCGACCTGACTGCCTCCGCCGGGCCGGTTTTGGCGGTCGATCGCCTGAAATTTCTTGACCTGGGCGGCTACGACCCGATCTATTTTCCTGGCAGACTGGAAGATCTTGACCTTGGCTTCAGGGGTTGGCTGCGCGGCTGGAAAGGGCTTTACGTTCCATCCTCAAAGGCATGGCACAAAGGCTTTGGCAGCTTCGAGCCCGCATTCGGGACCAAAGGCTGCGACAGGCTTGCTTTGCGCAACACTCTGATCTTTACTTGGCGCAATATCCGGGGCGTTCGTCTGATCCGTCATTTTCTCTGGCTTGGCCCAAGACTTGCGCACAGCATCATGTTTCGCAAGGCAGAACTGCTCAGGGCGATCGGCGAAGCGCTCAAGATTCTCAGGAAAAAGTCTGTCGTCGAGCCCGTTGCCATCGGCCCCAATCTGCCATCGCCTGAACATCGCAAGCGTCAGGAAGAATTCTTTCGTCGATTCTCATGGTAAGCCCTCTCCAAAAAAAAATGAGTGCAGGGCCGGCCAAAGTGTATGGGGCATCCACAAAAAAGTCATGAGACAGTCAATTGATCGCAATCAGCAGCTAGAATCCCTGAATCCCGATCGGAATAGCACACAGGGTGCATCCACGGATTTCTGAAGTTTTGGAGAACGGCGGAATGAGTCATCACGAAGAGCCGACCATTTCGGTTCTTATTCTTGCCAAAAACGAAGCACACAACCTGCCCGGCTGCCTGCACACAGTCAGTTGGGCCAATGAGGTGATTGTTTTGGTGGATAAAGCGAGCGATGATCAGACCGAAGAAATCGCCCGCCGCGGTGCCGACATGGTGGCGGTGCGCACTTTCGACGATTTTGCCAGCCAGCGAAACGCCGCACTCCAACTGGCCACCGGCGACTGGGTTTTGGCTGTCGATGCGGACGAACGCCCGTCCCCGGACCTGGCCCGGGAGATTCGCCGCGTCATCAGCGAACCGTTCAGACCTCATGTGGGCTATCGTGTACCGATCCGATCCGTAGTGTTGGGGCGAGCGTTTCGCTACTCAGGGACCCAATACGACCGACCGCTCAGGCTGTTTCGACGCGACAAGGGGCACTGGGTCGGCGCCGTCCATGAGACGGTTGCCCTTGATGGCTCATCTGGTCAATTGCAGCACAGCCTTCAGCACCGAACCATTACGGACATGTGCACTTTTATCCATAAAATCAATCATTACACAACCCTTGAGGCCTTAAAATTCCAGCGTGATGGACGCCAGTTTTATTGGTGGGATGTGACCTTGCGGCCGTTCTGGGTTTTTCTGAAATTATATTTCCTGAAAAAAGGCTTCAAGGATGGCCTTGAGGGGATTGTATTCTGCTTCCTGTCTGCTGTCTCAGTCGCCATCAGGCACTGGAAGCATCGGGAGCTAATCATGAGAAACCCAGAAATCAAAGGGGCATCATGAGAGGTGTTTCCGCTCCGACATGGGAAAACTATGTTGCCCGCCAATTTGATCAGCGGGTCGATGCATTTCCGAAGCAGATTGCATTTGATGATCCGCGTCTGGTGGCACTCAAACAGGCATTTCCAGATTGGAGAGGCAAGCGGGTGCTGGATCTCGGCTGCGGTTCTGGCAGATACTGGCCTGCTTTGAAGCGATCAGGCGCAACACTCGTCGGCCTTGATCTTTCTGCACGAAGCCTGGAATTTGCAAGTCCTGAGAACCCCCGGATCATTGGGTCCGTCGCCCGGTTGCCGTTTCCTGAAAGTTCCTTCGACTGCCTGCTTCTGCTTGAACTGCTGCAACATCTCAAGACCCCGGAACTGGCTTTAAATGAGGCCCTTAGACTATTGAAACCGCATGGTAAACTGGTCATCATTGATCGAAACCCATTGTCGCTCGACGCCACCAGGCCCTGGCTGCCCAGCCTTCTGGTAAAGCAGATTGATCAGCGGCGAGGGCTATGGATGTACCCCTCCAGAGGCCCTGTCCAGGAGAGCTGGAGTCGCCCCGGGCGTTGGCAAAAGGCTTCGGGCCTGCTCGTCTCGGGATGGAGGCTGGAACATGTCGAATCGTCCGAAGAATCGTCACGAAAAATTCGCCGGCTGATCCCCTTGGCACGCCCATTTTATTGCCTGACCGGCACCCGCTCAGCCATTGGCCCGAAGTTGCAACACCTCAGTGGTGCATCATGACCGGTTCGCCGATTTATCCAATCTCATGCCTGGATATTCCTGAGCCGCTTTACAGGCTTCTCAGCGACCTGGGCGTGCCTGTGAGGAAATGCGAGCGAGGCCATGCCCATTCGCAAATCCTGATTCATGACCTGCAACATTCGACGCCAGATCAATCGACTGTTGATTCTAATTGCAATAAAATTCCCCCCCTCAGAATATCATGGCAAAGCCTGCTCAATGGACTGGCTGTACCCGGTGAGCTCGACCCCAGATTACAAAAGACCGTTGCCTGTCGATGGCTGGAGAATGGAATTCCAGTCTCAGAAAATATCATTGATGATTCTGTCATACGCAAAATTGAATCCAGATTACGTCATATGATCATTACCCATGGCTTGCCTTGGGTGCAGTTCGCGCCCTATCCATCGGGATATTGCGGTGTCTTTAATTTTCGCATTGATATTGACGAGCCGGAGCCACTCGACTGGCATCCAGTGATTTCGGCTCTTGAGCCAGTGGAGCCGGCTGTTACCTGGTTTCTGAGCACAATCGCAACAGAAAAATGCCCTCAGATTTATGACTGGCTCAAAGGCTGCGATGTGCAATCGCACGGCCACTGGCACCACGTGCACAGGAACGACCCAGACCTGAATCGCCTGAACTTGCATTTGGCTCATCATGCGTTATTGGATCGCGGCTTTGCTCCCATCGGCTATGCGGCCCCTTGCGGACGCATGACCAATGACCTGCCAGGCCACCTTTCGGCTCTCAGCTATCAATATCTTGCAGGAATCGGCGACCTTTGCGGGTCGATTCCGCGCAGTTGCGCAGATGGAATCTGGCGAATCCAGGCCTTGCCCGTGAGCGAAGGCCTTTTCCTTGAAGCGGGCGTCGACCATTCCGATTCCATTATTGAAGCGTATCTTGCCATTGCTCAAAGAGCCATTTCCAACAACCGGCCCATGTTCTGGTATGGTCATGCCGAGCGAAGGCTGGGGCGGCGTCCGCAAATCCTCAAAGAGCTTGTCAGTCATGTGCTTCAGAGACGCGGCCTCTGGCATGTCCAGATCGGCAGCTATCTGAAATGGCTCAAAGGCCGATCAGAAATGCAATGCAATATCTTTCAATCGCCCGATGCTGCTGGGGCTTTGAAATTGCGCTGGAACAATCCAGATTTCGCCCTTAAGCCACAAATTTTGATCAACGATTCGCAATATCAGTGGCAGGTGGAAATTGATGCAGGGCAGGGCGAAATGGACTTTCAAATGACTCCTGAAACCGCCATTGAAATACCGAACCGGTTGGATCCACCAGTCAATGGGCCATTGGAGCCTTTCTGGTCCTGGAAATCGGCTTGGAAGCAGGCGATTGACTGGGAGCGTCAGACACCGGTCGACAAATTGCAGACTGGGCCGCTGGTTCGCCGCCTGAAAGGCTTCCTGCGGAGCCAAACAGACGAGAAATGGCAGAGCAGGTTTGTGCCCAAGGCCTGGCCAGTCGATGTCGAGATGGACCGAAAAACGGCATGAGCCAACACCCCAGAACTCCGATTCATCCCTGGCTGGAGCAGAAGTCGCTTGAGCAAAATGCTCCAGGCTCGATTCTTTTTCAAGCGGGCACAGGCGTCTTTCAGCGACCCGGCGGTGGCGAAATCCAGCTCATAAAAACCGGTATGGCACTAGCCGACCGGGGTCACAGAGTGGGCCTTTTTAATCCTTGGCGAGACCAGCTTAACGAGGCCCGAATTCTTCACATGTTTGGCCTGCATCCCGAGTTTGAGCCGTTGGCAATGCTGGCGAGAAAATCTGGAATTGGGGTCGTCGTTTCTCCGATCTGCTGGTATGATCCAGTCGCCCAATGGCATGAGGCTTCGGGATGGATTTCGGGCCTTGTCGGGGTTTCCAAATGGCTGCTGCTGCGGCATAGTGGCTTGGCAAGAGGCCGGGCCTGGAGGTCGCGTTTGCTGGGTCTGGCGCACTGCATATTACCGAACTCTCAGGCGGAAGCTGACCAACTGGTAAGGCTCCTGGCCGTTGACCCTGCACGAATTCGGGTGGTTCCCAACGCTGTGGATACCATAGTCCAGAAAGCCGCCAACGCCATGGCCAGGCAGCGCTTTGGTCCGGCGGATCATGTTCTTTATGTAGGACGGATCGAGCCTCGCAAGAATGTCATGGGCCTTATCAAGGCCTGCTTGGCCGCAAATTTTCCGCTGGTCATCATTGGCCAATCGCCGCTTGAATATTCGGAATACGAAGATGCCTGCCGCAAACTGGCTGAATCAGGCCAGGTGCAGTTTGCAGGCGCATTATTGAAAGATGATCCACTGCTTGCTTCGGCCATGACCAACGCGCGGGTTTTCGCATTGCCAAGCTGGTTTGAAACGCCTGGTCTGGCTGCCCTTGAGGCCGCGGCTCTGGAAACGCCTGTCGTCATCACCAGCAGAGGCTCGACACGAGACTATTTCGCCGAATCCGCGATTTATTGTGATCCTGCCAAGCCTTTGACAGTGCAATCGGCCATCGAAAAAGCTTGGTACCAGCCGCCCACCGGTCGCCACCAGCTTGCCCTTAAGATTCATAGGGAATGGACTTGGACAGAAGTGGCCCGCATCACGGAAGGAATCTACGATGCAGTTGCTCCGTGAATCCAATTCAAATACGTTGCAAGATTTCAATGCAACGGCTCTGCCCCGGCCTGTTCCCGTAAGGCGTTATCGATATAGCCGCCTGCGATGGCGTGTTCTGGTGAATTTGATTGATGGGGTTGGGGCGGTTCTGATGTGGTTTGTGAGGTTTTTAGGTGGTCCGCAGCCGCAGAAATCGGTCGATCGAATATTGATTGTCCAGCTTGATCATCTGGGCGATGCGGTTTTGACAACATCCATGCTCTCAGGATTGCGCAGGAAATGGCCCATGGCCACAATCGACGTGCTTGCATCAATAGCCAATGCAGACGTCTTCCGCGCTTCAAATGAAATTCAAAATGTGCATGTTGCCGAGCGTAATTGGTTCGAGCGCCGCTCCGGTTGCTGGTCCATGCTCACAGCGGCCTGGCGTCTTGGCCGCCGGATGAAGATGCATAATTACGACTTGGGGATTGATGTTCGTGGCGATATCCTGAGTATTTTTCTATTGGTCCTGGCTCGCATTCCAAGACGTGCAGGCTGGTCAATGGGTGGTGGCGGATTCTGGCTTACGGATGTGGCGCAATGGGTGCCTGGCCGCCACGAAGTCCGCTCCCGACTGGCCCTGCTTGAGGCCATTCAAATCGCTCATTCTGTCGATCAACCCGTTTCGGTGAAGCTCGAT
Organism: Candidatus Kuenenia stuttgartensis; assembly: GCA_945865635.1. GTDB lineage: Bacteria > Planctomycetota > Planctomycetia > Isosphaerales > Isosphaeraceae > QWQI01. The sequence continues at coordinate 15,167 of CAMBEP010000090.1, forward strand.
TTCAATTCATCGGACCGCATTGCTGTCGAGCAGCACCTGAGCCGTCTCTGGTCGCCTCATCAGTGGCTTCAGGCGTGCGTGCGGGGCGCCGGTGCGATGGGGGCTGAATTTTCGACAATCACCCCGCTGATTGCTCCTCTGATCGTTGTTCATCCAGGGGCTGGCACCCAGGCCAAGCGCTGGCCTGTTACCTACTGGCGCAGGCTTATTGATTCTCTGCGTGACGCCGGCTTTTTCGTCGCCATGATCGGGTCTGAGGACGACAAGCCATTCTCGGGCATGGTTCGGCACAGGCCGGGGGTGATCGACCTGACTGGTCAATTGCAACTCACGGAAACTCTGGCCTTGCTCAAGCGATCCGAGCTGTTTATTGGAGTCGACTCTGGCCCAGCCCACCTTGCTGCTGTGACAGGCACGCGATCGGTAATCCTGTTCAGTGGCACCAATCGGCCATCGCAGTGGCGGCCATGGTCGCGTCAGGTGCTTGGTTTAAGGCATAGAACCAAGTGCTCGCCATGCCATCAAAAGCTTTGTCCGCTTGCAGATCATGCATGCATGACGGGCATGACTCCGGAGCATGTTCTGAGCATGTCTCTGCGATGGTGGAAACGCGGCAAAAACCGGCTCCGGCTCGTGAGTGCCGACCCTGACCAACAGACCGCTGCGTAAATTAAAAAGCAGTGTCGAAATGAATTTTTCAGGAGGGCCACTCAATGGATAATCCGAACCCAACGACCGATTGGCGAGATCGATTCTCTGTGGCATGGGTTTATCTTATTTTGACGGCTTATCTTGGGACAATCGCATTTGAACGTGGCGATCGGATCATGCGCATTTGGGAGACTTTTTTTTAAAATCTTGGTAAGACTTCAGCCCTCTGAAGTTCATCAAGCAGGCAGTGGTGGCAATTGGCCGGTTCTCAATAGTTCTGTCACAGACTGAATCACGGTCCGGATTGGGTCGTGGCCGCGTTGACGCAAGGTTCGAAAAATACTCATCAATACAGCCTGGCAATCCGC
>CAMBEP010000091.1 GCA_945865635.1 Candidatus Kuenenia stuttgartensis
GAATACGCCGTTCACTCCTTGGGCTGTCAGTTCGGTCTCTGGGAAGGTGAATAACAACTATGTTTTTTCAGACACAACCGACGACACGTTTAATATTTCAATTCCGGCGGGTTCTTCAAAACTGCTGGCCAATATCATCCTGAAGCCTGGCACAGGTTCAGCGGCACCGCAATCGGGAGATGTTTATACCCTGTCGTTTATTACGGCAGGAACATCATTATTCGACGATACGCTGAACTCAGTTGCATTTACCACAGGCTCCGGAACACTCTCAGTACCAACGTCAGTACCTGAACCATCCACATATGCCATGGCCATGGTGGCTGTTCTGATGTTGCTTAGGAAACTCTGGCCAAAAACGATATTGGCCTGATCAATAAATGGAGATGGAACAGACTGCCGCTCGTGAACTGGTTTCGGGCGGCAGTTTCATTTGACAACATCTCTCGTGTCATGGGATAAAAAGTTTGACAATCGATTTCAAGTGGTTTAGGATTTAGAACATACATCTTATGTCGCGACACATTGGTCATTGGTTATGGATGTAAACTACAAAAGATAAGGATTGATGATGATGCGATTTTACTGTGCTTTGGTTGGGGTGATTCTGACCTGTGGGGCTCAGGTTCAGGCCGGTGATATGGTCTATACGATGAGTGGTGGCACATTCTCTGGGAGTTTGAATGGGGTTTCATTCACCAGTGCCACTTATTCGATTACGGCCACAGCCGATCCAGCGAATGTTCAGACTGGAAATTACTCGGGACAACCTCTTTAAACTCTTTTAGCTACCCCATCGATCACAATCAACGGGTTTGCTCCGGCAACTCTTACGGCTTCAGATTGGAAGGTGATGAGTTTTGATTTTAACAACTATATATCTGGACTCAGTGTTGTGGCTTTCAGTCAATATCTGGCTAACACCCCTGATTTTGAACTAGCCTTTCCGAATGGGTCAGGACTTTACAACAATTTTTCGACGCCTGCCTCTTACACCCAAGCAGATTTTTCGACAGGCTCTGGCAGTAGTGCGCTTGCAACTTCAGCGGGCGCATTGCTCGTTACTGCAAATACGGCAACTGGCACCGGGCTCGGGGTATTTACAGTCGTGGCTGTACCTGAGCCTTCCACCTATGCCCTGACCGCCATCGCCACGGGTGTTATGGCTTACCTCGCCCGCCGCCGGAAGGCCAAACTCGCCTGATGCTGCAACGGCGACGAAGAAAAAACGACTTGCAGGGCGCATCTTTTAAGAGATGTGGCCCTGAAAAATCAGCCATCGAGTCACATCCCATGATTTGAACCCGGAAAAAAGCGGGCGTAAACGGAATGAAAAACCGTCTTGGCCGGCAACTTATTTTTGGCCAAACCTGTAATGCTTTGATCTTACATAGTAGATTATGAGTATGTGAAGCACCTGAACCCGAACGTCGAAGGCTTTGGCAACACGAAGTCGATGGTGCCGCGGAGGTGCTGGAACTGGCCATGCATGAAATTCATGAGTAGCCGCAAATCCATACGAAAAAGCAAGGGATATACAGCAATGATCGGCATTGGCATTGTAGGCATCGGCTTTATGGGCATGACCCATTATCTGGCGGCTGGTCGAGTGGCGGGGGCGAAGGTGGTGGCCATCAGCACGCGTGACCCCAAAAAGAGGGCCGGCGACTGGACATCGATTCAGGGCAACTTCGGCCCGCGCGGGACCCAGATGGACCTTTCCGGCGTGGCGGCTTACGAGACCTTTGAAGAGCTTCTGGCGGACCCTAAAGTGAATCTTGTGGACCTCTGCGTGCCGAATGCCGACCACGCCAGACTTGCCATCGCTGCCCTTGAAGCAGGCAAGGATGTTCTGGTGGAAAAGCCGATCGCTCTGAGCCTTGAAGATGCCGAGGCCATGGTGGCCACAGCCCGTCGTACTGGGCGCAAGCTGATGGTGGCACACGTTTTGCCATTCTTCCCCGAGTTTGCGTTTGCTGCCGAGGCGATTCAGAACGGCCAATATGGCAAGGTTCTGGCCGCCAATTTCTATCGGGTGATCAGCAAGCCGGATTGGTCCGCAGGCATTGCCGACGCCGAGAAAAGCGGTGGCCCGGCCATCGACCTGCACATTCACGACACTCACTTTATCGGCTGGCTCTTTGGCAAGCCCGACCGGGTTTCGTCGCGAGGTGTGGTGGATCAGGGCATAGTCGTACACCTCCAGACCAACTACGAATACGATGCACCCGGCTCGCCAGTGGTGAGTTGTACGTCTGGCGCGATCAGCCAAAGCGGTCGCCCGTTTGCCCACGGCTATGAAATCTTCCTTGAAAAAGCCACGATCAAGTTTGAATATGCCAATCTTGGCCGGGACCATGTTGCATATCCCCTGACGGTCATTCTGGCCGACGGTCGGGTGGAAACCCCGACCCTGTCGACTGGCGACGCCTTTGAAAACGAGATCGGTGTGGCTGTGAACAATGTCTCAGGAGGCACCCATAACCCGATGCTTGATGGTGATTTAGCTCAATTGGCCCTGAAGCTGAGCAAGGCCGAGGTTCAATCGGTGCTCGAAGGGCGTTGTGTCGAGATCCATTGAGCCCGTTGATGTTGATGATGGTGGGGCGATTCCCGGCGCCGGGTTTCGCCGGTCTCTTTTTTAACTTGCTTGAGCGAGCTGGCTTTTTTGTAGCCAAATTTTGTTGAATTCTGTACCTTAAACGGTCTTTGATGAATCCATCAAGACCGCGCTTTCATGACCAGGATCGAGACCGACATGCGACCAAAGCCACTTGAAGCCACTGTGATGGGGAGCTGGCCGATTCCCGGCTGGTATGAGTTTTATGCAGGCTCAGTGCGTCAGGATGGATCGCGGTTTGGTCGTGTGGACCGCGAGGAAGCGGTGCGTGACGCGGTCGGCGTGGTCGTGGCCGACCAGCTTGACTCAGGGCTTGAGCGGGTCACGGACGGAGAGGTTCAGCGAGTCGATTTCAACCTTGGTTTTTATGATTATCTGCAAGGCATTCAGCGTCTTTCATCGCCGCGTTTGTGGGGTGCTCCGGGCCACGATCAGCGCGGCAAATACACGGCCATGGCACCGATTGAAGCGCCTGATGGTCTGGGCTGTGTCGAGGAATACCGACGATTTCGCCAGATTTGCCCGACCAAGGCGACGAAGATGCCAGTTCCCGGCCCTTTTACCTTGGCCGGCTGCATTGGTGGAGGGTCTGTTTACGAAAGTCGGGAAGCCGTGACAGAGGCCCTCTTGCCCATTGTGCGCAAGGAGTTGATCGACCTTGTGGCAGCGGGGGTGGACTTCATACAGCTTGATGAGCCCAGTTTTGCGTGCCACCCGCAAGAGGCCGATTACTTCCTTGACGTGGTGCGGCGCACATTGGCCGGAATCCCGGTCTATACAAGCATGCACATGTGTTTTGGCAACTATCGCGCCAGGGCCGTGGGCTGGCGGAGTTATGCGCCTCTGTTTCCGGCGGTGGGGCAGGCGGCAGTGAGCCAGCTTGCATTTGAGTTTGCATCGCGAGAGATGACAGAGATTAGCCTTCTAAAGCAACTTCCCGAGACAATGGACGTGGCGGTGGGGCTGGTGGATGTCAAAAACACCTGGGTCGAGCCCGTCGGCCTGATTGTCGAGCGCATTGAGCAGGTGCTGGCGATTTTGCCGCCGGAGCGTGTTTCGGTCACTCCAGATTGCGGATTCTCACAGACACCGCGCCACGTGGCCCTGGGCAAGGCGGCCAACATGGTCCAAGCGGTTCGTCAGGTGCGTGCCGCGCGGGGGCTGGCCGAATGATCGAGCCGTTGCTGAGCGACTCCTTTTTGCTCGATCAGATTCAGAAAACCACTCCAGAACCAGGCCAGGTGGCCCTTTGGTGGCTGGGGCAGAGCGGTTTGTTGATCAAGAGCCGACACGCAACCGTGCTGATCGACCCTTATCTGAGCGAATCGCTGACGGCCAAATATGCAGGCACCACCAAGCCACACATCCGAATGACGCGCTGCCCGATCCAGCCATCCCGGCTTGGCATGATCGACATCGTCTGCTGCACTCACAAGCATTCGGACCACATGGACCCCGGCACTTTGCCTGCGGTTTTGCAGTCGTCGCCAGGCTCGCTACTGATCCTGCCCAAAGCCTTGATTGGCCATGCCACGCAGATGGGGCTTCCGCCAGAGAGATGCCTGGGATTGGATCATGGCGAAACCTTTGCCATGCCTGAGCGACAAATGACCATCAAGGCCATCAGTGCCGCGCACGAGGGGCTTGACCAAAATGACTCCGGAGAATTTCTTTACCTCAGTTTTCTGATCGAAATTGACGGAGTCAAACTATTCCATTCCGGCGACACCATTCCCTGGGAAGGCCAGCAGGAAGCGGTCGGGCAAGGTGTGGACGTTGCTTTTCTGCCGATCAATGGACGCGATTCCAGTCGTCGGGTGCCCGGGAATATGACGTCTGATGAAGCTGTCGAATTCGCGGCCAGCTTGCGTGCCAGGCACGTGATTCCGCATCATTACGACATGTTTACATTCAATACTGTGGACGTAAACGAGTTTTCACATGCTGCCAAGCGCTTGCCTGTGGAGGTCAAGCCTGTTATTCTTCGCTGTGGTGAGCGGTTCTATATCTAAACAGATAGACCAAGGACGAGACGACGATGGGTATGGCTCGGTGCCTCGATCAAGTGGCATAGAAGACTCTCAGAAGCCTTGATTTAAACTCTGTAAAATATTTAGGAGAAATGTTTTGCAATTATTGAATTCCTTCGTTATAGTTTGTATCGAATGGGTAGTTCAGCAATTTCAAGGAAAACACAAGTAGCGTCTTACAGTTCGTTCGGTCAATCACGGCGCTATCTCCAAAACTGAGATTGAGATCGTCGTGGCATACTCGCGAAATTTAAGTACAAGATCTTGTCCTTTACCACTCCAACTGCAGAATCGATCGTGCTATGACTTTTGGAATGAGTTTTCAGCGGATATTATCCGCAGCCTCAATCGTATTGTATTTCTTTTGTAGCATTAGTCGTGCTACAGAGCCATCGCCGAGCAATCAGCCTGGTGGAGTTGTCTGGGCCGAACAGGGCTGGACACAATCCGAACGGGATTTTTATCATTTCGTTTCTCAAGGATCGATTCTCTCTCCGACGGACTGGTTTATGGCGTTGGAGAGAGCTTCTTCGCGTGGTTTATTATCCGATCCAGCTTATCTTTCAACGCTTGGTTTTCTTGCCGCGCCGCCGAGTCCAGCGAATTCACTCGGTCTTCCGATAGGTTTCGCCGTGGCACCTGACAACTCGATGGCGAAAGGCACGATTGGTTTTACATGCTCTGCCTGCCACTCCGGCCAGCTTCAGTATAAGGGTTACAAATACCGGATCGATGGTGCTCAAACCTTAGCGAACACTCCTGCTTTGGGCGGTGAGTTGCAGAAGGCGATGCTTGAAACGTATTATTCGCCTGAGAAGTGGAACCGTTTTGCACACAGGGTTTTGAAGAAACAGTATAATGTGAATTCCGAAAAGCAGCTTCGAACGAGCTTTGGCGATAGTATTCGAAATGTCGAATGGGGGTTATACTACGCCGAGACACTGGGTATTAATCCGGTAGTGAGCGGTTATGGCAGGTCCGATGCAATTGACACGGGCGCGAATAAGCTTTTCGCAATTGATCTACGTGAGTCATCTAACTTCCATGTGGCAAATGCTCCTGTCAGTTATCCATTCCTTTGGGATATCTGGAAGTTTGACTGGCTTCAGTACGATGGATCTTTCGTACAACCTATGGGCCGTAACGTGGCAGAATCACTGGGAGTAGGTGCCAGCACCAACTACCTGTTCAGCATGAGTCCTGGGGAGTCAAAATGGGCAAATTCTGTGAACGTGAGCAATCTGATTCAGATTCAGACTCAATTGCCTTCGTTGAAAGCGCCTGTCTGGCCTTCAAAACTGTTTGGCCCCTATAATTCTAAGCTGGCGATGCAAGGGCGATCACTGTTCACTCAAAACTGTTCTAGTTGTCATGCTCCCCGCCCGATTCTTCCGCCTGGTGATCGGTTTGCAAAGATCGCTGTTTACAAAATGCCAGCGGATGAGATTGGGACTGATCCGCAGCGGGTGATTAATACGACCACTGCAAAATTTGATCCGTCCAAGCTTTTTGGATTCAACTCTCCTGATATCGACCTTGCACAAGGTTTGTTTTCAGCAACGGACGGGGCCAAGAATTGGGCTTATGACAAGATGAATCTGACTCCAGAGCAAAGGGGGCAGGCGGATGGTTTTGATCGCCCCAATATTTTCCATTTCGAGATGGTATATAAAGCCAGAACATTGGATGGAGTATGGACTTCCCCACCGTTTCTCCATAATGGATCGGTTCGCAATATTTACGAGTTGCTAAGCCCTGTCAGTCAGCGAGCGAAGCAATTCTGGGTTGGTCTGAGCGATTTCGATCCAGTACGGATTGGGCTTGGTCCGAAGGCCAATAATTATGGCTTCGTGATGGATACAGCGATCACAGGGAATTCCAACTCAGGGCACGAGTTTAGCAACATCAGTGGTAAAGGCGTCATTGGCCCCCTACTGTCCCATCAGGAAAAAATGGCCTTGATTGAATATCTTAAAGCCATCCCTGAAATGCCACCAACACCACTGCCGGGTGTCAGCCTTGACTGGCTTAAATGAGCTAGAAATAATCATTGAAGGAATCAAGCCCTATTCAACTTCGTCAAGATTTTGAATAGGGTTTTTGTTCGTTTCAAGATTCGATTCAAAGCGCGGGAGATTGGCGTGATTTAGAGGGTATGCGATCCATAGTTAATGCAAAAGCGGTTTTATTCGTGAATGAGTGAGTTTGTGATCCGCTGGAAATATCTGGATGACCTCGTTGGTTCCATGATGGAATCCCGCAACTCGTAAAGCGAAACTTTCCTGATGATCTGGATGATACGCCCTGATAGGGTTTCAATCGGGTTTGTCCGCAACAGAATGGTTGCGAGTTGGACTCTAGCTTGTTATTCTTCGATTACGAAGAGTTTCTTCTAGCGAGAATTAGACCAAGGACGAGACGACGATGGGTATTGCACTGGGAATTGACATCGGGACATCGGGCACCAAGACTCTGGCAATCGATGAAACGGGCCGAATTCTGGCCTCGGCCTCGGCCGAGTATCCGTGCGATCACCCTCATGCAGGCTGGTCTGAACAAGATCCTGAACTCTGGTGGAAGGCCACCTGCGAAACCATCAAAGCCGTTCTCCAGATCGCCCAGATCAAGCCCGAAGATGTGACCGGCATTGGCCTTTCTGGGCAGATGCATGGATCGGTCTTTCTGAATCAGGCCGGCCGCGTGATTCGCCCGGCATTGCTCTGGAATGATCAGCGCACCGTGGCCGAATGCGACGAAATCACTCGTCTGGCGGGCGGCAGGGAGGCTTTGGTCGGCATGGTTGCAAACCCTGCTGTGACCGGCTTCACAGCCCCCAAGATTCTTTGGCTGCGCAATCATGAGCCGGAAAATTACCAGAAGCTCAAACAGGTCTTATTGCCCAAAGATTACGTCAGGTATCGCCTGAGTGGGACTTATGCATCCGAGGTTTCCGATGCTTCCGGCACCCTTCTTCTGGATGTCAAAAACCGCCGGTGGAGCCATGAGTTGGTGGGCAAGCTTGGGCTTGACCCCTCCATATTGCCGCCCTGTTATGAAAGCCACGAAATTTCGTCGCAGGTCAGCCCGATTGGAGCTGCCGAATCCGGGCTCGCCGTGGGGACTCCGATTGTGGGCGGGGCGGGCGATCAGCCAGCCTCGGCGGTGGGCAATGGGATAGTACGCAGCGGCGTGGTTTCGGCCACATTGGGCACATCGGGCGTGGTGTTTGCCCATGCCGACAGCCCGGACTTTGGTCCGGCAGGGGTGCTCCAGGCGGGTTGTCATGCGGTGTCGGGCGCCTGGCACACAATGGGTGTGGTGCTTTCTGCCGGTGGTGGCATGCAGTGGCTGCGTAATGAGCTTGGGCAAGCGGAAGTGGCCGAGGCCGCAAAGCGGGCCGTAGACCCCTATGAGCTGCTCACGGCCGAAGCTGCCGGTGCGCCTGCGGGTTGTGAAGGGCTGATTTTTCTGCCTTACCTGACGGGCGAACGGACCCCTCATTTTGATCCCTATGCCCGTGGCGGCTGGATCGGCCTGACAGTGCGTCATGAGCGTAGGCACCTGATCCGGGCCGTTCTGGAAGGTGTGACATTCGCCATGCGCGACAGCCTGGAGCTTGTTCGCGCCTCGGGCGTTGCGGTTCGTCAGGTTCGGCTCTCGGGCGGTGGTGCCCGCAGCAAGTTCTGGCGTACCATGCAGGCCGACATCTACGGCAGCACCGTGAGCACAATCAATGCCGCTGAAGGGCCAGCCTTCGGAGTGGCCCTTTTGGCCCATGTGGGCACGGGGGTCTATGCCACAGTTCCCGAGGCCTGCGCTGCCACGATTCGCGAAGTCGAGCACATCGATGCAGATAAAACCGTAGAAAAAGCTTATGATCGGTCGTATGGACACTACAAGGCCGCCTATCAGGCCTTGAAACCAATCTTCTCTGAAATGGCGGCGGACTGACGTGGGGCGAAAAAAAAAGACGGTCACAACGACGGATCAAGTCACCGCACCGGCAGATCTGGAATCCATGATTCCGCTGGATGAAAGTCCGGAGGAAGAATTGGCTGGGTCAGCGGCCATACCGGTTGAGACGGTTGCATCCACGGCTCTGTCCATGATCAGGATTCGTGGAGCTCGCGAGCATAATTTGCGATCCGTTGATGTCGATCTGCCGCGTGGCCGGTTGATCTGCATGACAGGCGTTTCGGGCTCGGGCAAAAGTTCCCTGGCCTTTGACACTCTGTTCGCAGAAGGTCAAAGACGCTATGTAGAAAGCCTTTCAAGCTATGCCCGCCAGTTTCTGGGCCAATTGCCCAAGCCGGATGTGGACAAAATTGACGGCCTGAGCCCGGCCATTGCCATTCAGCAGAAAACGGCTGGCCGCAACCCACGTTCCACGGTGGGTACGATCACTGAGATCAGCGACTACATGCGCGTTCTCTTCGCGCGGGTCGGTCAAGGGCATTGCCCGGAATGCGGTGATCCGGTCATGGCGCAATCGCGCGACCAGATTCTGGGCCATATCGAGCACCGGGTGCCCGATGAAGCCATCATCACGATTCTGGCCCCTGTGGTGCGTGGTCAGCGTGGCGAGCATCAGGAGATTCTCGAAGACATGATGCGGCAGGGCTTTCTGAGGGCCCGTGTCGATGGCCAGTTGATCAACCTGGGCGACGACCTGAATCTGGACCGCAAGGTGAAGCACGATATTGAAGTGGTGATTGACCGCTTCACACTCTCCACCAACGAGAAAATCCGCCTGACGGAGGCCGTCGACTCCGCTTTGAAAGTGGGCGGTGGCGCTGTGGTGGTCGCCATGGACGAAGGCCCCTCATTTGCCTTTTCCAGCAAATATGCGTGCGGCCGCTGCGGGATCGGCTTTCCACCGCCTGGGCCCCAGTTTTTCAGCTTCAATAGCCCACAGGGCTGGTGCAAGACATGCCTTGGCCTGGGCACAGCCCGCCAGCTTGACATGGACCGCTTGATTGACACCTCCAAAAGCCTTTGGGATGGGGCCATTACGCCCATCGAGCCGTGGAAGAACCTGACCCGCAAGGCGATCAATGAAAGCCTCGGTCTGGTGGCAGCCCTGCTGGGCCTTGATGATGCGTCGGAGGCCAAGTTTTTTGTCGAATTGCCTTGGTGCGAACTTAGCGCAACCTTGCGCAGACAGCTTGTCGAAGGCACCGGCGAGCGGCTCCTGCGAATCCCCCTGGTGGGCGCGCGCAAGGGCTCTCCGCCCTCAAAAATCCAGAGACAATGGAAAGGCTTCCGCGAACTTCTGAGCTTGGTCATTCTGGCCAAGAAATCGTTCGACGAAGAAGAAGCGACCGAGTCCGACAACTACATCACCGTGCCGTGCCCACAATGCCACGGCGGCCGGCTCAACCCACTGGCCCTTGCCACTCGTGTGGGCGGCTGGGGAATCAACAGGATCGGCAATCTCCCAATCCAGGCAGCCTCCGAGTTCTTCTCGACATTCGCCGGCGAATTACCACCCACCGGCGAGCTTTCTGACGTTCAGCCCATGGATGCACCCACCGCCCGGGTGGCCTCCGAACTCGTTCGCGAAATCAGAAACCGGATCCGGTTCCTGACAGATGTCGGCCTTGGTTATCTGACATTTGACCGATCTGCTCCGACCCTTTCTGGCGGAGAGGCTCAGCGCATTCGTCTGGCGAGCCAGGTTGGGTCGGGTTTGGTTGGAGTGACCTATATTCTGGACGAGCCTTCGATCGGCCTTCACCCGCGGGACAACAGCCGATTGATCCACACCCTGGAGCGTCTGCGCGACGCTGGCAACACGGTCGTGGTTGTGGAGCACGATGAAGAGACCATGCGTGCTGCCGACTGGATGGTAGACTTCGGCCCCGGTCCAGGCCGGCTTGGCGGCGAACTGGTGGCTCAGGGACGCATCTCTGACCTGGCCAAGGAGCCACGCAGCCTGACGGGCCAATACCTGACCGGTGCCAAGCGCATCTCCATGGCTGAGAATCGCCGCAAGCCCTCGGCCAGGAAGCTCAGGATCATCGGCGCCAACCACAACAATCTGAAGCACCTGGATGTCGAGATTCCCCTTGGTCTGCTTGTCTGCATCACAGGCGTTTCCGGGTCGGGCAAAAGCTCTCTGATCAACGACATTCTCTGCACGGCCCTCGCCAGGGAGCTTAACGGAGCCCTGGCCGGCGGCGGCGAGTACAAGAAAATTGAGGGTGTGAATCATCTGGACAAGATGATTGGAATTGATCAGTCGCCGATCGGCCGGACACCCCGGTCCAACCCGGGCACTTATATCAAGCTTTGGGATCAGATCCGGGCATTGTTCAGCCAGTTGCCTGAAGCCAAAGCGCGTGGCTATGCGGCCGGCAGGTTCAGTTTCAATGTGACCGGTGGCCGGTGCGAATCGTGTTCGGGGAATGGGTCAAACAAGCTTGAGATGGACTTTCTGGCCGATGTCTGGGTCAAGTGTCCTGTCTGCCTGGGCAAGCGATTTAACAGTGAAACCCTGAAGGTGCAATTCAAGGGTCATTCCATTGCCGACATTCTGGAGATGGAGGTGAGCAAGGCGCGTGAGCTGTTCGCCAATCATCCGAAGATTGAAAACATGCTTGGCACGCTTGAATCCGTTGGTCTTGGCTATCTTCAGATCGGTCAGCCATCGCCGACCCTCTCAGGCGGCGAGGCCCAGCGCATCAAGCTGGCCAAAGAGCTCGTCAAGCGCAGCACCGGCAAGACGCTTTATATTCTGGACGAGCCCACAACCGGCCTGCACTTTGCCGACGTCGACCGGCTCCTGAAGGTCCTGCACAGCTTCGCCGAGGCCGGCAACAGCGTGGTGGTCATCGAGCACAATCTGGACGTCATCAAAACCTCCGACTGGATCATCGACATGGGCCCCGAGGCCGGCAATGGCGGCGGCCTGATCGTCTGCCAGGGCACGCCCGAGGACGTCGCCCAGTGCGATGCCAGCCACACCGGCCGGTCCCTGCGGCCGGTTCTTGAAATTGAGCGTGAGCGCAATGAGGCCGCCGATTCTGCCAAAGCCGGCCGCGGCCGGCCCGCCAAGGCCAAGACTCAAAAACCGACCGAAGTGGTCCCGATTTTTGTGACCGACGGCCCATCCGCCGACCTCTTTGACAGCGGCCCCCTACGGATTCGCGGCGCGTCGATGCACAACCTCAAAAATGTGACCATCGACCTGCCCCGAAAAAGCTTCTCCGTCTTCTCAGGCCCGTCCGGATCAGGCAAGAGCACGCTCGCCATCGACACACTCTATGCCGAAGGCCAAAGACGCTATGTGGAGTGCCTTTCCAGCTATGCCCGGCAATTCCTGACACCTCTGCCAAAGCCCAAGGTCGACCAGATCACCGGCCTTTCGCCAGCCATCTGCATCGAGCAGAAAACCACAAGCCGAAGCCCGCGATCGACCGTCGGAACCGTGACCGAAATCTACGACTACATGCGCATCCTCTTCGCCCGCCTCGGCCAGCCCTATTGCCCGAAATGCAATGAGCCCGTCGGGGTCCGCTCGGTCGATCAAATCGCAGACGCCATCATGGACAGGCCCAAGGGCACAAAGATCCAGATCCTCGCCCCAGTCACCAAGCGCGATGCCGAAACCTTCGCCGAACTCTGGCAAAGGCTCTCCACCGAAGGCCTGACCCGCCTGCGCGTGGATGGCAAAACCTACAGACTCGACGAGCCCTGCAAGCTCAGCGAGCGCCGTCAATATGCCACCGAACTGGTCATCGACCGACTCACAATTGCACCCGATGTCCGCCGCCGACTGACAGACTCAGTCGAAACCGCTCTCTCCTATGGCCAGGGCAGGCTCCTCATCGCTTTGGTGGACGACTCCCGACCCGAAAACAACTGGCTCACCGAACCCCTCAGCGTCCATCGTTCCTGCCCCACTTGCAGCCAGGCCTTCGAAGAGCTCACTCCCCAGCATTTCTCATTCAATAGCCCCAAAGGCTGGTGCACCACCTGCGAAGGCCTTGGTGTCAAAACCGGCGCCGACCCCGCTGTGCTCGTGCCCCGACCCGATAAATCCATCCACACCGGTGCCATCGCCGGCTGGCCCGCTCCAGCCTCCTCCCCCACTTTCTGGAAAGCCTGGGACGCCAGCGCAAAACAAGCCAGAATCAACAACGAATTGCCCTGGCAGGAGCTCGACGCACCTGCCAAGCGGTCCGTTCTCTATGGCCGCGAAAATGCCCCCGCTGCCTTCGTCGAAGCCTCGGGCAATCGCCCCTCATTCCGGGTCAAGTTCAAGGGCCTGCTCCCCGCTCTCGACGAAGCCGGTCGTGTCGCCTATTCCTTCCGCGGTGCCATCGGTGGAATGATCGGTGAGGTCGATTGCCCCACTTGCCTCGGGGCCCGCGTTCGCGAAGATGCAGGTGCCGTACGGTTCGAAGGCTACACCCTCGATCAAGTCTGCGGATGGCCCATCGGCCGACTCTTCAAATTCATGAGTAGCCTGAAATATTCCGGCGAAAAGGCCAAAATCGCCGGCGACCTCCTCCGCGAAGCCTCCGACAGACTCCGATTTCTGGTCGAAGTCGGCCTCGAATATCTCTCCATGTCCCGACCCGCTCCCACCCTCTCCGGGGGCGAAAGTCAGCGGATACGACTCGCAGGCCAGATCGGCACCGGCCTCACCGGCGTGCTCTATGTGCTTGACGAACCCACAATCGGTCTCCACCCACGCGACAATACTCGACTGCTCATCGCCATGAAGCGACTCAGAGACCTGGGCAATACACTTGTCGTTGTCGAACACGACCGCGAAGTGCTCGAATCCGCCGACCATCTCGTCGACTTCGGCCCAGGCGCAGGCTCCAAGGGCGGTCATGTGGTGGCCCAGGGGACCCCGGAACAAGTCCGAAATAACAAGAATTCCCTCACCGGCCAATATCTCTCAGGCCAGATGGCCATCCCCGTGCCCGCCAACCGCCGGCCCGCCAGCGGCCACGCCCTGGTTGTCCGCAATGCCCGCCACCTGAACCTCAAGGGCATTGATGTCCGATTCCCGCTCGGCACTTTCACGGTCGTCACAGGCGTCTCCGGGTCAGGCAAAAGCACCCTCGTCGAAGACATCCTCGGCAAAGCACTCGCCAAAGCCAAGCACTTCGCCAAAGAAACGCCCGGCCTACACGACCGCATCGAAGGCGTTGCCCAGATCAACAAGATCATCCGAGTCGATCAATCTCCCATCGGAGCCACCCCTTCCTCCACTCCCGCCACATACACCGGCATCTACGACATCATCCGAAACCTCTTCTGCAACCTCCCGGAATCGAAAAAACGCGGCTTCAAGCCCGGCCATTTCAGCTTCAATGTCGAAGGCGGCCGCTGCCCAGCCTGCGAAGGCGCCGGCCAGCGCCGAATCGAAATGCACTTCCTGCCCGATGTCTGGGTCACCTGCGAATCCTGCCAGGGACTCCGATTCTCCAACGAAGTCCTCGAAGTCAGCTTCAAGGGCAAGTCCATCGGCGACGTCCTCCAGATGAGCTGCGACGAAGCCCATGACCTGTTCGAAGGCCAAACCCGAATCCTCAAAATTCTCCAGATTCTCAAGGACGTCGGCCTGGGATATCTCCCCCTTGGCCAATCCGCCACCACTCTCTCAGGCGGCGAGGCACAGCGTGTCAAGCTCGCAGCCGAACTCGCCCGCCCCGACACCGGACGCACCCTCTATCTACTCGACGAACCCACCACAGGCCTTCACTTCGACGATGTCCGAAAACTCCTCGAAGTGCTCCAGCGACTCGTCGACCTCGGCAATACCGTGCTCGTCATCGAACACAACCTCGACATGATCAAAACCGCCGACTGGGTCATCGACATGGGCCCCGAAGCCGGCGACGATGGAGGCCGAATCGTCGCCCAGGGCCCCCCAGAAATCATCGCCGAAAACCCCGATAGCCGCACCGGACTCTTCTTGAAGCCTGTTCTCGATGCCGGCCCACGGGTTCACAGGGATCTGAATCAGACCAACCCCTCTGCTGGCAGACATGACGAAACCCCCAGCCCATCACAATCCGGCGGCTTCGCGGCTCCATACGTAGACCAAAATGATGACGACGAAGATCCAGACGAAATCCCGCCTGAAATGCTCCAGATGCTCTCAAAACTCGAAAAATTCCTGACAATATACAAAGAAAACAAAGAAAAAACCAAACCAGATACCAGCGAAACCAAGAAAAAGAAAAAGAATCGCTGGATGGATACCAACTTCTGATTCGCCGAACCAACCTTCAAATTGCATGAAAATCGCACGCCAATTACAACTGCGATTTTCATTCAATCCAAAAATGCAATCACCAGCAATCCCCGCCAAATCATCAAGCCCAGCTCAAAGAATTGGTTTTAGCCCCAATGCCCTCATCGGGCGCGCACAACAAATAAACCTGGCCAATTCGAAATAAATTAAAAAACCGCCAAGCCCCCCTGATGGCACAAGCCCGGTCAGGGGACCGTGCCAACACTTGAAAAAACCATCGCACTATTTTTAATCATAAAAAATCTGTCAAACTCTCCCAATCCTACCAATTCTCCCGATTGCATCTCTAAAAATATCCAAAAAAACGCTCAATCAACACCCTCCCGATCATGATATTACGAATACGGGACTTCCCCGCACTTGCAACACCAGTTTTCCCACATCGGTAGGTATCATGACCCAGAACTCCCCGGAAACGCCTCAAGGACCTGCAAAAAACGCCATCAGGCATGGCCTGACCAGCACCACCCATGTTCCCGATCAAAGGATGGAACAGGTCGAACAGATCCGCTCGGAGCTCACGCGCATTCATGAGCCGCAAACGGCTGAAGAGCGCGATTGTATCCATGAGCTCGCTCTGGTGCGCTGGAAAACCTTTAAAAATGAGCGTCTGCACCAGTTGCGCATAAAAACTGAAGCCGCCATGGCTGGCGATATTTTCGACCGCCAAATGGTCGACCGGTTCGAGGCCGACGAAGCCCTCTGGAAAGCCAACCCACGCTTCCGCATGGACCTTCTGGGCCGCACCCTGCACGGCGCAGCTCTGTTTGTGCAACTCTGGACGGAAATACAATCGGCCCTGAACTCCAAAGTCCAAAGAATGACCCTCCCGCAAGCCAAAACCATGGCCCTGCTGCTAGGATCAAGCTGGAAAGTTCAGGATCTTTCCGAAAATGCGCTACCTCTCCTCGGCCGATACCTGAAATTGGAGGCTGAGCCGCCGGAAACGCTCAAAATGTGGGTTGAAGCCTCGGGCTCAGATGCAATTGCGGGCGACATCAAGCTCATCAAGCATCATTATCAGTCGAGCCCCGAAAAAATCGTGTGCCACAAAGAGCTACTCACGCGAGTTTCTACGGAAGTCCAAAACTGG
>CAMBEP010000092.1 GCA_945865635.1 Candidatus Kuenenia stuttgartensis
ATCATTCTGAAGCTGGCTCACCACCGATGCCGTCCGGGCATATGAGGCAGCCACCTTGACGGCCTCCTGCCCAACAACCGGACGACTCTGAAAACTGGACAATACGACAAGGCTTGCGGCAATCCATCTATGATGTCGAATCATTGGGCGGGACTCCTTGGTCGACTACGATGCTCAGGTGCTGGAATGAAGCGGTGCAGGCATCTCCCGATCAAGCCCGGGGCGATGCGATAGATTTGCTATCCTCTAATGAATGATGCCGGAAAGCAACGGTTTTACCATTTTTTTTATCGCCTTTTTTCAAAAATCAGACTCGATCCCCGCCACACTACCCCTCCAATGCATGTAAAAATGGCAAGAATCGGCAAGAGAAATCGAATGTAAGTATTTAGAGCGCATTTGATTCGCAAAAATCTCGTTCAGGGGGCATGGTGGAAGGCTGTTTCATGGATTTTAAAGATGTGATGACGGTCATCGTTCGAATCCATCTGGGCCTTTTTCAGGATTAAGAGGTGTTTTGTGAATCCCATGGCAGCAGTCCTCCGCTTCGGCGACTTGTATTTATTGACAGCCCTCATTGAAAGTATCCAGTTTCTGGATGCAACCACCGTCGAGATTCATACCAGAAATGGTTCTTATATTATGCGTGGCACATCTGCCACGGACCTGAGGACCTATCTGGAGACCCGTTCACAATCCTTCACCGTATAAGATCAGGTTGCGGGCCATGACCAATGCGTGCGGTTGGATTGGGATTTGAAAAGCGAATTGAAAATTGGCGATCAGGCTTTTGCAAGGCTTCCCCAGCGCGCCCACTCAGGTGGTTCAGCCGAGAAAGTCATCATTTCCTGACGCAAAGGGTGCTTGAAGGTGATGGTGTAGGCAAACAGGCACATCGGGTCGGCATCGGGGGCGATGGTCTGCACATCGCCAATTTTCAATTCGGGCAGATAGGCGGCATCGCCCACAATGGGCCAGCCCAAATGCCAGAGGTGGACCCGGATCTGATTGGTTCTGCCCGTCATGGGCCTGACCAGCAGCAGGGCCGTGCCGTCGTCGAATCGGTTGAGGACTTCAAATTCGGTCCGAGACTGCAATCCGTCGTCAAAATCAATTGCTTTTGAGCCTAGATCGCCTGTTGTCCTGCTGATTGGGGCGTCGTTGATGAAGTGGTCGTCCGACGGATGGCCCTGGACCCTGGCCAGATATTGTTTCTGAATTTCGCCCCGTTCAAACTGGGGTTGCAAGAGGCCTGCAAAATGGCGGGTTCGCGACAAAACCAGGACACCTGACGTATTTGCATCCAGCCGGTGGGCAGGTCTGGGGCTTTGAGGGCTATAAACGACGGACATGATGTTCCGAAGGGTATTGCGATTGAATCGGCCGCAGGGGTGCATGGGCAGGGGCGCAGGCTTATTGATGACGATAATGGCTTCGTCTTCGTGAATGATTTGGATATTGGGGTTCACATCAGGCTCGACAATGGCCTCAAGCCTCTGATAATAGCGTTCGCCGGCCTTCACCCGGTGGTCGGCACCGACAAGCTTGTGGTCGCGATCGAAAAACCGCCCATCTGCAATTCTGGAGGTCCATTCGGCAGGATCAATGTGCGGCAGGATACGGCACATGAAGTCTTGCAATAATGCCCCATGCAGATTTGCAGGCACCTTGACGGGCCTGAAATTATCGTAGCTTACAGAGCCTGGCAAGGGGTGGGTTGCGGCCTTGATTGCCAGATGACGATTTTTAATATTGCGTCTTGTGATTTCATCCGTGGAAACATGGCAATAAGGGCAGCATTTGCCGAGTTTGTATCGGGCATCAGCCTGATCTTCGGTGGTCAGTGGCGACTGACAAGCAAAGCACTTGACCACATCCGTTTCATGAAGGCTGGGGTCGAGGCCGACCCGGTGATCGAAGACGAAGCAGTCGCCCTCGTAATGGTCGCCGCCGACCTCTTCAAAATATTTGAGGATTCCGCCATCAATTTGAAAGATCTGCTGGAAGCCGATTTTTTCAAGAAACGGGCCAGCTTTTTCACAGCGGATTCCACCTGTACAGAACGTCACAACCGGCTTGTTCTTCCAATCCTCAGGCAGCGATTCCGCCCGCTTCGGGAATTGCCGGAAATGCTTGATGTTTAAATCTTTGGCGCCCTTGAAAGTGCCGAGCTGTATTTCATAGTCGTTGCGGGTGTCGAGCAGAATCAGTTCGCGGCCTTCGTCGAGCCATTTTTTCAGCTCCCTGGGCGCCAGCTTCTGGTGCCTGAAGGCAGTGACATTCAGATCGCCCTGGCCAAATGCAATAATTTCCTGCTTGATTTTGACGAGCATGCGCGAAAATGGCTGGTGATCGCTTTCGCTGAATTTGGCTTTAAGATTCTCCAGCCCGCTCACGGCCCGAATCTGGGCCAGAATGGAATCGATTGCATCATGGGTACCAGCCAAAAACAGGTTGATGCCCTCCTGGCTGAGGAGAATCGTCCCCTTGACACCAAGCTCGCGGCAGTTGGCATGGAGACCATCGCGCAGAGGCTTGAGATCGGACAGGCTGGCAAACTGGTAGGCGGCGATATTTGTGTAAGTGGTCGAGTTGGGCATGAATGAGCACTTTGCTTTTTGGATCTGGCCAGATGGTCGATTCCCTAGAATATAACCTGAAGGTCGAATTTATGGTAGATGGCGAAAAAAAACGTGGTTTCCGGAAAGTTTGGCCACAATCCTGATTTTGTTGAAATGCAAGTACTTGCGGACACTTCGAATTCTGATATAATAGTTGGGAGTTTCTCTCATTCAGGCCAGAGTATGGATGGACCCGACCGCAACCGGTTGGAGTTCGACACCTTTCAAGGGAGCATTGAAAAATACGATGAGGAATCAGGAACCAAGCCGACGAGACTTCTTGCACAGCGCCAGCTTAGCCACCTCAGCGGCTGTCGCGGCTGGCCATTGCAATGCTCAGGAACAGGCCCCCGCCGCCGAACCGGCCAAGGCCGATGCACCTGCCAAGCCACTGGCCCGCCGCAAGCTGGGCAAGACCGGTGTGGAAATCACCATGCTCAACCAAGGCGCAGTGCGTGGCCAGGGCTATGACCGGATCCTTCGGTTTGCCTACAGCCAGGGTGTCCGCACATTCGACACAGCCAAGGTTTATGGCACAGAACCCCAGTTCAAGAAATGGTTTGAACAGTCGCCTGAAGTGCGTAAGGAAATTTTCCTGGTCACCAAGGACATGCCGAAAAAGGCATCGGACATGATTCAGATGCTGGATCAGCGTCTGGAGACGCTCGGCACAGATTATGTCGACCTGTTTTTCATTCACGGGCTGGGCGATCAGCACAGCACGGATCAAGCCATTGAAATGGTGACCAGCAAAGAGTTTAAAGAAACCGCTGAAAAGATCCGAAAATCTGGGAAGGCGAAATTTGTTGGCTTTTCGTCGCACCACAAAGACCGTGGCCTGATCATTCAAGCAGCGGCCAAGGCCGGAATTGCCGACGCCGTGATGCTTCAGTATACGCCCTGGCTTGAAAAAGATTCGGCGCTGAACAAGGGGCTTGACATGGCCCACGAAAAAGGCCTTGGGCTGATCACCATGAAGCACATAGCAGGCCAGTTTTTCGGTGACAAGCCGAAGGGCAATGTCCTGGACGATGTGCAGCAGAAAGTCCCGATGCTTAAGGAGCGCAACCTGACCCCGTTCCAGGGCTTGCTGCACGCCATCTGGACCGACGAGCGGATTTCGTCGAGCTGTATTTCGATGCGCAACACGGATCAAATCCGTCAAAACATCGACGCTCTGGCTCGCTATGAGCCCGTCAAAACCGCCATGATCGAGCAGCTTCGAGACGCCGCCCTGGCACACGGCCCAACCCTGTGTGCGGATTGCGACGGCCGCTGCTCTATCGCAGGTGGAACCAAGGCGGAACTTGGTGTACTGACCCGCTATCTGACATATCACGAGCACCTCGGCGATCGGCAGACGGCCCGCAAGCAATATGCCGAACTTGACGCCCAGGCCCGCGACTGGAAGGACGCCGACCTGGTCGCCGCCCAAAAAGCCTGCCCAAATCACCTGAACTTCTCAAGCCTTCTGCCGCAGGTCGACGAATACCTCGCCTGATCGGCCCGAAGCCGCCGTCCCACGTTTCTCTTTAAAGAAAAAAGGCTCGGCGGCGATGGATCAATCCGTTGGCAAAACCAGGTTCACGGCATGGTCACAGCGCAACCAAAGTGCTGTGACCATCACTGTTTCCAGTACAAAAACGACCGGCACAAGCCCCACGGCCCTGGGATGAAGCAACAGGAACTGGGCGAGGTAATCGCAAAATGCCGCCCAGGTCAGAATCAGGAACGCAGATCTGAGGCGAAATCCAGGCCGCCTGACAAACCAGTCGATCAAAGCCACCACCAGTAAGATCAAAACGATCATCTGCCAGTGGGTGGGCTGGATTTCCCATTTTTTGCACACATCCATCCAGACATCACGAAAGAAACCGATCATCGTAAAACTCAGGGCCAAATGCCACCCAGCGATCGGTAAAACGCTTATCAAAATGAGCATCACCGGAACAAGCACGCTGAAATTCAGCCTGTAAGGGCAAAAATAGCTGCCCACCATGGCAACGACGACCGCCAGCGAACCTTCCATGATCGACACCCAGCCGCGAGGCATGGGTTCGCAGACGGGGTCTGCGTCCTCCTGACTTTCTGGTGACCTAAGAAATCGGCTGCCGAGTGCGAAGCCAAGGCCGAGTATGGCGCCAAATGAAAATTCCATGAGCTTCCACCATGGGCCTTTTTGATAGGGCTCAGGCAGTTGAAACCCGACCAGCAGCCATATCGAACCAAGGCCAAAACCGCAGGCCCCTGCCAGGAACCCACAGACCAAAAACGATGCAAGGTTTCGGCATTTCCCGGAAATCGTGAAATACAATCCGGCGAGAAATGGCCCGAGAAATAGCCCAAACCAGACTTCTTCGCGAGGCTGATGGACCGGATCAGAAAAATAAATCCATTTTGGCTGATTCACTAGCTTCCAGCCTACGATGCTGAAAATGGTCAGAATCACAATACCAGCCCACTTTCTGACTGGATTCAAGCGGTCCGCCTGTAATCCGATCCAAATCATCAAAGCGGCATTAAGGCCCCAGACGGCACCCTTGATCGTGAGGCCGAGCATGCCCCAGGCGGCGGTCTCTGACGATTTCAACAGGCCAATGGTCTGGCCGTAAGTTTCCTGCCCGCCGATGCCAAAACCGATCGCACAGAAGGCAGTGAAAATCGCCCACTGGCGTTTTGGTAGTTGGATCACTCTGGCCAGGCAAAGCCCGATCATGGAGCCGGGAATCATGGCACCGACCGACCCTCCGCCAATCGTGCCCCTGAGGCCCCATCCAAGCGACATGGCGATGGAATGGATCAGCAAGTCGGTTTTGGTGATTTGCATTTGTTTTTTTGGGGATTGCATGAGATTTGGTTTGAACATGGAAGCGAATTGGATTTTTTTTTGCCAATTGGATTTCAACCCAGCGGCACAATCTGTATTTCACGAATTTCGCCGATGGTGTCATAACACGCAAAACCGAGAGGCTGGCTTGGCCTGGATTCAACTCGGGTTCTGAGCGATCGGCCAGCACCATCGAAATCAACGACTTTTTCTGAATCCACATGGCAAACGATTTTCGTGCCTTGCACCCGAATTTTAAATGAATACCATTTCTCATTCTCAAATCTGACCTGCTTGCCAGTCTCATTTTCCGAAGCATCCGAACCGTCAATGCTCGAAAGGCCAGTAATATTGCCACTCCATCCACCATTGACAAAAGTCAAGAATGAGTCATTGACGGGGAACGTGGCGGCCGCAAAAAAGTCATCTCCATCGACGCGTCTGGCCTGATATTTCAATTCATAATTGGTTTTGGGGAGGTTTGGAATTTTACATGTCACGCCAGTCATGGGATGACCGCGTTCGATCCGCAGGATACCTGATTTTACTGAAATTTCGCCAGGCTTATGAAAATCAGTCGGCGCCCAGCCTTCAAGACCATTTTTCTGGAGCAAATTTTTCACAAGACCATCTGCAGCCATACCCTTAGAATAAAATGCAGAGACGCAACTGGCTCCAGCAAGACCAGCCAAGAGGATCCTGCGGTTGATGAGCCTTGAATTATTGTTATTCATGGATAGGGTTCCACCTGATTCAATTGTAAAATGCTCTTGCGGGTGAACGTTTGCGTTGGCCCTTACAAATCATTTTTGCGGATCAGTCGAAAACAATCAACAACATTCCTGACAGGATCTGGCCACCCTTCCAAAAGAATTGTAGAAATTGACGTAGGCCAAGCTCTTTTTGACTTTGTTCAGTCAGGAGAGTGAACCGTGCTGAGTTTTGCATGAACTTCGAGAGACTCTCTGGGGATCGTAGGTTAGATCGCCTGAAATCTTGAAAAAACGCCTTTTTTGGCCATTTCTCCGAGATTTCTCTTGAATTGTTTCGAATTCCGCTTATGATTCCCTGAACAAGTCAAGGGCGGTTAGCTCAGCTGGTTAGAGCGCCTGCTTTACACGCAGGATGTCGGGGGTTCGAATCCCTCACCGCCCAATTCCCTTTATGTAAGTCGTTTAGGGCTATGTTTGACATTTTTTAGACCCTACCAACTGATCTGCTGGCAGTCATTATGGTGGCATTGAATTACCCCCATTGATGGAGCGTTTGACGTAGGGCGGATTGTCCGTTGTTTTTTGACCCCAGTCTAATTCGTTTGATACTGAAGAAAGACCCATCGTTTTTTGCGTCTCCGCCCGTTTTCTTGTTATGTATCCCGGCCCGTTCTCATTGACATACAGAGATTTGTGTCGAATAAAAACTCTTGCTTTTGGGGTAGCTTTTACCGGGTCGGTTCATGTGAACCTTTCGATGTTCACAAAATCTCAAGGCCGGTTCAATCGCTCCCTCTCGTTTTCTTGTTTTGCACTGCGGACCGTTCTTCTTTCTGGCACAAGGTTTGCGTTTTCTCTGCAGACTTGCAAACTGTTGACATGATGCCTGACTTACGATTCATGCCACGCTTGTTAAGATATGATGATTGCGTTGATTTTAATGGTTGTAATGGATGGGTCATGATGGGCCAATGCTCGGGCGATGGGATAGCTTCAACGATATTATGATCATCGAATTGGTCTCTAGTGTGTCCGTGTCGGTTTGGATTCAAGTAAAGAAATAACTCCTTTTTTTCCGTACTCGTTATGCTACTATAAGGGATTGCTCACTACCAGACAACTGAACGGAAACACATTTTTTTCTTGCAAGCACATACAATAAAACACCTTACATTCAATAACACCGGTTGGTTTATTGGCGAGCACCTCATTGCTCGATACCGTTTTGATACATTATTGAACTGTGACAAATGTTTGGGATCTTGGGCTAGTCTGTATCGAAGTAACGCTCAGCTAGGAATCTGCATGCCACGTATTTTCGACAATATCGACGTGACAGCCTAATAAACCTGCAACGCTGGCTGTTTAATTCCATGTCCGTTCTTCGCTATGGCGATCTGCAGGAGATCTGGATACTCTATATAGTTCAATCTCCTCTACCTGCTTCACCGTCAATCGCAATCCACCATATCTACTAAAGCCGAATTGGCAGAGTTCTTCCGAAATTTTGAAAATCGAGGCTTATCTATTGAATAAACCATTGACGCCAAATACTTCTGACGGTTTTCGTTTAGGTCAACTTGTGAGAGTTCGACAGAGAACTTACAAGATTGAAAAAGTCACCAGTTTTTCCCCTTTAAACACCCATTTACTCACTCTCTCCTGTGTAGACCCTGACAACCTCGGCCGTTCCCTTGAAGTCGTTTGGGAGAAAGAACTTGACCGCAAAATCGAGCAGACTGAAGCCTGGGGGCTGATTGCCAACAAAGGTTTCGATCCGCCCGACGTTTTCGCCGCTTATTACCACACCATTCGCTGGAACCGTGTCACAGCTGCCCGCGAAGACTTGTTTCAATCGCCGTTTCGGGCGGGCATCAGCATTGAGCACTACCAGCTTGAGCCGCTTCGTATGGCCATGCAGATGCCACGTGTCAACCTGTTCATCGCTGACGGTGTTGGCCTTGGTAAGACCATTGAAGCCGGCCTGATCGCTCGCGAACTGCTCCTGCGTCGTAAAATCTCGGAGATCATCGTCTGCTGCCCGCCCTCCATGATGTTGCAGTGGCAGGAAGAAATGGAATCCAAGTTTGGCCTTATCTTTCAGATCATGGATCGCAATTTTGTTCACAAGATTCGCCGTGAACGTGGCTTTAGCGTCAACCCGTGGGCGACCCACCCACGCTTCATCGTTTCCCATAACCTGTTGAGAGACGAGGAATACACGTCAGATCTGCGCGACTGGCTTGGCAAAGAACTGGTTCGTCCACGATCCATGTTTATTCTGGATGAGGCGCATCACGCTGCTCCCTCCACATCAACATCCTACGCCATCACTTCGCAATTTACGCGACGCATCAAAGAACTGGCCCCCAAGTTTGAGCACAAGCTCTTCCTCTCGGCCACTCCTCACAATGGACTCTCCAACAGCTTCTCGATGCTCATGTCCATCCTCGATCCTCAACGGTTTACGCCGGGGCTTCCAGTGAGGGAAAAAGAACGCGATGAAGTGCTTGTCTATCGACTCAAAGCCGACCTTCGCAAACTCGATATCAGTTTTCCTGAACGGGAAGTGCCAGCAATTGAAATCGCGGCGGCCGTTAAAGGCACACCAGAACTTGAGCTGCTTGAAACACTTGAAGCCTACTTCATGCTTCGTGAGGACCGCCTCAGAGGTCTGCCTGCCAAGCTTCGCGATGCATCGGGCTTTATTAAATCAGGCCTTCAGCAGAGGCTCCTTTCCAGTGTGGCAGCATTCCAAATCACCTTGTCAAAACACCACTCCACAGTTCAAAAACAGCTTCAGGCGACCGATGCTGAACGCATTGCACAGCGAGCACAATCTGAGATCAGCGAAGCACTGCTTGAAAAGATCGGTGAAGGTGCCAACGACGAAGTTGAACTTGAGGCCGATGAGTTGCCTGTCAGTGAAATGGATTCGGAACGGTTGCGTACTGATGAAGAAGTGGAGTCAGATCGCCAGACGGAAATTGCCACACTTGCGACATGGGTAAACACCGGAAATCCGAGGTTTGAGCAAGAGCTTGCCCTGCTTGAAAAAATGGTTGATCAGGCGGCTCGCGCCCGCATGTTGCCCGACCAGAAGATCAAAAAGCTCTGTGAATATATCGACCAGAACATGCTTTGCCAGACAGTTTCAGGTTTGCAGTTTAGCAAGTCGTGGAACAGCCATCGCATTATCGTGTTCACCGAGTATGAAGATACGCTGGACTATGTCAAGAAGCAGCTTGAAGCTCACATTCGTGGGACCGATCAGGCCGAAGAGCGTATTCTCGTCTATCGAGGCAAAACTTCGCTGAAGAACGCCATCAGATCAAGGAATCGTTCAATACAGACCCCACCAGGGCCCCTGTGCGTATCCTTCTGGCAACCGATGCAGCCCGCGAGGGCCTGAATCTCCAGCACTACTGCCACAACCTCTTTCACTTCGACATCCCCTGGAACCCCGCCCGGCTTGAGCAACGCAATGGCCGGATTGACCGTAAACTTCAGCCTTCCAAAAAGGTTTTTTGCCATTACTTTGAGTACGTCAATCGCTCAGAAGACCGTATCCTCAAGAAAATCCTTGAGAAAACAGAGACCATCTACGATGAACTGGGTGGCTTCAGCAAGGTGGTCAAACCACAGGCGATCAAGAAGATCCTCAAGGAAGGCATCAGCCGCTCCAAGCTGAATGAACAGTTGCTGGCATTTGAGCTGGAAGATCCCGAGCAGAAACAGCGTTCTGCACAGGCTCAACTCGAAATCTCAGGTGATCAGTCAGATCTGCCCGACGAGTTTTTCGATAGCCCGGATGATCAGGCTGCCATGGCCAAAACGGCTTTGACCGCCCGCGATAAAATCGACCTCAAGCGTATGAATCGCTTGCAAGAGGGTATCGAAAAAACTCGAGATTTACTGGAAAAGAGCGAGCAGTGGCTGGAATTTAACGACAATCAGTTCCGTGCGGCCATCAATTGCTCGCTGAAGCTCATGGATATTGAATCTGGCCTTGCTCCAGAGCCATTTGAACGCCAAAAGGCCCGCCGCTATTTTTTGCCGGTCGATCAGCTTTCCAAACAGCAGGGCTGGCTTGATTCGATCAATCTCCTGCGTGGCCGACGTCATAAGAACGAAAAATATGGAGACTGGGTCAAGCGTTGCCCCATCCGTCCTCTGGTCTTCGAGGATCACACAGGGCCTGTTGAAGGAGCCGATGCCGACGCCCCAAAATCGCTCGAATTCGCCGACCCCATTCACCTCCACCTCGAACACCGCCTGGTTCACCGCCTTCTGGGCCAGTTTCAGGCTCAGGGGTTCTCTCAGGAGAATATCTCCCGCGCCTGCCTGGCAACCACTAAAGGCTCCACCCCTCTGGTCTTTCTCATCGCCCGCCACTGCCTTTATGGCGAGAATGCCAGCCGCCTTCACGAAGATATTGTGATTGTCTGCTCGGAATACAGCTTCCCAGATCGTCGCTCTCAGCCACTTCTGCCCATCGCCCCTGACAAGCTCAGCGAGGAAACCTGCTTTCAGCGTCTTGATGAATCACTCCTCAGCGCGGCCCAGCCCCGGATTCCCGACGACCTCAAAAACGCCATGCTTGCTGCCGCCCGTCAGGACATCCAGGAACTTCGCCCTTATCTGGAAGCCAAGGCCCAAAAGTTCGAATTGGAAGTTGTCGCCAGCCTCGCTCGAATTGCTCAAAAAGAAGCCGACAAAACCCGCAAGCTGCTCGAAGCTCTCAAAGCCCGTATCGAAAAAGACCTCCAAAAACGGGCCCGTAAGGAGAGTGCCCTGGCCACTCATCAGACCTCGTCAGGCACCTTGAAGCAGGCCGCTTTTCTCGATACCACTCCTGTTCTCAACAACGAACAAAAACGTGAACTCAGAGAGCGGAATTCCGAGAAAACCTTCATGAAAGAGCGGCTCAGCCAATTGCCAGCCGAAATCGAGGAAGAGCCGAAACGGATCCTCAAACGCTACGATGTGGAAACCTCTCAACTGGAGCCGATTGGAATCGTCTATCTCTGGCCTAAACAAGGCTGACAGACTCCAAAATTCGGCATTGATACCACTTCAGATCACATCCCCATTATTTCAAAAGCTCCCTGAACCATCATGGCCAAAAAACCTGCAAGCTCTACATCTGCCAAAAGTTCCACCGCTTCCGCCAAGGCCGGGGCCAGGCGCGACCTCGAAATTCATAACGAGTGGCTCAACTATCTAAAGCCTGTCTCCATCGGTCTCGTCTTTTCGCCCAATGCCCTGCGGCAGGCCCAGTTCATTCCCGATACCAAAAGCACCCAGGCCCAAAAGGCCCTTGAACCGTTCACCGCCCCTCTGCCAATCGGCGACGATGCCCCACTGGCTCATCACGACAACCCGCCCAGAACCTTCACCTCCGTCTGGTCTCTGCTCACGGGCTTTCTGGGCTGGAATCCTGATCTGATCGACACGTTCTCGCCCGACGAACTCGCCCGAATGATTCCCGCAAGCCAGGGCAAGCACTTCCTCCTATCGCAATCGAACACTCGCCCTGATCAACTCTTCAATCCTGTGCCTGCGAATCTCAAAGTGGTTCTGGAAGCCTATGGCCACGACACCCTCGAACCCCACTTTGCCTATCGCTGGCCTGAAGGCAGGGCCCCTGAATCCAGCCGCTCGACCTATGCCATTCTGGGCCTCGTTGTTCCTCACGATGTCGAACTTGACCGCAAGCCACAAGACGATTTCAACGCCACCTGGTGGGTGGATGCTCCACAGAAGAAGTTTGAACGTCTCCTGAACGATACCGGCGTGCCCATCGGTCTGATTATCCACGGCAAGTCCCTCCGCGTTGTCTACAAACCCCAGAACCAGACCTCCGGCTACATCACCTTTCCGATTGATGCCCTGCTCAAATCCTCTGGCCGGCTCAGTTGTACCGCCCTTAAAGAACTTCTCAACCATCAGCGCATCCACACACTCTCCTCCAAGCAGCGCCTGCATTCCATACTCGAACAAAGCCGCAAGTTCCAGAATGAAGTCTCGACCGAGCTGGCCGACCAGGTTCTGGCCGCCCTTTTTGAACTCCTCAAAGGCTTTCAGATCGCTGATGAACAATCCAGAAACACCCTCCTGGCCGGCCTTCGTGATAACCCTGACCAAACCCATGTCATCTACGACGCTCTCCTGACCGTTCTCATGCGGCTCGTCTTTCTGCTCTATGCCGAAGAACGCGACATGTTCCCGGCCGACGCCCTTTTCAGCAACAACTACTCCATCTCAGGCCTATTCGCCCGATTGGTTGAAGATGAGTCCCAGAACCCCGACACCATGGATCTACGCTACGGCGCCTGGGCCCATCTGGTCGCCCTGTTTCGGGTCATGCACGACGGTGTTGATTACCAAACCTTGCCTGACAACCCCTCCACACGCCATAAAATCCTACCCAGAAATGGCTATCTCTTCGACCCTGAACGATTTCTGTTTCTCGAAGGCCGCAACACTCCCGGCCATGAATCTCTCGTGGAATCGGCCCACCAGCCTACTCTGACCGAGAAACTCCCATTGGTCTCCGACGGCGTCGTCCTGCGCGTTCTGCGCAACCTGCTTTACCTCAAAAACGAACGCCTCAGCTATCGCTCACTTGAAGTGGAACAGATTGGATCCGTCTATGAAGCCATCATGGGCTTTACCGTTGAAACCACCACGGGCCGAAGTGTGGCCATCAAGCCTGAAAAACGGGGCGGTGCGCCCACCATCCTGAATCTCGATTCCATCCTCGAAACCAAGCCTGAGAAACGCTCTGAACTGATCAAAGAAGCCACCGATCGGAAGCTCCCTGCCAAAGCCTCGGCCGAGGTCAAGGCCGCCCGCTCTCTGGAAGAACTTCAGAACGCTCTTGATCATCAGATCGACAAACGACTTACCGCCGCCCCCGTTCCTGCCGGCTCACTTCTGTTTCAGCCCAGCCCTGAACGTCGCCGCAGTGGCTCCCATTATACGCCCAGGGCACTCACCGAACCGATTGTCAAAAAAGCCCTTGAGCCGATCCTCAATCGACTGGGCCACACGCCCACCTCGGAACAGATTCTCGCCCTTAAAGTCTGCGACCCTGCCATGGGCTCTGGAGCGTTTCTGGTAGAAGCCATGCGGCAATTGGCTGATCTGCTCCTGAATGCATGGAAGGTGCATGGCAATCAGCCTCAGATTCCCGCTGATGAAACTCCATTCCTTTTTGCCTGCCGCCTGATCGCCCAGCGATGCCTTTACGGGGTTGATAAAAACCCCATGGCTGTGAGTCTGGCCAAACTCTCGCTTTGGCTGGCCACCCTGGCCCGCGACCACGCCTTTACCTTTCTGGATCACAACCTCCGCCACGGCGATAGTCTGGTCGGCCTCTCTCTGGCGAATCTGGAAGCCTGCCACTGGGCATCGACCATCGAACAGAGTTTTGTCGGCCCTGCCATGCGCAATCGCATCAGAATCGCGATGTCCAGACGTACGGAAATCCTCAGTGCCAAGGAGACGACCAGTTACCAGCGCCTGACCGACCTTCGCACCGAAGCCGATAAGCCTCTGGACTTTGTCCGGTTTCTGGCCAATGCCGTGGTCGGTGTTTTCTTTGAAGGGGGTAAGGATAAGGCGATGGAATCGCGCCGGAGGGATCTGGCCCTGACCATCAAGGACTTTCTCAGCCCACAGATCAACATGGCCGATCAAATCGCACTTCGCCCTGACATTGAAAAGCATGCCCGCACACTGGAGATCTGCCAGCCGCACGTCTCGCCGTTTCACTGGGAAATGGAATTTCCTGAAGTCTTTTTGATGACCAATGCCGATGGATCCATTGAGCGCAGCCCTGCCGGTGGGTTTGACATGATTGTGGGGAATCCGCCGTTTGCTGGTAAAAACACTCTGGCTGAGGCCAATGCCAAGGGCTATCCCGATTGGTTGAAGGTGGTTCATCCGGAATCGCATGGCAATGCCGACCTGGTGGCCCACTTCTTCCGCCGCTCATTTGGCCTGATCCGGCCCGGCGGCAGCTTTGGGCTGATCGCCACCAACACCATCGCACAGGGCGATACACGTTCCACAGGTCTGCGCTGGATCTGCCATCATGGTGGGGTGATTTATGGGGCCCGCAAGCGTTTGAAGTGGCCGGGTTTGGCTGCCGTGGTTGTGAGCACCATTCACATTGCCAAACCGGCTCTTTTGGCTGATTCCAATATACCCACGCCAGAACTGGAAAACCGGCCGGTGGAACGGATCACAGCGTTTCTCTTTCCCAAGGGTGGGCACGACGACCCGGCGCGGCTGCATGCCAACGCGGGCAAGAGCTTTCAGGGCAGCATTGTGCTGGGCATGGGCTTCACGTTTGACGACACAGAGAGCAAGGGCAAAGCCAGCCCGATCAGCCGCGCCCGTGCCGATGAACTGGCCAAATCAGGCCAGCGACCGATTTCCATGGAAGAACTGCTGGCCAAAGAGCCGCGCAACCAGGAACGGATTTTCCCGTACATCGGCGGCAAAGAGGTGAACACCAGCCCGACACATGCATATCATCGGTATGTGATTGATTTTTTTGACCGTAGCCTTGAGGAGGCCTCGCAATGGCCAGATTTAATAGAGATTGTCAGGGAGAAAGTAAGGCCGGAACGCGATGTTCAAAATAGAGATGCTTTAAGAGAAAAATGGTGGCAATATGCTGAAAAAAGACCTGGTCTTATCAACGCCATTCGCGGGCTGGAGCGGGTGTTGGTGACAAATGCTCAAGCTGCACCGCACTCAACCTTCTGCTTTATGCCGAATGGATCCGTTTTTGCCAATAGCCTAAACGTCTTCCCGTTTGAATCAATTAACGCTTTCTGTCTTTTACAGTCACGAATTCATGAGATAGTCGCATGGTATTTTTCATCATCGATGAAGGATGATCTTCGATACAACCCAACCGACTGCTTCGAAACCTTCCCTTTCCCCGAAAACTGGGAGAAAACCAAAAGCCTTGAATCTGCCGGTAAAACCTATTACGAATACCGCGCCGCCCTGATGGTTGAGACAAATAAGGGTCTGACGGAGACGTATAATGATTTTCATGACCCCAAATGTGCCACGCCTGCCATTGAAAAACTCCGCAGCCTGCACGCCTGCATGGACACAGCCGTTTTAGCCGCCTATGGCTGGCCCGATATCGACACCACCTGCGGCTTCGACCTGGACTATTGCGACGCCGAGCCCGCCGACGACGCCAGCCCCGAAACCCTCGACCGCCTGGAGCGAGGCGATTACTGGTTTGCGACAGCCAATGAGGCCAAAGAATTCTCGTTCGAACTGGGCGACGGAGCCAATCGGCTCCCCTGGAGATACCGCTGGAGGCCCGAAGTACGCGACGACATCCTGGCCCGCCTGCTCCTGTTAAACAAAGACCGAGCCGAAGCCGAACGCCAAGCCGGCCTAAGCCCCCTGGCCGCAACCCATGACGACCTTGAAGACGATGACTGGGACGAATAACCCCGCCGCCGGCCATGTGAGTTGTTCAAGGTCTCTGAAACTAGACTGAATGTGATTTGTAACCCGAAAAGAGAAGCCAAGATGCCTGCCAAGACAATGACCTCAGCCGAAGTTCGCGAACAGATTCTGAAAGCCCTCGAACTGGACCTGCTTGGGCCAATGGGTGAAGTGTCGCCTTATGAGTCAGAACGGCTGGATCAGGCTCCGTCGCAGTGGTATTTGACCGGCTTTATCGTGCCGAGGAATCTGCGGGTTTCCCGAGATCTGGGAATCTCTCCGGCCCAGCAGCATTCATTCAACCTTCAAGCCGATCTTGAGCAGGAAGATGAGGACGA
>CAMBEP010000093.1 GCA_945865635.1 Candidatus Kuenenia stuttgartensis
AGTACGGCTAAAGAGCCCAGATGCCGGAATCGCGGAGAAATCACCGGATGGACCTCACAGGAATTATCGACGACAAGATCAGCGTTCAAAGATGCAGAATTGAGCGAGTGCGAATCAAGCCAACGTTGTCGAAATCCCTTCGAGCGCCCAGACCTTCTTTTTTTCTTTCAAAAAAAGAAGTCTGGGTACCAATCCCATGGTGTCTGCTCGTGTGGCGAATCATACTGGTCCGACGACTGAAATCACCACTTCAGCAAATATGCCTGGGTGAAACCGATTGTCTTTCCGAAGTGGAATATATCACATCTTTCTTTACCTCGTAGTTTCTGGCCCCAAGAATTTTCAGGGAGCAAGTTTTTCATGCCGTTGGCCCACTTCGATCCACCTTGTTTTCAAGCCATTCAAGAGCTTTGCAGGCGTGTCATGTGACGATTGGCACTTGAACGGTTTGGGAATCCCGGTTGACGATCAGGGCTATCGTGGTCCAAAATAGATGTGTTGATGGATTAAACCATCTGTCGCTTGAAGGCCAGTCAGGCCTGACCCAGCCATTCGATCATGAACAAGCCGATCCTTCGCACTGCATTTCTGGTACTCTGTTTTACAGGCATTTGCAATTCTGCAAATGCTTCGCCGTGCCGGCATGTAGATCGTCTGATCATGGTAAAAACCTCGGCCGTTGCCTGGGATCAGGCCAGCCCTACCACCTGGGAGGAGTCAGTTCTTGCGTCCGGCAACAGCTTAAGGCCCACATCCTGCCAGGACCAGGCCCAGTCTTCCAGCCCCCGCTCCATTCAACCAATCGTACCCGACAGGTCAACAGGGCCCTTCGCCTGGACCCGAGTCCAAGCCAGTTTTCCGATCTCAAAATCGTTGATTTACCAAAAATTGAGTCAATCGCCCGACCCACGTCCGCCTCGTTCCTGATTTTTTTTTTGCACCAGCCTGATCCGCACTTTCGGAAAGTTTTGCGAAAGTGCCATGTTCTACCCAGCCTGTAAGCCTTCAGGTCGTTTTGCCGCGTGGCCAAATCCTCATGAGGATTGACCAAGCAACTATCATCTCACATTTTATTGCATCGAACCCTCCCAACTAAAGGGGCTGAGAATGAGCGATACCAGTTCGCAAAGCCAAGAAAATACTGTGCCTTCACCTGTCAGGCGACCCCGATTCGTCTATGTGCCTGCCATTGGGCCAGGTTTGAGGCCGCTACTATGGATTGTTCTGCTCGGTTTCGGCATGCTTGGTGGAAACGGTGTCTATTTGCTTAGTGTGACGATTCTCACATGGTTTACCAAGACGACACAGCAGACCCCGTTCTACATGCTCATGGTGGCCATGCACCTCTTTCTGGGCCTGATCCTGATTGTCCCATTCCTCATCTTTGGCTTTGCCCACCTGGTCACTTCCTGGAAAAGGCCAAACAAACAAGCGATCTATCGAGGCATCGCCCTGCTCATAGTGGGCATTGTTGTGCTTAGTTCTGGCTTGATTCTGGTCCGGCTCGAAGGTATCGAAATTCGCGACAACCGAATTCGCAATGCTGGCTATTGGACACACCTGGTCGCACCCCTGCTGGCCATCGGCTTTTATATCAGTCACCGCAAGGCTGGCCCACGCATCAAGTGGGGATACCTCAGACGCTGGGGGAGCGCCGTTGCGGCGATGGTTCTGGTCATGGGGGCCCTGCACACCGCAGACCCCTCCAATTACGGCACCAAGGGCCCGCGCGAGGGCAAAAAGTATTTCTTCCCGTCTGAGGCCGTCACCGCCACTGGCGCGTTTATCCCTGAAAAAACGCTCATGATGGACTCCTACTGCATGAAGTGCCACAAGGATGCTTACGACGGCTGGTATCATTCCTCACACCACTTCAGCTCATTCAATAATCCCGCCTATCTTGCCAGCGTCAAAGAAACCCGGGAAATCGGCCAGAAACGCGATGGCGATGTTCGGGCCGCCCGCTGGTGCGCCGGTTGCCACGATCCCGTACCGTTTTTCTCAGGCAAATTCGACGACCCGAATTATGATATGGCCAAGGATCCAACCTCCCAGGCCGGCATCACCTGCACCACCTGC
Organism: Candidatus Kuenenia stuttgartensis; assembly: GCA_945865635.1. GTDB lineage: Bacteria > Planctomycetota > Planctomycetia > Isosphaerales > Isosphaeraceae > QWQI01. Next base: position 2,080 of record CAMBEP010000093.1, read on the forward strand.
CATTCCATTACCCACGTTGCCAGCACTCGCGGCAATGCCGATTACACCATCGAAAATCCCAAGCACTATCCCTTCGCCTTCAGCGACAACAAGCTGCTTCAGTGGGTCAACAATGCCTTGATCAAAGCCAAGCCTGAGATGCACAAACGGACCTTTCTGAAGCCGGATGTGATCAAGAATTCCGAGTTTTGCTCCACCTGCCACAAAGTCGGTTTGCCCTATGGCCTGAACCATTATAAAGATTTTGTGCGTGGACAGAATCATTACGACACCTATCTGCTCTCAGGCGTTTCCGGGCACGGTGCCCGGAGCTTCTATTATCCGCCTGTGGCCAAGACCAGTTGTGTGGAATGCCACATGACACTCATGCCTTCCAACGACTTCGGTGCCCAGGCCAATTTTGACAATTCCGGCCAAAGAAAAATCCACGATCACCTCTTTGCCGCTGCAAATACCGCCCTGCCCACATTCCGTGGCGATACCGAAATTGCCAAAAAGCATGAGAAATTCCTCCAGAATGGCATCGCGCGGGTCGACATTTTTGGAATCAAGCCGGAAGGCAAGATCGACACCCCCCTGATCGCTCCGCTCAGGCCTGAAACGCCAGTTCTTAAGCCCGGTCAGAAGTATCTGGTCGAGGTGGTCGTGCGCACGACTGGTGTCGGGCACCCGCTCACTCAGGGAACGGTGGATTCCAACGAGATCTGGGTCGAGCTTGCCGCCCGCCAGGGCGACCGCCTCATTGGCCAGTCCGGTGGGATTGATGATAAGGGCACAGTCGACCCGCTGGCCCACTTCATCAATATCTACATGCTTGATCGCGAAGGCAACCGGATTGATCGGCGAAACCCGCAGGATATCTTCGTTCCGCTTTACAACAAACAGGTCCCTCCAGGCGCAGGTCAGATCGTGCACTTCGAGCTGGAAGTGCCTGCCGATTTGAAAGGCCCTGTCGAGCTGGAAGCCAAGCTGAACTATCGCAAGTTCGACCGCAAGTATATGGACTTCGTCTGGGGCAAGGGCGAAAACAAGGGTGGGCCATTGCCTGTGGTCGTCATGGCCAAAGATCAGTTGAAACTGCCACTGGATGGTGGCGAAATAGTCGAAAACAAGCCTTCGCCCATCAAAGACACCTGGCAGCGCTGGAACGACTATGGCATTGGTCTCTTCCTGGAGGGGGCGGAAAAGGGTGGACAAAAGGGCGAATTGAAACAGGCTGAAGAAGTCTTCCAAAAGGTGGCGGCCATGGGGCAGGTGGACGGCTGGGTCAATCTGGCCCGGGTCTATCAGCGAGAAGGCCGAATTCCTGATGCTCTAAAGGCCCTGACAGAAGCCTCAAAACATGAAAAACCAGCCGCCCCATGGGTCATCACCTGGCTGACAGGCCAGATCAATGTGCGCAATGGCTATCTTGACGAAGCTATCGGCAATTTCAAGGCCGTGCTGGGAACCAAGATTCCCGACCGCAAATTCGACTTCTCCATGGACTACGAAGTCATCAACGCACTCGGTTCCGCGTATGAGCTCAGAGCCCGTCAGGAACGCTCCGGTACGCCTGCACGCACAGAGTTTCTCAACCTTGCCATCGAGACCTACGCCAGAACTCTGGCGATCGACAGCGAGAATGTGGCCGCCCATTACTCCCAGGGCTTGAATTACGGCGAGCTCAGCCGAGGCTACGAACTGCCTGTGGCCCCCGCATCGGCCGAAGCCGTAACTGCCGAGAAAATCATCGAATTGGCGTCCACCATCACCTCGAAAACAGCCGGTTCACAACCTCTAAAAGACCGGGCCGATGCCCTGAGCCGCGCCATCGAGGCCTTCCTCTCGGGCCCGCGGCCTGAGTTCAGCTCCCGCCTTGAGCCGCTTCAGGAAGTGATCGCCAAAGCCACACCGGCCTGGCTTGCCACAGCCGATGGCGACCAGCGGACAGCCTTGTCAGCCCTGCTTGCCAAGGCCCACAAGGCGCTTCATGCCATGTATAAACCCGACGAAACCGCTGAGGGGATCGCCATTGCCAAGGCCCGCCAGAAGGATCCGGCAGCCGACAAGAATTCGCAATCCATTGTGATCCATCCACTTCTGGCGCCAAAGCCAGCACCAAAAGTCAAAGTGGCCCAGGCCAAACCCGCCACCGAACCGGCCCCTAAAACCAAATCAACCGCCGATAAAAAAGATTCGGAGTAAGCCACATCCCATGAATCGCTCCAAAAAATACCACGCTCTGAATCTCGGCCTAAGTCTCGCCCTGTTCCTGACCGGCTGCGGCCGGACCAAGCCAGAGGCCAACATTGCCAAAGCCGTTGCACCCAAAGTCGTCGAAAAGCACGCCGATACGGCTCTGCCCAAATCAAAGTTTGTTGATGCCACGCAAGAGTCGGGCATCAAATTCATCCACCAGAACGGGTTTGAAGGTGAGAAGCTGCTGCCCGAGACCATGGGGTCAGGTGTGGCGGTTCTGGACTTCGACAACGATGGCCTGATGGACCTCTTCTTCGTCAATGGCTGCTCCTGGGCTGAGGCTGGAATCACCCCCAAGCCGCCCTCGGGCAAGCCCGAAGCCCTGCCCCAGCGCACCGGCCCGCCGAACAAGACCCAAGCCCTTTATCGCAACACGGGGCAGGGAAAGTTTGAAGATGTGACCGTCAAAGCCGGCCTGGCCGACACCTTCTTCGGCCAAGGGGTGACTGTGGGCGATGTGGATAACGACGGCGATCCCGACCTGATCGTCACAGGTCTTGACAATGTCAGGCTTTATCAAAACAATTCCGGCAAGTTCACCGACGTTTCCAAGGCAAGCGGCATTGTGCCTGGCAAGGGGTGGTTTACCAGCGCCGCTTTTTTTGATCTTGAAAACGATGGTGATCTGGACCTTTTCCTCTGCAATTATGTTGCCTGGACACCTGATTTCGACCGGGCTCAGGGCTTTCAGCTCGCCGGGACAGGGTCTGGCCGGGCCTATGGCCCGCCAACTGCCTTTCAAGGCAGCTATTGCCTGCTCTATCGCAATGAGGGTGGCGGTAAATTTGTGGATCATTCCGAAAAGTCGGGAATTCGCATCAAAACACCAAGCCTTGGCTCGCCCTTCGCCAAATCGCTCGGTATCGCTCCTCAGGACTGCAATGGCGACGGGTTTGTTGATCTGGCCATCGCCAATGATACAGTCCCCAACTTCCTCTTCATCAATAAAGGCGATGGCTCTTTCGAAGAAGTCGGCGTGACCAGCGGTGTCGCACTCGATCAATCCGGCTCAGCCCGCGGTGCGATGGGTATCGACTGGGGCGATTTCTCAAACGATGAGGCGCTCGCCCTGGTCATTGGCAATTTTGCCAACGAAATGACGGCCCTTTACGTTTCCGACGATCAAAAGTCCGCCATCTTCACCGATCGGGCCGCCGTCTATGGCCTTGGTGCTGCCACCCAGCCGCCACTCAAGTTTGGCTTGTTTTTCCTTGACTTCGATCTCGATGGCCGTCTCGATCTACTCTCCACCAACGGGCACCTGGAAACCGACATCACCAAGGTTCAAGCCTCTCAATCCTATGCCCAGCCCGCCCAGATCTTCTGGAACACCGGCAAGCTTGGTCGCGGCCTGTTCCGATTGATGACCAGTGATGAAATCGGCCCCGATATGCTCAAGCCAATTGTCGGCAGAGGGTCAACCTGTTTCGACATGGACAACGACGGCGACCTGGACGTGGTCATGACCGAAAATGGCGGCCGGGCACGACTTTGGCGCAACGATCTTGGCGAATCCAACAAATCGGTTCGTCTCAAGCTGGTGGGCAAAAAGTCCAACCGCGATGGCCTGGGCGTGAAACTCAAAGCCACTTCCAGCGAAAAAACGCTGCGTCTCCAGCACTTTCTGGCACGCAGTTATCTCTCCAGCCTGGAGCCAGTTGTCACCATCGGCGCCGGAGCGTCCGACAAACTTCCGAAACTTGAACTGACATGGCCCAGCGGCACAAAGCAAACTCTGACGGACATCCCATCAGGCAAGCTCACAATCGTCCAAGAACCATGACATTTCCTACATTCACCCAGGCCAGGTCGCTCTGCCACTTGGCTTGCGCGGATGAGGATTCACGGATTTTCTTTTTTTTGTAAATCGATCCCATTCTTGCACCAGACTTCAAGAATAAGTCAGGAATAGGATGGAACTGGATTTGCTTGTTATGATATGATAATTTTGGCTCATACGGAACGAAATCTACTAGCACCTGAGCCTGTAATAAGGCTCAAGGCCTAATCGGTTGGAATTGGAAAGTGAACGGGGGTCTTAAGAAATGTATCTAAAAGTTGTGGGGTATCGAGGTAATCTACTACCAAATTGGGCTAGGGATAATTCCCTGGATGTCCCATCAGAAGCTGAATTCCAGGCTGGATCAACAGCCCTCATAAATCACTGGAATCATGATCCTGAGATTTTATCTCTGGGCACCGACGTTGGGGAATTCACAAAGTCTCAAATCAATGCGGTATTTAATCCGAATCAGTTCTATCCATTATTAGCGGCTTATAAAGCCGCAGTACAAAGTAATCCGAACATGGCCGATTTATTTGATAAAGCCCTACACTGTCAGAAGCTGGTCGATATTTATCAGGCCACAGGTACGACCATGCGCGAGATCAACCAGAAAATGACCGTAAGAAGCCTTCGAGATTGTTCCGATTTTCGGCTCCTCAAAGCCATCCACTGGGCCACGGCTGACAAGATTGGGCTTTTGTTCCCGGGTTCTGGCGGTATAAGTGCATCTGATAGAGGGCATCAGGTGATGCAAAATACGCATTTGACAGGTCTTGGAGATCATGGATTCCGTCTGGACCATAGAAGGGATATCACTCGCAATCTGATTTACCTGATGGACGATAACTCGTCTGCTGCGTTTCGAATCTCAATTGAAGGTGGTAAATTGAAGTGGGCTCCAGATGCCTTGAATCTAAATGCTAAAGTAGATTTGCATACTTTGGATTGGGTGAATACGGGCAAGAGAGACCTCGATGATAATACCGCGCATTCGCCGAAATCTCATGGAATAGACAAAGGGGTTGCCGGTTTTTGCATGACCCTAAGCCACCAACTCTTTGCCAAGAAGCACCACCTTGTACATAGCAAAGAACGCACAAACAAAGGAATCTTTTATCATTCCAGTTATGTAGCGGGCAATGATATTCTTTGTACAGGTTGTATCATGGTAGACCATGGAACACTTATTGCGATTGACAACCTGAGTGGGCATTACCAGCCAAGTACAGAAAAGCTGGTTCTTGCAATTCGTCAACTTGAATCCCAAGGGGTTGACGTCAGTCAGCTTGATGTTTATGCAAGAGCGATAAACCAATGGAAAAAAGCACCCGAGCTTTTAAATGACCGGGACATACTTTCCAATACCTATAACAGGCCCGTTCCTGTGCATAAAGCCAGCGCGATTGCCGCAGCAGTCCAATCTTATTCCTCTCGCTGGAAAACGTCATTGACAGGGAGCACTGAATCAGAAAATGCAATTCGTAATCTGCAACGCCGCGATGGTGCCGGATTGGTCGAGATGGCTATGTTTTATGCGTACAAATCCAGCACGAACACTCCCGAAGAGGAACAATTCTTAAGTGGGCTTGTCCGTAAATATGGCCATAAAGAAAAAGTTCCCAACCCAATGTTTCCTCAAGGCGTTGAAGTAGATTTCTTCGTGCCCCTGAAAGATAAATCCGAATTACGCACCAGGCTTCAAAAGGTATTGGGCCCAAATCTCCAAGCCGCCTGGGCATCATGATACAGACCGTTGGCCGCATGTTATTCCTGATCCTCTGCTCCAATGATCGTTACGCATTTGCCACGCTCATTTCCATATCAAAATGGATACCGAACTACGGGCGTAATGCGGGTGTTTTTTTTGGGGGCGTGACGATTAGATTCCGACTTGGACTCTGGCGATTTCGAATGGGGTCAGGTCGATATCGACGGCATCGTCGCTGACGGTCAGGTCGAGAATGGTGAGACCGCGATCATCAACCTGCCGGGCGAAAGTGGGAGTGATCATGAGACGGAGCCTGACCCGGGCGGCGCGGCCTGCGGTTTCCTGGATATGGAAGAGCAGAGAATCGCCTTGGGGGGAGGGTTGGAATTCGAGCTTTGTCATGGCGACATTGCGGTGATCGAGGTGGAAGAACCAGCCTTGGTGGCCCAACGTGGGCGGGCCGGTTTTGACGGGTACGGAGATGACGGGAGTGAGGGCGTCGATGACGGCCTGGTGAGGGAATTCGAGATCTGTGACGAGGCTGAACTGGAAGGATCGGTGATTTTCTTGCCCTGCGATGAGTAGTGAATCCAGCATTCGGTGGCCATTGCGACGATGATAGGGCAGGCCGTGGGGTATGATGGTGACCCGGTTAGTGCCTTGCCCGATTTCGAGGGCTTCGGTGGTGGTGGGCTTATCGGCGGTGGTGGGGTGTGCCTGGAGATGGGCGAGTCGGCGGAGGCGGGCATTGGTGTCGCGCCAGGCCCATCGTGAGACGAGGCCTCTTCCCCAGGGTGCGTCCTGATTGGCATGAGTGGCGGAGAAGAAGGCCTGATCGATTTCGGAGAGCTCGATACGGAGGTCGAGAGTGGGTCGGCCGAGCCAGGCTTCATAGACTTGTTCGAAGCGAGCGAGGGTGCGGGATTCGTCGGCGGGGTCGACCACTCTGCCCCGGGTGCGGAGTTCGAGTTTTGATGGGCCTGCGTAGGCGACGTCGGGGGTTCCTTCCTGAATCATGCAGGGGGAGTCGTCGGCCCCTGAGGCGCCGACTAGGGCGAGCTGCTGGCCCATTCGGGCCTGTGGTTCGCCGGGTCGCTTGAGACCTTTGAAACCGCCGGTTTTCATGTCGATTGAGACGACAAAATGGGGATGGATGATCTGGTTGGTTTGGAAGTCGTATTTGAGCTGACCCATGGGTGTGAGGGGGTCGTCGACATTGGCGAAGTGGGGCACCCATGCGAAACCGTTGGCGGGTAGATCGACAACGGCGAGTGTGCCTTCGGCGACGAACTGGGCGGATTGTATGGAAGGGCAGAGGCGGAGGTCGGGGGCGGCGGAATCGAGCAGGACGGGGACCCGGCGGGCGACAGCACAGGGGTTGAAGAGGAGCGTGCCCGGAGAGCCTGCGGGAGCACCGGCGAGGACGACTTCGGCGATTTTTTCGGCGAAGTCTCTGGAGAGGGTCTGCGCCTGCTGCAAGGCGGATGGGTCGGCAGATTCGGCCTGGAGGAGGGCTGGGGCGGCTTCGGGCGAGGGGCTTAGGCCGAGGGAACTTGCGAGGGCGTGGATCCAGGAGAGAGCGTCGTAGGTGCCCCTGGCGGCGAGTTCGGGTTTGAGTCGGCTGACGGGGTTGATTTCGTCGTGTGCGAGGGCATTTTCGAGGGAGGGGTCGACGAGTGTGTCGAGGTCGGGGGTCATGGTGTCGAATGGCCTGTCGGTTTGGGCGAAGAAATCGCCGGTCGTCAGGAATCGGCCAAAGACGGGTGCGTAGGATTCAATGGTGATGAGGGTCTGGAGCCAGTCAGAGCCGGCGGATGGCCAGCGGAGCCAGGTGGCCAGGGCGACTTGATCGTCCTTCATGGACTGGCCCAGGAGCCATGGGAAGCGGAGGGGCATGAGGGGGTCGTCGGCATCGGCGGGGATTCGGGTGAGGGCTTCGATGGTGGTGCCGTCGGGGCTGGCCCAGAGAATTTTTGATTCACGGCGGAGGGGGAACTTGCCGCCGTCGAAGGCGGCCGGGAAGCCGAAGCGGAAGCCCATTCGGCGAGCCATGTGGGGCAGTGCGGGATAGAGGGCGAAATTTCGGTGGAAGAGGGTTTCGACGCTTCGGTCGTCGAGATTTTGGCGATAAACGAGGTCGCCCTTGCGATAGAGGGTCCGGACAGTTTCGAGAGGCAGGAGATGTTCGGGGCGTTCTTCGAGCGGGCCTCCGGCGAGGTCGAGCCATCCGTTGTCGACACCGGCCTTGATGGACTGGATGAGGTCGGGTGCTTGGCTGGAGAGTTGCAAGAGCACTTCGGCGGAACCGACGAGGGTTTTTGGGGCATGACTGGCGAGGCAAACCCGGAGTTGTTCGATGTCGATGGTCTTGTGGGTCATGACCAGGTCGAGCAGGAAGCAATCGACGGGATAGAAGCGTTCCCTGGCGAGCTGAAGGACTTCGAACGCGGCCTGGAGGTGACTTTTGGCGGCCCCGAAATCGCCTTCTTTCCAGCGGGCGGCGGCGGCGAGGGTTTCGTGGGTGAGATTGTCGTGATTGATGACATCCACGTGCCCGAGGGCGATGGTGGTGGAGACAAGCCAGAGGCGAGCCATGCCGAGGGCCTGGAAGTCCGCGACGAGCTCGGTGAGGGCTTCGGAAGTGTCGGGGAGATCGTGGCCGCGGAGCCTACGGAAGAGCTCCAGGAGCGAAGACTGGGGGTCGTCGCTGGCGACAATGACGGCAGCACCGACATCTTCGGCTTGGTGGATGAAGGAGGAGGGGACTTGATCCAGGAGCCGGCCTGGGACGATGTAAGTCGTTTTGGAATTGGGGCTTGGCGGATCAAAAACTGGGGATTGGGTTCTGGGCAGTGTGGTGAGCCGGCAGAGCACCCACGGGTGCCAGGCCAGCTTCCAGGCTTGGTAGATGGACTCGACCATGGGCCCGTCAAGGCTGTGGGATGGGTCGGTCTCGACGGAGTGGGTCAGGACCAGAAGCCTGGTTTCTGATGGGGTTGGTGGCAGGCTTTCGGTCGGGGCGGGTGGGATGGGGGTGTCGTCGGTGTTCATCGGGCTTTGCATTTTTTTCAAGGTGTTTAAAACGACCGGCGAGAGTTTTTGATCCGCAAGGGTGAAGCACGATGGGCGGGCGAAGGATCAGCCGCCCAATTCCTGGCGAAGATTGATGAGCTCGGTTTCGAGGAGTTCGACCCGCTCGACAAGTGAATCGACAATCTGGCGAAGCTGGTTGACTTCGTATTTGAGTTCGGTTCGGGCTGCGCCTGAGGCGGCTTGGGAGCGATCCGCACCGGAGCCGCCCGAGTCGTCGTCGGAATCATCGCCCGAGCCGGCGTATTTCAGCTTCAGGGCTTCGATTTCGCTGTCGTTATAAAACGCATGGCTGACGATCACCCCACGCCTGCGGCCCGGCGGGGTGAGGGTGATGACAAGGCCTCTCTGCCTAAGCGGATCGAGCACGTTTTGAAGTGCGTTCTGGTCCACCAGGGTATCTTCCATGCGTTCGGACCTGGCCCTGAGTTCGCCTTCGGTCTGCGGGCCACGCAGCAGGAGCTCGGCCAGGACGGAAATCTCGGCCTTGCTCACTCCCCATCGCTCATAGACATTGTGCTTGAATTTCGGAACCCGGCCCAGCCCTTCCACTTTGATGGCCGACTGCTTTTCGCGCAGGTCCACCAAGGTGTCCTCCACATCGTCCTCATTGTAACTCACAACGGGGTCGCGATTGGACTTCTGGTTGCAGCCGGTGATCAGGCCGGCCAGGGTCATCGGATAATAATCGGGCGTGGTTTTACCCTTCTCGATCATGACCCCCAGAACTCGCCGCTGCTTGGCATTGTATCGGGGCAGATCCTGAATCGACGGGCGGCTGGTTCCGGTAGACATCTTGTTGCAACCTTACTTCTATTCGTTCAAGATTCCAATACTTATGGCCAATCAACCCAACAGGAGGGGGGGGGCTGTTTGAGCCTTCCCTTTCACCATACACCGGGCCTGAAAAATTTCAGCCACTGCCTTCAATTTCTGCAAGGATCGAATCCATGAGCTGGCCGACCAGTGCGGGATTGGCTTTCCCGCCTGTGGCCTTCATGACCTGGCCCCTCAGGAAGCCCTTGATGGCGTCGGGCTTCTTCTTGCCGGTCTTGAGGTCTTCCATCGCCTTGGGATTTGATGCCAGGGCGGCCTGAATGGCTTCGCGGATCGGCCCTTCGTCTGAGACCATCCTGAATCCGCCCAGTTCGATGATCTGGTCAATATCGGCTCCGGCCCCGGTTTCCATGAGCTTGCCAAGCACTTCCCGGCCCTGCTGTGTATTGAGTTCGCCGCGGCCCACGCGGGCGATCAGGTTGGCGAGCATGGCAGGCCGGACGGGGAAATCGGCCACGGAAATGCCCTCGGCGTTGGCAGAGCGCAAGACCTCCTGCTGGACCCAGTTGGAGGCCATCTTGTATTGATCCGTAAGGGCCACCACAGCATCAAAATAGTCGGCCACATCCTTGCCCTGCTCGACCAGGACATTGGCATCGTAGGGCGAGAGGCCAAAGGCGGTCTCAAACCGCTCCCGGCGCGGGCCCGGGAGCTCGCCAATTTCGGCTCTCAGACGCTCGACCCAGGCATCATCGACCACCACTGGAAGCAGGTCGGGCTCAGGAAAATAGCGGTAATCGGCGGCGGTCTCCTTCTCTCTCTGAAGTTTCGTCAGGCCGTCGGGGTCCGACCACCCGCGAGTCTGCTTGGGGGCGTCCTTGATGGTCAGGCCGTCCTCCTTCCATTTGCGATACTGGCGATCCGCCTCATAATTCAAGGCCCGCTCCACGGACCTGAAACTGTTCAGATTCTTGATCTCCACAATCGGGGTGGCCACTTTGCCGGCCGGCGTGTCGATGTGCAGATTGACGTTGGCATCGCAGCGCAGGCTGCCTTCCTGCATTTCGCAGTCGGAAACTCCCAGATATCGCAGAGTCAGGCGAAGCTCCTCAAGGCACAGGCGGGCATCGGCTGCGGAACGGATATCGGGCTCGCTGACAATTTCCATCAGGGGCGTTCCCGCACGATTCAAGTCAACTTCCGACTCCTGCCCCGAGGTGTGGACCATCTTGCCCGTGTCCTCCTCAAGGTGAATCCGGGTCAGGCGGACCGTCTTGCCGCCATTACCCTCCTTGTCGGCTGGAATCGGCAGCGAGCCGCCCAGCGAAAATGGCAGGTCATATTGGCTGATCTGATACTTCTTCGGCAGGTCCGGATAGAAATAATTCTTGCGGTCCCACTTTGTGTAATGAGGAATGCTGCAGCCGCACGCAATGGCGGTTTTGAGGGCCATATTGAAAGCCTTGAAATTCATGACCGGCAATGTGCCCGGCATGCCCAGATTGACCGGGTCGCACAGGGTGTTGGGCTCAAGCCCAAACTTGGTGCCAGTCCAGGAGAACATTTTTGACTCGGTCAGGAGCTGTACGTGAACTTCCAGACCGACAATCATCATATAAGGCGGGTTGGCTGATGTGGACATAGGTTTGAAGCACTCACCAAATCGGGGTTGTATTTGTACAAAATCATCTGTATGACGTCAGTCTGAAGGCAATTGTAATTACAATTGCATTTGGGCCCCTTAGTTTTGGGGCCTTCGGGTATGCCAGTCGGTTTCGCGTTCGAACAGGCGGGCCGCTTGCAGCAATGCGGTTTCGCTCATGGCTGGCCCGACAAGCTGCAGCCCGATCGGCAAGCCTTCCGACGAGAGCCCACACGGCATGCTCAGGCCAGGAATACCGGCCAGATTTGTTGTGATGGTATAAATGTCAGACAAATACATGGCCAGTGGATTGGCCGATTTCTCGCCCAGCTTGAAGGCCGGTGTGGGGGTGGTGGGGCCGATCAGGAAGTCGACCTCCCTGAAGGCCGCCTCGAAGTCGTTTCGAATCAGCCGGCGCACCTTCAGGGCCTTATTGTAATATTGGTCGGCATAGCCTGCGGAAAGGGCATAGGTGCCCAGCATGATCCGCCGCTTGACCTCAGCCCCAAAGCCCTCAGCCCGCGTGGCCATCATCATGCGCACCAGTGCCGGCAAGTCCTTCTCCGCCTCGTCGACCGGTGAATAATCCTTGGCCCGATGCCCGAACAGGGTCCCGTCGTAGCGGGCCAGGTTGGATGAGGCTTCGGCCGGGGCCACAATGTAATAGGCCGCTATGCCGTATTTGCTGTGCGGCAGAGAGACATCCTTGATCTCGGCGCCCAGCTTGCGATAAACCTCGATGGCATTTTGCACCGCCACAGCCACTTCGTTGTCGAGCCCCTCGCCGAAGAATTCCTTGACCACACCGATCCGCAGCCGCTCAGGCCGCTTTTGAATCTCGCGAGAATAGGCAGGTACTGCGTCGGGCAGGCTGGTGGCGTCCTTAGGGTCGCCGCCTGAAATGACTTCCATCAAAAGAGCCATGTCCGGAATGTCCCAGGTGAATGGGCCAATCTGGTCCAAAGAGCTGGCAAACGCGATCAGGCCATAGCGGCTGACCCGGCCATATGTCGGCTTCATGCCGACCACGCCACACAGGGCGGCTGGCTGGCGGATGGATCCGCCTGTGTCAGAGCCCAGGCTTACCGGGGCTGTCATGGCTGCCACGGCCGCTGCCGAACCGCCCGACGAACCGCCCGGAATGCGGGTCGGGTCCCATGGGTTCAAAGTCGGCCCGTAGCAACTGTTTTCAGTGGACGAACCCATGGCAAATTCATCCATGTTTGCCTTGCCATAAAGCACGGCACCGGCGGCCTTGAGCTTTTCGATCACGGTGGCATCATAAGGCGGCCTGAAATTGGCAAGCATTTTGCTGCCGCAAGTGGTGGGCTCGCCCTCCACACAAAGCAGATCTTTAATGGCCACCGGCAGGCCAGCCAGCGGGCCAACATTTTCGCCGGCGGCCAGGCGGCGGTCCACCTGGCGGGCCTGAGTCAGGACCACTTCGGGATCAAGGTGGACGTAAATGTTCAGGCTGGCCAGCTTCGCAGTGCGGTCGAGAAAGGCCTTGGCCACCTCTTCGGAGCTAAATTTTCTTGCTGCTATGCCAGCCACCACTTGTGTCGCCGTCAGATTTGTCAGTTGCATGGAGCCACTCTAAAAGTCGCAGAGGGATGAAAAATCGGAATCTTGCCAGCCATTTTTTTTGGGGGTTGATCAGTCGAGCACAGCAGGCACAAGGAAGCCCTGCATGCTGCGTTTTGGGGCATTGGCGAGGGCCTTTTCGCGATCCAGAGCCGGATAGGCCTTGTCCTCGCGAAAGACATTCGTGCGGTCGACCCCGTGGGCAAGCGGTTCGACCCCTTCGGTGTCAAGCTCGCCAAGCTGGGCGATGAATTCGAGGATCAGCGAAAGCTGCTCGGCATATCGCTGTCGTTCCTGGTCATTGAGCCGAAGCCTTGCCAGCAATGCCACCTTGGCCACTTCGTCGGTTGTCATGATCGGGCGATGTCCTGTTGAGAGATGACCTGCAAAACCCCACGTGGTTCTTGGCACATATCGTGCCAAAATCAAGGAATTGTGGCAAGAGACCAGCCAAAAACCAGCCCATCAATCAGAGGCCAGAAGCCATCCCAAGAGCAGTTTGAGAAAAAAGGCTAGCCTCAGGGCGGCCCTGCACATCGCACTGCTGATCGGTCGTGCATCTTGCTTTTACCAGTAAAAGACCATTCAAAACGACTTTTCGAGCCACTTGACACCATGAAAAGATGG
>CAMBEP010000094.1 GCA_945865635.1 Candidatus Kuenenia stuttgartensis
ATCATGACGAACGTAACCCCTTGTAGTGAATAGGGATATCATACCAAAACCGCCATCTAAAATCAAGTGCAAAACATTGATTTAACACAAGAATACAGAAGAAGTTACGGCGTAAAAACAGGCTTGTTTAGTTTTGGCGGGGACGTCTACTATAGGTTTTACGGGGGGGTGATTCAGCGCACTTTTTAACCAAGACCGGGGGGTGATTCAGCGCACCGATGGGGGGTGATTCAGCGTGGATAACTTCGTCAATCTCCCGACTTATCCACAGGGTCGGCCTCTGTGTTGGTCAGGGGAGGCTCAGCTTCGCCTTGCTGATCGGCGGGGGTGATTCCCGGAGGATGACCCCGCCGGGGGTGTCTTCGAGCCGGGCCTCGGGATAAACGAGCCAGACCTGGCGGAGGACGTTTCGGAACTCTCTCTTGAAGTCTTTCGAATTGACATATTCCTGGCCGAACTGGTCGCGGAGGTTCTCCCAGCTCAGCATCACCCCGTTCGCTTTCTTGATGCGGCATAGCCTGTGGGCGAGCCACGTGTAAACGTCGAGGGCGAGTGCCGAGTGCTTGAGGGCCGAGAGGGCACGGTAGTCGAGGGGCACCGCGTGTTGGGCCAGCGTTTCGTAGAAATCGGTCGAGAGTTCCAGGACGCCGGGCCAGAGGGTTTGCTGGACGCCGTCATTCTGGAGCCATGCTTCGAACCGCTTGATCGGCTTGGCATCGACCGTGACCACCCTCCCTTCGTACTGCATGCCGATCGTCAGGCGACACGCGGCCAGGGCTTCCATCTGCTTGCGGAACATCGTGTAGCCGCCGCGTTTACCGCCATTGGTTTGGATCCCCAGAGTCTGAAGGAAGTGCCGCATGCTATCGCCAAGTTCGACGCGGCGATTCTGGGTGCGGATCGCCTCGCTGCTCAGGTGAACCATGACGAGCCGGGGCGTCGATCCATAGGGCAACGGCTGGGGGATCCACTCGCGGCCGTTCCAGAGCTTCCCCGCTTCAAGCAAAATGCTGAACGGGCCGTTGTGCCGCTCGAAAAGCCGAGCCTCGGTGGAACGTCGCGGCATCCCGACCTGGCACATCACGGTGTGCAGGAAGTCGGATCGATCGGGTGGCTCGCTCACGATGCGGTTATAGGCTTCGACCAGACGATCGGAGACGGGCCGACGGCGTCGTCTCGGCGTTTTGGGTGTTTCGCTCGGGTTCTCAAAGGCTTCGAGGTCTGGTTGGCTTGCGGTCATATCCAAAACCCGTCAGGTCATCTCAGGGACGGCCAAGGGAGCGAGCGGCTCCAGACTTCTCGCCCTGGCCGTTCTTTTCTCGCCGAAGCGATCGATCAGGAACTCGCGAACGACGTCGGCCATGTTCTCGCCTTGCAAGGCACATTGGCTCTTGACGCGTTGATGTAGCGAAAGCGGGATGTCGATGGTCAACCGCTTGATCGGTTCTTCTTCCACGAAGCGGTTCGAGACCCAATCGTCGGGCGTGGTCGTGGGGTTCTTCGCGGTGGGCTTGCCGCCGATGGTGATCTTCTTCATGCGGCCATCTCCAGGATTTCCCGGACGAGACAGACGACCTCCTTACCGGCTGGGTGGTTCGGGGCCGTCTCGAAGACCGTTTGCCCCATGGCGGCGGACTCCGCCAGCACAACCCGTTGACAGATTGCGGCCTTCAGAACCGGGATCGGGTAGTCGCTCAAGGCGTCAACCACGTCACGACCGAGGGCCGTGTTCACGATCTTACGATTAATCGCAAATGCGGATTTCAGGGTCGGCTTGAACACCGACGCCTCGTTCATGAGGTCGACAATCTCCTTGGCCGCCCACACGTCGTAAGGGGACGGCTGGACCGGAATCAAGACGAGGTCGCTGGCCATGATGGCAGAACGGGCCACGTCGTAGACTCGCGGTGGACCGTCGATAATGACCACGTCATAACCCTGGGCCAGGGCTGGAAGCTCCTTATGGATCGAGGCTCGGGGCAGCCCAGCTACTGAGAAGAGCGGTTCGCCGGTTCGAGCGGCCGCCCAATCCAGGGCTGAGCCCTGGGGGTCTGCATCGACCAGGAGAACCCGATGTTTGTGCCGCGCAAGTACTGCGGCGACATTGATGGCGAGCGTGGTCTTGCCGACACCCCCTTTTTGGTTGAGAAAGCTAACAATCATGAATACCTGCCAGAAATACGTTTGTGCGGAATTGCGACTCCCCGTGTATCACCAATTCTGCAAATGGTCAAACACAGAATTGTGAGCAGGCGGCTTCACGGAAATGCAGAGACACAGAAAGGCGATTTCCACGATTTCCCGGGGAAATTCCGCCTAAGCCGCGCATAGGGAAGACGCCTGACATAATTATTATTCACAATTGAATTAAATTTTATTCATTGGCATGCTTGCTTTGCAGCCTCGGCTCTTAAGCTTTTTTATACTTCTTTTACGATTTATTAAGGGTTTGTTGATAATCTGGAAGCGGATATGATCCGCATCTCTCAACAGAATTCGGCTAAAGAGGCCAAACGCTATTACACCACGGCCGATTATTACAGCCAGGGGCAGGAGACGGTCGGCCGCTGGGGTGGCCGGGGGGCCGAGCGGCTGGGCCTCTCTGGCTTGGTTGATAAAGTGGCGTTTGAGCAGCTCTGCGACAATCTCGACCCGAATTCGGGCGAGCCTCTGACTGTTCGCACGAAGCGTGATCGCACGGTGGGCTATGATTTCACATTCTCGGTGCCGAAGTCGATCTCGCTGGTTTATGGGCTGACGGGCGATGAATCGCTCTTGCAGGCGTTTCGCGAATCCGTAGATGAAACCATGAAGGAGATTGAGTCGGAGATGCAAACCCGCGTTCGTCGATCGGGACGCGATGAAAACCGCCCCACCGGCAACCTGATCTGGGCCGAGTTTATCCATTCGACAAGCCGGCCGGTTGATGGTCTACCCGACCCGCACTTGCATTCCCATCTTTTTGTCTTCAATACGACATATGACAGTGAAGAAAATCGCTGGAAAGCCGGCCAGTTCCGCGAGATCAAGCGGGACGCCCCGTATTTTCAGGCGGCCTTTCGGGTGCGGCTGGCCAACAAGCTCAAGGATCTCGGGTTTGGCGTGAGCCGTAAACGCGACGATTTTGAACTCACGGGCCTGCCTTCGGAGCTCTTGAAACGCTTCTCCCGACGCACCACGATGATCGATGATCTGGCTCGTGAGCGAGGCATAGAGGACCCGGATGAAAAGGCCCTTCTGGGGGCCGAGTCACGCCAGCGAAAGAAGGCTGAATTGTCGATGACCGACTTGCGGCAAGCCTGGCTGGAGCGGCTCTCATCCGATGAGGTTCAGAGCATTGAGCAGGTCGCCGACCGGGCGTTCCCGCCGGCCCCGGGCGCATTGCGAGAGACAATGGCTGTGAATTATGCAATTGAACATCTCTTTGTGCGAGATTCGGTGGTCGCGGAGCGAAAGATTCTCACCGAGGCCTTAAAACGTGGATTGGGAGAGGTGACCATCGAATCCACAGCCCAAGAGCTGAAGGATCGGCCACTGATTCGTACCGATGAAAATGGCCGATCGATGGCGACCACTGCGGAATTGGTGGACCTGGAATCACGATTGATTGCCTTCGCCCGAGCCGGGCGGGGCCGATTCCGGCCCTTGGGCGATCCGGACCGTGAGATACGTCGCAAGTGGCTCAATGCTGGCCAGGTGGGGGCAGTGCGCCATGTTCTGGCCTCGCGCGATCGCGTGACTCTGGTGCGTGGTGTGGCCGGTACCGGTAAAACCACTCTTGAACAAGAGCTGGGCGAGGCTTTGGTCGAGGCAGGCAGAAGCGTGGTGGCCCTGGCACCTTCGATCAAGGCGAGTCGTGGGGTTCTGCGGGAAGAGGCAGGATTTGCGGAAGCCGAGACCGTCGCCCGGTTTTTAAAGGACCAGGCCCTTCAGGAGAAGGCACACGACGGGGTGATTCTGGTTGATGAAGCGAGCTTGATCGGCACAAGAGATCTTTGTCGGCTCTTCGCCATCGCTGAATCGGTTCAGGCCAGGCTTGTGCTGGTGGGCGACCGACGACAGCACCGGAGCGTTTCAGCGGGTGAACCCCTGAAACTTCTGGAAGAGGAAGCCGGCTTGCCTGTGGCGGAAGTGACCGAGATTCTGCGTCAGCAGGGCGACTATAAAAAAGCCGCCCGGGCCCTGAGCGAGGGGCGGGCCGAAGAGGGGCTGGAGGAGCTGGACAAACTTGGCTGGATCCGTGAATTGGGTGCCGATGATCGTTATCGATCACTCGCCGGGGATTACCTCGACTCAATTCGTCAGGTGAAGCATGACGGCACGGCCCGGACGGCTCTGATCGTTTCGCCAACTCATGCAGAGGCGGCGATCGTCACCCGCGAAATCCGCAACCAATTGCATTATGAAGGGCGATTACGGGATGAGCATTTCATTCAGGTCTGGCGACCGGCCCATTGGACCGACGCCGAAAAGCTCGATGCGACAATTTACAATGTCGGCGACTTGATTCAGTTTTATCAAAATGCCCCAGGCTTTACCAAGTCGGCCCGATTGGTCGTCAGCCCCGACATTGAAATTCCCCTGGAACATGCCAGTCGTTACCAGGTTTATCATCCGGAGTCTCTGCCGATCGCCATTGGCGACCGGATCCGGATCACGGCCAGCGGCAAGACGAAGGCCGGCCAGCGGCTGGTCAATGGCACGCTTTACACCGTCAGTGGCTTTACACGATCGGGAGATCTGATCGTCAATCATGGCCTGGTCATCGACCGGGATTACGGCCATATCGCCCATGGCTATAGCACGACAAGCCATTCAAGCCAGGGTTCGACAGTCGATCAGGTCTTTATCGCGATTGCCGGCAGCTCATTCGCGGCAACCGACCAGCGGACGGCTTATGTCGCTGTGACACGTGGCAAGCAAAAGGCCGTCATTTATACAGACGACAAAGCCGACCTCTTTGAAGCGGTCAAACGGCTCGCCCAGCCGCTTTCGGCCACCGATCTGGTTAAAAAACAAGAGGAAAAGCGGTCCAGGCCGCAGCAGCCTCTTGCCTCGTCATCCACCCACAGGGAGCAGGCCCATGTCCGATGAAACGCGATCGCATCAGGATCGACTAATGCAATCCAATCACCGGTCCCGCGACATCAAGACGGAGCCAGAACCGGACTTGCTTGAGGCCAGTTGTGCGGCATTTGGCTATCTGCGCGGGCTTCATGAGCGGGCTGATGCTCTGGAATTACGGTTTCGCGAGGGGCATAGCACCTGGTTCCCTTACGGATGGCTGGGTAACTGGGAATTCAACCCCTCAGCCGGTCTGTTGCTGAAATTCTCGGGCGATCTGGTCTATCTGGTTCTCATCCGTGGCAGCAACCTCGATCAGCCATTGACCGACAGCACGATCAACCTGACTTCGGCTGGGCTTCAGCGGCATCGGGTCGTCTGGATCCGCGAGATGACGCCCGATGAGATCCGCCAGGTTGGCGAGTCAGGGCCGACAATCGACCGGATTGAAGTCATGGAGTTTCAGTCGCACGAGAGCCTCAAAAACTGGCTACAAGCCACGGCACCGCATTTTTTAATCAATCCTTAAACGATACCGTAGATAATAAGATCACATTCAAGTTGAAATTAATAAAAAGGACAGGAAATGAAACAGATCTCCATGAAGCCAATGGCCTGGTTTAAATTGGCCAGCCAGGCTCGCCGATATTTTGATCCGGAAGAACTCCAGCGGTTAGGCGAATCGTTGAGACAGAAGCAGATTCAGCCGCTGGTGGCCAAGCCTGACGGCACGATCATTGCTGGGGAACGTCGATTCAGGGCGGCCCAGATGGTCGGCCTCAAAGAGCTGATGGTTTTGCTGAGCGAAGAGCCACTGAGCGAGACCGAAATCCGCGTCCTTCAAATGACTGAAAACCTGCACCGATCGGACTTGCTTGATATTGAGAAATTTCGGGCCTGTGAAGAGCTCATAAAACTCAACCCGACCTGGAATCATAAAGAGATGAGCCGATTCTTGCAATTAAGCGAATCGGCGATCACCAAATACCTTTCCCCACTGAAATGCGTGCCGGAAGTCGTTCATGCCCTGGAACAAGGCCAAATCGGAATCACAACATGCTATGAACTGAGCCGTGTGGAGCCAGAAAAGCAGAAAACCCTGCTTGAAATGAAATTCATGGGCAAGTCGCGCGATGAAATAGCGGCTTATTTAAAGAAGGAAAAGTCATCGGCAAGCTCGCAACCCAAAATCAAACGCATCGCCTGTCCTCTGCCGTCCGGGGTCCAACTGGTCGCTTCGGGTATGAAGCTCTCGCTTGAAGACCTGATCATCGCCCTGGGTGAAGCCCAATCGGCCGCTCGTAAGGCCCGTGATCAGGGTCTTGACGCCCGTACGTTCAGTGCCGTCATGAAAGACCAGTCGCGACGCGCGAAGCCCGGCACGTAATTCCCCAAAAAACGGTTTCAATTAAAAAGCAGCAAGCCATAGACCGTGCCAAAGAGGGCCGCGAAGCCGCAGAGAAGCAGAAACCCCAGAACCGATTCCAGAAGTATATGGACGAATGGATAACGGCGACGGATCAATTGCCAGTTAAAAATCACGATCCAGATGGCTATGACACCGATGCCGATCATTATATCGTGGCATTTGGATCGAGGGAATGATTCGAAGCGATTGGCCAGGTAGGGCAGGCTTAAAACGAGCATCAGAGAGAGCCCGGGCCGAGGATTGATCGGACGCGTCTTTAAATGATAATCTTGATGCAATGGCTTCATAATAGACGTAAAGTTATCATAAAAAGGATGACGAATCCAGCAGAATTAAGCTTTTCCGTAAAATCGCAAGTTCGTAAAGTCGTAAATGCAGAAATCAGGCGGTAAAACCATCGGCAATTGCGGTTTTCACGGTGAAAACCGCTCCTAGCCGCTGCTAGGGGAGATGCCTGAAAAAATGTGGCTCAGATGGGTCTTGCCAAGGGCAGGTTTTCACGGGCCGGGGGCGATCGGGCAAAACGGTTGAAATAACGGCTGATTTTTGATGCAATGCTGCTGAAAAAGGCGTGCGAAAGCAGCCACATCACTGGAAAGATCAAGAAAAAAGCCCGGCTGAGAAATTCATCTCAAGCCAGGCTTGTCAAGTGATTACAGAAGATCAGGGCTGTTTTGCTTTTTTTTCTCGGCCAGGGCTTTTTCATAGTAAGAATAGGCGAGGCGGCGAGTCGCTTCGCTTTCCGGGTAGCCCTGACAGGCCTTTGCCAATTCGACAAAGGCGGCCAGGGCACAGCCCAGAAAGAGATCATTCAGAAATGTTTCAGGGCTCTCGTCGGTCATTCGTCGCAATCCAGACCGGTTTCATCGTGATTCATCGGCAGATGAACCTGGATAAAAGTCGATGGCGGGACCGACTCAGCGGTGATCAGGTATCCAACGCGGTTGACATAATGCAATCCGCTGGCCAGATACATATCGCCATGCTCGCCGTCGATCAGGGTCCAGACCCGGCTTAAGTCGCTTCGCCTCACAAAATCAAATTCAGGCCCATACGTTTCAAAGAGGCAGCCGCCACGATCATCCACGGCCCAGCCAGCCCAGGGGTTGATATGATTGGTCATCAATTGAAATTTTTTGTCAAATTCATCTTCGGTCATTTCCAGATACGATTCGGTCATATTTTGCTCCTTAAATACAATGGTTGGTACGCTCAAAAATCATGCAGGTGTCGTGCAGGCCGGGGATAAACGACGAACGGTACACCTTTTTGGAACTGCTTGCACCATGGCTGAATCGAATGATGTCGGTACAGCACTGCTCCAACCCGGCCGCGAACGCAAGACGTTTCGTGTGAAAGGTCAAAGGCACATAGCCCGCCTCTCGGTCTGAATAATCGCCCATCAAGATCGCGAGCTTGCCCTGGGGCTTCAGGGCCCTGGCACAATTGCGGATGAATTGCCCATATCGGCGGAGAAATTCCTCCAGACTCGGTGCCCGGGAGAGGTCCCTTGGATCATCGGCATAGAGCTTCTGACGCCAGTAAGGGGGATGGGCCCAGATGAAGTCGAATGTCGATTCACTTGAAAATTCATGAGGGTCACACGCATCAAATCCATCGTGAATATCAAACGAGAAACACGCGACACCCATCTCCTCACAAACGTCACGGGCCGTTCCGCTGCCCGTCATCGGGTCAAATACCATCGTCGGTTGAAAATAATTCAGAAGGTCTTTGATCAAATTACCGCCACAGTTGCCGGGCCATTTGCGGTCGCCATAGTTTCCGGCTCGGTGGAAGTGATATAGACTCGTCAAATGCGGCACCGGGCTCCCATTGCGGGGTGCCTGCGGCAGTCGGGCATAAACGGGCCGGTCACACGCCTCGTTCCTCGTTGCGTCCCGTTTCTTACGACTTGCGTAAAACGGATTCACGGTATTTGCAAATTCAACCATATGTCATTCTCCTTTTATTGTTATGTTGTGATTCGATTCCGCCAGATAACCGCCATAGGCTTTCCAGGTGAAGTTGCTGGTGTCCACCACGATCACACCGGCATCGCCCGGGCTCGCCTCGACCATCGCTTTTTCGTCTGTCAGATCCTGAATTCGAAAGCGGTTATGACTGACCCCGAGACTCAGATTCGACTCGATCTCCAGATGGCAAATCCCGATAAATCGTGCCGTGGCATAGGCGGCATCATGGAATCGGCCATCCATCAGAGTCTTCAGGCGATTGAGCCAGGTTGGTACCGCATAGCCATGCCAGTGCAGATAAACCGTTGGCGAGACATGATTACTGTCAAAGAAGATGACGCAGGCCCTGTTACCCATGGTTGGCCTCCATCATGGCGATTGCATTTCGCAAGGCGGGCTCATAGTGATCACCTCGCCATGAATTGACGCCAAAGGCGATATTGCCCAGGGCGAGTTTATCAAGTTGCAATACGGCGACATGCGAAGCTTGTTCAAAGACGATGCCGAGCATCCGGCCTTCGTCCGGGTCCCGGAAAAGCACCACATGAAAGGGTGATCCCGAGATTCCGTTGCGATGGTATTGCAGGTTTTCAATTTGCAGATGCATGAGAAGTCTCCTTTATTTGTGAATTACATTTCAACATTTTTGGATACGAATTTCGGCAAATTCGCGTTCCAGTTCGTCGTGGTACGTGTCGAATTCCAAGTCGCAGCCAGCGGCCAGGTCGCTCAGGTAGCGGGTGAAGTCAATGTCGGTTTCAAAGTGGTGGCGATAGAGGTTCATTGGCGATTCCTTTCAAAGAGTGGGGCGGGTTTTTCAGGCCCGCCCAGGTTTGGTATTTTCAGTCTTTCTTTTCCGAAGCGGTGCGAAGGGTGATGCGGCCATCAAGCGGCACGGATTCGAGCTGGATATTGAATCCGTTGCCATCGCCGTGTGCCCAGACACTGCCGATGCGGGTCCAGATCCCTTTCTGGCCTTCGCGGTCGCGGACCTGATAGGCGATGTGGCTGGGGGCCTTCGAGCTGGTTTCATTGGTTTTTACGTTCGTCATGATTCTGTTTCCTCTGCTTTTTTGGTTTTGAGCCTCGACCACCGAGGCCTTATGTCATGTGGCCAAAAGTCGCCATAGCCGGGGCGGAACCTTCAGTGGAGCGCACCGATCAAGCGGAATTACGGAAAGGGGCCCTTCAGGGAATAAACCGTCATTCTGCTTGAACGGACCGGCGGCGGCTTTAAACAGGACGAAATAAGGCCGGGTCTGAGGCTTCATTCCAAATCAGCAGATGGGGCATCAGGCGAATACATTTAATAAATGCCTGAAAAAGAGCGAATCCCACACCAAAATCGTTCGAATCGGATGCACTCGCCTGGCCAGAAATTTGAATTGGGTCACCCCACATCCGGCAACATCGCCATGCGGCATCACATGGCATTTCAATAAAAAAAGAGATGAAACCGTGTCACGAAAACCTGCATTTCCCCAGGCTGCCTGCTTCACGGATGGAATGATTGGACACGGGCATGACCAAAAACCACCTGTCCAATGAAAGAAATCGCCTTTTGGATTTCGAAGGCCACGCTTCAAAATCATTGGCAAAACGGATGAACGCCCTGACGGCTCTGGCCGCATGAAGCCGATGGGTTTGGATGATTCGCGAAGTCGTTGGGCAGTCGAAGTTTATCGGCAGGGTCAATCATTGATTCCGCATCAATAATGCAACTGGTGGAGCCTGATCCACAGCCATGAAAATCGCGTGAAACCCCGTGAAATCAGGCTTTTTGCACGGGCACGGTTTGATCTGATGCAATTTCTCCTGAGAATTGGGCATGCTCCGGATTCATACGATCACAAGCTCGTCAGCCGCCAAAGCCTATTACCTTCAGGCTTCGGACTACTACAGTCAGGGCTCGGAACTGGTCGGCCACTGGGGCGGCAAGCTGGCCAATGAATTCGGCCTGCAAGGTGCGGTTTTCCAGGAGAGTTTTGAGCGGCTGGTTGATGGGCTTCATCCGATCACGGGCGACCAGCTCAAGCCTCGCAGGAAGGAGAATCAGCGGGTGGGCATCGACTGCACCTGGTCAGGCCCCAAGAGTGTCAGCGTGCTTGAGGCACTCACGGGCGACTCGGATCTCAGAAAAGCCTTTCAGGAAGCCAAGGATGAAACCATGAGGCTGATGGAAGCCGAGGTGCAGACCCGTGTTCGTGTGGCAGGTGCCGACCATGACCGGCCCACGGGCAACATGATCTGGGCTGATTTTGAGCATTCCACATCACGACAGGTGGGTGGGCTGGCACCAGACCCACATCGGCATATCCATAGTGTTTGCATGAATCTCACAAACGACCCGGAAGAGCATCGTTTCAAGGCCGCCCAGTTCGGCCAGATCGTACGAGATGCCCCTTACTGGGAGGCTGTTTTTGAGGCTCGGCTGGCTTTCAAGATCAAGTCTCTGGGCTACGAAATTGACCGCCACGACGGGAGGAACTGGGAGATCGCCGGTATCCCGCAGTCGGTCATTTCAAAATTCAGTAAACGAACTGAAGAGATTCAAAACGAGGCCGAACGGCTGGGGATCACCGACCCAAAGCAGAAAGCCGAACTCGGTGCCAAAACCCGCGAGGCAAAACAGACTGGACTCTCGCCATTGCAATTACGCCAGGAATGGGACCGGCAGCTGACCTCTCAGGAGCGTCAGGCGATTGCCGCCGTGCATCGCCGCGAAACGCCGGCCTTTCCTGAAATCACCACGGCTGACGCAGTTCAATATGCAATTGACCACTGTTTTGAACGCAAGGCCGTCGTGCCTGAACGGGAGCTGATTCGGACAGCACTTTATTATGGTGTTGGAAGTGTCACGGCCGAAGGGATCGCCCGTGAATTGCCCGGCCATGGCGTGCTTTTGCGTGAAAACCAGGGCCGCACGATGGCCACGACCAAAGAGGTTTATGCCGAAGAGCGGTTTATCACCATCTTCGCCCAGAGCCAGCGGGCGGCTGTGCCGCCGGTTCGCTTGGCAAACGACTTGCAACAGGGCATGCTTGACGACGACCAGTGGCGGGCGGTCACTCGGCTTGTGCAATCGCAGGACCGCGTCAATCTTGTGGATGCCGCCGCCGGAACGGGCAAGAGCACCATGCTTAAAGCCTTTGACGAGGCCATGCGAAAGGCGAATCAGAACGTTTTCTACCTGGCCACCACGACCCAGGCGGTGGATGTCTTGCGCCGTGAGGGCTTTGAGGCCCAGACTGTGGCCCGCTTCCTGGAGAGTTCTGCCATGCAAACTCGGGCCCGAAATTCCCGGGTTGTCGTCGATTAAGCAAGCTTGATGGGGCACCGGGAAGCGTATCAGCTCTTCAAAATCGCACAGGCTGAAAACCTCAGAGTTGACCTGGTGGGCGACTCGGCCCAGCACGGCTCTGTAACACGTGGCTCGCTTATGTCACTTCTCGAAAAACATGCCTGTATCGAACCGTTTCAACTGACAAAGATCAAACGGCAGCTGGATCCGCGATATCGCGAGGCTGTTGAATGTTTTGCCCGAGGTCAGACTTTGCAAGGTTTTGATCGGCTGGATCAGTTGGGATGGATCAAGGAAGTCGAGGGGGTCGAACGCTATGAAATGCTTGCCCGCGACTATGCCGATACGCTTCAGGGCAGCGGCCGATGGCGGGATCTGCTTGTCGTCAGCCCGACCCATTCTGAGATCGAGACGATTACCGAATCGATCCGGAGTGAGTTAAAAGAACGCGGCAATCTTGCAAAAGAGGGGATCGTTTTCAACCGGCTTGTGCCTGCCAACCTGACGGAAGCCGAACGCGGCGATGCCCGGAATTATGAGACGGACAAAGTTGACATGATTCAATTTCACAAGCCCGCAAAAGGTTTTCCGGCGGGCACGCGGGTTGCAACTCGGAATCTTGATCAACCGCTGCCCACAGACCAGGCCGGGAAATACCAGGCATACCGGATCCAGCCGATCCGGCTTGCCAAAGGCGACCTGGTCCGGTTCACTCTGGGCGGCAAAACACTCGACGGGGATCATCAGATCCGTAACGGCTCAACGTACAAAATCGCAGGCTTCACCGACCAGGGCGACTTTGAGATGGAGAATGGCTGGATTGTCTCCAAGGATTACGGCCACTTCCGCCACGGATATGTGGAAACTTCGTTCGGTTCCCAGGGTAAGACGGTCAAACATGTCTTGATCGGCCAGTCGAGCGAGTCGTTCGCCGCGTCAAACAGTGAGCAGATTTACGTCTCCACAAGCCGGGGCCGCAATTCCGTGACAATTTATACCGACGACAAGACTGCCTTGCGGCAGATGATCGCCCGGTCGCCTGAAAGGCTCAACGCCTCGGATCTGCTCCGGCGATCTGCCAGCGATCAAAAACGCCAGGAACGCGAACGCAAAGCACAGGTGTTTCGAAGCCTTCTGCGCACACGCAAGGCGTGGCAAACAGACGCTCAGAACAGCCAAAAACAAGAAAGGTCGTATGGCCGATGAATGCGTTCAGAACTTCACCCGATCAGGCGGGTATCTCATCGCTTCAAGCCATTTTTGATGATCCCCCTGATGGTCAAAAGGCGGTATCCTCTGGTATCTCCAGGCCGCAGATGCTCAAAGATGTTTTACAGGCATCAGAAAATCCCCAGGCATACGCCGAGCCGTCAGACCACCTGCTGACGTGCCTGCACCTGATCTTGAACGATGGCTCGATCCATAGTTTTCAATATCATCATCTGGAGAGTCACAGCCAATTGCAATACCTCCCCCAAGGCGGTGGCCAACGGATGAGCCTGGTTTTTTCAGGACGTCAGGAGAGTCGCGTTCTGATCCAGGGACGTGATCTGATCACGTTGTACGACTATTTAAATCAACACCGGATCGCATGGGTGCGCGATATTTCAGCACTTCTGGATTTTTCCGCTGAATTGCCATTAACGATTGCATTGGAAAGCTCGGAGCCCTGAACAAAGCCTGGCTTAGGCTCGCCAGATTCTCTTTGAACAAGCATCTTTTCTTGGTGGAACGACATCGATACGATCAATAGCGAATCTGCCGCCAAGGCTTCACTTTGAAGAGAAAGGGCTCCCGTAATGACCGATTCGACGTGGGAACGATGGGCACAG
Organism: Candidatus Kuenenia stuttgartensis; assembly: GCA_945865635.1. Taxonomy (GTDB): domain Bacteria; phylum Planctomycetota; class Planctomycetia; order Isosphaerales; family Isosphaeraceae; genus QWQI01. The sequence continues at coordinate 13,603 of CAMBEP010000094.1, forward strand.
GGCCGGCGCACCTTCAAAAGTGCGGTGATCGGTCTGCATGAGGACGTCGAAACCGGCCGAATTGCCATGGACCAGATTGGTGAATACTCCTGCTCGGATCAACTCGCGGCATTACTCACGCCTGAATCGGCACGCGATTTCGCCAAAGAGTTGTTCGTTCGATCCGCCAAAGCCCGCAAAGAGTTGGGCGAATGGTTGACCGATCGGGGCCGAAATGCCATCGCCGGCGATGAAGATCTGCATCAGCCTGAAACAATGGCTCGCATGAAAAATTATTTGAACGCGTTTCGGGCTTCAACTTCCGGCACTCCCAGATTCGACGTGCCCTATGCGCATCGTACGACCGTCAAACAGATCCAGGATTCACTTGCAGACGGCTGGGGAATTCTTGATTTCTGGAGAGTGGATGCCAATACCGTCGCAATCTTTCTGCTGACACCATCATCTTTTAAGATGACGAAGCTCAATGTGCCATTTGAAACTCATGCGTTTCGCTCGAATCTGATCAGGTTTGGTCGATGTATTGACGCCTCTGCGCCCGTCGCTTCCGACGAAATTCTCGACGACCTTTATCATTATCTCTTCGAGCCGATCATGCCGCTTTTAAAAGGGCTCACCGGGCTTTATCTTATACCTCATGAACGATTGCATTATCTGCCGATTCATGCCTGCCGACGCTATGTCAACGGCCGTTCTCGTTATCTCAATGACGACTTTGAAATCGCCTATCTCCCCTCGTCCCGAATTCTGCCCCATCTGCCTACGCTGGACCTCGATGGCGAGATCCTCAGCCTGGCCAACCCCGATCTTGGAACGCCCAAGACTCTGCCGTTTGCCGATTGGGAATCGAGATGGATTGGAGAGCGTTTTCCAAGCCTTTCTGGCGATTTTTATCGAGGTGCCAAGGCGAACTTTGCATCGGTCCAGGGCTGGTCCAAGGCTTCGATCCTCCATTTCAGTTGTCATGGCAGCAGTGAATATCGCAGAGTGGCTTTCTCCAGGCTTCATCTGGCAGACGATGTACTGATGGCCCACGACCTGCTCTATCGCCTGGAACGCTTGAAACATGGGTCATTGGTGATCCTCAACGGCTGCCAGACAGCGACACTCGACGACCGATCGCTCAACGAGTCCATGGGTCTGGCGACAGCGTTTCTCATGCGAGGGGCCGGCCTTGTCTTATCCACCAGTTGGTCGGTGGACGACTGCTCTGCCGCGGAAT
>CAMBEP010000095.1 GCA_945865635.1 Candidatus Kuenenia stuttgartensis
CCCTTAACTGTTACGATGCAGACCTGTGACAGCCTTTTCACAACCCAATCCATGAGGCTCGCTTTTGAAAACCAGGCCACCCATCACTACCGCTCTGATCACAGGCGCCAGTTCCGGTATTGGCGAGGAACTCGTTCGCCAATTGATCCTCCATCCGGAATGGCCAAACCTCCAAATCATTGCCACGGCTCGGAGAATGGACAGGCTCGAAAAACTCGCCGACCAATTCGCTCCCGGGAAAATCATCCCTGTTGCTGCCGATCTATGCGACCCGGCGGACCGCGACCGACTCTGGGCCTTTGTCCAAACCCGGTTTGGCCATCTCGACCTGATCGTAAACAATGCTGGATTTGGCACTTACTGCAAGCTTGAAGAAAGTGATCCAGAAGTTGTCCAGAAAATTCTCGCCGTAAATGTCGAAGCTGTGATCGATCTGACCGCCAAATCGCTGGCTTGGATGAAACCGAGGGGCAAGGGCCAGATTGTCCAGATTTCGTCGATTCTGGGCGAGGTCGGGATCCCATTCTCTGCCACTTATACCGCTTCAAAGCATGCGGTCAATGGATTGGTCCGAAGCCTCCGCTCTGAAATCGCCGGCACGGGTGTTGCCGTGTGGGCCGCCTGCCCTGGCCAGACCGTCTCCGAATTTCGCGAAATTGCCGGGCAAAACAAGGCCACAATTCGCGGAAAGAACGCAGAACCGACGCAAAAGGTCGTCGCAGGAATCGTTCGTGGAATTCTCAGGGGCCATCGCCAGCCATTTCTCTATCCCACCTGGAAGCCGCTGGCCATTGCCTATCTGGCTTGGATTTTCCCAAGGTTGTGGGACATGATCATGATTCGCCATGGCCGCAAATTTGCGATGGATGATCTGCCAGAAATATCAGAGACTCAGCCGAAATAACTTGGCAGTATCTACCCTTACAAACCCAGATTGCTCATAAAGCCCTACAGCACTAAGGTTTGCTGCATCCGTCTGGACACACAGAACATCGTAACTCAATTGAATCGCACATTTGATCGACTCCGCGATCAATAGCCTGCCATAACCCTTGCGACGATAATCATCATGGACCATCACGTCAATCAAGCCGATTCTGGATTGCCCCTCCTTGCGGCCAAATACCGACATGGGCCAGAGGCCCGCCCTTCCGATCAGTTCGGTTTCCGACTTGTCCAGAATCTGGACAACCAGCGGATGAAAGGCTTCGATGGCGAGTGCAGTCCAGTTTTCCTGAAGGTTTTCATCATCAAAAACAAACACTCTTGATTCTCGCTTCAAAATCACGTTCTTCAGGTGCCTGGGCTCAGTCTTCGCAAGGTCGTATTCGAACAGAACACTTGCGGCGGCTTCTTTGAAACCATTTCTCCGAAAGGCTTCGGGAATCTCAGGCTGGCTATCGAGAAAACCGGAAAACTCGCTACCCCCATAAAGCCCCCAGTAGAAGGGGTTGAGCGGATGGCGTCCACCGCCATAAACCACCCGACAGCCTAGGGTTTGAAGCCTATGGATACCTGCTTGAATGAGCTGGTCCAGAAGTTGTGGATCGGGCGGAGCGCAGAGCATGGCAATCGAGCCAAGATCATGATTTAATTCTCGGCAAAAACTTTTTGGATCCTCAGGGCCGAAACCGCAATGCAAAAAGCCGACGATCAGCCCTGTCTGCGAGTCGGTGGCGACGATCAAATTCTGGAGATTAAAATAAGGCTTGGACAAGACGAACAGGTCGAATTCCGAATTAGTCAAGGGGCTGGCAATGTTTGGCCCCGTCATCAGGCGATTCCAGACCGACACGATCTCTACCAAGTCGGTATTACGGAATGTCCTGAGCTGATACACGTCGAAATTCTCTTCAAGCCAGAGCGTTATCTAAGGAAAAGTCTTTTTGAAAAAAGGCTTTATGACATTTCCCGAAGTGTGATACACTTCTTATGAAAGCTCGACAAAAATCTCGTCGCCTTCGAGCTTTACGGGAAAGACTTCCTGTTTCACACGGGTACCGAGCGGCGTCTTTCCGGAAACTACATCAAATTGCCAGCCGTGCCATGGGCAGGTGATACAGGTGCCGTCGAGCGGACCTTCTGCCAGAGGGCCACCCTGGTGCGGGCAAATGCCGTCGATTGCGTGATACTCCTGACCGACCTGAAATATCGCGACAACTCGTCCCTGATGCTCAATTTCAAGAGCTTTGGTTGGACTTATTTCCGAAACTTTGCCAACCAGGATCCATTCAGCCATGACATCCCAACCCCCAAGATTGAAGCCAACCCGTTTTTACGGGTCCGCATGATTTGATAAATAAAGTATAGCGATTTGGCCTGAAAATCCCAAGTCATCATATTCCGAAGTCGTTTTTTTCCACCCATGCGGATCTTTTCGATTTCTGGCCATTGCTTATATCTATCCAATAGCAATGGAACTGAAAATAGAAAAATATTTGAGGAGCCTGGTTTGGAGAAAGTCCATAGAAAATCTCAGACGGATTGCTTCGACCTGGCTGTGGTGGGCGGAGGGGTTGGCGGCCTGGCGCTGGGTGCTCTGGCCCAAAGGTCTGGCCTGAACAGCATCCTTTGCGAGAGCCACACAAAGCTCGGCGGATGCGCCGGCTACTTTCATCGTGAAAATTATACGTTTGACTGTGGTGCCACCGCTTTGATGGGCCTGGATGCCGGTGAGCCAATACGCGAACTTTTGAATCGAATCGGCATGAGCTTTGATGCCGTCAGGACTCCGGAATATCGAATGTGCCTGCCTAGTGGCGATTTGATCCTGACGAACCAGCCAGACAACTGGGAAAAGACGATTCGCAACAGGTTTCCGCACCTTGGAGAAAACGCAGCCCGGTTCTGGAGAATACAGGAGAGCATTGGTAAAACGCTCTTCAAGGCCAGCCCTGGTCTGCCCAGATCGCCCATCCGGTCGGTTGCGGATGTGATCCATAATCTCAGGATTCTTGGAGTTTCGGGCACACTTTGTGCTGCAACCTCGGCCATCACAGTCGAAGGGCTGATGCGCCTGCTGGGCGTGAATCAAGATCCTGAATTTCGAGCGATTGTGGCCATGCTGTTGCAGGACACGGCTCAGGCTGGTCCTGAAACTGTGCCGCTGGCCAATGCGGCCGCTTGCCTGCAAGCTTATCGATTTGGGTTATCGAGACCCAAAGGGTCGATGAAAGCCTTGGTGGAAGGAATTGGCGAGGCTTTTTCAAAGTCGGGTGGTGATCTGAGAATGGCTACGATTGTGGACCGGATCCGGCCCATGGAAAACGAGCGTGGTTTTTTGATCCAGACACGTCGAGGTGAGCAGATTCAGGCCCGCCAGGTGGCCATGAACCTGCCACTAGACCTTGCTGCCAGGCTACTTGATTTGAATCTGATTGACAATCGATTCGGAAAGCTGGAGCAACGATCGCGAGCGCAGTGGAGCGCCTTTACGGCATATGCGGCGATCCAGGCCAGCCACCTGAAGGGCCATAACGCCCTGTTTCATCATGTGCTTCAAGACTTTGGGAAGCCGATTCACGACGGCAACAATGTTTTGATATCGCTTTCTCCTGAAGGCGACAAGGGTTATGCCGGCCCGGAGATTCGAATCGCAACCATGAGCACCCATGTCAGGGCAGAGGAATGGTCGGGGCTTGTGTCGAAGGAATATGAGTGGAAAAAAGAGGAGTATGCCGGCCGGATGAAAGCGGCACTTGATCGTGCTTTTCCGGGTGTGGAGGGGGCATTGCGGCATATTGAATTTGCATCGCCCCGCAGCTTTGCCCGATATACGAGACGGACATTGGGACGGGTCGGCGGCCCACCTGTGAGTCGCTTGAGGTCGAATTTGATGGCGGTGGATCCAGGGGTACTTGGAAAGGGGCTTTGGGTTGTAGGTGATTCGGTCTTTCCAGGCCAGGGAACGATGGCGGTGGTGATGTGCGCCATGCGGGTGCTGGAACGAATGACAGGCAGGGAGGGATTATGATAATCTGGCTTAAGCAATGCCCTTGGCCAGGAATCAGGACAGCAACGATCGGGAGTGAATAATGAGCCTGCTGAGACCTGAAAAACTCGATGTGTTGGTGGTTGCGCCGCATCCGGACGATGCCGAGCTTGGCTTGGCAGGTACGATTCTTTCGATGGTTGAAGAAGGCAGGCGGGTGGGGATTCTGGAGTTGACCAACGGCGAACCAACGCCCTTGGGAAGTCCCGAAATTCGGAGGCGTGAAACAGATCAGGCGACAAAGCTTATGGGAATTGCCTGGCGAGGTAATTTAGGTCTGAGGAATCGAAGTCTTGAAGCCACGCTGGAGAACCGTAGACGATTGGCGGAAGTTTTTCGTAACACCAAGCCAGATTTATTATTTGCGCCCTATTGGGAAGATGCGCATCCGGATCACACGGCGGCGACCAAGCTCATTGAGGAGGCCCGATTTTGGGCGAAGATGGGCAAGTCGGACATGGCGGGCGAGCCATTCCATCCAGCCAGGATTCTGTATTACTTCAGCATTCACCTGAAGATTGTCGAACAGCCGAGTCTTTTGATTGACATCAGCAGGTTTACGACCCACAAGCGATCGATTCTGGAAGCCTATAAAAGTCAGATTGTAGAGAATCAGCCGCCGGGTGTTCCGGGAGTGATCGACCGAGTTCTTGACCGGAACCGATATTGGGGAATCATGGCTGGAGTGGATTCCGCAGAACCATTTGCGAGCCGTGAGCCGGTGGCATTCAAGTCGTTACAAGCTTTAATTTTATAAGCGAAATAGAGCAACTGGCTGGATCAGGATGGCTTGATGACCATGCGTCGGCCGTGTTGTTCGAGATTTCCGCTTGCGACGATGCGAATGGCTTCTGGCAGGGCTTCACATTCGGCCTGAAAGACTCGTTTTGCGAGCGAATCGGGAGTATCGTCGTCGAGCACATCCACCACTTTTTGAATGATGATGGGGCCTGTGTCATAAGAGCGGTCGGCAAAATGGACCGTACAGCCGGAGAATTTGACCCCGGCATCGATGGCGGCTTTATGAACGGCTTTGCCAAAATAGCCGCGACCACAAAAAGCGGGAATGAGCGAAGGGTGAATATTAAGGACCCGATGTTGATAGTCATCCGGAACGAACAAGAGCGAGAGGAATCCGCCGAGCACGACCATATCAGCTTTTGCGCTGCGGATTTTCTGGAAAATCAGAGCGCTCATTTGGAGGTCCTTGCGATGGACAACGGCGGTTGGAATGCTTCTTGAGGTCGCAATTTCGAGTCCTTTGGCATCGGATCTGTCGGAGATGACAATCGAGATTTCAAAGCCTGTAAGTAGGCCCTGATCGATCTTTTCAAGCAGGTTGGCGAGAGTGGTGCCGCCACCGGAAATACAGACCGCCAACCGGATCGGGCCATCTTTGGCTGGCAACTGACGCGGCACGTAGGCAATTGAGGAGTCAGGCATTACAAGATTCGACCCAGTTCAGAATGATCGAGGCTGACGACCTTGGCACAGCGTTCGCAGAGTGTAGGATAAGCAGCCTGGGCCCCAACAGACGGCCTGAGATTCCAGCATCGCTCACATTTGGAATGCTTGGAAAGTTCTGCAACCAATTGAACTTCCGGTGAAGCCAATGACTGCATGGGCGAATCTGAAGGCGACTGGCTTGCCAGCACAACGTCGGACGTCATAGACAACAGTTGCAATAATTGCAAATTCTGTGCCAACCACGAACCAACTGTGGGATTTTGGGTGATCAAAGTGATAGTTGCTTCCTGGGCCGAGCCAATTTGCTTGCTGGCGCGTAATTTCTCGAGTTCTTTGAGAATTTCGTCGCGAATGGCCAAAATGGCTTCCCAGTCGGAAGATTCGGTTTGAGTCAAGTCGAGATCAGGATCTGCCACGGGCCAATCTGCCAGGTGAACACTTTGGGGCTCATTCTGAAATGATGGTAAGAACTCCCAAATTTCATCGGCCGAATGAGGCATCAGAGGGGCTGCGAGCCGGGCCAGAACGGAGTGGATTTTGGCCATGACTTTCTGGGCGGTTCTTCGCGACGGACCGGCTTTTTGTTCGGCATAGAGCCGATCTTTGAGAATGTCGAGGTAGAAGCTGGAAAGATCGCCGGATGCAAACTGGTGAATGGCTTGAAAAACGCGATAGAATTCAAAGCGTTCGTAAGCCTCGGTCACGTCGCGCACGATCTTGTTGAGTCTTGCCAGAATCCAGCGATCGAGCGGTTCGAGTTCCCTGGCGACAATGGCCAGTTCGTCAGCAGATGCAAATGGTGAGTAATCCTCAAGATTTCCTAGAAGGAACCGGAAGGTATTGCGCACTTTGCGATAAGCTTCGGAGGTCTCTTTAATGCCGCGTTCGGACATCCTGATATCATTGGCGTAGTCAAGGCTTGCGACATAAAGCCGCATGACATCGGCTCCATAGGTTTCTGTCAACTTGACAGCAGACATGACATTGCCAAGCGATTTAGACATCTTCCGGCCTTGATCGTCCACGATAAAGCCGTGTGTGAGAACTGTCTGGAAGGGAGCCACTCCATTGGCGGCCACGGATGTCAGGAGCGAGCTCTGGAACCAGCCGCGGTGCTGATCCGAACCTTCCACATAGAGATAGGCAGGAAAACCAAGCTCGAAGTGGTCGCGCAGAACAGCCCGGTGGCTCGAACCGGATTCGAACCAGACATCGAGAATGTCGGTCCCTTTACGCAAATGCTTGCGATCGCAACCATTCGGGCAGCCATTTGGCAAATCGGGCGGCAGCAGGTCTGCCACATCTTTGGAATACCAGGCGTCGGTTCCCTCGGCCAGGAACAACCTCGAGAAATAGCGGACGGATTCCGCCGTAAGATGCTGGTGCTCACATTCCGAGCAGGCAATTGCCGGAATCGGCACTCCCCAGGCTCTCTGCCGGGAAATACACCAGTCGGGCCGCTGGCCGACCATGGCTTCGATCCGGTTCTGGCCCCACTCAGGACGCCACTGGACATTGGTCCGGATCTGCTCCAGGGCCTTGTCCCTCAAACCATTGTGGTCTACTGAGATAAACCACTGCGCTGTAGCCCTGAAAATGACCGGCTTTTTGGATCGCCAGCCGTGCGGATAGCTATGCCTGATCGGTTGCTCTTTGACCAGAGCCCCGGCCAGCCGAACCATTTCGACAATCTTGGGGTTGGCTGCAAAGACCTGCATACCAACAACTTCAGCAGGCGCTTCATCGGTAAATCGGCCGGATGGATCAACCGGGCTGATCAGTGGCAGGCCATGAATCAGGCCTGTGTGATAATCCTCAGCACCATGCCCCGGCGCGGTATGGACCAAGCCAGTGCCATCCTCTGCGCTTACATAATCGGCATGGACCAAAGGGCTGATGCGATCCAGAAAAACGTGACGATATTTGACATTGGCCAGTTGCTTCCCGGTGAATCTGGCGAGAATTTCCTGCCCGGCAACGCCGGCAAGAGTCATGACCTTCTCAACCAGTGCGCCGGCCATGATGGTGTGGAGAATGCGCCCGGTTTGAGGCTCAGAATATCGAATCAATTGATATTCAAGGGCGGGATGATAAGCCACAGCCACATTCGCGGGAAGTGTCCATGGTGTGGTGGTCCAAATCATGACATGGCACGATTCGTCGCCCAGGGCCACTTTCACGTCGTCCGGCAAGCCACTTACCACAGGAAAGTTTACAAAGATTGACGGCGATGTGACTTCCTCATATTCAAGCTCCGCCTCAGCCAGGGCGGTCCGGTCATGAATGTCCCAATGAATTGGCTTGAGTTGCCTGAATACGTAGCCGCCTTCGACAAGGTCGGCCAGCACATCGACAATGCCTGATTCATAGCGCTTGTCGAGTGTCAGGTAAGGGTTGGCCCAATCGCCCTGAACCCCGAGACGCTGGAACTGGTCCCTCTGAATTCCAACCCATTTCAAGGCTTCGTCGCGGCAGAGGGCGCGGATCTCAGTGGCCGTCTTTTCCGCCACTTTCGAGCCAAGATCTTTCACCACCTTATGTTCGATCGGCAGGCCATGGCAGTCCCAGCCTGGGACGTAGGGGCTGTCGTAGCCCGCCATGTTGTTGTATCGAACGACAAAGTCCTTGAGTACCTTGTTCAGGAGGTGCCCCATGTGAATCTCACCATTGGCATAGGGAGGGCCATCATGCAAGACTCGCCTTGGCGAGGCTTTGCGGCGTTCTCGCAGCTTGCCGTAGAGGTCTAGGGAGGCCCACACGGCTTGGCGGGCGGGCTCTCGCTGGGTGAGATTCGCCTTCATGTCAAATCGTGTGACAGGAAGGTTTAGTGTTTCTTTAAAAATCGACGCCGGCTTCTTCTTTTCTTCCGCCATCATCACAGCCTCATGCCGGATTCATTCCGGGATTGGTTCGAATCCTTCGCCATTTCCTGATGCCTTTATCTGTAACGGCTTATTCAAGATCGGGCTTTAGACTCTTCAAGATTTCCATGACAAGGCCTTTGAGCTTTGCCTCAGCCGTATTTGCGACGGCAATAATTTCATCGATCGAGACAGGCGACAAAGCCTCGGGGAAGCACATGTCGGTCACGATCGAGAAGCCCAGGACCTTCATGCCCTGATGGACCGCCACCATGACCTCGGGGATGGTCGACATGCCAATGACGTCCGACCCAATGGTTCGGAGGAATCGGTATTCCGCCCTGGTTTCCAGGTTGGGGCCGACCATGGCGGCGTAAACTCCGCGCTGTAGGGGCATTCCGAGCTTCAGGCCAGTGGCGATGGCAAGGTCCTGAAGCTCGCGGTTGTAAGGCTCGCTCATGTCGGGGAAGCGTGGGCCCAGACGCTCATCATTCGGGCCGACCAGCGGGTTGACGCCCATCAGGTTGATGTGGTCATCAATCACCATCAGATCGCCCTTGCGGAAAATCGGATTGAGCCCACCGCAAGCATTTGAGACAAACAAATGAGAGCATCCGAGGGCTTTGAGCACCCGTACCGGAAAGGTAATGTCATGGGCTGTATAGCCCTCGTAGAGGTGGAACCGGCCTTCCATCGCAGCCACTGGCACACCCGCAAGATGGCCAATGACAAGCTGGCCCTTGTGCCCGGGAGCTGTAGAAATAGGGAATCCGGGCAGATCCTGATACGGCAGGGCCACTCCGCCGGGCTCCAGGACGATATCTTTCGCCAGTGCCCCCAGCCCTGTCCCAAGAATGATGCCGACTTTGGGCACAATTTTAGATCGTTCACGAATGAATTCGGCCGATTTCTGAATCTCTTCCCAACAATGCTCAGTCACGTGATTTTACCCAGCTTTAGAAGATGCAAAAAGAATCGGTGCATCCCGATATGCAAGCCGATTCTGAATCCATAACGGCAAGAATTATTCGGCAGGTTTTGAACGCGGATTTGGCTTTTTAGGGGCCCTTGTCACGCCAGTTCGATACTCGCGTACCAAAGCCATAAATCTTGCGTCAGATCGAAGATGTTTGAGATCTGCATCTTTGATCAGATGCGGAAAATCATCGTAGCCGCGACGGATGGCTTCGTTGAGCGCCTCAAATGCAGGATCGACCATTTTCAGCCGTGAATAGCTGCAGGCCAGGTTGTACCAGAACACAGAGCGCTCTGGCCGAAGACGCGTCAGGCGAATGTCGAGCGGCAAAGAGTCCCGAAACGACCCTAAAAGTGAGTAGTTTTCGGCCTGGGCCACAAGAACGCGAATATTCGATGGATCCCGCTCCAGTATGCCCGCGAAGAAATCAAGCTCAAACGCGATCTGCTCACTTTGCTCCTGAAGTTCCTTCACAATGAAATGGATTGGATCCTGCTGATTTCGGCTCATCCGTAGGTGCCCTCTTACGCTTGTCCAGTAAGGTCAACTTCAGTTCAGACCCATAGTAACCAAATTCCAAACAGAACGCCACGACTTAAAATAGGAAGTCCTTTCGGTTTGGTAGGAAAAAAGCCCCGGAAAGGATTTCCGGGGCCTTAGCGATTAAATCATTTGGTTCTGATATCTCGATGGCGATGAGAAATCAAGAATTGTGAATCCGATCAAAGGTCGTCGTCGTCGTCATCGTCAGTTCCGAGTTCGCCTAGATCACCATCAAGATCTTCGTCGTCAAGATCGTCGTCTTCTTCGTCAACTTCGACGGATTCGATATCGTCCATATCTTCATCATCAAGTTCGTCGTCGTCGTCGTCGTCGTAATCGTCGTCTTCGAAGTCGTCGTAATCGTCGTCGTCATCCTCCTCGTCATCCTCGTCATCGTCTTCAGCCTCTTGGGCTTCTTCTTCATCTGCATGACGCATGTCGAGCAAGGCTGAGCCTAAATTCGATTTCGGAGACCATTCCGAATCAGCAAAACCGACTGACAACGTCTTGGTCCAGTCTTCTGTTAATCGCAGCATGACAATTTCCTCGGCGATATATGACTTGATGTTCCGAGTGCACCCAACCGCTTCCGGAATCTGAGTCAGTGGCAATTGGGCAATCGGAGCGGACGAATCAAACCCGAACCGCTAGAAGCCCCTAGCCCCTTTTCGGTTGTTATAATGGAAACACTTGAGCCACGACTCTGTCAAGCACGGTATCGGCCCTTAAAACCGTTTTTTTTAAACTTTCCCGTAAAACTGCCATTTTTAAACAGGTTTTGGCTCAATGGACCATACATTTTTTTTCAATAATTCCGCACTTGTTCCGCTTATGGTTACTGACGACAATTCGACCCTCGCTTGGTCTCAGGCCGCCTTGCCTGATGTTGCGTCAAAGCAATTCGCCACTCCACACCAAGCCTCAAGGCATAGCACTTTTTTTTAAAAACAAAACTCTGGAGAGCCCCACCATGCGAAACGAGAGACGATCAATCGAACTGAAAGCCTTGGCCAAGAGTTTCTGTGAGCTTTCTCCGAGACCGTTCCAGCCAGAATGAGTCTGGCAAAAAAAAGCCGAACAGGGAGCCCCTTGTGGCTTGAGAACCATTGGCAGGGCTGAACCCGCCAGCCATGGGCTATGGTTGTATGAAAGTGTTGTGAATCACCAAAAACGTGATGATTCCGGACAAAACCAGTTGAGAATGCAGATTCTGGCGGGTATACTGGTAAAGATTCGTGTCTTTAGAAAACCTCTAAAAACCGATACGACCGTGAATCAAATTCCAAGCAGAATGGAGATGTGAAACCGTGGCTACGATATCCGAAGCTCGCAACGAGACCCAGCGCCTACCAATTACAGGTGCCGACTTGGTTGTCGAATCGCTGGTGCGCCACGGCGTGGACATCATATTTGCCTACCCTGGTGGTGCCAGCATGCCCATGCACCAGGCCCTGACCCGCTGGAAAGACAAGATCCGGACGATTTTGCCGCGTCACGAACAAGGTGGAATTTTTGCGGCTGAGGGTTATGCCCGAGTGACCGGCAAGCCTGGTTGCGTCATGGCGACATCCGGCCCCGGCGCTTTGAATCTGGTGACCGGCCTGGCGGATGCCAAGATGGACAGTCTGCCTCTGATTGCCATCACAGGCCAGGTTCCCACGGCCGTGATTGGAACCGATGCCTTCCAGGAAACACCGACGGTAGAAGTCTGCCGTGCCATCTGCAAACACACCTACCTGGTGACCAATGCTGCGGACATTCCACGAATCATGAAAGAGGCCTTTCATATTGCCTCCACTGGTCGCCCCGGTCCGGTTCTGATTGATATTCCCAAGGATATCCAGAACACGATTGTTTCAAACCCGAACTGGGATCAGCCAATGGAGCTGCCTGGCTATGCCGTGCCAGCCGCACCATCGATGGAGAAACTGAGGCAAGTGGCGGCGGCGATCAAAGAGGCCCGACGGCCGATGATTTATTGCGGTGGCGGAGTCATCTCATCAGGTGGTGCTGATGCCCTGCGAGAATTTGTCAACAAAACCGGCATTCCCGTTGCGATGACCCTTCAGGGCTTGGGTTCGATTCCCAACGATCACTACCTCTCGCTGAAAATGCTTGGGATGCACGGCACGGTTTACTCCAATTATGCCGTCAGTGAATCGGACCTGCTGCTGGCCTTTGGGGTTCGATTCGACGACCGGGTGACCGGCAAGCTGAGCGAGTTTGCGAAGCATGGCAGAATTGTCCACATTGATGTGGATGCCTCTGAGATCAACAAGAACAAGCAGGCCCATATTGCGATCAATGGCGATATTCGTCAGGCCCTGGAAATGCTTGTTCCACTGGTGGAAAAATGCGAACTTCGCGACTGGTACCAGCAGATCGACGCCTGGAGGGAGTCAGACCCAATGACATACTCCGACCGCGACGATGCGATCGTACCCCAGTATGTGATCGATCAACTCTCAAAAATCACCAAAGGCGACATGATCATGACCACGGGAGTCGGCCAGCACCAGATGTGGGCCGCCCAGTGGACCAATTTCAAACACCCACGCGCCTGGGTCACTTCAGGAGGCCTGGGATCAATGGGCTTCGGCCTGCCTTCGGCCATGGGTGCCGTGGCCGCCAGACCTGATATGCATGTTGTCGACATTGACGGCGATGGCTCATTTGTCATGAACATTCAAGAGCTGGCCACTGTTGCTTGTGAAAAACTGCCAGTCAAAATCATCGTGCTCAACAATCAGCATCTCGGGATGGTGGTTCAATGGGAAGACCGTTTCTATAAGTCGAACCGGGCCCACACTTACCTTGGCTCGATTGACGACCCGGAAGCAGTCGGTGCCGGCGAGGGCAGCCTGCCCGATGTGACCTATCCCGACTTTGTCAATATGGCCAAAAGCTTCGGTGCCATGGGCCGCCAGATTCGTAACAAAGCCGATGTGATCCCGGCCCTTGAAGAGATGCTCGCCTATCCAGGCCCTTATGTGCTGGACGTGCTGGTACCCTACCAAGAACACGTTCTGCCTATGATTCCATCCGGCGGAACAGTTCGGGACATCATTAAATCCTGATCCGGAAACCCGCCGCCTGCCAGTTTCATCCTCACACAAGAAACCTGATGGAGCAATCCATCCGGTTTTTTTTGAGGGACTCGGGGATTCACATTTGACAAAAAAAATCGAATCGAAGGGCTTTTGTTTTCTGGCCAGCACTCGGAAATGAGGTCGTTCAAGCCGCAGAGAGCAGGTTTTATGACGTTTTTTTTCTGATGTCTTTTGTAGATGTTTTTAAAAAAAAGGCCAGGGTCTGCCTGGACTGCCCCGGCGAACTAACCAAAAATCCGATTTTAATTGCTATGGACAATCGAATTCATACGCATTCCACCGCGAAATTGAGCGTCCCTACCAGCGCAAGATGACCATTGGCCTCTGGGATGAGATCTAGTTTTCGCTTGATTCCGATCAAACACCCGTTAAATAATCCTTCTTTTCAGGGTTGGAACTTCGACTGTTGGACTAGTAATCATGGCCTGTGCCTGTGATTCGGCATTTTTTTACCATTATCGAAGACCGTCCACATGGCCTGTAGCCTTGGTTGAGAAGCTTGAGCGACGACACCAGCGGATGACTTGCACCCCGGCACAGGTGCCTCTGCATTTTCGCATCCAGATCCGGTGGTCTCGCTTTGCTCAACCGCTGGTTACTTGCTTTGATGCCTCCGGCATCATTTTCATACGATGTATCATGTGTGGCCGCGACAACTATAAACCCCGCCAATTCTAATGAAATAATTACCCGCCAAGCCCCCTGATCGCGCGAGCCCGGTCAGGGGACCGTGCCTACACTTGAAAACATGGAAAATGTCGGCCCGATGCCCTCATCGGGCCCGCACAACAATTAAAACCCGCCAATCTGAATTAATCTCCGCCCCCTGGCCCCCTACATTGGCCTTTTT
>CAMBEP010000096.1 GCA_945865635.1 Candidatus Kuenenia stuttgartensis
CCAAGGCCCGCGACCAAGGCAAGGAGGGATGGTAAGAGATTATATATTATAGGCTTACGCCGACCCAGGGCTTTGCCCTGGGCTATCTTAGGCCAGGCCTTTGGCCTTTAAATCAAAATCTGCTCAAATATCGAAGATTCATGGCTTTACAAGATGTGATATACAACGAGGTCTCCTGACCTGGCTCGCGCGCCCAACCCTATCGTTGCATTGAGAAACCGACGAACCAGCTTTGATAGATCGCGCGAGCCCGGTCAGGGGGGCCGTGCCAACATTAGAAAAACTGTCGGCCCGATGCCCTCATCGGGCGCGCTCGCCCAATAAACCTGGCTGATTCGAAATCAATCAAAAAAAAATAGCCACTTGATCGCGCGAGCCCGGTCAGAGGACCGTGCCAACATTAGAATCCACTTCCAAATGCTTTAGGGCTTGGGCGGCGGCTTGCCGGACGAATTGATCGGAATCGTTCTGCATGATTCTCTGCAATTTTGGGATAGCGTCCTGCACTCCATTGGCTGAGAGCACATGGCATGCGTTGCGCATCAAACCAGCGCGTTTGGTCCGCTCCAGAGCGGTTCCCTTGATTGCCTTTTGCCATTCGGAGTCTTGTTTTTCCAGCCATTGTAGAAGGTCTGGATTGTCAAACCGGCCATCGCCCATGAGCTCTTCGCTTTGCCCGACCGGCGACTTCCGGTTCCAAGGGCAGACTTCCTGGCAGATATCGCATCCAAAGACCCATCCATGCAAATTCTGGGCGATTTCTTCAGGAATTTCCCCCTTGTGCTCGATGGTCCAATAGCTGATGCACTTTTGGGCATTGAGCTGGTATGGCCCTTCAAAGGCTTGTGTGGGGCAGGCGTCGAGACAGCGGGTGCAGGTACCGCAATGATCGGCTGTGAAGGGCTCGTCGGGGGGCAGAGGCAAATCCAGAAGCAGCTCGCCAAGCAAGGTCAGACTGCCAATTTTCTTATGGATCAGGCAGGTATTTTTACCGATCCAGCCAAGGCCTGCCAACTGGCCATAATCGCGTTCCATCAAGGGTGCGCTGTCGGCAATGGCCCGGCCTGTGACTTGTGGTCGTTGGCTCTGAATTTTTTGCAGAAGGAGGTCAAGCCGCTTCCAAAAAACGGTATGGTAATCGGAACCTCGGGCATAGGCGGCCACACGGCCCTGGTGAGGCTTCAAATCCAGAGGCTGGCCATAAGCTTCCGGCTTGTAGTTCAAACCGACAACGATGATGGTATCGACAAACGGAAAGATTGCATTTGGATCCTGCCGGGCCTCAGCCTGGCGTTTCATGTAGGCCATGCCGGCTTGATGTCCGGCTTGAAGCCAGTCCAGATAGAACTGATAATTGGGAGGAGTGACTGCCGGGGCAAACCCGACCATATCAAAGCCCAATTCCAAAGCCCAGAGGCGAATCTGATCGCGCAGAGCCACCAGATTTTCCGGTTCATCGGATATCATGGCAAGGAATCTGGGCTGAGGATTTTCAAGGGTTCAACGGGTTTTCTTGAAAAGCTTTGGCGGTTGAAACCCCCAGGTTATCAAAGACCTGGCGAGTGGCGTCGGATTTATTGAGCGTGTAGAAATGAATTCCGCGCACTTGATGATCGAGCAAATCGCGGCATTGTTCTGTAGCCCAGTGGATACCAACACGGGTTGTGCCGGCGTCGTCTTCCGAGCGTGCCACAGCTCGGAGCAATTTTGCAGGAAATCGTGACCCCAATGCCAGTTCTGCCATTCGGGCCAGTCCTGACCTGGTTCCGATGGGCATGACACCTGCGACGATCGGCACCTTGATACCAGCCAAGTCGCAGCGATCGCGAAAATCATAGAAATCGTGGTTATCAAAAAACAGTTGTGTGCAGATGTAATCGGCTCCGGCATCGACTTTTCGTTTCAGGTAGTCCATTTCCTTGAGTCGGTTGGGCATCTCAGGGTGCCCTTCCGGGAAGCCGGCCACACCGATCCCAAACCCTCGACCACCTGCTTTTGTGGAGCTCTGTTTCAGGAATCGCACAAGTTCTTCGGCATACTGAAAGGCATCGTCGTTGCGATTGTAATCTGGCAGGTTTTTTGGTGTGTCGCCACGCAGGGCCAGAATATTTTCGATTCCGGACTCGATATAGCGTTCCACAATCTGCTCAAGCTCTTGAAGATTATGGCAAACGGAGGTCAGGTGACTGACTGCCGTGAGTCGGGTTTCCTTCTGAATGCGCACAATCAGGTCGTGGGTACGCTCGCGGGTTGATCCACCAGCCCCGTAGGTCACGGAAACGAAGGCCGGCTGAAGCTCCTGAAGTCGGGCAATGGTTGCAAATAGCTCTTCGGAAGCCGCCTCAGTCTTGGGCGGGAAAAATTCGAAGCTGAAGCTCGGTTGGTTTTGATCAAGAATATCGGAAATATGCATGGGAATCAGTCGATGGTTTTGCCCGAAGCTGGTCTGGGCCGTTTTGGTTGAGCCACATCAATTGATATTGCCGAATCCTGACGGATTTGGCAACACCCGAATTGGGTCAAGGCTTAATTACATCATGCGACCCAAGGTCTGGCTCGTCTGCCGATTTTGAGGCCAGAGGTTTTGAAGCTCGTTTCGGAATCGATTTAAGGGCAAGATTTTCGACCCCGATTCGTGGGCAGATTCGCACAAGTTCGCAGCGACTGCACGCAGGCCGACCCGCCTTGCAGACGGCCCTGCCGTGATCAATCATGCGTAATGAGATCAGGACCCAGTCGGCCTTGGGCAGAGCTTTGACCAAGTCTCGCTCGATGGCCACAGCCGAGCTTTGACGAGTCAGGCCGAGACGTTGCGATAATCGCGTAACATGCGTATCCACCACAATTCCAGACGTGATTCCCCGGCCGACCCCGAGCACGACATTGGCCGTTTTTCGCCCCACTCCGGCCAGTTTTGTGAGCGATTCGAGTGTTTCGGGCACCTGACCCTGATGGTGATCCATAAGGCCCTGGGCCATGGAGATCAAGTTTTTTGCCTTGGCTTTGTAGAAACCGGTGGAGAAGATAATTCTTTCGAGTTCTGCGGGATCGGCGGCGGCGAGCGTGGCGGCGCTTGGATATCGTTCAAAAAGTGACTTGGTGACGATATTGACACGTTTATCGGTGCACTGGGCCGAGAGGATTGTCGCCACGATGAGCTCAAAAAGGTCTCGATAATTCAAAGCGCAAGTGCTATCAGGATATAGCCTTGCAAGCTCTGCACAGACCAGGCGGCTGTGCCTGGCCGAACCACGAAAAGCCGAGCTTGGGATTGCAGGGGATTTGATTTGTAAATCGATGGTGTTTTTTTGGGGAGATTCGGATTTCTTCATAGATTCTTCTTTGAGCGCGTGCCCTTTTCGGGTATGTTTCCGAAATCATACGCAAAATCTGACACGGCGAGTAGTCATTCGAATGGTCCGGTCAAAACAGGCAAAATCTGGTGAATTCTTTTCCAATTGCCTGAACTCTTGCCAAACGAGATCACAGACCTAGAATTATTGAGTGATCTAATGCTTGATCAAAGAGTCAATAGTTCCCAGACCCTTTGGTAGTGAACAGTCAGTCTGTTCGACCAGGTTTCAAGCGAATTCACCGGAGATCTCATGAGGGACTACGATCTGAACGAATTTCGAGGGGTCACGCGATTGTTCCCACTTGGGGGTGTAGTGCTGTTTCCCCATGGGGTAGTGCCGCTCCACATATTTGAGCCGCGGTATATCCAAATGATAAACGATGCCCTGCTGAGCGACCGCATGCTGACCATCATCCAGCCAAAATTGCCAGTGATCCTGACCACCGACGGACCGGCACTGGAGAGTGTTGGCTGTCTGGGTCAGATTATCCAGAACGAGCGTTTGCCCGACGGCCGATTTAATCTGCTCCTGGCAGGAGTGACCCGCGTCAAGCTTTTGGAAGAGATGCGGACACCAGGCCGACTTTATCGAGAGGCTTCGTGTGATGTGCTTGAAGAATTCGGTTTGGATACAGTCTCAACGCCAGGCATGCAGGAGCTTTCAGAGCGGTTCCTGCAACTGCTGGACAAAACTGGTCTTTCTTCGGTGGAACATGTCGATTTGAGGCGGGTTTTTGAGGAGCTGAAAAATCCGTCGATGATGACCGATCTGGTCGCCCAGTCTTTAGGCTTGCCGCCCAAGGTGAAGCAGGCATTGCTCAATGAGCCGAGTGTGCCAAATCGAATGGAGCAAATTCTCGGCATCATGCGAATTCTGATGAGTAAACAGAACTCAGGTGAAAACAGCGAGGATCGCGAATTTCCACCGAAATTCAGCCGGAATTGAGAAAATCGTCGCCAGCAAAAATCTTTTGGATTGAGCCAGCCAACTTGTCAAATATGGAGCACGGCCTGCTTCAGAGTTTCGAGACTGATTCTGGCGGTTTCCACAGCACCCGGGGTGAAGTCAAAAACTTCCACGGATAGATAACCGGGATAACCCGAATTCAAGAGCGACTGGACGATTGGGCCAAACGCAACATGGCCCATTCCCGGCCCCTTGAGATTTGTATCCTGAGCATGGGCATGGCGGGCCTTGGATCCATGCTTGAGCCATAATTCAGGCACGCTGGTGGATTCTTCGGAGGATTGGGCCTTGGCGTCGAGGTGGAGCCTGAAGTTTGGGTGGTTTATGCGGTCGATCAAAAGATTGGCCTGATCGATTGTGTTTAGAAAGTTTGTTTCGCTTGGAGCAAGCGGCTCCAGGCAGAGCGTGACACCTGTTTCTGCAAGCGTTGGCACGAGTTCTGCAAAGACTTGCTCAGCATAGACAAGTGCTTGGCCAGCACTCACACCCGGCAGAAGGTCGCGCTGCTTGGGCGAGCCGAAGACCATGATCGAACCGCCCAGGTCGTGTGTGCACCGGGCGAGCTGTTTGAGATAATCGAGCGTTTTCTGGCGTATTTGTGGATCAGGTGTGGTCAGATAAAACCCTTCGGTTTTGGCGAGCAGCCAGTGCAGGCCAATGCATTCCAGACCTGTTTCGGCCATGATTTTTTTGAGCTCCGTGCGCTCGGCTGCGGAAACATCGGTGATTCGCGATGCCAGCGTAAACGGAGCAATTTCCAGACCATCGTAGCCCAAAGATTTGACTGTCTGGCAGACATCCGAGAAGTTCCAGTCCTCAAACAGTTCGTTACAGATCCCAAATTTCATGATCTTGCTCACATTTTCTAGAGGGAAAGCGTAGGGTGTTTTTTTATCGAGCAGAATGGACGATGGCCCGGGCCGCTTCAAACGTATTGCGCAGGAGCATGGCGATTGTCAGAGGGCCGACTCCGCCGGGCACGGGCGTAATGGCTGAGGCGACCTGGGAAGCCTCAGCAAAATCGACATCACCGCACAGTGAGCCATCAGCCAGGCGATGAATGCCGACATCAATGACAACGGCCCCTGGCTTGATCCAACTGCCTTTGACGATCTCAGGCTGGCCTGCGGCCACGACCAGAATATCGGCCTCGCGGCAGATTCCAGGCAAATCCACTGAGGAGGTGTGAGCAATGGTGACTGTGGCATCGCCCCCTGGCCCCTTGGCCATCAGGAGCAAAGCCATCGGCTTGCCCACGATATTGGACCTGCCCATGACCACCGCCGTTTTGCCTTTGGTCGGGATCGATTCTCGAATCAACAGCTCGCGGACTCCCAAAGGCGTACATGGAACAAGTTTTGGTGTGCCCAGGGCAAGCAGGCCCATGTTCATGGGATGGAATCCGTCGGCGTCTTTCTCCGGGCGAATACGGCGCAGGACCAATTCGCCGTCGATATGCCTTGGCAATGGCAATTGCACCAGTATTCCATGCACTTGGGGGTCGGCATTGAGTCGGTCCACATGGGCGACCAGTTCCGCCTGTGTGATTTCGGCTGGTAGCTCGATAAGCTGATCCGCAATACCGACGGCATGAGCTGCCTTTCGTTTATTACGCACATAAACCGTGGATGCGGGTTCAGATCCGACCAGAATCACGGCCAGGCCAGGCCTTTGGCCGGTTTGTTGGGTCCATTCGTAAACTTCTTGCTTAAGCTCATCCTGTAGACGATTGGCCAAAGCTTTTCCATCAAGAATTTGGGCGCTGGTCACGGGAAGGGGCTCACGGGGGGGAGGGGGATGGTCAAAATTCACCAAGACTCAACTACGGCTATTATGATAAGCTTCAAAGGCGAAAAGCCCAAGTACCATGACCTGTAAGGAGCAAATTCGCGTGATCGAGGCAAGCTCAATCGACCATCAGCCGACAGATCTGGAGCTTTGCAGGCGAATCTGGCGGCTGGCCCTGCCAGTGCTGGTGCAGCAGGCTCTGATCTATCTGGTTGGGCTGTCGGACACACTCATCACGGGCTGGTATCTCTCGGCTGACGACCTGGCTGCCGTCACTGTGGCCACCTATATTTCGTGGTTTTTAGGCGGGCTTCTGGCGATTGTCTCAGCCGGCGCATCGGCCTTGGTGGCACGCATGGTCGGCGCTGAGGATATGCCTGAGGCCAATCGTATCACCGGCGTATCAATCAGCTTGGGCATTCTGGTGGGATTTGGGATCCTTGGATTTGGGCTGATGCTGGCCGAATCGATCATCATCGGCATGAACATGACAGGCCTGGCGGCTGATGCGGCGATCACGTATTTCAAAATCGTGGTTCTGGCAGGCCCTTTGATTGCCATCCGCATTGTGGGCATGACATGCCTGGCCGGTGCGGGCGATACGCGAACGGGTTCCATCGCCATGTGTGTCGTTAATCTGATCAACATTTTCCTGAGCTGGGCCTTGGTTGTCGGGTTTATGGGGCTTCCCAAATGGGGCATTGCCGGAGTGGCAGCCGGAACTGCGATCGGCGAAGCGGTGGGCGGCCTGCTGATTCTGGTCGCTCTGATAATTGGCCGGGCCGGAATCAGGCTTCAGAAATCGATTTTGATTCCCGATTGGGAACGGACCAGGAGAATTGTTCGCATCAGCCTGCCAACCGTGGGCGAAACTGGCACGAATATTGCCGGGCAAATCTGGTTTCTGGCCCTGATCAATCGTCTGGGGGCCGTCTCCACAGCGGCCCACGGCGTGGCGATCAAGTGCGAATCGATTGCCTATCTCATGGTGGGTGGCTTCGCAGTACCGGCGGGGATTCTGGCGGGTCAGTTTCTGGGTGCAAATCGTCCTGATCTGGCCAGGCGTGCGTCGAATATTTGTCTCGTTCTGGGCAATCTGCTGTTGGCCTTGATGGGAGTGGCCCTGTTTTGTTTTGACGAAGAGATGTTTCAGCTCTTTTTAGGATCGGGCAAGCCAGAACTGATCGAGACCGGCGCCACCATGCTGCCTCTGATTGCATTTGCCATGCCGGGCCTTGCGTCAATCAATGTGCTTGCAGCGACGCTGCGCGGTGCCGGCGCGACCCGAACTCCCTGGTATCTGGCCATCGTGGGCTTTTTCATGGTCCGCATCCCAATTACATTTATCCTGGCCAGGCCGGTCGACGGCTCGTTTTGGGCTTTGGGCCTCAAAGGCGCCTGGGTCGGAATGCTGGTTGACCTGAATTCTCGCGGATTAATGCTGGCCATCGCCTACTTTCGAGGCAACTGGACCAAAACCAAGGTTTAAAACACGGCTCATACCGGATTCCACTGCATAGACTCTTCGAGGTCATGAATGGCACTTTTTGATCGAGACGATGCCGGAGGCATCTGGAGCCAGTAGCCGGTGGTTGAGGAGCGTCGGCGACGACACCACCGGACGAAGACGCGACATACAGAAAAAGTAGAATGACCCCTTTTCCCGCGCGTCCGGAAGATACTCGCCACTCAAAATGTCAGACCAAGCAATTTGCGCAGCTTGGGGAGACAAGAAGGACGGGCTAATTAGCTTAGAAAAGTTATGTGAATTGATCTTTGAAGGCTTCCTTGTATAGTATAGAAGAGAACAAGTTCAAGAACGCAATATCTCCAAGACTCATGAACCCTAAGCCTCAACAAATCGAGCCTCCGATCGTCGAGTTGGTCATTTGTGCTCAATTTGCACACTTACCAAGATTGACTACGGGGCACTATGGTCTGTTCTGGAAGGAACTTGGTGAAGAATGGGTTGATTCTCTGGACGGCAGTCTCATCGAAGACCGTTTTGAGGTCTTCGGAAAGGGCTCACTCCCTTTCCAAATGGATGAAGCGATTCGCTTAACGCCGCTGAATGTGCCCGGACGCATCATGTTTGTTCACAAAAACAAGGACTTGTTACTCCAAATCCAAGGAACACGTTTTCTGTTGAATTGGAGAAAGTCCGATAAAGAATATCCGAGCTATGATCGTTTAAAGGCAGAATTCCAAATCCTTTACGGATTGTTCGAAGGCTTCTGTAAAAACCATAAAGTAGGCGAGCTTTTGATTAATCAATGGGAATTGACTTACGTTGACAGCTTCCCTAAGGATCAACTATGGAAATCACCTAATCAATGGGGGCAAATCTTACCTGGGATTTTCGCAAAACTCTTATCAGCTGACGATCTAAATCTTCGACTTGACCAACGTGCTGCTCAATGGTCGTTTGAGATTACACCTGAACGAGGACGCCTACACTTGAACGCTCATTCTGCAATGATCGCTGGCGCTTTGCAGGAAACCCTACTGCTAACGATGACGGCTCGTGGTCCAGTGAGTAAAAAAGACAAATCCAGTCACCAACAAGGTCTTGACTTGGGTCATGAAACGATTCTCAACGCATTCAAACGTCTAGTAGATCCTGACCTCATTCAAGCTTGGGGACTTGATTCATGAGCACGGCCTATGAACAAGATCAATATCAATATCAAAGATCTTTCCGTAAGCCAGAAATCCCTCGCTCCGGGGCTTTGGCAGAAAAGGCTATGTATATCATGCAGGCCGATTCCGAATGGAAAGTGGCGATCGATGAACTGCTTGGAATACGAAATTATGAGAATAATTTTGATGGAGAAGACTCAACTGCTCCACCTGTTGAGCTTGTTGACACGGCATTACGCTTTTCCGCCCAACTTAAGAATGACCTGATACCGGCTCCTCATAGAGTCTCAGCGACTGTTAATCAGAAGGTATTGTTCGAATGGTATTTCCCTTTGATTTATCACTCACTCGAGTTTGTTTCGCCGACTAATGTCGAAGCGACATGGATACCCAAAGATGCGACAGAAGCGGTGATCCACAAAGTTCATGTTTGATGGATACTAACCCAATCTGATGAGGCTTTGTCACGAATCCAATGATTCCGGAATCCGACGAAATTAAGGACGAAGAATGGTTGCTACGTCGCGTGGCAATCTCAAGATTTCGAACGGATCGTAGCCCAATTGTATCTGATTCCGCATTTGAGCCAAGGCTTCCTAAACATAATGTGAGAGACCCTGATATCTCAGGGATAAGCCTATTTCGACTTGATTGCCTGAATTCAGCAAAAGACATCCTAAGAGCTGATCAAATGCAGAGCCATGCTATAGTTGGAGTGAAGGTCTCCGAATTAAAAAGCCTTGAATTAACGGTAGTTAATGATCCAATGTCTCCAAATGGTGAAAATCGGATCAATGGGCATGTTCTAATCCCAGAATTAGGCTGTGATCATTACTGGAATCAGAAATCAATAATGAAACTAATCCTCCATAAACTTGCCATACTTGTTTCGGAGAGAGACCATATATTTTGGGATCCAGCAGATTTTGAACCTGATTCCGACTTGTCAAACGAGGAGTAGATGGCTACGGATCGCCCCTGGTTCTTCAACTTCTTGATTGCCCGTTTATCGTCGATCGCGAGAGAATGGCCTCGATTGACGGCAGCCGCAATCGCTGAAAATTCGCCGACCCCTAAACCCATGGCGGACCGAATAAGGGGTCAGACCGAATAAGGGGTCATTCTACTTTTATACAGTTTTTAAAGGCCTAATCGGTCGTATGCTCCAAGCCCAAAATTTTAAAACATTTCTCTGTGAAAGTGTTGAAGATGACAGCCCATCAAGTCCCGGGCCGTCAGAATTAAGTTTTCATGGGTTATGGTCAATTCCGATTGACGAGCTCATCAGCGGTTTTAGGGATGCTGCTGCGGAACTCATTTTTTAATGATTCTGCTGGAAGACTTTAGGTAAGACCAAGGTTTCTGCTGCGTTTGATCTAATGATCGTCTCGTTCATTGGTTTCAGTTAGTGCAGTCCAATTGAGACCAGGCTCACCAAGGCCTCTCGTAGATAGGTTCGCAAAGTGCTTGTGTATTTGAGGGGTCTGAGACCGTATTTCAGTTTATACTGATTAAGAATTCTATCTTGATTATGTGTAAGACTATCAGCATGCCTGTCATCGTAAAAGGCGTAATACATTGCACATTCTAAAAGGTCTCTGCCGTCGTGTTTTGAAAGAATTATCAAAGCTTGTTTAGATTCTGTGCTCGGCTGAGAATACCACTTCTTGGTACGAGTCTCGTAAGCAGCAATTTGTCTTGCAAGTGGTGCAAGTAGATGCATAAATTCAAATTGTTTATTCATGAGACCTTCATGATGCAGTAATGCTTTGGCATTGTGGAATGTTCTACCGCTCTTATCATATACTTGTACTTCCTCCATTTTTACGCCCATAGTTTGTAATGCTCGGATTGCGTTCAAAAGATTGATAAGACTTGGTTTGTAGTGTCCGCTCATATTGTCAATATATAAGAGCTGACCATGATTAACCATGATGCATCCTGCGGCCAGAACATCATTTCCAGCCAAATAAGAAGAATGATAAAAATAACCTTTTTCGCCCGTATCTGCAAGCTTGTGTCTAGTAGCGTAAAGTTCTCGGCCCAAGCTCATCGCGAATCCTGCAACTCCAAAATTATTAATATTTTGATTAGTTAGGGTTAGGTTTCTAGTAGCTGCTGTATTATGTATATCGGGATCATGCGCAGTATTATTATTATGGTCTTGAATGTCAGGGCGACTAATCCAATCTTGTGTATGTACAGGCTCATAGTTTCCATTGAGATCTTTATATTGGAGTAAGCGATTCACAACATGAACGCGCAGTGCTTCTACTTTCTCACCATCTTTCAGGTAGATCAAGTGTGGTTTGACATCCGCTCTATTATCAAGATCACGTCCGTGTACGGTAAGTGGAACAGACTGAGTATTCTGTAAAAACATCTGTACTCGCAAAAAACTTTCATCAGTTGTAAAATCAACATGAGGGTATCTTAGGCCTATCTTCTTGATTGCTATAGTATGGATAATTTCTAAAATCGGAACGGCTAAACAGTCAGATGTGGTTCTGTTCTCTACTGACCTCCTGATCTTTTCTATTTCTCGATCTGTAGCAAAAATCAGCTCAATAAGAAGTGTGGAGTCGATGGTTTCTTGAAAATTTCCCAAAACATTCCTCTCTGCCGCTCTAGAATATCGCTTCAGTGCCTTTTCGATCAAAGATTTGTTGAAAACAGTACACGGTGGAGTCTGGAAGTTGTCGAGATTATTGTTGTTAGCCCTACTGTAATTATCAATTAATCTCTGACAGGCTTGCTGATAGGCAGCTACATCAGGGATTTCTGTAGCAGCAGGTGCAGCAAAATGAGCATCTTGAGCAGTCAGCTTTTTTGACATGAGCTGCTTTTCCGTATTCTTTGCATTTTCATCTTTAGGCATCTATCCCTCCAATTTCTTTAGGTCGTCTAGATCTTTTGATATGGTGGACTATGGTCTCTCGAGGGCTTTCGAAGTTCTTCATTCTGTGGCCGAACGTCAAAGGTCAGCCGGTGGTACTCCACTGGGCTGGACCGTGTTGTTCGGCCATTTTATTCCTTGGGTGACGCAATTTCGCGGACAGGTGGAGAGAGAATGATTCTGCCTCTTTTGTACTGTTTCTCTTTCGCATCTTGAAGAATGCGATCAATGTCAAAATCCATTGCCTCGGCTAACGCCGCCTTAATTCTTCTGGATTCGAGAATGACTTCGTCTGTGGTTGTGGTCTTCGGCATTTGCGCCATGTCGATCATTCTCCAAAAAGTTCTTCCGGCGTGCAGATCGTGGGAATTTCACAGTCAAAATTCGCCAGGATGGTTTGCAACTCCTTCATTATCGCAGCATTGGCAATGTGTCGGCAATTCCATGTCAGCAGAAAATCGATGCCGTGAACCGATGCAACTGCGATGTGGATCGCATCCCGTGTTGCCTTTTGTGGGAGCAATCCCGAGTCCATGATCGCCTTGGCGACGACGTTGACGGCATCTGTCACGTCAAGGAGCGGAAGATCGACAAGAAATGTTAGCCGTCTTTTGGCGGCGTCTGAATCACCGGCAAACGCTTCATCCAGAACGATTTCAGAGATGCAGAGTTCGTAATTTGCTCGTTCGTTATTCCACCAGTCGTGCGTGATTTGCTGCCGCGCCGCTTGCAACAGGTCTCGACTTGGCCATGCGGCCAAGTAACTTGGAATCGTTGTTTCGATGTAGACGCGTTTTGTCACGATACGACACCATCCATGTGCGGGACCGTTGGTTCTTGACACCCCCAATCGAAACTTGCCCAAGAAATTCGAATCGAAGTGCGTCGGAGACCAATATTATGAACCGCCAAATGCCACCGGTCAAGTTGACTTCATCGACTGCGGGTCACGCTCAGGATGCTAACGAGGGAATCGTAGCGGTGCATTTGTGTATTTGCGCCGAACGTTCAAGGTAACGCGGGCGTACTCGCATCGCGTTGACCGGATTGTTCGGCCAAATCGGTTTGAGCTGATTTGGTTGAGAATGTCACGACTTGCGCACCACTGCGCTCTTGTTCCCGGCGCAGGTCAAGGCACATTTGGTGCAAGTCGTAGTTGAATTGACGAGCGTATTCGTCGCGAGTGTTTCGGATTTCTTGGATGATCGTATCACGCATCTTGGTCCTCTTCCTCCAACATTTCTTGTGGCGTACAGACGACGGGTGGCTCGTATCCTTGAGACCGGCAAACCTTTTCAATTTTGGATCGGAGAGTTGCATTCGCAATGTGTGTGCAGTTCCAGGTTACCAAATAATTCATTTCGTGAACCGCAGCGACGGCAATATGGAGAGCATCCGCCTGTGCCTTGGGTGGCAAAGGAACGTCAAAAATCAGTTTCGCCGCCAACGATTCAACCTCGTCTGAAATGTCCAGTCGTGGAAATGGCCTTAAAAACTCCAACCGACGTTTTGCGGCGTCCGGATCACCTGCACCGGACTCCTTGATGACCACCTGGGAGACAAAAAATTCAAAATCGTTCTTTCGACGTGACCACCACTCGCGCGTTATTTCCTAGTTTGCGGCCATGACGAGATCGCGACTCCGCCACGCCGTGAAATAACTGGCGATTGTCGTTTCAAGATAGACTTTCGGCTTTGTGCTCATGGAGCGGATTGTACCATGGATTGGCGTCCTGTCTGCGCGACTGGATTATCGAACGGTGGTTTTTTCGGAACGGAGTGGAGCAGACATTGGTGCAGGTTTA
>CAMBEP010000097.1 GCA_945865635.1 Candidatus Kuenenia stuttgartensis
TCAGAATCAGGCGGAGGCTATTTTTGACCAAGGCAAAGAAGCTGTCGTCTTCGCACTGCTGCAATTGGCCAAAATGGCTGCCGAAGTCAAGATTCCAGCCATTCTGCCCAGCACTCCTTCAGCCATGGTTCCGGTTTATTTGAAACCAACCCTTGTTGGCCCAAGACGAAAGCCTGGAGCACGGATTGGCCACAAAGGCTCGCGGCGGGAACCACCGCAGCGCATTGGTCATCGTCAGGAACACCGGGCCGATCTCTGCCCCGATTGCGGCGGCCCCTTGAATCGCTGCTCGGAAACCCGCACCCGATTCGTTGAAGATATCCCCGAAATCAAGCCTGTTGTCACCGAACACCTGATACATCGAGACTGGTGTTCTCGCTGCAAAAAGAAGGTCGAAGCTCCGGTCACCAACGCCTTGCCAGGCTCCACAATCGGTAATCGAGTTCTGGCTTTAGGCGCCTGGCAGCATTATGCCCTTGGCAATACGCTTGATCAGATTGTGGATGTCTTTAATTTCCATATGCAACTGAAAATCACGCCCGGCGGCCTGGCTCAGATGTGGTATCGGCTTCAGGAAATGCTCTTTCCGTGGTACGAACAATTGCATCAGGAAGCGATGAAATCCGCCCGGTTGCATGCCGATGAAACCGGTTGGCGGGTGGCGGGCCAAACGCATTGGCTCTGGTGTTTTGGCAACGACCGAACCACATTTTATTTGATCGACCGGTCCCGTGGTTCACCAGCTTTGGAACGGTTTTTCACGACCTTTTATCAAGGAACGTTGATCACCGACTTTTGGGCCGCTTACAATTCGGTCAACTGCGAAAGTCGGCAGATGTGTCTTGTGCATTTGCTGCGAGAATTGTCGACAACGCGCGATTACAAGAATCCGTCCAAGGACTGGCCGGAATTTGAATCGGTGTTGGGTGAATTGATCCGCGATGCCATGGAAGTATGGCGAACTCGCGACCAGTACGGTGAAACGGTGTTGGAGCAGAAGCGGGTTGAGTTTCGATCGCGCGTTTCGGCAATCATTGCTGGCACTTGGACAGACAGTCATGCTTTGCGACTAGTGAAACGGCTTCGAAAATACGAGAACTATCTATTCACGTTTTTGGAACGTTATGGAATACCGTTTGACAATAATCATGGTGAGCGATTGATTCGCCCGGCTGTAATCTTGCGGAAGAACAGTTATGGCAATCGAAGCGAGCAGGGTGCGGATTGCCAGGCTGTATTGATGAGTATTTTTCGAACCTTGCGTCAACGCGGCCACGACCCAATCCGGACCGTGATTCAGTCTGTGACAGAACTATTGAGAACCGGCCAATTGCCACCACTGCCTGTTTGATGAACTTCAGAGTGCTGAAGTCTTACGAAATTAAAAAACACCTGGCCCGCCGGTTCAGACCATTCCCTTTCTGACCTGAAATATGAAGAATGGTGAATCTGCAATCGTCAACTGGTCCTTGCAAGAAGGGTTCAGGCCACTGCCATGGCTTATGCACAAATCGTTTGGAAGTTTCGTCAGGCCGACCCCAAGGTGATTGATCGCCTGACCCGGAATTTCAAGATCGATCCGGTTGTCGCGCAAATTCTTGCCCAAAGAGGGATTGACGACCCCTTGCGGATTGAGCGATTTCTTTACCCCGACTTGAAACGACTGACCGAACCCGAAGCAGTCCCAGGCGTGATCGCTGCCGCCCAACTCATCCATGACGCCATAAAATCTGACCGAACCATTGTGATTTACAGTGATTATGACGTGGATGGCGTCTGTGGCCTGACCATTCTGGCGGAATGCTTGCGCATGGCAGGTGCACAACGTCTTGTGCCATATATTCCAGATCGCATTGAAGAAGGCTATGGCCTTAACATCGATGCCATTCGCACTCTGGCCGGCTCTTATCCCGGCGCCTTGCTGGTGACAATCGACTGCGGAATCACCGCCGTGGAGCCCGTGGCCGAGGCACGTCGGCTTGGCCTTGATGTGATTGTCACTGACCACCACACATTCATTGAGACTATGCCTGAAGCCAATGTACTGGTCCACCCGAAATTGCCAGGCGGCGATCCCGCAGTGGCCAATCTTTGTGGCACAGGGGTTGCGTTCAAATTGGCATGGCAGGTCGCCAAGCAGTTTGGCGATGGCAAGAAGGCATCGCCGGCACTTCGTGATTTTCTGGTTCGTGGCCTGGGCCTTGTGGCACTTGCAACCGTAGCCGATGTGATGCCGTTGGTTGATGAGAACCGGATTCTTGTCAAGCATGGCCTGGAAAGCCTTAACAAGAGACGCACTCTGGGCATGGATGCACTCATGCAGATGTCAGGCGTAAAGCCCGATCGGCCAGTGACATCCACCACAATCGGGTTTCAGATTGCTCCACGAATCAATGCCGCAGGCCGCATGCTGCATGCCTTTACAGCGTATGAGCTACTGACGGCCAAAACACCGGCCGAGGCCGAGAAGCTGGCTTATATTTTGGAAGAGACGAACCGGACCAGGCGTACGATCGAGACGGAGATCGTGGCTCAGGCGCGAGCCCAATTTGAAAGCGACCCCAAGGCCGATACGCGTAATGTGGTGGTGGTGTCCGATCCTGGCTGGCATTTGGGGGTGGTGGGCATTGCAGCATCGCGTCTCGCAGAGTTGTTCCACCGGCCTACGATCATCCTGAGCATTGACCAGAATGGGCTTGCGCACGGATCAGCGCGATCCATCGCGGGATTCAATTTGATCGAAGCACTGACAGAGTGCGCAAGTCATTTGAAGACATTCGGAGGTCACTCCGCAGCGGCAGGCCTGAAGCTTTTGGAAGGATCCATTCCAGAATTCCGCGAGGCATTTGACCGTGTCGTGGGTGAACTGCGAACGGACACTCTGGGCGAACGTGAGCTTTGGATTGATGCCGAGATCATGATGTCACGTCTTGATGTGGGATTTGTCAAGACCATCAATGATCTGGAGCCGCATGGCAATGGAAACCCGAAGCCGATTTTTGCGATCGCCGGAGTCGAGCTTTTTGGCGATCCGATCCTGATGGGCCAAGAAAAGAAGCATGTCAGGCTCAACATGAAGCACGGCGACAAGATTCTGAAAGTGCTGGCCTGGAATCAGGCGGATCAGGTTCCGGACTGGAAGCCGGGCCTCAAATACGACATTGCCTTTACTCCATCGCTGAATGAATGGATGGGGCGGGTTGAGATCCAGGCCGAACTCAAGGCGATTCGCCTGAGTGAATCATGATTCGAGTGCAGATGGGGCAGGGGGAATCGAGATCCATGAAGTCAGTTTCCTCTATATTTTAGGCTCGTGTTCTGGTTACTATAATGACGTTGATCTGCGATGGAATCGATTCGATTCCGTCGAATCTCCAAGAGGCCCAGCATGCTTGACCGTGTCTATGTTTTCCCGGGTGTGATCGAGATGAATGTGCAAGCCCGCCGACGGCTTGGAGTCAACATTTATCTGATCGATGGCGGTTCGGAATATGTATTGATTGATGTCGGATTTCTGGACGACCTGACGGATGTTCTGGAAATGATCCGCCAGATGAATTTTCGTTTGTCGGATTGCAAGATGGTTATTGCGTCCCACGCCGATGCCGATCATGTTCAGGCCCTTTCCCGAGCCCGCGACATTTTGAAATGCAAAGTGGCCGCGCATCCCAAATCCGTACATCCACTTGAAACGGGCGATGAAATTGCAACTTATGCCCGTATCGATGCCCAGAATATTTTGATTCCGATTCAGCCCTGCAAGGTAGATATCACCCTGGACGAAGGTCATCTATTAAAGGTCGGTGACAAAACACTTGAAGTCTGGAGCACACCTGGGCACACAGAAGGCCAGCTTTCGTTTCGGATGGGGGATTTGCTCTTCTCAGGCGACAATATTTTTCGCGACGGTTGCGTGGGTGTGATTGATGCCCACCACGGTTCCAATATCGTGGATTATATCAAAAGCCTGAAACGGATCCAGGCCTGCGATGCGAAGTGGCTTTTGCCATCGCACGGGCCGATATTCCGCAAGGACAACACCTTGATTCAAGCCACCATCAATCGCCTGGAAAGCTATCTTCATATGTCAGATTTCGGCACATGTGCCATCGACTGGCCACTGCTCGACAATTGGGAAGACGAACTGACCCGCGGTGTCCTCCCAATCTAACCCCCAAAAAATGATCGCCGGGAAATGCAACTTTTTCGGCCTTTTTTTTCCAGGAGCTTACCTGAGTTGTTCGCCCTGGCGTTTGTACATCTCTTTTTCAACGATGTCGAGTGGCCCCATTACGGCAGTAAAATCGTTGATCCGCTGGTCAGGCTTTAATCTTCGATCGATTCGCTGAAAATAAGAATTGAGTTTTTCGCGAGTCTTGGCCTGCGTAATCAAAGTGTCCCAAAATAGCCACGACTGGCTGTAAGCCATCTGAACCGTGTTCTCATCAGGCGAATCAAATGCGTTGTCATCAGCGATTAAATCGCTTAATGGAATCCATGCCTTGCGGTTGCGCTTCATGATCTGGGCCATGACCCCCAGTCGCGGGGCATTCACTTCACCAAACCCCGGTATCAACGAACTCCCGCCGGGTTCCGCCAAAGTGGCAAGCCCTTCGCTGAGCACCATCGGCACATCACCCCTTATATTGAGAAGGCCTGTGTTAAAGCTGATCTGGTGTGCAATTTCATGCATCAGTGTGACCAGATTGGCTCGTTCCAGGTCGCTTCGGGTCGATCTCTGTCTGCCCTTGTGGTCGAAGGTGGCCACCCAGTTTTCGTCGAGGTCGTAATGGCCACCCTCGTTTTTCGCTTTCTTTTCGCCTAAAAGCTGGCTGTACTGGCCGGAGTTGGCCACGACAATCAGGGGCAGACGCTCCGTACCAAACTTGACAGTCAGCCGCAATCCACCAATATATCTCTGATAAGCCACCGCTGTCTCTTCAGCAATCCTCAGCACCTGTCGGACATATTCAGAACGCGCAGTTCCAATCGCAACAAACCTTCGATTGCGTGTGATCTTTGGCGGCTGGAGCCGGGCCTGGTTGAATCGCTGGAGAACTGCCTCTACCGCACTCTGCTCTTTATCAGAGACATCCACATCCTCCGTACCCTTCTGGCCCCAGACAGGCTTGACACGGCCCAATGCACTCGCCCCTACCATCCCCTGCAACCATTTGCGGCGAGTCGGAAATCCAGAAGAGAGGAAGCTCATTTTTGGGAACCTTATACACAGGTCATTCTTCAGAATCTTACATTGAATCGACCACTGCTCAATTGCATATCGGGCAATCATCATGCTAGCATGATTCTAAGAAATGGGGTATACGGAAAAATCTCTCAGGATTCGCCTTACCCATCCATTACAAAGCCATCGAATTTTGACATGAGTCCGAGATGACGACCATCAGTAGCATTAAAACCGTATGGAAGCACCGTCACCTACTCGGTTTGGAGCATCTCAGCGCTGAGGAAATCACACTGCTTCTGGACGAAGCCGATCTGTATGCAGCTCACGCTGAGGCCGGCCGCCTCAAGCATCAGGTCCTTAGCGGAACACTTGTGGCCCAGCTCTTTTTTGAGAATTCCACTCGCACAAGGTCCAGCTTTGGCCTGGCAGCCCGCCGGTTGGC
Source organism: Candidatus Kuenenia stuttgartensis (assembly GCA_945865635.1). Taxonomy (GTDB): domain Bacteria; phylum Planctomycetota; class Planctomycetia; order Isosphaerales; family Isosphaeraceae; genus QWQI01. The sequence continues at coordinate 5,631 of CAMBEP010000097.1, forward strand.
CGCAGACACTCTTGACTTCACTCCGTCCTCGTCAAGCCTCTCCAAAGGCGAATCGTTTATTGATACAGCCCAAAATCTGGTTGCAATGGGCGCAAGGATCGTCGTCGTCCGTCATTGCGTGCCTGGAACCCCGCAACTCCTGACCAAATATACAGATGCATCGGTCGTCAATGCCGGCGACGGTGCCCATGAACATCCGACTCAGGCCTTGCTGGACCTTATGACAATCCGCCAGCGAAAGGGACGCATTGCAGGGCTGACTGTCGCCCTCGTAGGCGATATCCTGCATTCAAGGGTGGCGCGTTCCAATATCTGGGCCCTCAAGAAACTGGGAGCCAGAGTGGTTTTGTGTGGCCCGCCAACACTGGTTTCTGATCGCTGGTCCAAGCTTGGCTGCGAAGTTTATCACCATCTGGATGATATTTTGCCGGAAGTGGATGTGGTGAATGTGCTCAGAATACAGTTCGAACGCCAGAGAAGTGCTCTTTTCCCAAGCGTTTCTGAGTATTTTCAGCTCTATGGCATGACTCGCCGACGTATGGAAATGGGCCGGCCCGAAATGCTTCTGCTCGCCCCGGGGCCAATCAATCGTGGGGTGGAACTAACCCCTGAAGTGGCCGATGGACCGCATTCGGCGATTCTCGACCAGGTGACCAACGGTCTGGCCGTTCGCATGGCCGTCCTCGGCCTGATTCAAGGCAGGCAGGCTCCTCCATTAGAGTGAATCCTGGCCAACACCTGCCCTAAAATGCAATTTCAATTCACACCTAAAAGCACGCAATCAGGATGGAAAACCAGTGGCTCGACTGACTGTCATTCGTGGTGGACGAATTATTGATCCGGATCAGGGCCTGGACCTGATCGCCGATCTCTGGATCGAAGGCTCCCGAGTGCTTGGCCTGGAACCACCGCCCGGCGCAGTGGCCGACAAAATCATCGACGCCACCGGACTGCTGGTCACCCCCGGGCTCATTGATATTCACGTCCACCTGCGCGAGCCTGGAAATGAAGAAGATGAAACCATAGCCACCGGTGCCGATGCCGCCCTGGCCGGTGGATGGACCACTATTGTCAGTATGCCCAATACTCGGCCGCCTATCGACACACCCGCCGCAGTCGAATTTGTAATTCTTCAGGCGAAGCGTGCCGGCAAGGCGCAAGTGCTTCCTTCAGCTTGTGTTTCAAAGAATCGGGCGGGCGAGGAACTGGCAGAGCTTGGCAAGCTTTATGAAGCCGGCGCCGTGGCCTTCACTGACGACGGAGCCCCCGTCGCCCACGCTGGCCTGATGCGGCGGGCCCTTGAATACAGCAAAATGTTTGATGTGCCGATTTATCAGCATTGCCAGGTCATGGAGCTCACTGTGGGTGCCGTCATGAATGAGGGGGATGTTTCCCTGCGTCTTGGCTTGCCGGGTATGCCACCTGTGGCCGAAGAAATCATGGTGGCCCGCGATATCATGCTGGCAGAACTCACCGGCGGGCATGTCCACATTCAGCATCTTTCCACAGCAAGGTCTGTCGAACTGGTCCGGGAAGGCAAGAAAAGAGGCGTCCGAGTCACTGCAGAAGCCTGCCCCCACCATATCAGCCTGACTGACGAAAATCTCGCAACTTTTGATTCCAACTTCAAAATGAATCCGCCTCTACGCACTTCAAGAGACATTCAAGCTGTGATCCATGGCCTGGTCGACGGCACCATCGACCTGATTGCGACCGACCACGCCCCCCACTCGCCTGAGAAAAAGAATCGGGAGCTTGATCAAGCCCCGTTTGGTGTCCTTGGCCTGGAAACCATGCTTCCCATAGTGCGGGCAAGCCTCATCGAACCCTCCCACCTATCATGGCCAGAAGTCATTGCCAAGCTGACCATTGAGCCCGCCAGACTCATCCGGCGACAACAATACAAAGGCCACCTCCGCCCCGGTGCCGACGCTGATGTAACACTGATCGACCCCGATAGGCCCTGGACAATCGACACCGCCGGGTTCCGTTCAAAAAGCATCAACACACCCTATCAAGGCTGGAAAGTCAAGGGCAGGGCCGTGGGCACGATCGTCTCCGGAGAACTTCGCTACCTGCTCGACCCGCATCGAGAAACGGTCATGGTCTGATCAAATTCAGAATTCACAAACAAAACCATGACCAATTTCATTGGCCAACGGCTTAAGTTGTAGTCTGAATGATACTAGGATAAAAAACTTTCACTAAAAGAACTCTCACCAGAAGTCTTACAGTTTCTGGTAAAAGATTTCTCTTAATAAAGAAATAATCCTACGAACAAGGTCGCGTATTGATCCTTTTTCATCGCTGAAAATGTCACAGAATGAGCAACGGTTCATAAGTCCACTCAATCAGCCAATCAAATGGGTATAGCTATGTTGAATGAAAAGAAATTGGTGAGTTTTGCAACTTTTCTAATGAAAACCTACATGATTGGAGCCTTTATGTGGATCTTACTATTATGGGCTCCTCATTATGTGGTTTGGCCGACTTTTCAAGACTGGGACATGCCTGCAAAATTGGCTTTATGGGATTTGAATGGCCTAAAACCATACATGCACACTAAAGCTGGTCCCATCGGTCCCGGACAAATTTATATCTGGAAGCTTGCCTTCCTGATCGGGGGCTTAAATTACGGCAAGGTTGTGGCAAACACGATCGATGTTTCCATGGTTGTAAGCATCGCTTTAGTGGCCTTATACTGGTCAAAGAAACAGTTCCTGTGCTATATCCCTGGAATGATTATAGGATTGGGATGGCTTTGGAGATACGCAAGCCTGGAAGTCACCGTTGTCGCACAACGAGACTGGCATTGCATCTACTTCATCGTCATATCGCTCATGATCCTGCAGGCAAATGCAACTAGGCGATCCTTCCTGATCTCTGCAATTATTTTTGCGATCTCTGCCATGTTCAGGCCTTACACAGTTTTTGCAATTCCTGCAATGCTATTTTCTGTTTACAATAATTCACAAATAATGAATAGCAATGCCACTCATAAAATCCAAGATCGATTAAAACCAATGATTATATGGAGTATTTCATGTCTCCTGTTCTTTTTTCTGATCAACCTGTGCTTGTTGCCATTTGAATCATTAATGATACACTTAAAAAGTCTTTTTCAATTTATAAATTCCAGTGGTTATAAAAACAATCCCGTAACACTGGTACAGACTCTCCAGCGATTCGTATATGCATTTTCTCATGGCTGGAACCTGTTTTTACCTACAGTCATCATAATCCTGATCTATTTTGAGAGAAACGATCCCGTTGTCATTCGAACAAGAAATATGATTTTCACCTGGCTTTTACTTGGATTGGGTACAATCGTTTGGAAATCCGCTTATAAAGCCCATGAACCAATCTTTTACATACAAATCCCAAACCTCCTGTTGCAAATAATCCTGATTGGGTTGATTGCAGGAATGATTCGAAACCTTTACCATATTCCGGAACAACTCAGACTGGTATTCTCTATCATCCTGCTGAGCCTGGTCGTTCAGACCCGGCCTATCTATGTTTCTCTGAGTGACTCCATACATGCGACAAAACTCATGATCTCTGGAACGACAACATATTACCCTAAATGCCAGGGAGGTTTATGGGAGGGAATGATTGGTCCTGAGCAACCGATCCTTGCGATTTTGGATACCTTAAAGCAACAGGGTCCTCAAACTCGCCTATTCAATCTCATGGTTGGAACAACGCCTTCATTTACAGCAGATTCCGGACTTATGGATGCCAATCCGTCATGCTCTTTTACTGTGGATGCCTGTTATGGAATGCTTGAAATGGTTTCGGCCGATGAAGTTCTATCTGAAATCGAGGGGCTAAAGAATAACGTTGTTGTCATCTGGACCCCTCATGCAGAATCTTATTCCACCACCAAGAATGACAAGGTCGCCATATTGTCGCCAATTGAGCTCAATAAACGCAAAAGAATGGAAGTCCTAAGAAATTATGTAAGAAAAAACTTTAGGCCAATGAGTACGTTTTCGGAAATTGAGATATGGAAAAAGAAAGAGTGAATCCATTGAGGAAATTGCCCGTTGCATTTAACGACTATACCATTTTGCATTCAATGATTATGTGCGTATAGGGAATTCTGATCATACCCGTCAAGATCTGGGTTTCAACGATTGGAAAATGAGATCTGAAAATATTCTTCCACTCCTTTTCTGTCTGAATCGATTTTCCTCGATCCTGATTCAGCACTTTTCGATGCAACCAGCTCTGCTTCGCAAGGTAACACGGTTCCAGCCCATAAAAACTACCTGTCCCCGGCTTGAGCCTCTCGGCAACAAACTCTAAAATCTCATGAACTTCGCTAATACCAATATGATGCAAGACCCCTTTGCAGAGAATCATATCGGCATCCTGAAAATCTTTATGTTTTCTAAACGAATCCAGATGACCACAGTGAAAAGTTGCTCCAGCTCGTTTTGCAAAGTTCTTTCGTGCGTTCTCAATATACTTTTCTGAGACATCAGATCCAACATACGTTGCATCTTCGGGTAACCAATTTAACAGAGTGCCCGTTCCACATCCGATATCAATAACTTTCCCATGAAATCTGTCTAGATTCCATTGTTCACAAAGAAGCCATTCTGAAGCATTTCCTGCCACGATTTTCTGAAATGTATCGTAGATTTTCGGGATTCTCAAAAGTCTCTGTAAGCCACTTGAAGATTCCATGAGATTCTATTCCTTTTTATTGGGTCATTTCGAAAGTACACAGAGCAAAGAACTGCCCCACGGGAATCGTAGGTGGTGCCCCAATGGTGTTTCAGCCCCAAAAACGAGTTTTAAAGGCAAGTTGATCCAAACTGGTGGTACCTCATGCAACTTCCTGACAAATTTATCAATTTTTTCGTCATTGTCAAGCGAAGTATTGGTAGACTTTCGAGTGAGGTAGACCAAAGGGCTGAGAAAAAACATGAAATATCGGCAATCGACAATCCTGAATCCCGATGAACTTGCCAGGGCCTTGAAATCCTTGCACACAAAGCGTTTCTGATGATGACCAAACTCATCGATAAATGACCAGAGCGTTTGCATGGCTGGTACCGTCACAAAGAGCAAGCCTCCAGGTTTCATGGATTCATAGATCTGCGAAAGTGCTTTCTCAGGTTCAGGCAAATGCTCCAGAACATCAAGCAGAAATGCAATATCCCACCGATTGCTCCATTGTAAATCCATGATGTCGGTCTGGTAAAGGCGAGTACCTTCCGGAATCAACGGTTTTGCCATCGTTAATGCGTTGAGTGATGAATCGGTCAAGGCCATTTCAGCATCGCGCCAGAGTAGGTTTCTTGAGAGATATTGGATCCATCCGCCACACCCTCCACCCAAATCGACCACCATGGGGCTGGAATCAATAGGAAATCGATTCCTCGCAAAACGCTTCACCGACTTAAGTAAAAACCGGTGGCGTCCGTGGTACCAAAAGTGCTCTTTCTGCATCCTCAAAAGAATATCGTGACCAAGCGATTCATATTGACCGTCCTGATGGATAACGCCCGATGGGAGTGTGTAAACATCGCTTAGTTTGCCAGCTAATTGATAGGGTTCCGACACTCTGTGCCCCTTAATCCTATGAGAGGACGAAAACAACATGAGACTTAACTGATCGGATGAATCAGAATTCGCATTTTTTAGTTTACGAGATACAGGAATCTTTGCCCACAAGATTCTTGATATTTAATATTTGTCTGATATCATTAACTTTAGAATCTGATATTATCACGAGAACCAATTCGAAGTCATCCATGCAGGCCAAACACAAAATCCCTTTCAATCGTCCATTTATTGCTGGCAAAGAGCTCTATTATATCGCTCAGACGGTTACGTTTGGCAATATGGCGGGTGATGGGCATTTCACAAAATCCTGTTGCGAATTGATGGAGAATCGGTTTGAAGTGCCCAGAGTCATGATGACTCCATCCTGCACGGCAGCTCTTGAGATGTGTGCCATGCTGTGCGATCTGAAGCCCGGTGATGAAGTGATCATGCCGTCCTATACGTTTGTATCCACAGCCAATGCCGTGGTTTTGCGAGGTGCCAGACCTGTTTTTGTCGATATCCGAAGGGATACGCTCAACATCGACGAGGACTTGATCGAGGCAGCCATCACTCCAAACACCAAGGCGATTTTTCCAGTGCATTATGGTGGAGTGAGTTGCGAAATGGACACAATCATGACCATCGCAGACAAGCATGGCCTGATTGTCGCAGAAGATGCTGCTCAGGGAGTAAACAGTTTTTACAAAAATCGTGCCTTGGGCTCCATCGGCCATCTGGGCTGTTACTCATTTCACGAAACCAAGAATTACATTTCTGGTGAAGGTGGAGCGATCTGTATCAATGACAACCAATTTTTGGATCGGGCTGAAATCATTAGAGACAAAGGCACAAATCGAAAACGTTTTTTAAGAGGCCAGGTCGATAAATACTCATGGGTCGACATTGGTTCAAGCTATGTAACCAGCGAGATTGTCTCTGCATTTTTATATGGACAGCTTGAGCAGCTTGAAGAGATCAGGCTTCGCCGCAAGGCGAATTTTAATCATTACCACAGGGCTTTGAAGGGTCTGGAGGAGGAAGGCCTGCTAAGACGCCCGATTGTGCCTGATGGGTGCGAATCAAATTACCACATGTACTATATTCTCTTACCAAATCAAGGAATACGTGACGGATTGATGAGACATTTGAATCATCATGGAATTATGGCCGTGTTTCATTATGTACCGCTGCACTCTTCGCCAATGGGCCTGAAAATGGGCAACGCTGAGGCAGATCTTCCTGTCACTGAAGAGCTTGCTGTTTGCCTGCTACGACTGCCTCTTTACTTTGAGATTACTGACGATGAGCAGGATATTGTGATTCAAGCCGTCAGCAGTTATTTGATGTCCAGGTCGACAACTACACATAAGGTTAAAAAGGCAATTCGAATATGACGGCCATTGCAAAAAAGTCAGTGGCCATATTGCAATCTTCTTATATTCCATGGAAAGGATATTTTGACATCATTCATCAGGTCGATGAATTTATCCTTTTTGACAGCCGGCAGTACAAATCCTGAGATTGGCGTAACCGAAACCAGATCAAGACGAAAGATGGACTTATGATCAGGCCGGAAATAACTTCCGGTTTTCAATGGGCAAAGGGACCGCCCGGTAGTTCCACTTGGGTAGATTCTTGTCGAAGACAATTTTCATTTTCTTCTTGAACCCTTCGGCGCATTTGAGGCCTGTTTCATAGACCTTGTCAAGAATACCTGCTTTGATCGTCAAGCCCGTACTGGTG
>CAMBEP010000098.1 GCA_945865635.1 Candidatus Kuenenia stuttgartensis
GCAGTTTGCGAGAAAATCAGGATTGATCCGGCCATTTGCAATGGTAGACCCATCGTCAAGGGCACTCGGATCACAGTTCAAAGTATCCTTGAATTCCTGGCTGCAGGCGACTCGATTGATGATATTCTGGGAGAATTTCCGCAGCTCAGGCGATCTGATATAGATGCCTGTTTGGGATTTGCTTCAAGGATCATGGCAAATCGGATCTCTGTAGAGAGTTCTGTTCTGTAAACGGTCAAAACCAGGCTCACTCCACGCCTATTCGCTACCGGGTTTTTGAATACATTTACGGTTTGTCTGGCAGTGCCCTACGGATAGTTTGCTAGCCGGTTTAGCGCTAGCCCCGGTTGGTTTTGGCCTGTTGGCCGGTTGGTTAGTTTTATAAACCGGAACCTCGGACAAGGCGAGATTTTTCTTGGTAGATCGGTTCCTAGGGATGAGACACAAAACCCGATGAACTCGAAGATGGGCCGAAAACGACAGAGCTGGGCATGTTTTGTAAAGACTTACGATTAGAACAGTTAAAAAATATCGAAAAATATTTGTCCACTTTGGGGTGAGTTAGGGAATGTATAAGGTAGGGGATGAGAATCCCTGAAGGTCAGAAGAACTTGAAAAAACCGAGTGTTTCGGTTTTGAGTGGTTTCTGACCAGAGTTCCAGCCTTGTGGGCTGGGGATTCGGCGTATTGAGATTTGTGAATTGACTTGCAATGTGATTTTAGTCTGGATTCAGGCTGAATTACTTTTTGCGATGATCTTTACTGGTGTCAATATTATGAATACGACATTTTCTTATGCTGTGGTTCTGATCCAACTACAAGTTTCCAACATGTAAGGAAATCAAGATGTTCTTAGATGTACGAAAACAAAATACAACCATTCAATCGGATGATAGATTAGTAATAAACACATTCGTCACACCGACCTCATTGATTAACTTCCCAATCGCTAGTGCCGCAGTAAGAATCGTTTGCGATATTTTGGGCGTAGTTAAATCAAACTTTGTATTGCCCTTGGCGGTGGCGTTTGTATTAGGCATGCTATTCTACATTAGTACAGACGACCGTGGCAAAACACCCAAGGATCGAACTATTCGATTAGGTGTAGCCGTAATAAACTGCTTCTTTCTTGCGGTTGCAGCGGTGGGTATCGGTACCCTTGTTGACAGCCTAATATCAGCGATAACACCACCCCCGTACACGCATCATTTTTAAGGGCAATGGTCTCACTCATTTTAACTAATCACGGCATCTTCTGCTATTGTCAATCGAAAGAGTAACCCGTCGATGAGCAATTCGAAATATTATCAGTTGTGGACCTACATGAACGCTGTTGCAATAATCGCTACGCTAGCCCTGCTTGTCGTGACGGCGGTATTTCTCTATAAAGAGTCGTCTTTGGGCGGAGGCCGGGAACGTCTCACGGGTCAGGCGGCCTTTGTAGCGGGGAGTATCGGCACCGAATTCATTCCGCTGCCAGTATTGGAAGTGATATCCGATCTCGACCCTGAGGGATTTCCAGCTCCAACCGTTGAACCGAAGACTGGTGCATGGAAAGGAGGTTGGGTTGACCTATACGGGTTTCTAGAGAATCGCGGCGACGAGGAGACCATCCCTTCTCGAGAGCCAGCTCTAAAGAGCCTACTCCGCGAAGATTTGAGGAAGCAGCTTCCAATCGGCTTCTCCATCTCGTACCTCCGGCCTACACAGCCTGATCCCTCACCCGTTGCATTCGTGGGCTTGGCCTGCGCAGGTTGCCATTCCTCAAGGCTGCCTGACCGCGGGCCTGGCGGGAAGCTCGTTTACGGCGCGGGCAATAATGCACTCGACCTGATCGGATTCTTCGAGGCGTTCCGCGGGCTCCTGATCAAGCGCCGGTACGCCGATGTTCCGGCTCTGCACGCCACGCTTAAGACCGCCCGGTCTATCACTGAAGGCCCTGATCTTGATGCAAGCGTCGACCCAGAGGCGTTTGAATATGTCCTATCGCTTTCCAACGTAGAGCGGGCCCGTGCACAACGTACCCCCCCACTGCATAAGCTAACCACTGCTCAGCGATTAATGGTCTGGTATTGGATAGTGGGCTCTCGCACGGCCGCCTTGAGTACACTCAAAAAATACGATCTACCTTCCACCCCGAGTCAACTTCGCTCACCCGCCTTTAACAGTACCGGGCCTGGCAGAACAAAACCGTTTGTAACCTTGGTCAATTCGGTGCTCGACTTGCCTGCTCGCGATAACCATGGTTATTCAAAGATCCCGGCCGTATTCCGCGAGGGGGATCGAATCTGGTCCCAATTCGACGGAAGCGTCCGCGATCACAACACCCGTAGCGGCTTGGCGGCGATGACTTCGGGCGGCTCGGTCCACAACCTCAGCGGCTTAGGTGTTGCTGACCACGTCATCGAGGCTGCCAGCTACACTCGTACCGCCCTGGTCGGCCCACGATGGGAGCAGATATTCGGCCAGCCTTCCGGCGGAATACCCCCCAACGCCGGGGACGACGACGAATCAGCCCGCCTCGATGCCACACAAAGAATTGGGCGCGATGTCTACAGAAAATATTGCGCCTCCTGTCACGGGCGGCCCGACCCAGGACGTCCGAACATTTGGATGACTAATCACCGCGATGACCGCAACTTCGGCAAGATATTCCCCGCTGTTAACCCCGCCACCTTACCAGGGGCGGCACTATCGGACTGGATCGGTCCTCTGAACCCTGAGGAATGGGAACTGCAACACACCGACCCCGAACGAGTGGCATTCCGCGACAGCAACCGCATGCCGTATATACTCTTCACCTACTTCGACCAAGATCATCCGCACAAGTCTACTCGCGAATACTTTCCGCTCGCACACCCTCTATCAGTTGCGAGGGATGGAATCCGCAACTCCGGCGGCTACGTCAGTGGGCCAATAGACTCTGCGTTCTCTCGTGCCCCATACTTGCACAATGGCAGCGTGCCAACACTCGCACAGCTAATTAACTTGGAGCCACGACCCGAACGTTTCCTTCGCGGCCAGAACGCTTACGATCGCGATGGTGTAGGACTTGGGAATTTACCAGGCCCGGGGGGGCCCAAGGCACTCTATTGGATGTTCGACGCTAGCCAACCGGGCAATCTCAAAGTCGGCCATCACTACCCGTGGGCACCCGGTGACCCTAAACGCAACGCTGACGAATTGAAGGCCTTGCTCGCTTATCTTAAATCGCTCTGACCCGACATCACGCCCCGTTCGACGGGGGAGGAGAAGTAGCCCGCTATGCCCGATCTCAAATATTTCGTTGCTGTTGAGCCTCGCCCGGGCTGGCCATCACTCGTGCAAGGGACTCTGTCATTCGTTCCCTTTGGCCTGGGAATGGTCGCGGCGATGGCAGCTGCGGAATACCCCTTCGAAGTAACGCCTAACCTACGGCTTTACCGAACTATTTACTCGGCCTGGCTGGCTCTGGCCCTACTTATCCCGGCGTTAGGGTTATTCATTATACGAGGAATAGGGCCTTCGTGGTGGAATGCCTGGCGACTTTATTGGACTTTCAGTTTTCTGGCCTACGCAGTCCATCTGTACTACGCTTGGTTTGGACTGTTTGAAAGTCAACTCCCTCTGGTTAGTGTTCATCCGGAGTTGTACGGTGTCGGCAAAGGGGCGACGACTCTCGACTTGGTCGTCGCCCATCAAAGCCCACCAATTGCCTACAGTAATCTCGTCGTCTCAGCACTTTGGGCTATCGATACGCTACTCTCTTGGCTTATACCTGGTGAGCGTGGTGGTAGGGGAGGGTGGGCCCTTTTGGTCGAGCGTTGGGTCACTTGGGCATGGGTGTTGGCCAGCGCCGTAGTGAGCTCTGTGTACTTCCCCAAGCACTTGGTCAGCGTTGTCCTAGGATCGGCTATCGTCGCCTCGATAGTACTATCTTTGCTGGTGCGTATCTCTATTTCGATCCTCGGCAACACAGCACCCGCTGTCGCCCCGAATCATGTCTCCGCTAAAAAAGTGAGGTCCTGATGTGTAAATTCCTAAAGTTAATAGGCTACGTGAGCTTAGGCTCAGACGAGTTCCAGCCGTATTCAGCTGTTTACAGTTGGGGAACTAACCAGATGGCGCACGCTATGATGGGCTTCTTCCTTGCGACGGTTTGGTTTTACTGGGCCTTGAAGTCGGAACGAATTCGACACACTATGCACCCGGCTTTATTACGTATGATTCCCTTTCTGGTTCCATTGGTTAAGGTTCTTCCAGATTACCTCTATATCAAGTTCGTGGCTAATCTGTCGGATATTTTCCCATTTGACTATTGGGAATTCTTTTCCGATAAGGGAACCGACCTGACTTTTTGGTGGCTAGGAATGCTGCTAGCTTTGTCTTTATTCGCGTTGCCTAGGGTTAAGCCAGCCAACCGCGTGGTGCTGCGCGTTGGGGTAGTAATTATATTGGCTATTGCTTTCAGTTGGGGCTACATCTTATTCAACCACTGGTCGAAGATGAAAGGAGTTCTTGACGAATCTTACTTACCAGCTAAGTACCGAAGACTTTGCAACTTCCCTCCTAAGATCAAGATGTCTAAAGTCGATAACAAAAAGATTCTCGAATATTACGATTATATCCAAAATAAGAACTCCATAACACCAGTGCGCCACCTAATCCTTAAAGGTGGCGACCCCACAATGCGTACAGACTTGGCGGTGACTCTTGGCGTGGAGTATACCGTCCGAGGTAGTAAAGTTTTTTATACTACGACAGCCAAGCTGCTGGAAGACCCTTTAGGCACCTTCTGTAGAAAAGGAATCAATACCATCAAATGCTTAATAATTGATGATGTCAACGGACTCGTAGAACCTAATAATGGTTTAGCGGTGCCATCTATATTTGAAGACCTAGATGCAGAAGGGATTACAAGACAATTAAGAGAATTTGCGTTGAAGCAGATGGCACCCAATTTAACAGAACCTTCCAAACATGCGATCAAGAAAACACTTTTCAAAGAAGCGCTCGAGAAACTTCTTGGCCAAGCGCATCGAGACAGGATCGGTACTATTTGGGTCGCCTTCGGGGATCAGGGAAAAGATGACTTCGAGAAGTGGCACCGACAAATCAAAGATTGGTTTCCAAAGGATTCGGTTATTACCATTGATCTAGAGTCTCAATGATACAGAGAAAAGGGGTCACAGAGAACAATGGGGTCATCCTAAATTTACACAACGCAAACCATTTACTTGCAATGCCTTATGCTTGCCCCAATATCTCCAGGAGTGAAATGGGAATCCTGCCATAATTCATTGCATTCTCTGGTTCAGACAGCACACCGGCAAAATCGACTTCATCCATGCGATTCGTTCTGGCCATGAATGGTGGGCTTCACCCCACCCTCCAGTGGCATGATCAGGCGATAAACGGGTTGAGATTTTCGATCTCAGGCATCTTTCGCAATTGTTCCAATGCTCTGGCATGGCGTCTCTGAGCGGTGTTTTTCTCAATGTTCAGGCGAGATGCAATCTGAACGAGGTTCAACCCTTCCTGCAATTTCATCAGCAAAACAACGGAAAGCTTCGCTGGCAACTGATTGACGCATTGAATCACGATAGCCGCCATTTCTTTTTGGTCCACCGAATTCATCTCTTGGGGGCTGCCCGGATCCTGATCACCATGGTTACTCGAGCCAGAATTCGAGCTGGACGGCGGATTCATGTCATCAAGACTGATTTCACCATGCCGTTTGATGTTCCTCCGTTGCTGCTTATACTTATTCATCAGAACACTGAGCAGCCAGATTTTCAACTGCTGCGAAGACTTGCCATCAAGCTCGCCAGACTTTGCATATGCAACAAGGATAGATTCTTGCACCAGATCAGCAGGAGCGATTTTACTCTGCATCGCGGGATGAATCAAATCTTGAGCCACATTGATCAGGGAAAGATAATAGGCTTGAATCACTTGTTCGATAGAAAATTGACCGGATTCGGTCAATCTGGTCCAAGGCTGATTGATCCGACGGGATCGATCATCTGGTTCGGGAACAGCAGCAGTCATCGTGTTAATCATCGGAGCAAACCTTCTATGATCAAATCCGAATGAACCCAAATTAGAGTGAAGTTTCGACAGCAAACGTTCACTTATTGCCTCATCATGTCGGAAACGGTGAACGTCCGCAAGAGGCTTGAAACAAAAATCAAAAATCCATGATCGGAGATAGAGGTAGGGAGAGTTTCACATCCCCCCTTCCCCTCCGAACCGTACAGGCGGATCTCGCGCATACGGCTCTCCGGTTGGTGGTCTTACCTCAAAGAGGATTGACATAACAGCATCTGGATATTCAACAGGCTGCTCAAAGCTGGCTTTTGAAACTTCTGTATGAGACGTATACAGATCATGCATCCACCTTCTTCAACGCCCTGTTTATGGGAGCTTCACCCCAACCTGGTGATTCAGCCTTGGATTGTGGAGATGCGGCCGTCTACTTTACAGCTGGGCATTATGGATGTGCGTCCCTTGCTTGCGCGGCGGGTTCGTTTGGGACGTCTTATGCGGCTGTGGCGGTGCCGTGGACTTCTGCGCAATATTGGTCCAATATTTCGGGCGTGGGGCCGTCGGCGATGATTCTGCCTTTTTTCAGCCAAATCGTGCGGTCGCACAATTCTCGCACCAGTCCGAGGTCGTGAGAAACCACCACCACCGCCTTCGCCTTGTCAAATACGTTTAAAATCCGGGCCTTGGCTTTCTCTACAAACGAGGCATCGCCGGCATTGAGCGATTCATCTACCAATAAAATCTCGGGCTCAATCTCGGTGGCAATCGCAAATGCAAGCCTCTGAAACATTCCGCTCGAATAATACTTCAACGGCAGTTCTGCAAAATCACTCAAACCCGTCCAATCCCAAATGGCCGGCGACTTTTCGCGCATTGTCGCTGCCTTCATGCCCATCAAGGCCCCGTTGAGCATAATATTGCGCTGGCCAGTCAGCTCCGGATGAAACCCGGCGCCCATTTCAATCATCGGTGCAATTCGGCCCCGAATTTCCATCTGGCCTTCCGTCGGCTCATAAATCCTGGCCATGACCTTCAGCAAAGTGCTTTTACCAGCCCCATTGGTTCCGATCAGAGCCACGCGCTCGCCCTGACGAATCGTCAGGTTGATATCGCGCAAGGCCCAAAACGCTTTATCCGTGGCCGGTGGCTGACGACGAAGAACGAGATTAATCAAAGCCCGTTTCAGAGACGGATGGCTGTCGTGATAGCTCATAAACTTCAGGCCAATGCCTTGAAGGTTCACAACAGGATCGTTGGAAGTGGATTCTGGTGAGGTTGTCATTTCAGGCTTCTCCGAAGATTGCATTTGTCTGATGTTGATTCATGGTCGTGATGGTATCAGAGCCTGAAAACGATTTTCTTTTCCTGCGATTTAAATATCGAATAGCCTGCCCCAAGCGTTCCGATTGCAATACAGGTGGCCAACATGAAGAGCCATGCCGGTGGCCATTGGGATTCATGGATGATGATTTGAAACAGGCGGATGAATGGATAAGCGGGGTTGAGCCAGAACTTCCAGCGTTCGTTGGTGGGTAGAAAGTCGGCCCTGTAGATGATCGGGGTGAGAAAATACCAGGCCTGAAGGCCGACGGTCAGGAAGTGCCCGAAGTCGCGAAAAAATGTGTGGATCGTGGCCGCGATCAAGCCCATACCCATGGTGAACATGCAGATCAGGAGAATGGCCAAAGGCAATGCCAGAAGGCTTGATGAGACTGTGGCTCCCAGTGGCCACATCATGATGAACAGGGCGATGAGCGAGAGCGTAAATGTAATGCTTTGGATCAGGACCCTGGCTAGTGGGAAGATCCATTTCGGCACATAAATCTTACGGATCAGGCCTTCCTGCTGGATCAGGGAGGTGGTGGAGTCGGTGATGCTTGAGGCAAGAAATGTCCAGGGCATGGCCCCGGCGAACAGGAAAATGGCGTACTCCCAGGGGCCCATCCCACCGATCCCGCGAAACAGGCGAGAGAAGACGAGGGCCTGCGTGCCCATCATCAAGGCTGGGTTCACGAGTGTCCAGAGAAAGCCGAGCATGGATCGCTGGTAGCGGACCTGAAGCTCTTGAGCGACCAGATTGACGATCACGCCCTGATATTCATGAAATTCGGCGATGTCGCGAACGATCACAGATCGGGCGCTGGCCAACCTCTGATTCAGGCTGATGCGCATGGGGACGGGAGCCGCCGGGAAGGTGGCTGTTTCGTCGTCGGTGATGGCTGGTGAGTCCACCGAGGCCATGAGGGGGGGGTCATCCTGACTGAGATCTGTCCGCGAGTTCCACTACACGGCGCTTGTTCCAGTAGAATTCTTAACACGGAACGGGGAAATTGGGAAGGGGAAAAAAAACCTTTTATGATTCACTGGGAGTATCGGGAAATGCGGCACCAACCTCATCGGCCAGGGTCTTCATAATCGGCTCGTTGGCGGGCGGGAATATCAGGGTGGGCAGGATCGAGCCGTGAACCCAGTGAAAGCCGGTTTCAGGGGCTGGTTCGGCATGCAGAGGGGCTGGTTCAGCGTCGAAATAATGTAAGTGAATGTGGCCGTGGGCGTAATGATATTCGAATTCGGTGCGAAGCCGTAAAATTGTTACATCCATGCCCGTCTCTTCACGGGCCTCGCGCAGGGCGGTTTCATCAGGCGATTCGCCTGGCTCGCACTTGCCGCCGGCGAACTCATAAACGCCCGGCATAGGACCGCCCGGCGGACGCACTCGGATCAGGAATTCGTTGCCACGGCGAATAATGGCGATGGCAACGCGGGTCGGTTGTATTTCAGGATCGGTTTTCATTTGTGGCAGTTCGGGCATTCGCCATAAATCCGGAATGGTTTCATTTGACGCAGGTGACCGCAATAGGGGCAAGACTGCCCTTCGCCTTTGATGGAATGATAGGCTGAATCAAATAGAAGGATGATTACAAACAGGCCGGTTGCGATATAGACAAAAACCTGAACCGTTTCACCTGGCGATTCCAGAATACCAGATTTATGCAATCCGGCCACAGCTGCCATTGCGCCAAACATGGTGGGGATAAGGATCAGTCTGAGTCTTTTCCAGTCCATCGGTTGGCGACTTTCATTTGTGAGGAGATTACTGGTCGATGGCAATACATGGAATAAGTTCTGTACTCATTTCAATCGGGCTTGCAATTTCGCGGGCTCTTGTGACATATGAAATACAGCAAGTATCCAGACGTCTGGATTTCTGTATTCATAAATCACGGCATAGGGATATTTTCGGATCAAGGCCCGGCGAAATGGTTTGCGTATTTCAGCGTACATTTCAGGAGATCGAACAATGGAATGAAAACACGCCTCGAGGCGTACCATAAAATCCTCTCCCCGACCGATTCTCTGGCTTTCATACCGTCATACGCTTGGTCAACATCTCTCTCAGCTTCAGGTGAAAGAATCAGATCAGCGGCCATACTTATTGCGAATCCTTCGTTTCACATCTTCCCACAAAACACCTGATGAAGGATTTTTTTCGAGATTTGCACGACGACGTTCCACTTCCCGAATTTGCCAATCGTGAATCGGTACGTTTTCACTGTTCGCAGCGAGATCGTCCCATAAATCTTCCACAAGCTGGAGTTTCTCGGCTGGACTTAAATCAAATATCGATCGATCAACCTGACTCATATGGAACCTCGCTCACAGTCATAGATCATAGGGACTTTTGAACGACCGATGTGAAATGATTATATCCGTTTGATTGTCGAAATGTCCAAACGTCATCAACGTCTTACGAAGAAAAAGAGCAGGGATGGAATAACCCATCTCTGCTCTATGAAAGAGTTTATCAGCGCAACGATTCAAATCCCGGCGTTCTTCTTGATAAACGCCAGCCCTTCGCGGGCCAGTTGCATGGAATCAGGGAAAATGTCGCGCCAGATCTTTGTGGCGGCAGCAATGTTCGGCAGGGCTGAGCCAAAGGCTTCAATCGTTAGATAACCACTGTAATCAGAGGCTTTCAAGGCGGCCCAGAACTCGTCCCAATGAACTTGGCCGGTACCGGGGATGCCGCGGTCGTTTTCCGAGATGTGGATGTGGCAGACATGCTCTTTGCAGCTATTGAAGGCCCCGGCCTGGGACTTTTCTTCAATGTTGGCATGAAACGTGTCGTACATCATCTTGCATGATGGGTGGTCCACAGCCTTGACATAGCGGGTGGCCTGGGCTGCGGTCGTCAGCAGGTAAATTTCAAATCGGTTGAGATATTCCACACCCAGTTGAATTTTACGTACAGAGGCTTCAGCAGCCACCTTTTTCATGGTTTCCACACCATGCTGAAATTCGGTTTCGGTCGGGAACGAGCCCGAGAATTCGCCGATGGCTGAATGATAAGGGCCGACCAGTGTTTCGCAGCCAAATTCAGCAGCACAGTCGAGCACCTTTTTGAGGTGATCCACAGCGGCCTGACGAATTTTGGGGTCGGGCGAAATCGGGTTCGTATCAGCACCCACAACGGTCACGGCGGTACAGCCAAGGCCTTCGTCTTTCAGGAGTTGGCCAAGCCACTTGTATTTCTTGGGATCTTCGACGTCGAATAGAGGAACTTCAATCGAGTCGTATCCGATCGATTTCAATTCTTTAATGACAGGGATATGGGCTTCCGTTACGATATCGGCCCACAGCAGAAGGTTCATTCCGGTTTTGAGCATGACAGTTTCGAGGCTCCCGTTTTGGGTGAGGGTGATGAGGGACAGAATTTGAATCAGGAACGGGGAAAGTTGATATCCGCAGTAGAAATCAGCAGCCTTAAACGCTTGCAAATCGATGCGATCAGACAATCACCCAATTGACGGCGTTTCTGGTTCTGAGGGATACGTTCTGCAAGGCTCAATGCATTTGACCAATCTTCAGATCGAATTTCGCCACCATCTGCGAATTGAAATTTCAAGAGAAAGTCCTTGGCAAATTGCATTTCCAGATGATACGTAAAACCACAGAGAAATTCGATTCCTATGGGTGTTAGAATCAGGTTCGATGATTCCATTTTGATCAGTCGATCGGCCCACAAATGGACGATCTCACGAGTGACCTGATCCCAATTCGCATTCTGACTCATGCGTCGCCAATGATTGATCAGGATATTGGTATCGATCACGCGCCTAGAATGTGAGATTTGCATCAAACCACCGTCAATTGCTTCAAGCTGCCAAGATATTCCAGCCAATGGTGTGCAAATCCATGTATTTCGTTCATCAACTGGCGACTTGATATGCGATTTGAGGCGCGGCAGACCAGTTCAATCTCATACCCATCAGAGAGTTCAGGAAAATTCTTCCAAAGTACCGGCGATTCAAAATCAACGCCTGCTCCCATCGAATCCCCAATCTGATTCAGACCTTTCATAATGGAAGTCCGCAACTTCAAGAGCTCGTTTTTGGTCTGATTCGGGTCCGAAGAATCGATTGGATTTGGTGATTGAATCGTCAGGTCAATGTACCAATCCAGAACCATCGACAAATCATCGTCGGAAGTCTCTGAAGGCCAGCTTTGAATCAGCCCGAACTGAGGCTCTCCATTGAGTTCCAGCCCGGACCGAATCGAACCGTCGCGTCTCTGCTGACGATAGAATGTGATCTCGGTCATGGCCTGAACCTCGTTTTTTTTGTTTCAATTCATCCGAAGGCTGAAAGTGGATACTGGTGAACCACTTAAAAAGCGGGCCACCAGCTCACCAATCTCATTATACCTTGACATCTTCCCAACTGCGACCCTTGGCCGAAGTCAGCACAGCGTCGCACACAGCTTGGGTTTCCAGAGCTTCGCGGAAGGTCGGGCTGGTCGATTTGCCGTGCTCCACATTCGCCAGAAAATCGGCCACCTGATGCACAAACGTATGCTCATAGCCAATTTGAAGGCCCGGAACCCACCAATGCTTCATGTAAGGATGGTCGCCATCGGTCACGTGAATGCTCTTCCAGCCGCGAATCTGGCCTTCGTCCTTATAGTCGAAGTATTCGAGACGATGAAGGTCGTGCAGGTCCCAGCGGATCGAGGCGTTTTCGCCATTGATCTCAAGCGTATACAAAGCCTTGTGACCACGAGCATAACGCGTGGACTCAAACAGGCCCAGAGAGCCGTTGGCAAAGTGGCACAAGAAGGCGCAGGCATCGTCAATGCTGACCTTCTCCATCTTGCCCGTGAGCGTGTGGGTGCGCTCTTTGACGAACGTTTCCGTCATGGCCGAAACATCGCTGATCGAACCATTCAGCCAGAGGGCTGTATCAATGCAGTGGGCCAGCAGGTCGCCGGTCACGCCGGAGCCAGCCGCAGCGGCGTCCAAACGCCACAGAGCCGTTCCACCTTGTGGGAGGTCGGCATTGATGGTCCAGTCCTGGAGGAAGTTGGCCCGGTAGTGGAAGACCTTGCCCAGACGGCCTTCGTCGATCAGCTTTTTGGCCAATGTCACGGCAGGAACGCGGCGATAGTTGTACCAGACGGTGTTCAAAACGCCGGCCGATTCGACAGCTTCGACCATCTTGTGGCCTTCGGCTGTGTTCATCGAAAGCGGCTTTTCGCAGAGGATCATCTTGCCGGCCTTGGCGGCGGCGATGGCGATCTCGGCGTGGCTGTTGTTGGGCGTGCAGATATCAATGGCGTCGATATCTTTGCGCTCAATCAGCTTGCGCCAATCGGTCTCGATCGACTCATAGCCCCACTGGTCGGCAAAGGCTTGGGTGCCTTCGGCGCTACGGCCACAGACGGCCTTCAGAACGGGCCTGTAAGCCAGCTCAGGGAAGAAGTCGTTGACACGCTTGTAGCCGTTGGTGTGCGTCCGGCCCATGAAGCCGTAGCCGACCAGGCCGATGTTCAGAGGTTTCTTGCTGCTCATTGGATTTTGGTGATCCCTGGTTTTTGACTTGAGTGGAGACT
>CAMBEP010000099.1 GCA_945865635.1 Candidatus Kuenenia stuttgartensis
AGATGGGGGTAAAAGCTGCTGGCACCCCGGCAGGGGTGCAAGACCTTATGCCGCGTTGTCGTCCGGTGGTGTCGTCGCTCGCGCTCCTCAACCACCGGCTACTGGCTGCGATGCCTCCGGCATCGTTTTGATCAAAAAGTGCCATTCATGGTCGCGAAAAGTATAAGTCCGCCTTTTTTTGGGAATCATCATTTCATTTTCTTCGGGATGCCAAGAGTAAAACAATCGCTCCGGATTCGCCTGTTGGATTAAATTTCAGAAGCAAGCCCTTGAGTCAATAGAGGTCGAATGATTCCGTTCCTAGAGATTGACCGGATTACCGGCGAGTTTGACGATTGTATGGAAATTGCAACCCAACGAAAAAGTCACGACTACCTGATTAACATGATATTTTTTGTCGCGGCCACACATGATACATCGTATCAGAATGATGCCGGAGGCATCAAATCAAGTAGCCGGTGGTTGAGCGAAGCGACACCTTCTGGTCATGAGGTCTAAAAAAAAGCTGCTGGCACCCCGGCAAGGGGTGCAAGACCTTATGCCGCGTCGTCGTGTCCGGTGGTGTCGTCGCTGAAACGCTCCTCAACCACCGGCTACTGGCTGCGATGCCTCCGGCATCGTCGCGATCAAAAAGTGCCATTCATGGCCGCGAAGAGTATAATGACCTATGTTTCGTATTTGTGAATACAGGATCGCCAGCCTTTGAAAATATTTTTTGCATGACATAAATCATTTCACAGAAAGCAGAACGGTTCCCAGTGCGAAACAAGGTTTTCGGTTTCTTGGGTGAGTTGTTCCGAGACGTAGAAAAGGATGTTTTTTTGAGGTCACAAAGTCTTACAGATCAAGCAGAACGGTTCCCAGTGCGAAACAAGGTTTTTGGTTTCTTGGGCGAGTTGTTCCGAGACGTAGAAACGGATGGTTTTTTTGATGTCACAAAGTCTTACAAATCAAGCAGAACGGTTCCCAGTGCGAAACAAGGTTTTCGGTTTCTTGAGCGAGTTGTTCCGAGACGTAGAAACGGATGGTTTTTTAGATGTCACAAAGTCTTACAGATCAAGCAGAACGGTTCCCAGTGCGAAACAGGGTTTTCGGGAGGCTGTGTGGCCATTTAGGAGTCATCGATTTTTGGGGTAGAGCAGGGGCTTTGTTCGTTGAGTTCTATTCGGTGGATACCGACGAGGCATGTGAAATCCTTGCCAGGATTGACTCAAAGATTTTGGAACTTTTCAGGTGCGATCAAAGAGAAAGAGATTTCGTGAGGTTTTTCCATGAGATTGGGTGAAAGCGATGCGGCTATTGGTTGGAAGGGAGTTTTAACCCATGATGATCGAGGCGATTTGATCAGGATCGGCAGGGTAAAAATCCTGGGGCACATTCTGGCCAGTGCTCATGTAGGAGAATGGCAATTTGAGGTCGGCCAGGAGGTTGATCAGTCCACCGTGTCGATCGGTTTCGTCGATTTTGGTGACGATCAGTCGGTCGGGTCTGACAACAGCAAATTTTTCCGCGGTGAGTCTGGCCCATCGGCCAGCGGATTCGATTGGGAGCACCAGATGCACTTCATCGGGGTTGAGTACATCGACCAATTCTCTGAGGATATCGAGATGGTTATCGTCGAGCGGGCCACGTCCAGGGGTATCGATGAGGATCCAGTCGGCGTCGATTTCGGCGACATGATCGGCAACGATTTGTGCGGAATCTGCGGCAGCAAACGGCATGTTCATGATTCGGGCGTAAGTGTCAAGCTGCTCAACGGCGGCGATACGGAACATATCGCACGAGATCAGCCCGACACGCTTTTCGCTGGTCAGTTGCAGGTGGGCGGCCATTTTGGCAAGCGAGGTGGTTTTCCCGGCACCTGTGGGCCCAACAACAAGGATGACACGTTTTTCGCCGTCCTCGATTGGAGCCCGATGAGCGACACTGATGCCGTCCGCCACGGCGTCGATCATGGCTTGCCAGGCAGAGGAATCGTCGGAGAGGTCTCGGGGTTTGTGGCAGGCAGCGGCATGTCGTGCGATTCGTTCGGCATAGACTACTTCGACACCAGAGCGGATCAGATATTGATAAGGCGTATTGAGGCAGGCGGGTACATCCCAGAGTCTGAGCGGGTCTCCGCCGGAGTCTTCCAGGTCGGAAACCGCTTTGTGAACAGTTTTTAAGTGATCATGAGCCAAGGTTTCGGTGGGTTTGGTCTGTATGTCGGCTGCGTGTGGGACGACTTCCACTTCGTACCATTGGTCGATGGACTTGTCGGTTGAGAACCGCGATCGAGCGATGGTTCGGTTGGTGCCAACGACCCAAAGTTGACGGCCGAGAGCGGCCTCGGCATGATTGAGGGCCTCTTTCATGGATCGACCACGAAAGCAATGAGCAGGGCCCTGGAGCAGGTGGTGACCAGGATGGGCTGTCCAGAAAGCATTTCGTTTCATAAAGTTATGGCCCATCAGAGTGTTGGCTTAGTGGTTTGGAGTGGGTGGCGGAACGCGGATTTCGGTTTCTTGGCCAGGAATGAGGAGCTGGGATGGCAGAAACTTCGTTTTGGTCGGTGTTTGAAGTCGATTTTGGATGGTCAGGTCCGGAGTGGTTGTCGGTTTGGCCCTCTGCAAAGCCGGCCGGGGCGACGGTGGCGATGTTATCGACAGGCGTATCGCGAGGAATTTCCTGTTGTGCGAGGACGACCAGTCCTGGGAGGTCTGTATGGGTGAGGTCGCGAACGAGTCGTCTGACGAGCGAGCCGACGACGACAACGGGAGCTCTTCCCTGTTCGGTCAAACGCTTTGCGGCAGCACCAATTGCGGCGACAAGCTCGCGGCTCCAGACCAGACCGAGAGCGGTTTCAGGCCGGGTGGATTCGTCAACGGCGGCCGACAATCGCATTTCGACCGATTTGTCGAGCATAACGACGCGCAGGTGGCCATCTGTACCGAGGTAGGGCTGAACGAGCCGGCGGGAGAGCGATCTTCGGGTATGTTCTGTGAGCTCTTCAGGATCTCGTGTAGCAACTGCTGCCAGTGCAAGGGCTTCAAGGATCGTTTCCATGTCGAGGATACTGACACGTTCGCGCAGGAGGTTTTGGAGGACTTTCTGGATCTCTCCGACACGAACGAGGTTTGGTACGACTTCATCGACAAGCGAAGAGCTTGTGGTTCGGACACGTTCGAGGAGCTGCATGACTTGATCGCGTGAGAGGAGCTCATCAGCATGGCCCATGATGACTTCGAGGAGATGGTCCATGACGACGGCGGCGGCATCTTTGACACGACAGCCAGAGAGTTCGGCGGCTTGTCGACCCTCGGCGGCAATCCAGACAGCGGGCGAGCCAGAGGCTGGATCGAGCCCCTCGCGGCCTTGCGGGACGTCCGTAAGTCCTGCCGGAACAATTGCCAATAGCCTGCCGGGATAGGAAACACCAATAGCGACAGTCAGGCCTCGGATGGCGATTTTGTATTCATGGGGCTGTATAGCGAGGTCATCGCGAATGGCGACTTGAGGGGCAATCATGCCGAGTTCGCGAGCGACCCTTTGGCGAACGCGTTGGAGGCGTTCGAGGAGGTCTCCGCCGCGATTGGGGTCGGCCAGAGCAATCAGGCGGTATCCGATGGAGAGTTCCATGGCGTCCACTCGCAACCATTCGGCCACGGGCGTTTCAGCGGCAGAGGCTTTCACGATGGAGGGCTTGGCATTGGCTGGAGCAGCGGAGGATGGTTCAGACCCGGATTTGGCCGATGCCTGTGCCGAAGTGGATTTGGGCAAGGCCGTCGAGGGGTTGTCGATTCGTGCCTTGAGCGGTTTGAGAGCTGCTTGGGAAGCAAGGGCTGGTCTAGTGGCATTGTGGTCGGCCGGAATCTCTGATTTCCATAAGATCCAGGCGCCGAGCATCAGAATGGCAGCCAGTGATAAGAGAGGCACCTTGGGCAAACCCAAAAAGGCAAGTATCAAGAGCAAACCGCTTGCGGCCATTAAGGTTCTGGCTTGTCCAAAGAGCTGTCCAGTGATCTCGGCACCGATATCGGATTCGCTGGATGATCGGGTGACGATCAGGCCGGCACCCAGCGAGATTAGGAAGGCGGGGATTTGGCTGATGAGGCCATCTCCGATGGTGAGCTTGGTGAATATGTCCAGAGCATCGGCGGGAGCCATTCCGAACTGAACGATACCGATGGCGAACCCGCCCACGATATTGATGAAAGTGATCAGAACGCCAGCGACAGCATCGCCCCTGACGTATTTGCCGGCACCGTCCATTGCGCCGAAGAAGTCGGCTTGGCGATAGACGGCATCGCGTCGGCGAACGGCTTCGGCTTGGTCGATCAATCCGGCATGAAGGTCGGAATCGATTGCCATCTGTCGACCTGGGAGTCCGTCGAGCATGAATCGGGCGGCCACTTCGCTGATCCGTCCAGAGCCTTTGGTGATCACGACGAACTGAATGATCACCATAATGCTGAACATGACGGCACCGACGACGATATTGTCGCCAGCGACAAACGACCCGAACGATTTGATGACATCGCCAGCGGCATCGAGCCCCTTGGTTCCACCATCAAGCAGGATCAGACGGGTACTGGCGACATTCAGGACAAGCCGAGTCAAAGTGGTGGTTAACAGAAGGGTTGGGAAAGAGCTGAACTGTTGTGGCGAACTGATGGTGATGGTGGTCATCAGGATCAGGACAGAGACGGTGACATTGGCAGCGAGGAGCAAGTCCATGACCATGCCGGGCACGGGCACGAGCAAAACAACGAGCGCGCCAATGAGAGTGGCGGGCAGAATCCAAGGCACGATATTGCGCGAGGTGGTCGCCAGACGACCCGTCATGGTGTCATTAGCCACTTTTCCGAGAATCCTTCCCGCTGATGCCAACTGCTGACCGCCTCATCCATAAGTTGCGGCACATGTCGCATTTGGCGATTATGCCGGAAACTGGAAATCTGTCGAGTGGAGTTTTGAAGCAATCCAAAGTCGGTCCAAAGCCGTCTTGAATGAATGGAATGCTCGGAATCTCTGGGGTTTGAACTCAAAACCAGACCACTTCGAATCGGGAGCATAAGTCTTTTAAGAGTCATAAATTGCTTTAGTTTCATCGACCACTTTGCTAAAGTCGCAATGCGCATTCCTTAGGTAAAGCCGTTACCTCTGAGCCGCGCCTGTCCAATTTGCTTCAAATGGGAGTTGCATGTGAATCAGCCGAATCGTCGAACTGTTGCTCGCGCTGCACTGGCTGCTGGTCTTGGCCCTTCGGCAAGCGGTTCATCCCTCTTGGCCAGTGATCTTGCAGATCAGACAATCCGAAACTTTTTGAAGTCTTATGTGATGGATCGACCATCCGTTGAAGCGTTTCTCGATCCCAAGGCCCGTGTTTGGGCCAAGTTTGATCCCGACACTGGATACCTGCTTCGCAACAGCTTCATGCGTGATGGTATGGATGGCTCACACACTCTGGCACGTTATGAACCGACCGGACAGCGATATCAGGTGAACTATCGTGACCAGCCCTCAAGAATAAACACTTATGGCAATAGTTTTACACAGGGACACCAGTCCAACGATGGCGAAACCTGGCAGGAGATTCTGGCCGCTCATTATGGAGAACCCATTCGCAACTGGGGGATCGGCGGTTTTGGCGTTTACCAAGCTTCGTTAAGGCTCGAAAAAGTCGAAAAATCTGACCTTGGCGCCGAATACGTGATTTTCAACATCTGGGGCGATGATCATTGGCGAAGCATTAATGCCTGGCGCCAACTGACCTTTCCTCCAGAAGTTGTGAAAGGTCTGAGCGGCAAAATGTTCCATTCCAACCCCTGGCGCCATGCCCGGCTTGATCCCAATTCCGGGGCCATGATTGACAAGCCAAATCTGGCTGATACTCCCCAGAAATTACTTGCCATGTGTGAAGAACAGACCGTTTTTGATTGGTTCAGGAATGACATGATTGTTCATGCCCTGATCGCGATTCGAACTGGCCAGATTGTGAATCGTGCGAGTATTGACGAAATGGTCACAGTCACAGGCTTGAAAAACCTGGCGTTTTCCACGCCTGACCAAGTGCGAAGTTCCACTCAGAAGCTTTATGAGGCTTATGCCATCAAAGTTGGAATGCGCATCATGGAACGTATTCAGGAATCCCTAACCAAAATGAACAAGAAGCTATTTGTACTGCTCAGCTATCCTGGCTCAAATATTTGGCACGCCTGCGCGGGCAAACCGATCACGTCGACACCCGTTTTTGACTTCCACCCACGTGAATTTGTCGAGTTCCTGCAAGCTCGCAAGATACCCTTCATCGACTCTGTGGCGAACCACGTCGCCGAATTTGCTCAATTCAAGATCGATGCAAAATCTTATGTTGAAAGATATTACATGGGACATTACAACCCGCGTGGCCAGCATTTCTTCGCGTTTTCGATCAAGGATGAACTCAATCGTTGGCTCTCACCCAAGCCCCCAACTTATCGTGATCAAACAGACGCCCCGATTGGTTTTAAGGGTTACCTGCCAGGGTGAAATGGAGAGTTTGGCCAGAGATCAAAATCGGATTAAAATCTATCGAAATGCGCCTAAAAAAAGCCACTATGGATAACCATAGTGGCTTTGTGTAATCAGTCAAAGACTCAGCCTTGTGGTGTGCTCTTTGCAGGAACTTGAGCAGCAGGGGCAACCTTTGAAGGAGTAGCGGCTTGTGCAGCAGGGGCAACCTTTGAAGGAGCAGCGGCTTGTGGAGCAGGAGCAACCTTTGAAGGAGCAGCGGCTTGTGGAGCAGGGGCAACCTTAGAAGGAGCAGCGGCTTGTGGAGCAGGGGCAACCTTTGAAGGAGCAGCGGCTTGTGGAGCAGGGGCAACCTTAGCAGGAGCTTGTGGAGCAGGAGCAACCTTAGCAGCGGCTTGAGGAGCTGGAGCAACCTTAGCAGCAGCTTGAGGAGCTGGAGCAACCTTAGCAGCGGCTTGAGGAGCTGGAGCAACCTTTACAGGAGCAACAGCTTGTGGTGTGGACTTCGTTTGTGCATTGACAGCGGAACCAGTCAGAATGACCAGGGCTGCCGCGAAGGCGAACTTACGCATCTCGGTCTCTCCTAAGGAGTATCGGTACGGAATCGGAATCTGCTTGCAACGAACGACCAACGTATCTGTTCGCTGAACCATACCCCATATTCCAAAGAGGTCAAGCATGAATCACATGATCGCTTAAAATCACGATTTTAAGCTTGTAAGAGTATCAATTCTTCAATGATTCATGTCTAGTCGCTATAATCTACAAGGTAGATGCGACTTAGTCAAATCCCGCAGTCAGAAATATCTACTGATTTCTCCTAGACTGCGAGCACTATCTGTTTTATCGGGTTTTACCCTCTGAGGGGAAGCACCTTGTTAGGAAAAGTGACCATATTGTAGCATTAGATCTGTGGATTGAGCCGGTTGTAAGGGTTGTTGGAGGCCTGATCTGATCCAAGTGGCCATTTCAGCAGGTCTATCTGGATTCAAAAAGACTTACGAATAATCAACTTTTTCAGATACTGGTTTATGACGGATTTAATGACGACCACCGCGATCACCTGGCAGATACGACCCCCAGCCGAGTTTTTCTGCAAGATTACGGTAAAAATCACTCTGTCGGACGCGGACCACCGGCAAGGAAGGTGAGCCCTGAACCACTTCGACAATGTCCGATGGATAAATTGGAAGATCTTCCTGCCCGTCAATCACCAGCAGGGTTGGCATGTTCGGGCCGACAATGGAAAGTCTGTAAGTTTTTCTGGCATCGTCCACAAGCGGCCGCTGAGTCAGTGTGTGAGGCGCTATCGGAGTAATCACAACCATGCGGGCTTCCGGGCAGAGAATCGGGCCGCCAGCCGAAAGATTGTGGGCGGTCGAGCCAGCCGCCGTGGCCAGAATCAGTCCGTCTGCACGATATCTTGCAGCGGGTTTGTCGTCGATGAACAGGTCGATATCGATCAGGCGGAAAGGTGGACTGGCACGCAATACCACGTCATTCAATGCCCTAAGACTGATATCAGGCTTGGTTTTATTGGACCGGTAAACAAGGCATTCCAAGGTCATCAACTCATCCACACGGAATGATTGATCGACAAGATCCTGCAGGGTTGTTCTGAGTGATTCGGGATTCACTTCTGTCAGGAACCCAAGCCGGCCCAGGTTGACCCCGAGAATCGGTATAGGTTTGTGGCCCATTCGGCGCGCCACTCTCAGGACGGTGCCGTCTCCGCCCAGCACGATCGCCAGATCGGCTTTGAGTCCCTCAAGGCTTGATTCTGCCGAGAAGTCTTCGTAAACCAGCGAAAGTTCTGGTAAAGCGTCTAGAAGTCGCCGAAGTTGTGCAGCGACTTCGTGCACACACTCACGACCGCCATGACCCAGCAATGCAATTCTCAACGGTGCTTGTTGCGGAATATTCAGGCTCATTTCCAAAACAATTCCAGCATTCAAGGGGCAGAAGTTATCGCGATGGCTGAATGGCGGCCACCTGGCCGTTAGCCAATTCGTGATATTCGGAAGTGTTCACTTCCAACCCCACTTGGCCTGCAAGTTTCAGGGCAGATCGATAAATCCCGGCCTCGTCGAGCCCGACTTCAGCCAGTTGTTCGTCGCGCTCTGCATGAAGAATGAAGTTGTCAGGCAGGCCGAGCCGTCGAACGTGTGCGGTCGAGATTCCAGCATCGTTTGCGGATTCCAGCACAGCCGACCCGAAGCCTCCCATCAGACAGCCTTCCTCGATGGTCAGCACAAATCCCGAATCCTCGATTGCCTTATGGAATGTTGTGCTGTCCAGAGGCTTGATGAACCGGGCATTGATCACACCCACTCTCAGGCCATGTTCCTCGCGTAGGCGCTTGGCTACCCGACTTGCTGTGCCCAGAAATGCTCCGCAGACGATCATCATGCCATCGGGTTGCCAATCCAGAACTTCGGACTGGCCTGTTCGAATCGGCTGAAATTTGCGCTGGATTGTCTCAACTG
This sequence comes from Candidatus Kuenenia stuttgartensis, assembly GCA_945865635.1. Classification (GTDB taxonomy): domain Bacteria; phylum Planctomycetota; class Planctomycetia; order Isosphaerales; family Isosphaeraceae; genus QWQI01. Next base: position 8,979 of record CAMBEP010000099.1, read on the forward strand.
TGGTCTTCGGATATCGAATCGATGTCGGCGAGTCAATCGCAAGTGCATATTCCAGCATTGGTTTGACATCCAGCTCATCACCTGGTGCCATGACCACCATGTTTGGCAGCATTCGCATATAGGCGATATCATAAGTTCCGTGGTGGGTTGGTCCATCGGCACCGACAACGCCGGCGCGGTCGAGCGTGAAGAGGACCGGCAGGTTTTGCAGCGAGACCTCCTGGAAGATGTTGTCAAACCCGCGCTGAAGAAAGGTGCTGTAGATATCCACCACAGGCCGTGAACCGGCTTTGGCCATACCGCCTGCGAAGGCTACGGCATGACTTTCGCAAATGCCTGTATCAAAGAATCGGTCTGGATAAGCGTTGCGAATTTTCTGGAGCTTGTTGCCTTCGCACATGGCTGCCGTAATGATCGCCACCTTGCTGTTGGTGGCCATGATGTCAAAGAGGGAGGCGCTGACCGTGTCCGTATAAGCCTTGCTTGCAGAGGATTTTAAGTGGACAACACCGCACTCGTCATCGGTCTTGAACGGCGAAGGGGCATGGAATTTCACGGGATCTGCGGCCGCCGGTTCAAACCCGTGACCTTTTTCGGTCAGGACATGCAGCAGAACGGGCCCATTGAGCAGCTTGACCTTTTCAAGATAGTGGCGAAGTGTCTTGAGGTCGTGTCCGTCAATTGGGCCCAGGTAAGTGAAGCCCATTTCTTCAAACAACATGCCAGAGCCAAGAATACCGCCTTTGATGGCGTCCTTGAAGTGTCGGGCCCAACTGGCGGCTTCGTCGCCGACGAGTGGAATGTTGGGTATGAAGTTGCGCAGACGCTTGTTGATGTCGTTATAAGCCGATGTCATCCGAACTCTGTCAAGATATTGGGCCAGACCGCCCACTCGCGGACAAATCGACATTTTGTTGTCGTTAAGCACCAGCAAGAATTTCTTGTTCAATCCGGCAGCGTTGTTCATGGCTTCATAAACCATGCCGCACGGCAGGGCACCATCGCCCACCACCGCCACGCTATAGCGGTCCGACTGCCCCATCACATCGTCGCCTGCCTTCAGGCCCAGGGCTGTAGAGGCCGCAGCACCGGCATGGCCTGTCATAAAGAGGTCGAATTCGCTTTCGATCGGGTTCGGATAGCCCATCAAACCACCCTTGGTCCGAATCGAATGCAATTGGGCGGCCCGGCCAGTGATCAGTTTATGAGGATAAATCTGATGCCCTGTATCCCAAATAATCCGGTCCTTGCGGAAGTCGAATGCTATGTGCAATGCCAGACAAAGCTCGACCACACCCAGATTGCTGGCAAAGTGAGCCGGACGGCTGCCAACCACCTGAATCAGTTCGGCACGCATTTCAACGGCCAACTGCTCCAGTTCCTTCTCATTCAGTGCCTTCAAATCCGAAGGTCCGGCAATTCTCGGCAAGATGGCGCTGGCCATGCTCAATGATCCCTTTCGACGATTTGATGTGCCAAAACGCGGAGACGATCCGCACGCTCATCAAAGATATTCAAGGCAGCTATGGCAGAATCGGCCAGTGTACGGGCGTATACTTTGCTCGATTCCACACCAATCAGGCCAGGATAAGTCCACTTACCAAGCCCGCAATCTTTCCCAACCCGCTTGCCCATTTTGGCCTCGTCGCCTGTGGCATCCAATAGGTCGTCGACCACCTGAAATGCTAGGCCAACGGACCACCCGTAACGCTCCAAGGCGCCCTTCTGATCATCCGTCGCTTGTGCAATGGTCGCACCCAGCTTTAACGCAGCACACAACAAAGCACCGGTTTTCCGCCGATGGATCGCTTCAAGCTCTGCCAGATTCGCATCCGTACGACCCTCAGCCGCCAAGTCGGCCATCTGGCCACCCACCATGCCACGCGGGCCAGCCGCATCGGCCAGAATCCGGACACATTCGCCGATCACATCCACGGGCTTCTGATGGCACGCTACCACCTCAAATGCCAATGTCAAAAGGCCATCGCCTGCCAGAATGGCCGTGGCTTCGTCAAAGGCCTTGTGGCATGTGGGCATGCCCCGGCGAAGGTCATCGTTGTCCATCGCCGGCAGGTCGTCGTGAATCAACGAATAGGTATGGATCATCTCAAGAGCCACTGCCGACGGCATCGCCATTTCGCCCAAAACCCCACAGGCTTCAGCCGACCACATCGCCAAAATCGGACGAAGTCGCTTACCGCCCGCCATCAGGCTGTAACGCATGGCTTGGGCAAGCCGGTTCGGGCATCGGCCTTCATCGCCAGCCGTCTCGGCTGTCAAAAATTGATCAAGACCCCTCTCTACAAGGGCCTTGGCTCGCTTTAGTTCGTGACTGAGGTCGACCATGACCTCGACTCCAGGGGTTAGATTTGGCTCTTGCGTCGATGTGGGATGATGATTCATGCGAACGACGCCCTGACCCTATTCCGTTTCAGATGGACGATTCCGTGACTTGCGGTTCTGAGGTCGTTACTCGCCCATTGGAATCATTCTGGCAAGACTTCACCCAATTGTCCACGCCAAGCTTGGTTCTCTATTTGCAATCCGTCATTAGATTTTACCTGATCTGCCCCGTTTGCCGCAGCGGCACTCTCAAAAAAGTACCTGATAAGGCATTCAAAACAATTCAGAAGAAATCCTCCTTCGAGGCCCGCTTCTTGGCTTGGGGCTTCATGCCCTCTGGGGCTTCCACATCAAGCTGCAAGGGCTTCGTCTCCATCGAACCGTCGGCGTCAACAGCGCTGAGTTGTGCCACTTTCGCCTGGGCCCTGCTCAAAATCGACCGGCATTGCTGCACCAGGCCAATCCCGTTTTGATAGGACGCCAGAGAGTCGTCAAGGCTCAGTCGCCCGGATTCCAGTGCCGTGACGCAATCGTTCAAGGCCTTGTATTGAGCCTCAAAATTCCAATCTTTGTTCTCTTCAGCGGACATCGGCGATAAATTCCTGACCTGATAGTTCCATTCGCCCTGAATCTGATTCGCCATTTATACCCATTGCAAGCCTTTTTCGCGAGAGTGCGGTTGCCAGATTAGGCCGTTTTTTAGAATTACCCCCCCTACCACTGCCGCCGTTACGCGAGATTCATGGAGCACTCGATTTGGACTATCTTCACTAGAATTTGAATTTCCCCGGCCTGGCCATTATAGTTGTCGCGGCCACACATGATACATCGTATCAGAATGATGCCGGATGCATCAAAACAAGTAGCCGGTGGTTGAGCGAAGCGACACCTTCCGGTTATGAGATCTCGTTGTATATCACATCCTGTAAAGCCATGAATCATTCGATATTTGAGCGGATTTTGATTTAAAGGCCAAAGGCCTGGCCCAAGATAGCCCAGGGCAAAGCCCTGGGTCGGCGTAAGCCTATAAAATATAAACTCTTACCATCCCTCCTTGCCTTGGT
>CAMBEP010000100.1 GCA_945865635.1 Candidatus Kuenenia stuttgartensis
GGCTGTCAAACCGGAGCAAATTTTTAGCACAAGGGGTCACGAGAGAAAAGCCCTTTCTTGAACAGAAGAAGTGTTGTAAGTCTCATTATAACAAGATATTGCGGTTATACAAGACTATTATTAAACAATTTATCGTGAAATATTCGGGCTAACGATCTGAAAAGCAAATCTGTCGTGACGATCCTCTAGCAAAAGGATTGGATTCTTAGCTTGCGGTAAATCGCGGCGAGATCCAGATTGCTTCTTCCTGCCTGAGTTCTGGAGTTTGAGTTCAGCTGGTCAGAAAAAAAGCAGTGGGCGAATCGACAACCGGCAAAAGCACATGCGGATTTGTTGGGAGAGCCGGTTGAAAAACCTTTCTACGAATTGATGGCACTTGGTGAGCAAGTGTTGTAAAACAGATTCTGGTTCTGTGATGAGCCTTGATTCGGACTCCGAAAATATTCCAAGGGGCTGATTGCCTTGATCTGATTCCTTTGAATGGAGGAGCTTGAGCCATGTTTCCCAGATGCTTCATGAACCGTGTATGGCCGCGGAAACCTGGTAAGGGTTTGGTCGCGAAATCGATTCTGGCCGGTGTGGTGTTTTTGGCGGCCTTGGCACCTGCCCTTCCCCAAGAGCTGAGAAAGTTGAAACCAGTGACACTTCGGACGTTTGTTCCCGAGACGATATCGGCGGCGTGGCGCAATTATTTTGAGGGTCTGCCCGACCCTGCGAAAATTGCAGAGCGGCCTGGCCCCAACGATATCGAGGGCTGGAGGAGAATTCATGCGGAATATGAAGCCCAGCGACTGGAAACGTCGGCCAGACTCGCCGAGCAGCTTGGGGTGAAGATCGTAGAACGGACTTTGGGCGGGGTACGGGTTCTGGACATCACGCCCAAGGGTTGGAAGGACGATGGTAGGGTGCTGGTCTATGCCCACGGCGGGGCGTATACACTTTTCACTGCCCGCAGCACTTTGACAAGCAGCGCGACAGGGGCAGCTTTTACAAGTTTGCGGGTGATATCGATCGACTATACGAATCCACCAAAGGCTCGCTGGCAGGCGGTGACGGACGAAGTGGTGTCGGTCTTCAAGGCATTGGCCAAGCAAGGCGTGCCTATGAAGAAGGTGGCTTTTTATGGCGATTCGGCTGGCGGGAGTCTGGCTGCGGGTTCGGTATTGAAGATGAGGGATCAGGGGCTGGCTCTCCCGGCCGCCGTGGTGCTTTGGTCGCCGTGGTCAGACATCACAGAAACAGGCGATAGCTATGTGACCTTGAGGGACTCTGAGCCGTCGTATCTATATGACACGACACTGGGCCCAGCCGCTGCGGCCTATGCGGACCTGAAGGAGCAGAAGCATCCTTATGTTTCGCCGGTGTATGGCGACTTTTCGAAAGGCTTTCCGCCGACTTTGATCCAGGGCGGCACGCGGGAGCTTTTTCTGAGCAACTTTGTGAGGCTTTACCAGGCGATGGACACTGCTGGTGTGAGTGTCAGGCTGGACCTTTATGAAGGCATGCCGCACGTTTTCCAGAACAAGCTTCCCGACTCGCCTGAAGCCCAACTGGCCCTTAAGAAAATGAAACTCTTCCTTGAAGAGCACTTGAGGGATTGACTCCAATAGAAGGGCCATGGCGGATCTGGACAATCGGATGGGATATGAGCTGTCAGCGAGTGGATTGAATGTGGGTATTGGGAGTGTATAAAAAGGAGCGGTCAATGAAGTTTCGATTTATGAACGCGAGGATGATACTGTTGGCCGTCTTGGGATTGATTCCAAGTGGCCTTGTATCGGCAGGCGAACCAGTGGATGTGGTGTTCAAGGCAACATTTGATGGAAGTGCGGAGCGCTATCTGATCGTTCAGCCAGAGGGGTTTGATCCGGAGTCACCTGTGCCGATTTTGATAGCGCTGCATGGCCATGGGTCAGACCGCTGGCAATTTGTGATTGATCCGCGAAGCGAATGCAGGGCAGCTCGAGATGCTGCGGCGAAAAATCGAATGATCTATGTGTCGCCGGATTATCGGGCAAAAACATCTTGGATGGGCCCTGCGGCCGAGTCTGATCTGGTGCAGATCATTGGGGTGCTGCGGCATCGTTACAAGGTAAACAAAGTAGTGATTTGTGGAGGATCAATGGGCGCAACTTCGGCTTTGACCTTTGCGACATTGCATCCGGAGCTGATCGACGGCGTGATCTCAATGAACGGGACAGCGAACCTGGTGGAATACAACCAGTTTCAGGAGGCCATTTCAGTATCGTTTGGTGGCTCGAAACAGGAGAAGCCCGAGGAATACCGCAAGCGATCGGCAGAGCTGAATGCAGACAAACTCAAAATGCCAATTGCCCTGACCACAGGAGGACGCGATACGATCGTTCCGCCGGATAGTGTGTTGAGGCTGGCTAAAGCCTTAATGCATGCGAACCGAAGTGTGCAATTGACGCACCAACCTGAAGGTGGCCATGAGACAAATTACGACGATGCGACCAAGGCATTCGAATTTGTTCTGGATCAAGTGATGAAGGGTGATAAGAGGAAGCGGGACTGAAGATGATCCTGGGTATACAAGGGATCCGAGTCATTCCACATGAACCGAATGTGAATTTGAGGACCTCAAAAAAAGGCCCAGGTTTTGATTGAATTGAATGGCGTAGTCTGATTCAAATCCGACCTTTTTATGGGGATCGGACGTTATACAGGCGATTAAATTCTGGTATGGCTTGATTAAAGCAAAAACTTTTTAAGCATTGACAGACGGACCTTGACCGTGCATGGTAGGTCTGTTATCTATTAGTTGTTCTCAACGAACAGATTCCCTCAAAAGCTCAAATCCTTAGAATATGAAAGCGGGTAACCGACTGATGAATGCGCTATTTCTGCGTACAGGGCGTAAGCCGAAGTTCAGGATGCTTTTTGCATTGATTTCAATGAGCTTGCTGATTGTTGCAGGGTGTGGCAATCAAAAAGACTTTGATCCGAAAGCTCTTTCAGGTGGTGATTCGCCTGAGATGAAACAGGCCAATTCTTCCATGGAAGATTTCATGAAAACCCAGGGCAAGCCGAAATCCAAGTAGCGCTGAAAGGCTTACCGGATTTCGTCCAAGTTGCTTTTACATACCCCGATTCATTCTATAACCCTGATTCCAGATCTTAATCCTGATAGCATTTGATAGGGACTCATTCCATGATTCGTTCAAAGAAAAGCGGTGGTTTCACACTCATTGAATTGCTGGTGGTCATTGCGATCATCGCTGTTCTGATTTCGTTGCTGCTGCCTGCGGTTCAATCTGCTCGCGAGGCTGCCCGCCGCAGCCAGTGCATTAATAATCTGAAACAGATTGGCCTTGGGCTTCATAATTACATGTCGGCCCACAACACGTTTCCGATGGGTGCTTCACTGGGCCCTTACGACACTGCGGGAAATAGAACCGACTGGAATAATTGGAGTGCCCATGCCCTGTTGTTGGGTTATATGGAGCAGACAGCTCTTTATAACGCAATCAACTTTTCGTTTGCCCCGGAATGGGCCAACAATCCAGCGTATTTCATCAATTCGACTGCATCAAATACGTTGATCACAAGTTTTCTTTGCCCGAGCGATGGTCGGGCGGGTGCTCAAGTCTGGATCAACAGTTACTTTGCAAGCCAAGGCACAACAACTTATAACCTCTCCAGCGCACGCGAAGTGACTGGCCTGTTTGGTGAGCAGAAATGCTATGGCCCAAGGGATATCACCGATGGCACCTCGAACACAATCGCCTTTGCAGAGGCTGTTGTGGATGCAGGTACGGCCGGAGCCCCAAAGATGGGCAAAGGCACCGGAAATGTTTCAGGAACCACCACTCATGATCTTTTTGACGTGAGAGTCAAAGGGACAAACGCTGTAAAGGCTGACTTGAACATCTGTTCCGCTCAATTTGGCGCTGCTAACGGTGCCGGCATTGGCAACGGCCCCGGGTCCCGATGGAGCACAGGCGCCATGGGTTACACGCTCTTCAACACCGTAGTTCCACCCAATGGTGGTGGCACACACCTTTGGAGTGCCTGCCGAGTTGGCTGCTGTGTTCAATCGCAGCATGCCCACTTTGTAAATGCAACAAGCAAGCACCCCGGCGGTGTGAACATACTTTTCGGAGACGGCTCCGTGAAGTTCCTCAAGAACTCTGTAGATATGCAAACTTACTGGTCCTTAGGAACGCGCGATGGTGGTGAAGTGGTTTCGATGGACGGATATTGATCCAGACCAATCGGCCAACTCGTTTTAATGCAGCTTGAAAATCAATGGCCCAGGCATGCTTCGGCAAGTCTGGGCTTAACTTAGTTTCATTCTTGCCAAATCATAGCTCTTTTTGAGCGATCAGGATTGATAAATCCAGCTCGCTTATGGAGAATCAAGTCCGTATTATGAACGGATCCGCTGCACGTGGCTGACACGTCATAAGCAGTCTAGCAAGGTCGGTATCAATTTTCTGGACAGGACGCCGCGCCGATGAGTTCTGTGGATTGGACCATACTGAGTGATTTCCTCAAGCGGCATGACCGCATTGTCCTGACCACCCACATTCGCCCGGACGGCGATGCACTTGGTAGCGAAATCGCTCTCGCCCACGCCTTGCTTCGTATGGGCAAAGATATACGCTGCGTGAACACCAGCCCTTTGCCGCCCCGCTACGACTTTCTCGACCCTGATCGTCGGCTTTTGCATCACTATCAGGAGGGTGGGGAGTCGAATTTCCTTTTAAAGGATGCGCAAGCCCTGATCATTCTGGATCTGTCAAGCTGGAGCCAGTTGGGCCGATTCGGCGATTGGGTCCGGCAGTTCAAGGGGCCTAAACTGGTGATTGACCACCATGTCAGCCGCGATGCAGACCTGGCCCAAAGCTTTCTGGTAGACACCTCGATTGAAGCCACCGGCAGGCTTGTGTTTGAAGCGATCCGCCACCTCAAAGGCCCAATCAACAAAGAGATTGCCACTGGCATCCTGACCGCCATGGCCATGGACACAGGCTGGTTTCGTCACCCGAACACCTCGGCAAGCACTCTCCGGATCACCGCCGAATTGATCGAAGCCGGCGCTCCGATTTCAGAGATTTTCAAAAAGCTCTTCGAACGCAACACACTCGGAAGGCTGAAGCTCGTAGGTGAGACACTGGCCAGCCTTAGTACCGCATTTGATGGACGAGTGGCCTGGGCCACCGTCACGCGGGATGCACTTCGCAAGGTGGGTGCCCTGCCCAGCGATACAGAAGATCTGGTGGATTACACCGTAAGCATTCTGGGCGTGGAACTGGGCTTTCTGCTCATGGAATTGCCAGGCGGGGGCATCAAGCTCAGTCTGCGGAGCCGAGGCTCCATCGACTGCTGCGAACTTGCCGGAAAGTTTGGCGGAGGAGGCCACCGAGCCGCCGCCGGAGCCACTTTGCCCGAACCTGTGGACAAAGCCCTGGAAGCCATCAAGCAACAGATTGCCATCATGCTCGCCTAAACGCTTTTATGCAAGACGTTTGGCCGGGGCAGGCAGCCATTTCATGCATTTCTGAATTAATCAGAACCCAGAAAGCGAAGTGATGGTCAATAATTTTCGGCGCTGATCACTTCCTCACCTCGCGTGGTGCTCAGCGATCGCCAGACCTGCATATTGATGGCATCTTTGGTAAACCTTACGGATCCATCGCAATACAAGGTGTTCACACCACTTGCATGGCGACTTCGGGAACCGAAATTATTGGCCGGCTTGCCAGTGCCTGAGGCAACACAAGGCGGATTATTGGCAAATGGATATTTGCAGTAAACAGTGCTGTAAATCACATCAGGGTTCGTATCATTCGGCTTCAGAAGAGTTTCAAACGCCGAAGCATCGCCCCAGTGCACAAAACCACGCAGATCGCCTCCCTGAGCCTGAATAATCTCTGAGGCCATGATCGTATTGGATGTCCCATCACGAATCTGATTGATACCCACGGTGCCGGACTGTGAGATAGTCGAACCCACGGTCACTCCGTTCACAGTTCGTGGATAAATATCACTAAACGGGGCCCCGCCAAAAGTGCTCGTTGTGCCTTGCCAGTCCTTGACGCTCGCGGCTTGCGACTGCGTCACATTACCGAAGTTTACAGCATAATTGTAGGATTGAATATTTGAAAACGCCGCTACAGGCGTATCGCTTGGGCAAGTATATGCCGAAATTCGTGTATTGGTGACAGTAAAATTGCCCGCCCCTGAGTATCGAAATGGGTCAGTCGCGGCATTATCATAGGTGCCCACATTGTTCCAGGCATTAAACATATTGCCAGACTCAAGATATGGCAGTATGAAAACCGTCCATGTGCCCCAGCAACAGCCTTTCTTGCCAGGCGCAAAAGTGCCATGCGTGCTTTCATAATTGTGCATCGCAAGGCCGATCTGCTTCATGTTATTGATGCACTGGGCACGTCGGGCAGCCTCGCGTGCCGCTTGAACCGCAGGCAGCAGCAACGAAATCAGAACGGCAATGATCGCAATCACCACCAACAACTCAATCAGGGTAAAACCCCGAGACTCCGTTTTTCGCATCGTTTTCTGTGTCATTGCTCTCAATTCCAAGTCATCCGCCGCTTCCTGAATCGTCCCAAAATCGACTCGATTCTGAAACATCAGAAACGCCTGCATCCAAACTTTTCAAGTTATGGCCAGATAGCCCGGTTTGACCCAGGCCAACATTTCGCAACATTGCAAACCGCATCCTTTTCCAAAATACACAACTCAAGGCCGCCTAATCAACAGTCAAGAATTATTTTTATCAAAACCACACAAAACAAGTCTTGGTACAATTGATCTCAGCAGCCGCAGAACAAGTTTTTGCTCCCGGTTTCCTTTCCAACGGCTTCTTCGGTATATTCATTAGAACATGCCCAGCGCCGCTGGCCCTTGGCTCCCCGCTCCCATCATAAAACATCGGAAAACTCCTCATGCGACACCGTCTTCAACAACTCGTCTTGATCCTGACCTGCGCCCTGGGCCTCGCCGGCTTCTCAAAAGTTCATGCAAATGAATGGGTTTCGCTCTTCAACGGCAAGGACCTCAACGGCTGGACACCCAAAATCACTGGCGAAAAGCTTGGTGAGGACAGCCGCCACACTTTTCGCGTGGAAAATGGGGTGATCAAAGTGGCTTACGATCAATACGACGATTTCAAGGAACGATTTGGACACCTCTTCTACGAAAAACCCTATTCCAACTATCTCCTGAAAATTGAATACCGATTCACTGGCGATCAGTGCAAGGGTGGGCCAGGCTGGGCCACTCGCAACAGTGGTGTCATGATCCACTGCCAGGACCCCAAGACCATGACCGTGGACCAAGACTTCCCGGTCTCCATCGAAGTCCAGTTCCTGGGCGGTCTGGGCAAGGGTGAACGCTCGACCCTAAACCTTTGCACACCTGGCACGCACGTGGTCTATAAGGGCAAGCTGCACACGCAGCACTGCACCACATCCACATCAAAAACCTATAATGGCGACCAGTGGGTCACAGCCGAAGTGGAAGTGCACGGCGACAAGGTCATCCGCCATATTGTGGACGGCAAAACGGTGATCGAATACGAACAAGCCCAGCTCGACCCGAAAGACAAGAACGTCAAGAACATGCCAGAATCCGCCCGAAAAGAACTCGCCCTTAAAGGCGGTTGGCTCTCGCTTCAGGCGGAGAGCCACCCGATCGAGTTCCGCAAGGTGGAAATCAAGGAACTTAAGAACTGACTCCAGCCCTTGCCCTGGCGTTCTGCCCATGATCTGTCTGGATCGCAAGGCTATGATTTCATTCATGGCCCTGCGATTTTATGGGGCCACTGGCGTTTTTTTTAAAACTGCACTTTGCCAAAACGCAATGCAATCAAGCGGCGCGAAGTTGCAGCATTTCTACGAACGGCTGAATTCTTTATCGTAACTTGTCGGGTGGAAAAGGGGTCATGCTAATTTTCCATTGACTCTATGTCATTCTGATGCGGGTGAAAAAGGGGTCATTCAACTTTTCCGTCGCCTCTGGTTTGCCAACTTCCGCCATTTCATGAATAAAATGGCGGTAGACCAGAATGTGAGAAACGTTGTGGCATGCTGGGTTGGTCAACGTTTCGTAAATATATCTGCAAAAAACGAGCCCTCAAATGGAATCAGGGCTGCGTAAAAGCAGACTGTCAAAAACAGGCCGATGAGCATCACAAAGAGGTTGTTGACACTGGTGAATCTGCCTCCCTCAAATCCGATACGCGATTCGATATCAAATTTATACCATTTAATCTGAAAACTATCATAACTGATTGACATTCTTAGATTCCTTTCTTTATTCGACACGCTGAAGGACTAGAGTTTCAATCATCAAATCATGCAAAGCCTGCTTCTTACCAGTGAACAGAACTGTCAAACAACCAAACCCTAGAAATAGACCAAAGGTGATGGTTTTTATCAAATATCGAAGGAATGCAACTCCAAAACTCAGTTGACTCCCATCAAGTTTGCAAACATAAATCCCCATCGCTGACTTTCCAACTGTTGCCATTTTGGGCGATGCAATTGGTTTGACGTAATACAGCATCACAGAAACGAACGATAAAATCACGCCAACTAGGACTCCCATTGCCGAGATCTCGAATACAAAATTTTCTGCATTTTTACCAAGTATCCCAATTAAGAATACTAGGAATATGCTAACAAAGGATGCAGTTGCAAAGTAAACGGCCACAGAAATCGTACACCCCACCATCGCATCGATGATTTCAGCTCCCACACGTTGCATAAACGTTGCGTATAGCCTGTCATCATTTCCGATATACATCGGGTCAGCTATTCCTCCTCCACCAATTCTGATCGCCTTAAAGAATTCGATAAATGTCTTGACTCGATCGGCTTCTTCCCAATCCGCCATCCCGTCAGTCCAAACCTTGGTCTTTGTGGTGATTTCCTTTGTCATGAACTTCTGTTTTAGTTCAGATTCTTTGAGTGGCCCAAACGTTAAGTCTCCATACGAATAATGCCATTCCTTATTGGTCGATGGAGCTCCCGATGGTCCAGGCCTAGGGCCGCCCACAGCTGTTGTTACTGGAGTTTCAAATATATTCACAGGTTCAGGTTCAGGGTCAGTCACTCTCACAGTTCTCACAGGTTTTCTCTCTGGAAGAAACTCGGTCTCTTCTGCCAGACTCCAAGAAACCTGATCCTCAGAAACTTCATCCGATTTAAACAGCTTTCCTGTTTTACCCATTTTCATCATGACTTCATATTCATATGGACCTGCAACACGACCCCTGCGACGTACAAAATATTCTTCTTCCATCTGTTCACTCTTCTTTCTATTCAATACCTATCGTTTGATTCGTATAGCCGATCAATCACTCATTTCGCTTCAGGAATCACAATCCATAAAGCGCGAAAGTCGCTCAGGTCTGGTGATGATCTGCTCAGATCAATCTTCTCACCCGACTTCGTTCCCACCTTCTTGAAACCGGATTCCGCACCAGTCTTCAACACAAAGATATCACCGTCATTCTCAATGCGCTTCGTGGATCTCAAAGTCTCCCATTTGCCGCCTTCATCACCCTTCCTCGCCACTCCAATACACTCGTAAATCACACCTGAGGTTAACTTCGGCTGATTTTCAAGCTTTTGTTTCAACCTCTTTCTTGTGTCATCTATATCTGGCAATCGCTCAAAAACTGGCTTTACAGCCACTCTGGCTGATATGGTCTCTTTAATATCAGGATTCACCCAGTTCAGATCCGGATTCACTCCTGACTGCTTCAATACCTTCAAATGTGTTTCAAATACTTCATTCAGTACCGGACTTCCCTGACCTGCGATTTCAATCAGTAGTCTCATGGTCCTGTATTTGAGAACGTCATCTATGCGTATCTCTTTCTGAATATCCAATATCAACTTTCCAAGTGTGTCGTCCCAGGAAATCCCCTTCACTTTAACCAAACTGTTCATGATCGGATCGGATACAACCTTCAAACCGTTTGACCAGCCTGGTGGAAAGCTTTTGTTAAAATCCAGCTCATCCGCGCGAATCGCTGAAACAACTGTTCGATTCATCTCGGGATCAAGAAATTTACGATAGTTCCACATAGTTCCTGCCTCATTCTGATTCGGTGCATTTGCAAGATAATATGCCTTGCCATCGAGAGTACAAATATATTTTGCCTTCTGTATCGATGGATGCCCCAAAAGAACTTCGCTCTGAATTCTCTCCGTCAGCGAACCTTCCACACCCAGATCTCGCTTTGAATAAGCAACCAGAGTCGCTATCACATTCGGCTCTTGCTTGAAAACCGAATGGAATTCAACCGAAGCCTTATACTTTTTCCACTGGCCAAGTAATCTCAATGCATATTTCGATGTCAGTTGCGATTTCTGGATCGCCTTCAACTCTTGCTGAACTCCAGCAAACTCCTCAAGCTGATACCAAACCGGCGCCTCTGTATCAATAATCGGCTTCAAAAGTCCAGCGTTGGCACTTTCAGGATGCAAATTTGAATAGACCTTCAATGCCTCAATAAATGTCCTGGTGTCCTTGAACTCCCTCGCCAAATTATCCAAATCTCGCTTCTCTGTCTCCATCCTCTCCTTCGCCACAATCAACCGATTCAACTGATCCACAATCGGTTCAATCAACACCAGCTTCTCTTGCCTGACTTCTTTCGATTCCTTCCTTAAATCTGACAGATTAACCAACAAATTTCGCAATCCAGCAAGCGAATCAGGCTCCGATTCAAACTCCTTCTTGAGTGGCTCAAACCTTGCGCTGAATTTGTCGTCCACAGACTTTTGAAGATCGCGCTGATAGGTCAGCAACTGGGTCATAAACTGATCCATCGCCGCTTTTTCATCCGGCAATCGTGCCTGCTTCTCCGCATCCTGAATCATCGACTGAACTCGTTTTATCTCTGCGAAACTCGTGCTCGCATTCGCAAGCAAGGCCTTCACCTGCTCCTTCGACTCCTCAAATGAATTCAATCGCTTCGTTTCCAGATCCTGAGCTTCCGCAAGCTCGCTATGACGCTTTACGATCTCAGGTCGGTTTATCAGGCCAGAATCCGTCATCGTCAACTCTTCGAGAAATTTATCGGCCTCATCAAGCCTCATCCCCGTAATCATTTCATTCAGCTTCGTGTTGTACTCAGCCACCCGCCGATCACGAGTCTTACCACGATAAATCAAACCCGCCGTGATCGAGACTACGATCAAAGTCACCACCAATGACGCCACGATCAGACCGAATTTGCGTGAACCCTTTGTCTCCGCAGTCCGCTTCGCTTCTTTCACCCGCTTTACAATCCGATCGGGGATCGGTTTATCAAGCCGGTAAATCCTGTGAAATATCCGCTCAATCTGCTCAATCTTCGCGCCTGAATCCAACTCCCGTTCAAGTTGCTCCAGCAATTGCTGGAAATAACTTTCCGCTTCCTCCGCATCATCCACTTTTTTCAGCCATTCCTCAATTTTCAGGATTGTCGAAGTCTGATCTGGATCATAACTTCCAGCATTATCATTGAAATACATTTCCACCTGTGGAAACAGTATTTTACACTGATTCACATCTCGCTCTCGATACGCTGCATCAAATTCGATGAATACCGCCGTAGCTTCTTTCGCCAGCCGTTCATCCGTGTATTGCTTGATGGTCGACTTAATCGATCTTGCGATCGTAGAAGGCGGCTTTTCTATCCATTCAGCCGATTGTAATTCATAATATAACTTCTGAAGTAAGCGACCATCTCGATTATTTGTGGCCGATTGAATTTCTTTTTGAATCTGACTGATTCGGGCCCGTTCAAAAACCAGCACATCCTCAGCCCAGCCGAAGTTCGAATTGTCCAGCATGTTGAGTTTACGAAGCAGATCCAGGCGATCTTTAAGCGGCGCCAAAGAGAGTGAATAAAGCCGGAATTGCCTGAGGATACGGTCCACAAGCTGATTTCCGGAATAGCACTTGTTAATCAAGGCTGCAATATCGTGCCGCATGGAGGGAAGCGGGTCGAGCTGGAACGTTGAGACCAGCTCTCTGAGCAGATCAAGGTCAGGGAAATCGAGCATACCCACGGTTTCAATCAGATTGGGAGAACGATCAGCCTCTTGAACCACTTCGGATTTAAAACCTCTCTGAAACAGATTCTCACAGTCGAGCAGCCGGCGATTGACCTCATTCACCGCCTTTCGATACTGCGAACAAAGTCGTTCGACCTGCTC
>CAMBEP010000101.1 GCA_945865635.1 Candidatus Kuenenia stuttgartensis
CCAAGGCAAGGAGGGATGGTAAGAGTTTATATTTTATAGGCTTACGCCGACCCAGGGCTTTGCCCTGGGCTATCTTGGGCCAGGCCTTTGGCCTTTAAATCAAAATCCGCTCAAATATCGAATGATTCATGGCTTTACAAGATGTGATATACAACGAGATCTCATAACCGGAAGGTGTCGCTTCGCTCAACCACCGGCTACTTGTTTTGATGCATCCGGCATCATTCTGATACGGGATGTCTCTTTTTTGACTGCGACAAGTATAAAATGCTCACATTGAAGATGCCGGTTTCAGATGGGTTCTGGAACGATCAAAGTTTTGACTTTCTGTGGATCTGGACAAGTTCTCTCTGGACCAGTTCATGGAGAGCGTATCTAATGGTATTTCTCAGGGCTGGGTAGGCAAGCGGGCGGATCCTTTAGATCAACACTCGTCATCTTTAGAATCGCTAGTGAAATCCCAGACGGGCATGCACACCATAAAAACCGAACCTTTTGCGAATCAGGAAACCACGAATCATGCGACAGGCCAAGGATATGACGCGACGCGAACTGATGACCCGGGGCACCCTCGCTTCGATAGCCTTCCCGACGATCGTACCGTCGAGCGTTTTCGGAACTCAGGAGAAGGCCCCCCCGAGTGAGCGTGTCACCGTCGGTTTCATTGGCTGCGGGCTGATGGCCAATGACTATCACCTCAAGAGCCTTCTTGGGTTTGGCGATGTGCAGGCGGTCGCGGTCTGCGAGGTCGACAAGAATCGGCGGGATGCGGCCAAGCAGCGTGTCGAAAAGGCCTATGAAGGGAAGACCCCCTACAAGGGATGCAGCGCTTATACGGACTTTCGCGAGCTGATCGCCCGGAAGGACATTGATGCCGTCTGCATTGCCACGCCCGAGCACTGGCATGCCATTCAGGCGATTGAAGCGATGAAGGCCGGAAAAGACGTTTACTGCGAAAAGCCAATGACACTGACACTTGCTGAGGCGAAGCGGTGCATTGATGTGGCCAGGAAGTATAAAAAGGTCTTCCAGACTGGTAGCCAGCAGCGGTCAGGCGTTTTTGGGCCATTCCGGGAAGCTGCCGAAATCATTCAAAGCGGGCGACTTGGGCAGATCGTCAGCGTGACGGTGGGTGTTGGTGAACCCAGCATTTGGTGCGATCTTCCCGGCGAGGAGATGGAGCCCGGTCTCGACTGGGATCTTTGGCTTGGGCCAGCTCCGATGAGGCCCTACAGCTCGATTTTGAGCCCGCGGGGTGTTCACAAACTTTTCCCGGCATGGCGAAAGTATCGCGAATATGCCGGAGGCGGCCATAGCGACATGGGCGCTCACCACTATGATATCGCCCAGTGGTGTTTAGGGATGGACAGGAGCGACCCTGTGGAGATTATTCCTCCGATCGACCCGAAAGCTACCAGCGGTGTTACCTATCGCTATGCCAATGGTGTGACGATGATTCACGGAGGCCCGAGCGGCTGCACATTCACCGGCACGGCGGGAACACTACGGATTGACCGGGGGCATCTGACAAGCGATCCCGAGACGATTGTGAAAAAGCCGCTGGAGGAGAAGGAAGTGCACATTGCCAAGTCGCCTGGGCACCATCGCAACTGGCTTGATTGTATCCGATCGCGGCAGAAACCGCTGGCGGATGTCGAAATCGGCGCCCGATCGGTTGCGATCTCCATTCTGGGCAATATCGCATACTGGGAGCGCCGAAGCTTGCGATGGGACCCGGTCAAATGGGAGTTTATTGGCGACCCTGTGGCCAATACATGGCTCGACCGCGAGCGTCGCGATCCATGGCAGCTTCCGGCCCTTTAAGCCGCAAGTAGAAATCTGCAAATCAAACGGTTTACGACCAATTCAAGCGGTCAGGTCTCATCGATTTGGTGCGGAAAGGTCTGGTCTGGGGGGGATTCTCTTTGGAGTGCGTTCTTCAATCACGAAGCGAAGCCCCAGAGCCACGCGCCCCCCCTTCCCTCTCATTTTCGACTGCATTGATTTCTGGATGCAGAGATGTACCTTAAGCCCCGCCCGGTTTGGATTCTTTTGGAAGAGGAATCGGTCGGGGATTTAAATCAGATTCGCAATGCCGGTGTATTTTCTGACCACATCGGGGTCAAGTTCCAGCCCCAGCCCCGGCTTGCTGGGAATTGCCAGCATGCCGTCGGAATCGATGTGCCAGCCGCCCTGGGTGATTTCATCAATAAACGGCGACCCTGTCAGATATTCCACAAAGTCGGTGGTTGCAATGGCCGAGGCCAGTTGCAGGTCGGCTGCCAGCCCTACGGCTGTGTTCCAGCCATGAGGCACGAATTTCACGCCATAGTCTTCAGCCATCCAGGCAATTCGGCGCTCTTCGCTGATACCACCGACTTTTGTCACGTCGGGCTGGATGATGTCGAAGGCACGTTTCTCGATCCACGGCTGGAATGCCTGGCGACGTGTCAGGACCTCGCCTCCAGCAATTGGAACAGGCGAATGTTCCCTAAGCTTGATAAAGTCTTCCAGAGCATCCGGCGCCAAGGCCTCTTCAAACCAGGTGACATCATAATTTGCCAGCATCCTGGCCGTATTCAAGGCCCATTTGTAGCGGCCGGCCCAGTGGGCATCGCTGCCGCCGGCATCGACCATCAATTTGCAATCGGGGCCGATGGCATCGCGGGCTGCGGCGACAATCGCCTCATCGATTGCGGCGCTGCGCCGGCCAAACGGGCCCCAGCCAATCTTGAATGCCTTAAAGCCTTGTGCCTTAACGGGTAAAAGATGATCTTCCATCCGTTCTGGCTCGTCCATTAAAAGCGATGCATAAGGCATGATTCGGTCCCGATATCGCCCACCCAAAAGCCGGCCGACGGGCTGGCCGGTGGCCTTGCCGAGAATGTCCCATAATGCAATGTCAATTCCGCTGATCGCATGCGTAATGGAGCCGCCCCGGCCCATCCAGAACATATTTTGGTGCAGTTTTTCGCTGACCCGTTCCGGCTCAAGGGCATTTTCGCCACGATACAGGGGCTCGAGCAGATTCAGGGCCGCCTGGACCAAGGCGTCGTTGGTGAAGACTGAGCCAAGACCAACGAGGCCTTCATCTGTGTGCACCGCAATGAGCGTATGAACACAGTCGTCGGGCCTGATCTCGTTGCTCCAGCCGCCTTCAGGGGTCGCTCCACGAAGCCCGGCACATTTGATCTCACGTATTTTCATGGTATGTCAGCCTTTATCAGTTCAGGGATTTCTCTGGAAGATTTTTACCACTGGGGTAAATGCAACATCATGATCAAGCGGAAATATTGGCCTGGGGCAACGGGTGTGGCCCAAATGGGGAATATTGGCACTTGAAGAGCCAGGTGCGTCGATCAAAATGAGCTCGTCGCACCAATCCGAATACATATGCTTTTGACAATGCGGCGACTTGACCACCACAGCATCAAAATGCATAGGATTTTGCCCATGGGCATAAAAGAATGAGCGGTCATAAAGATTCACTGCCCGACTGCTTACGACCAGTGTGATATTGCCACATTCAAGAACCACCGTGGGCCCTGCCCTCCAGATCTCGCCAAACGACTCGCTGCGAAAATTGCCGTCGCTCAGAAGTCGTACTTTTCCGGTGATTTCAATCGGTTGAAATCGGAATGGATCCAGAGTGCCGCCAATGATCGTTGTCAAAGTGCCGCCAATGCCTGTCAAAAAAGCCTTTTCAACAGCCGGTGCATCAACAATCGGAATTAATGTCCGGCCTGTATATCCTGATGACTGCAAGACCGACAAAATCGAGTTGCTATCGCCTGAAGCGCCTGAACTGGTTGCATCGGCGGCATCCACCAGAGCCACTGTGCCAGTGCGGCCATCGAAAACTCTCTGATTCAATTTCTGGGGCAGATCTTGAATTTTTAATAAAGGGACCTGCATCGTTTCATGATTTTTCCAAAAAGATTCGGCTATTGCAATTGCTCCCGACCCTGCCAGCGACTCATTCTGATCTGTCACCACAAAACTGTAGGACTGCAAAGAAGGGACATCCGTAAACGGGTTGCCAATAAACATTCCGGCCGATAGGCCACCGGGACCGGTTTCGTAAGATTGTGCCAGGCGAATACTTTGGCCGAAAAGACCAGTTTCGGTAATGAGCTGATCGCCCCGAACAAGAGCGGGTATCGCCACCTTGGCCGTGACTGGCTTGGCTGCACCACTCATGATTTTCATTAATAGGCGAGCCGCTCGCTGGCCTGTTTCATAAAAGTCAACGTGTGGATAGGTGTGATAGGCTACAATGGCATCGCTATGTTCAAGCATCCGGTCAGTCAGGATACCATGGAGGTCGAGTGATAATACAATCGGAATGGATTCGCCCAGAATTTTACGTGATTCACTCAGAAGCCAGCCCTCGGGGTCGAGTTCGTGCTCGCTGGCCATGGCTCCATGCATGCAGAAGTAAACGCCATCCAGCGGCCCTGAGGATGCGGCCCGGCGGATCTCATCAAGAAATTCTGTTGCAATTCGCCGCCAGGCGCTATCGGCCAGTGTTCCGCCCGAAGTAATAAAAAATGCACTATAGGCGGGAACGAGTTCAATATCAGGATGCTGATGAAAAATATCGACAGCGCCGCCCACTTCATTTCGGATTTGGCTGTGATAGGCCAAAATCTCTTGCCCCGCACGAACGGTGAAATCGTCGTAGAGGCTCAGATGAGGGTTGAAAGTGGAAACTTCCTGCTTGCATTCCGCAATGAGAATTCGTGGCATTGGTTTGGCTCAGGTCGATTGGATTTCGATCGGGTTTGTATTTCTCTGCATACGTTCCCAATCTCTTGGGAATAAACGAAAAATCGTGAATACCAACACGGCCGAGGCTATAAGGTAAATGATTGCAGTGGCGCTGAGCATGCGCTCCATGCCAATTGTCTTCTTCCATGTGCCTACCACCAGAGGGGCAAACCCTGAAAGCATGGATCCAAAGAAATTCAGAATTCCAACTGCTGAGGCTCGTTTGTCGGCAGAGACGACCTCAAATGAGGCTGGAAAAATATTTCCCATGAGAAACCCGCCAAAGAGACCAAATCCGGCCAGACTCAGTCGCATTGCCCAAAGGCTCTGACTTGTGGCAATTCCATGCAGGCATGGCGCACAGCCAGCCAGGCTGACCACCAGCAGCCACAAGCGGGCCGCCTTGGTCATGCTGAAGAGCCTGTCGGCAAGAATTCCGCCCAGAAATAGACCAGCCAGAGTGGCCACTTGCATATAGATGGTGGCATTAAAGGCTGCTTCAGCCGGCCCTAGATTGAACTTTTCCGCCAGAAAGCTTGGCATCCAGCTATAGAGCATCCAAAGCCCGAATACAAAGACGGGAAATGCAAAGCAGAGGATACAGAAGGTAGGCACACGGACCAGTGCTCGAATGGCAAGCCCTGAATCGCCCTTGCCTGATTCGGCCTGCGTATTTTCCTCAATATTTTTTAGGAATAAAAAATACGGAATGGAGTAGGCCAGCCCAAAGCCGCCGAGCACGAAAAAGGCCCATCGCCATTGTCCCAGTTCGGCCATCCAGCCTCCGAACCAGGCCCCGGTGACAGTGCCTGCGATCTGAGCGGTGGTCAGCAAGGAAACCGCCCGCGAGCGCTTCTCCACAGGTGCGGCATTGGCCGTCAGGGCGATCGCCGCCGGCATGAAGAGCGATTCTGATATCCCCATGACGGCACGAAGCCCAAGCAAGGCCATTGCCGAGCCAGCCAGCCCTGTGGCAAGCGTGGTCAGGCTCCAGATAGCCAGGCTCAGCACCACCATCAGACGCTTGGAATAGCGGTCGGCCAGTTGTCCGGCCAGCGGGCAGCCAAGACCATAAACCCAGAGGAAAACCGCTCCAGTCAGGCCCAGTTGCTGTTCGGACATGCCAAGGTCGCTTTTAAGCGCCTTGAACATCGCAAAAACCGCCTGCCGGTCGCAATAATTCAAAAAATACGCCCCCCACATGAAGGCGATCAGCCAAACAAGCGTTTTCGAATTGTCGTGGCGGACGGCTTGATTCATGTGAGAGCCCATTTTGGCGGGTGAAGGCTTGCATTGCGACCCAGTTTCGCACACTCGTACAACCTATGCCAAATGAAATTGTCAAAAAGATCGATCTGTCCCGCTACCACTTACGCCAGAAGTGCGGGGACCAGCTTGGCGCCAGTCACCTCGGCGTCCGTCAGGCTTGTGCCTCGGCCATCGTGCTGAACGGCAAGTTTACGGTGATCAATCCCCAGTGTATGAAGCAGAGTGGCGTGCAGGTCGTGGACTGTGACAACATCCTTGACAGATTCATAGCCAAAATCGTCTGTAGAGCCGTGTGTGTAACCGCCCTTGAATCCACCGCCTGCGATCCACATGGAGAAGGCGTGTCGATTATGGTCGCGCCCATCGGTGCCCTGCGAGATCGGCAGGCGGCCAAATTCGCCCGTCCACATAACAATTGTAGAATCCAAAAGGCCACGTTGCTTGAGATCCTTCACCAGGGCTGCACTCGGGCCATCCGTCGTCGCACAAAGCCCTTTGAGACTCTGGGCGTTGTTGCTGTGCGTGTCCCAGGGCTGACCTTTCATATAAATCTGCACGAAACGGACACCATTTTCGACAAGCCGGCGAGCAAGCAGGCAGCGCCGGCCGTATTCGGCAGTGGCCGGGTTATCAAGCCCGTAAAGCTCGCGGGTCGAGGCCGTTTCGCGAGCGAAGTCCAGCAGTTCTGGAACCGCCATCTGCATGCGGGCCGCGGTTTCGAAGTTCTTCAATCGAGCCTCAAGCTCGGTATTGCCCGGATGCCGCTTCAGGTGGCCTTGATTTAGCTCCTGAAGCCATTTCAATTGGACGTTTCGGGCCCTATCGGGTAGATCGGCAGGAGTTTTCAGGTCGAGGACTGGCGTGTTTCCGGACCGAAACGGTGTTCCCTGATACACCGCCGGAAGCCAACCCGATGACCAGTTGCGCTCTCCATCAACAGGCAGCCCACCGGGGTCGGTCAGCACGACATAAGCCGGCAGATTTGCATTCTCAGTCCCCAGACCATAGACAACCCACGAGCCCCAGACCGGCATCCCGGCCAGAAACCGGCCTGTGTGGATCAGCCTCAGCGCCGACTCATGATCCACCGACTCCGTTTTCATCGATCGAATCATGGTGATGTCGTCCACAATCCCTGCCGTATGAGGCAGCAGTTCGCATAGCTCCATCCCACTCCCACCATGCCTGGCAAATTTGAACGGGCTGCCAAGCACATTCCCCTTCTGCTTGTCAAAATGCACTTCCAGCTTGCCGCCGGGATAAGCTTGCCCATTGTATTTCTGCAAGGCGGGCTTCGGATCAAAAAGGTCCATCTGGCTCGGTCCACCGTGCTGAAACAGGCAGATGACCGATTTGGCCTTTCCACCAGGCTTAAGAAAACCGGCTGCCGCATCGGTCTCCACGCCACAGGATTCGCCCGACGCGAGCAGGTGTGCCAGGGCGACCCCGCCAAGGCTGCCTGCATATTGCGACAGGAAGCCGCGGCGGGTGACGGATTCCCGATAGGATTCAGGGCTGCTCTGCATTGCTTAGGCTCCGTCTCGGAATTTCAATCGACATACAAAAACTCGTTGCTTATCAGAAGCGATTGGCAAAAGTCGATCCATGCCCTGGAGCGGGCCTTGGCGTCAGGGGCATAGAAGCGGGCTTGCTCGTCAAGGAATCGCAAAGCGGCCATTTCTTCCTGCCCTGTGACCCTGCGGGAATAGGCCGTCATGAAGGCCAGACGGACGCGATTCTGTTCGTCAGATTCGTGCCTCTGTACTCGCCCGGCAAAGGCCGTCGAACGCGATCTCACAAAATCCGAATTCATCAGGGCCAGCGATTGCAAAGGCATCGCCGTGCGCGGCCGCCGCAGGGAGTTGAACACGATTGTCGGTGCGTCAAAGACCTGCAAAAGGCTGATCACCTGGGTCCGCCTCTGCTGAAGATAAACCGAGCGACGATGCCCCCCTGGCTCCGATTCCTGGATCAACACGGCCCCGTCGCCATTGACCTGAATCGGAACATAAGGCCCGCCCATGGTCGTGTCGAGCTCGCCGCTGACAAAAAGCATGGAATCGCGAATGGATTCTGCGTCGAGCCTGAAAGCGGGAAAGCGGCCGAGCGACCGTGTCTCAGGCGAAGCCGGAACCTCCGCGGCATCGCTCGTCTGACGAAATGCGGCTGAATTGAGGATCAGACGATGCACGTGCTTGACACTCCAGCCGGACCGGATAAATTCCAGCGACAGCCAGTCAAGTAGCTCCGGGTGGGTCGGCGGCGAACCGCTCAGGCCAAGATTCTCAGGCGTGGAGACTATTCCCACACCAAAATGGGACTGCCAGATTCGGTTTACCTGAACACGCGCCAAGAGCGACGATGCCCGCTCGTTCGGATCCGTGAGCCAGTTGGCCAGGGCCAGGCGTCGCCCGGTCGTTCGGCCACCCGCAGAGCCTTCTGCCAGAAATGGCGCATTCCGATTGGCCAGTGCAGAGATTGGCGAAGCCATCATCACGGCACCCGGCTTGGCATAATCGCCACGCACTAGCAGATGCGTCTCTGGCGGCTTCGCGCTGACATCTGTCGCCCATGAAATCTTGAAAGGAGGGTTGTTCTTCAGCCCCAATGCCTGAGTCCTTGCACTCTCAAGCTCTTTTTGCCGCCGCCGGAATTCCTCGTCCCGATTGGCAATCGATGAGCGATCGCTCGCCGGCAAGGCTGCAAACCGCTCCACCACAACATTGTCAACCAAAAAGCTGCGTTCCCTGTGATACTCAAAACCAAATCCGCCATTGGGCAGATCCGCCGCCAGGAGAGTCAATGAACCCTCTTCAGGGAACCCGTCAACCACGTGGTCCAGGCGAAATTTACCTTCCCCGATATTCGTCACACGAACCCCGTAATTCTTGCCCGTCACATAACCCGTTCGACCAATTGACGCTTTCGGCGTCGAGTCCTTGCCCGGGTAATCCACAATCACACTAGAGCTTGTGGACGGGTGACCATCGACGAGTATGTTGCCTCCAACAATCCGCCCATCGTCGTCAAAGTCATGGGTCGCAAGAAAGTAGCCCACACGTTCGGCAGGCTTGGACTGATCCGAAAGCCTGGTCTCGACCAAATCAAACGTCGCCTGAATCGATTCCCCGACCGTTTCAGGTGTCCAGTCAAAACTTTCCATCGTGGTCAGCCAACTATCATTCGTAATGCCTGAAATGACCTCAAGCCGTCCACCACGCCGCCGGGCCGCTGGTGGTTTCTCCGAATCCACCGACACCGGTGGGCTCCCGCCCGGATGATTATCGCCCGGAGCAATGTTCGACCATCGAGCCGCCAAGGTTGTCTCAAGATTGAAATCGTCTCTAAACAAAACAACACCACGAGGACGATTTCCGGAAACCCACTCACCAAGGCTTGCCTTCAATTTCGCGGCCCGTTCCTCCAGGTCCTTAAGCTTACGCTCAAATTCACGCTCCTGTTGCTTAGTAGGTGCCAATACAAATCGAGCTTGGGGCTTGATCCAGAGCGAATCCGTCGCCGCAGGGAAAACCGGCGCCAAAATGGCCTGAAACCGGTAATAATCTTCATGGCTGATCGGCTCAAATTTGTGCGAATGACACTTGGCACACTGCATCGTCAGACCCAGCAAAGCCGAAGAAATCATCTGCTGTGACGATTCCAGAGCCGTGTAGCGATCGACCCGCACCTCATCCGGATTCCCATCGCTCTCGCCACTTCCATCCTGACCATTACGCAGGAAATGGGTCGCAATCAAGCGATCCGCAACCTCGCCACTAACGGCCTGGCCAGGCTGGTATCCGGGCAGCTCATCGCCTGCCAGTTGCTCTCGCACAAACCGATCCAGCGGCAAATCCTGGTTCCATGCCCGAATCACATAATCTCGATACCGATAAGCCAGCGGACGGTCAGAATCGGCATTGAAGTAACCGTTCGAATCCGCATACCCGGCAGCATCCAGCCAGTATTTTCCCCATCGTTCGCCATATCGCGGGCTGGCCAGAAACCGCTCCACCATACGCTCATAAGCATTCAAACCGGAATCCGCAAGAAAAGCCTCGACCTCATCCGGTGTCGGCGGAAGACCCGTCAAAGACAAACTCACACGCCTGATCAGACGCGGCTTTGGGGCCTCCTGAGCAAGCGTTCGGCCGTCCCGTTCAAGCGCAGCCTCGATAAAACGATCCATGCGGCTGAGCCCTGGCATCCTATTTTTGACGGATGGAGGCTCAATGGGTACCAGCTTGCGAAATGCCCAGTGGTCCCCACCACTATGGACCGAGCCGATCGGCAAACCCGGCGCACCTGCCAGAATCCAAGCCTTGATCTTTGCTTTCTCATCTCCTGTAAGTGGTTGCTTTGGCGGCATTTCATCCGATTTGATGCGTTCCCAAAGCAGACTCTCATCGAGCTGGTGAGAAGCAATAATCGAGCCATTCTCGCCACCGCGCACCACTGCAGCAGCCGTGCTCAGGTCGAGCTTGCCTTCCGATTTGGCAGGTCCATGACACTTGACACAGCGCTCTTTGAAAATCGGTGCGATCGCGTCCGAATATTTGGCCGAATCATCGGCAACGGCTCCTTCAGAGAAATTCGCAAGGCTGAAAATCATCAGAAACAAGCAATGGAACGAGCAAATAGACAACCACAAGGGCTTCGCGATCCCCTCAAAACAGACAACACGAATAAGCCTAAAGTACCGAAAAATCATGGATTGCCTCGCAGATTAAGTCGAATAGCACGATTCTGGCCGCAAGAACTCCTCATGGATGGATCCCGAATCAAGATTTTCTTCAGGATTCTCCCAGCATCGCAGATTCGGAGCCGTCAATCAAGCCCGCTAACTGCACAAGAATTGACAAGAAAATGAACATGGTTGTGAAAATGGACCGTCAAAATAAATGCACGTATAAAAATAGGAATAGACACATCAGGAAGATAATGAACATGTTGGTTTATCAAAATTTAATCGGTCGCTGACAATGTATCTGGGCCTGTCTTTGACTTGTTCAAAAATCTGGCCGACATACAGCCCGACGACTCCCTGGATCACAATGATAAAACCGCCCAAAAGAGAAGTCAGAATCATTTGGCTGGCCCATCCGGAAATTGGCTCGCCAGTCAACACTACGAAAAAAGCCCAGACTGCCGCAGCCAGGGCAAGCGTTGAGATCATTAATCCAGATATAATGATAAAGAGAAGAAAACGGGTTGACTGAAAAAATATCCCCTGCAAGGCAAAAACGAGTAATTTTTTTAATGTGTAGCCCGATCTGCCCCATTCCCGTGACTGATGTTTATAATCAATATGAGACTTATCAAAGCCAAGTCAGTCGAGTATGGCTAAGGATCAGGCCGGAATTAACTTCCGCTTTTGGGCAAATCATGCTATTAAATCGATTGGTTTTGTGATCATTGTCAAGGAGGTGTCGGCATGGAAGCCTTTGCTCCACAAATCGAGCGGATGATGAAGCGTCTTTTTGCATTGCTCAATGAAGCTGATCGGCGTCGGTATGCAGCGATTGAAGCCGCGAAGCTGGGTGGGATACGGCGGAATTGAGCATGTCGCACGTGTTCTGGGATGCGATCCAAAGACCATCCAGCGAGGGATTGAGGAACTGGAAGGCGAAGATGTGCTGGATCCGCTCCGCATTCGAAAAAAAGGGGTGGACGCAAGACCCTGATCGAACAAGATTTGGCCATTGAGGCCAACTTTTGCAAGGTTCTCGAAGATCACACCGCAGGTGATCCAATGCGGGCTGGAGTGAAATGGACCAATCTCTCCAGGCGTCTGATTGCCAAACGCATGGGCGAACTGGGAACGCCGGTCAGTCGGCACATCGTCTCTGGGCTGCTCAAGAAGCATGGTCATCCCACACGAAATTTACGACCTGAAATACAATCGTGGGTTCATGCAGCTCAATACCAGTCACGAGACGAGCGAACTGGCTTACGAAAGCATTGCGGCTTGGTGGGAAAACCATGGCCAAAAGACATATCCCAAGGCTAAAAAACTGCTGATTCTTTGCGATGGAGGCGGCAGTAACAGTTCGTCAAGATACGTATT
>CAMBEP010000102.1 GCA_945865635.1 Candidatus Kuenenia stuttgartensis
TGAGGGCATCGGGCCGACATTGTCGGGGTTTTGCGGATTTGACGGATGTGAAAAAAAACAAGGGTGGACGGGTTTTTGCCGACCCACCCTTGGGGGTTGTTGGATCAGGTGGTGCGGGCCTTGCGGCGGCGGGCCAGATAAGCCATCACTCCGGTGGCGATGGCGGCCAGGGCGTAGGTGGATGGCTCGGGGACTAATTGAAAAGCAATAAATCTTGGTATTGCTGGCACTAACCAAGAAGTGATAAAGATGCCGTTAGAATCCAGCTTAGAGATGCAAAACGTGCTCGCCCGAACGTTATCCCCGGCACTTGCAATATACATATTATTCGATGAGTCGAAAGCAAGCCCTTGCGGGTTCCATACAAAGCCAACAGTGCCATCATATCCTCCAAAAGGGCCATATCTGTAGACAGCAGAATTTGAACATGTGGCGAACAAATATCCACTGTTGAACGCAAGTGCTTTATCGCCTAAAGTACCAATATCTGAGCCGAATCTTGAACCGAAATCGACTTGATTACCAAACTCATCAAACTTTAAGATTTGAGTAACACCCCCCGAGGGTTTATGATACGGGTTGCTCATCGCAACGTAAAGGTTATCTGCAGAATCGAGTGTAATACCCAAAGGACCGCTCAAATTCAAGGCACTGATCTCACCAATTTGTAAGCCGGAATTGCTAAACTTTCTAATTGTGTTATCACTAGAATTTGAAGCAAATAGATTGCCATGAGAATCGATAGCCATACCAACTGTCCCATCAGAATAGTATGTATTATTATTGATATTGCCAAGATAAGCCCCGGTTCTGCCGAACTTACTTATGGTATTGTTGCCGTAATTACCAACAAATAAGTTGCCCAAGGAATCAAACGCTAGTCCTTGTGGGCTATTCAGATTCGTGCTGGCGAAGGTGGCCACGCTGGCGGCGATCGTTGAGCCATTATTGCCTGTGGTGTCGTAAGAGACGATGGTGTTGTTGCCTAACGAGACATACAGCATGTCAACAGCCGGCAAGGGCGCATCGAAGGCCAGCAGCATCAGCGAGCTGCAAGCGATGCGGCTGAGACGCTTGAAGAAGGCTCCGGCAAATTGGGGGGGGTAGGCAGATTGAACGTCATCTGATATACTCTTTCAGGAAAGGTGATACACGAACTCGTGCGGTGTCATTCAGAAACGATTTTCAAACCAACAGAATTGCTTTTTAAAGAGCAAAATCAGGTTTGTCGATCGAGCATATTTGAGGAGAAATTCCATAATAACATGTAAGACGATCAGAATGCGAGAAGTATTTCTGACAGTTATCAGTTTTTTTCTAAATAATTTTGAAGAGTGAGAGAGCACGATCAAATCGGCCATCGACTTTGAACAGTTCAAAAAGAAATTTCATTTCTCAATAAAATCCGTATTAGGTTTCTCGGTCGATTACTGGTGGTGTCGCATCGCTCAAAAGGCCGGCAATGGGCTTGAGATGTCTCTGGAAAGGGTGGAAGAGGTGTCGTTATTGGCTGATCAAAGTATAAAAAAAAAGGCTTTGGGCAAGTCGCCCGAAGCCTTGCTCTCGGAATGAAATTTGGTGGACCTGGGAGAGGCGAGATCGTTGAAATCAGGATAAAAAAGGGATTGCCTTTGGGTTGATTTCAATAAGGGATTGGAATTTAAACGGGTGTGAATCGGGTTCGGGTGGCGGTGTAGGTAAACATGCGGACCCAACTGCCGGAGGTTTGCATTTCGGCGGTGATTCGCAGGGAGTTTGCATTTCGCTTGGTGAGAACCACGCGTACAGGGACAGCATCGCTGGTTGCGGACGAGGTTAGGTCGACGGGAGTCTGGCCTGAGAAGGTGATGGAATTGTGGGTTGTGGCGGTGGTTTTCAATTCGACGGGTGGAGTTCCATCGGCGGATGTCATGGAGAGGGTGGTGACACCGCCATTGGAGCTGGGCTTGATGATGAGTCCGTCGAGTGGCATTTCGGTATTTTGCTGGGCGGCCAGAGCGGTACGGCCGACATATTGGTTGTCGCCGACAAGCCATGTATCGAGGCTTGGAATGGATGGGAAATGGGTGGATGTCCCTCCACCGAGGCTTTTGGCAACGGCCTGCATGAAATCGATTTTGGTATTGGACTTCCAGACACCCTTGAGCCAAGCCCAGCCGGCGAAGCTTGACCAATCGTTGGTAGGGGCCTGCTTGCCGGCTTTGGAGGCGCCGATGAGGTGGGTTGCGGAGAGGCCAATTTGTGCAGAGGCAGGCAGGCCGGCCAATGAGGCGGGCAGGTCGCGTTTTTCGAGAGGGAGGTCGACAGAAGGCTGAAAGAGCCGGCTGGACCTTGGGGCAGCTTTTGAGCGGTCGTCCTGACCTTGCATGATTTGAATCTCCCGGCATCGTGCCGTAAGTGTGAATGAAGACAGACGATTGGAGGAAAGTCTGTCTGATTAATGACGAACTATAAGGCGGAACGCAAATTTGTCTAGGCCATTTTTATGAGAAGGTGGCAGGAGTGGGTGATTCGATTGGTTTGTGCAGGTCAAAGTTTGATTATGAAGGGGTTTAGGGTCCATCGAAGTGGATGGGTCCTTGTCTATTTTGGACGACGAAGGCTTGAGAGGGGTTTTGTTCCCTGGAATGTGGTGGGCTGGCGGCACGTCCGGTGTGAGCGGCATCGAAACGTTCGCCGAGGTAGTGTCTGGCGACGTCGGGATTGGCGTAGATTTCTTCGGAGGTTCCGTAGGCGAAAACTTTGCCTTCTCGAATGACGTAGGATCGGTTGCAGACTTCGAGAGTTTCGCGGAATTGGTGGTCAGTGAGTAGTACACCGATATTGTGATCGTCGGCGAGGGCGCGGATTTGTTTTTGGATTTCGCCGACGGTGATAGGGTCGATGCCAGCGAAGGGTTCGTCGAGCATGATGAGTTTTGGGTCATTGACGAGGCATCGGGCGATTTCGAGTCGTCGTTTTTCTCCGCCTGAGACGCGCATGGCGGCAGTATGGCGGATTTTGGCGAGTCCGAATTGATCGAGAAGAACTTCGAGCCGGTCTTTTCGTTGTTTGCGTGTGTAGTCTTGGCGGTATTCGAGAATGGCCATGAGGTTTTGCTCGACGGAGAGCTGTCTGAAGACGGAGGAGTCTTGTGGGAGGTAGCCCATTCCGAGTCGGGCGCGTTGGTACATGGGGAGCCGGGTGATGTCGTGGCCCTGGAAGGAGACGGAACCGCTGTCGGCGTCGATGAGACCGATGGTCATCCGGAAGCTGGTGGTTTTTCCGGCCCCGTTTGGCCCGAGCAGGCCGACGATTTCGCCTCTGTGGACTTCAAATTCGACACCGTCGACGACTTGCCTTCGGCCGTACCATTTCTTGAGGTTTTTGACTTCAAGCATGGCCTGTCCGGCGGGCATGGCGGCGCGGCTGGCGAATTGCAGAGAGGCGGTGGTGGAAGGATTTTGAGAGGCGGGTGGTTGGGAGCGGGAGAAGAGGCCCATTGTGTTCGATCCTCCGTGATCGCAGTCGTGATGTTAACCGCAGGATTTTGCTGAGTTAAGGATGAGGTCAGCGAATGACTTTGATGCGTTCGAAATAGGGTCGGAATGGGAGATAGAAGTCAGGGTTGACGCGAATTTTTGGCCAGAGTGGGCGGGAGTGTGGCCAATAGACCATAAAGGCCTTGCCGACGATGAGTCGCTCGGGGACTTCCCATGATTCCCTGCCGGTCTGATCCCATCCGCCAATACTGCCGGGTTCTTTTTGGTCGCGAACGCCCCAGGCCCGGCTGTCCTTTGAGAGCGGGCTGTTGTCGCCCATCATCATATAATGGCCGGGCTTGATGGGGAAGTCCCGATGATGATCCTCTGCAAAGCTGCTGAAGCGTTTTGGGTCTGAGAGCAGGTCGAAGAGGTCGCGGCTTTCCATGATGGGCTTGTTCCAGAGGATGTCGGCATAGTCGAATCCGCCTGGGTTGACGCTGTAATAGATGTCGCGGGTGAGGACGAGTCGGGAGACGGTTGCAGCGCTGTCGCGGACGGCGATTCCCACGGGCTTCAAGTCTGCGGCTTGGGGGCCGGTTTTTTCGGAGGCATCCGGGATATAGCTCACACCATCGCCGAATGGGAGGCGGTGGTTGATCCAGACGGTCAGGCGGTCGTCGACATTGGCGAACCGGATCCGGAATCGGCCGCCTTCGCGAATTGGAGTCTGCGTTTCGGCAAGGATTTTGCCAGCGCGGATGAGCTTGCCCTTGCCGGTTTTGAGGTCGACGACGAACTGGTTTTGGATGCCGGCCTCGACAAGTTCGACACGAAATTCGCCGGTCGGCTTGTTCACTTCCAGGAGCAGTTCGACGGTGAGGTCGCCGACCCAGTGGGGCTGGAACCAGGCGGATTTGTCGTATGTGTCGGTGGTGAGAAAGGTGTTGTAGGCGTAGAAATCGGTGATCAGAGAGGAGCGTGGGGTGCCCGGAATGGGCTTCGACGAAGTGATGGCACGCCACTGGCCGGGGTCGGGCACACGATGCTCATAACGCATCTCCTGCCAGGAGTCGCCGCTTGGCTTGGCCTCATAAAGGCCGTCTTCAAGCACTTTCCAGCCGCCTTCCTCAGGCCTCCAGTGATTCCATCGGGGGTCGTCCCTGAGGGCCTTGGGTTTGTGCAGGTCGTCGTTGACCATGATCTGCATGGCTCTTTGGTGGTCGAGCGACTTGCGCTGCACCTGGAAGGGGTCGGCTGAGCCGAGCTTGCGGGTGTAAAGATTGCCCCTCTGAATGCGGAGCTCCTCATCAGGCATGCCCACAAGTCGCTTGATGTAGTTGGTTTCGGGCTCTTCGGGATACTTGAAGACGGTCACATCCCAGCGCTTTGGGGGGCCACCGCCGATCGTTTTGGGAAGGTCAAACAAACTCTTCAGGACCAGGATCCGGTCGCCCTTGAAATTCGGCTCGCTGCGGATATCAGCCGCATATCGGCAATTCACGCAGGTGCCCATGAGTATCGGTGCTGAACCGGCACTTTCCGAGGCATTTACGGCGAATCGATAGCCGCACTGCGAGCAGTCGATCTCTTTATGACGGCCCATGAGGGTCGGGGCCATGGAGCCGGTCGGGATGACAAACGCCTCAAAGGCAAACGACTTCACCACATAAGCAATGATAAAGGCGACCACAAACGACTCCAGCGACTCGCGCCATGAGCCCTCGTGGGAACTCCTTTCGGAGGTATTTGAAGCCGTCGTCAGATCCTGCTTACCGCGATCATCCCGGGCACGAGACATGTTCATGACGATCCTTGAGATCTACAGAATTATCCTGATATGACTTCCTTATAGCAGATTTCAAAGATTTGTTCCATCTCTTTTTCTGATCCGGGGCATGCCGGTCGGGTTTCTCTGGGGCTTGCCATGTCTGGCCTGATTCTCAGGGCTCTTTTTCAGGCTCAAAACCAAGCTCCTCCAGCCCGATTGCCCGACCCTTACCAAGCTTCATAAGGCCATTTTTGTAAGGATTTGCTGATGATGAGGCCTGTCTGGGATGGTTTTGGGGAATCAGGCGTTTTTGCCACAAAAGCTGTTGTTAAGCGACGGTTTTTATGTGAGGATTTATGACCAGGTCTCAACATGCTTGCCGCTTCATCGTCAAGCCAGAATCGTACCAGACCCGCCTTAGCCCCAAAAAAAGGATCGAATCCATGCGCAATTCGAAGCTGATTGATAGATCGGTGGCTTCCGAGTTTCTGTCGGACCGTAGCCTGGACCTGAATTCGTTCCAGGCGATCGACGAGGCGGGGGCCCAGATGCTGGTCAATTCCATGGCCGACCTTCACCTCAATGGCCTGACAAGCCTGTCGGTAGAAGTGGCGAGAATTCTGGCCAAGCAGGATGGCGACCTTTATCTCAACGGGCTCAAGAGCTTGTCCGACGACGTTGCCCTCTGTTTTCTGAATCATCAGGGCAACCTTCACCTGCATGGCCTGAAGCGAATGTCGACCTACCTGACCGAGACCCTGGCCCGCCATCCTGGTGGTCTGGGCCTTCGAGGCCTTTCAAGCATTTCGGATTTGCAGGCCAGGATTTTGAGCCGCCTGCGAGGGGTGCTTTTTCTGGGCGGGTTGACCGAACTCTCGGCGGGCGCGGCCCGTGAGCTTGGCAAGCACACCTGGGGGCTTGGCTTGCGTGGCCTGACGACCATCAGCGATGAAGTGGCCGAGGGGCTTTCTCACAATTTGGCGGGGCTTCATCTGGGCGGGCTGACCAGCCTTTCGGATCAATCGGCAGAGATTTTTGCCAATAATCATCGGGATGGGCTTCATCTGGGCGGGCTGACCGTCCTATCCGACAAATCGGCCCAATTTCTGGGCAAGCATCATGGGGAATTGGATTTCTCAGGGCTGAAAACGATTTCCGCAAAAGCCGCTGCAGCTTTCAACGATCACTGGGACGGTCTCCATCTGGGCGGGCTGACAAGTATTTCCGACGAAGCCGCC
The DNA here is from genome assembly GCA_945865635.1 of Candidatus Kuenenia stuttgartensis. Lineage (GTDB taxonomy): Bacteria > Planctomycetota > Planctomycetia > Isosphaerales > Isosphaeraceae > QWQI01. Next base: position 6,471 of record CAMBEP010000102.1, read on the forward strand.
ATTGCCCTTGGGCAACACAAGGGCGACATTCATCTGGGCAGTCTGCCGACACTGACGGAAGCAGCGGCCAAGGGGTTGTCGGAGCACAAGGGGTTGATGTTCCTGACGGGCCTCAAATCACTGCCGGAGTCTGCCCATGAAGCCTTGAAGCACCACAAGGGCGAACCGATTCTGAGCCAATACGAAATTACGGCTGAACCTGAGAAAGCCAGGGCCGTAAAAGCTGTAAAGGCCGTAAAAGCCGTAAAGCGTAAGAAGAGAGTCTGAATCAATCGGCAGTATGTTGGGTTTTCGCTTCCCGTGAACATCGTGAACGTATTCTGACCAATGGATCTGCAATCTGAGGAGACAGAGACATGCCTTATATCGATATCGACAATATTGTAACAATCAAAAGAAACCTTCTCGTTTTGGCGAGTTTCGAGACCAATAACAAGAGCAAAGCCAAGCTGACAATTAACAGCAGAGGCGAATTCAGGGAACAGAATGGTGTCTGGGGATCGATCACTCGTAACGATGATGATTCCCTAAAGAATGCTGATAATATTAGAACCATTAAAAAAATGTTTGACAATGCCATGTCATATATGAATGCGACTGGAAATCTTCCTGCTGAGAAGCGCGTCGAGGAAACACGTAAACAAATCGTCGATGGTCTGAGAAGACTTTACTTTCTCTGGTACAAATCCTATCGCGGTCGCGCGGGTTACTCTGATTTAGAAAAAGTCATAAAAAAAATCGGTGAAGATTTATCTTTTAATTTGTTAATTTTAGGTAATAGTTCATTATGGTATCAGTTAATCTGTAATGCTTCAATAAAGAATGTCAGAAGTCAGAAAGATTACTATGAAAATCCACGTGGTGGTATATGTTGGGGGATTTGTACGGATTGGTGTCGGCGATTTATTATTAAAGGCAAAGAATCGTTTGACACTTCGCCTAAAATTAAACAAATGATAACTGCTTATGCAAAAGGGGTAGGTCAGCAAATAGCGAGTAAGAAGTTACCAGAACAAGAAGCAAAACTTTTGCGAGACAAGGCCGAACTTGCTATTAATACTTTGGTTAAAGATTTTGACTTTCATTTTGATCGCCTTCGAAAGAAAGGGCCTGACATGGCAGTTGTCCAGCACGCTCAGTCAGGTGTTAAAACTGGAGAATGGACAGATATGTCAGACGCTCTGGCTCAAGTCTTTACTTTACGAGAAATCCTCCAGAATGAAGTTCAAAATGATGTTATCAACCTATTGGTTTCAACTGACGGTGAGGCTGATCGGAATATGGCTGTTTCATTAGATTCTAAACAAATGGAAAAGAAACGGGAGAAACTTCTGAAAATAAACGAGGCTTTGTCAGCATTTGATAAAAAGTATGTCAAAACCGGATTTCCGACGTTGGTAAATGCTCAGAATAAATATGCTCACATAGAGATACTTAAAAATAGAAAAGTCGAGTTTCACATGCACATGCGAGACCGGACTGACTTCGTTCGATTTATTCAGGATGAGGTCACCAAATGTGAAACCTTTCGCACTAGTAACCCTCAAGTTCAGTCGGCATTTATAATCAGTTATTCCTCTAAATCAGGTGAGGGGCAAGACCTGGATCTTTCAGGGCATGCCATGGCGTATCATGGTCCTCTTGCCGCTGGAAAAAACTTTTATGTGATGGACCCGAATTTTGGAGAATTTAGTTGCCCCACAATAAATGATGTGATTCTAGTATTCTCTGGACTTTTTAGTTCCTACTCGTTTAGTAAAGAGCTAACTGGCATAACTTGTAATTTCTTAAGGATTAAAACGACGTAGAGAGTTAGAATTCATTGGGATTCTGAATTGTTTGACATCAGAGTTTCCGCTCACTGTTTGTGCCCTAACCGTATTTTAACCATGACCAAACCAATCTGATGAGATAGAGACATGCCTTACATCCAAATTCGAGACCTCCCAACAATCAAAAGAAATCTCGCGGTTCTGGCTTCATTTATTGCCAATAACAAGAGCAACGCCAAGCTGACCATTAACAACAAAGGCGAATTCAGGGAACAGAATGGAGTCTGGGGACAGATCACTCGTAACAAAGAGGATTCCTTGATGAACGAAGGAAATGTTAATACAATCGCAAGAATGTTTCATATTGCGATCCAGCTCGTTGTATCCAATCCATTAAGTCATGATGATTTCAGGCGTTTGATCGTGAAAGGGTTGCATGGGATTTGTTGGTTGGGCTATAAAGATTATCGCAATCGGGAAAGGTATGATCGTTTTAAAAGCGAACTTGATAAGATTAAAATAGAACTTGCCAAACTTTACGATCAAAGGTTATTAAATTGGATCGGGAATACGGCGACGGATTTTAAATCTGGTTTCAAGAATGAAATAAGTAGTCGGTTAGATCCGGGAGAAATCGAGCGGAATAACGTTCCCATTCATGCATGCCCATTAAAGGTCTGGGGTGGATCGGACTTGTTTATTGCTCCTGATATGAATTGTGATTATGAAAAACTGATAGATCAGTCGATAAATATGGATAATAGTGGTGTTTTCAATCGTTTTAAAAGTGTAATTCTTGATAATGGTGTTAGTATCGAGTCTCCAAGCTTTCGTAATATTCATAAGGTAGTAACGATTAAAGTGGAACTGGTTGACCATTTTACTCAAGATCCTCCTGTTTCTATTTTTATTCTGTATTATCGTCCCAATAATCAGGATTCCAGTCATAATCCAAACTTTGGTATTCCATGGATTGATCCTGTGGTTTACACAAAATATAATATCATTTCACTCGGTGAGTCAGGTCCTGTCAGGTCTATTTCGTCGGTGCGTGGTGGCGCGATCAATAATATTCTCAGGTCCTTGTCCTGTTTAAAGACGATTAATGGAATCCAGTTGTATAAACCCAGGACGGCTGAACTGAATAAAATCTAGATCGTCGTTCAGCCAACGGTTGCACGGTTATACGTTACCGGATGTCAAATGACATGGGGATGAGGGGGGCAATGTGTCAAGTTGGTCGATGAATTGCATGAAGGGTAAGAATAGTGTAGATAGTAAGGCATTCGATGTGTTGGTCGTCTCTCAGCAGATCTGAAACATGGGGAAGCCCATGGAATCTGAAAGTCATGGAAAGCGAGCGGAAAATGAGCCGAAAAGTGGCCAGACCGATGCAACTGGATTTGGATTCACCGGGACGTCGCGATTATTGGGTCGCTCTGGAGCATGACAGCATCTGGGGCGATCACCTGATTCCATTGACGGTGTGGGTGGGGCCTGAGGCGAAGCCAGATCAGGGGCTGGTTGCGTTTGGTTCCAACCACGGCAATGAATATGAAGGCCCGGTTGTACTGAAGCATCTTTTGAGTGAAATCCGGCTGGAGGATGTTCGGGGGAGGATCCTATTCCTACCGGTGTTGAATCCATCGGCGTTTCGGGCGGGTACGCGCGAGAGCTCGCTTGACGATGGGGTGAACCTGAACAGGGCGTTTGTAGAGGGGGCCGGGACCCAGCCGTCGCTTTCTGGAATCACGCATCGGATTGCGGCGTTTGTGCGGCAGTATATTTGGCCGAGGGTGCATGTGGTGATCGATCTTCATTCTGGGGGGAATGTTGCGCGATTTTCGCTATGTGCGAACTATCATCCGGTTGATGATCCGGAGCTGGCTCGTCAGATTGAAGAGACGGCCCGTTGGTTTGGTACCCCGAGCCTGATGGTTTATCAGAATGTGACGCCTGGATTGCTTCCAAGCGAAGCGGAGCGGCTGGGCAAGATCACAGTGGGCACAGAGCTTGGGTGGGGGTGTGCGGTGAATTCGGAAGGGGTACGTTATGGTCGCCATGGTGTACTGGCAGCGGCGATCCATCAAGGGCAGCTTCGGGGCGAGATTGAACCGATTGGGTATCATGCGGCGGGGAGTCAGAGGAAGCTTGAGATGGTGGATCGGGCGTGTTTTACGGTCGCTCCGTTTGATGGCCATTATGAATCGGTTGTGGATTGTGGAACGCCGGTTAAGGCGGGCGAGATTGTGGGCTATCTGCACGATTTTGACCACATTGACATGGAGCCGTGGCCAGCGCGGGCGGGTGTGGATGGAGTGGTGCTGGCTCAGGCCTGGGTAGCGAATGTTCCGCGAGGTCAGCACATTGTGGTGGTGGGCCGAGAGATCGAATGAGAAAAAAGGGTTTGGTTGGAATTTAGGATTAGCTGGAGGGGGGAGAAAAAAACACAAAAAAAAAGGGGGGCAGGCAATTGAGGCGCCTGCCTTGAGTGGTGAAAGCTTGAGGACGGGTTTGGAATGTGCGGGCTTAGAATCGATTGATTCGGCTTGCAGAGGGTCTGGCGCGGGTGGAGACTTGTTTGCAGATGGAAGAGATTTGGGAGGAGAGGCCTTGATGCCTGATTTCGAGTTCTTGGGTATACATGGAGAGGACTCGGTTGAGGAAGGCCATTTGGGTAGGGTCGGTGGCCATGTCGAGTCGTTTGTCGGTATCTTCGATTTGGTCGGCCAGATAAACGACAAGCTGGGCAAGGCCCCTCAATTCGCCGAGATGTTCGTAGATATTGCGAATGGAGACGGGCTGGGCACCTGTTTTTGGAGGGGCAGAGCTTGCGGCTTTTGGGTTGGGGGATTGGCTGTGCATCAGGAATTGCCTCCGGACCAATTCAAGGTATCGATGCTGGAATTCAAAAGCTCTTGAATGGAAGGGGAAGTCGAGGCGTCTTGATCGGCCAATGGATCGGCATCTTCTTCATCATCGAGCCATTGATAAACGGCTTCAGAGAACTCATTGAGGGCGCCGGTCTGGCCACCGTTTTGGCCGATGTGGTCCAGGTGCATTAAAATGAGTTGCTTGAGGAAGACTTTGGTGCCGGAATCGATTTCTGACTGGTATCGCTGGAGATCTGTGGTGACAGCCCTGACGAGGAAGTCGAGGAATTGAAGCTGGCCCCTGATTTCCGGGACAAAGTCGTTGAGGATTTCGAGCGAGGTCATTCGGATTAACGCCGAATCAGTTTCGGGCATGAGGCTTAGCTCCTGTAAGGTGTCGCTCTTGTGAAGTGGAGCGAGCGAAAAACTGTCCGTGTCCATGCTTGCCATCATCATGATCATCATGGTCATTTTTTTTGTGTTCTGGCCAGATCCCTGTGCGGCATCGTCTGTTTAAGAGCGTAATGAGCGGGCATGGATTTGGTAGAAGGTATGACTTGTATCGATCAGGCAATATTTGGAGTCGATCAGTGGCAAGAGTACCGAAGGGGGGGCGGGTTGGCAAGATCTGTCGGTGGAAAAAAAAGGATGGATTGAGTCGTATTTGAAGGCGGTTTTAGGGAGGTGGAGGGGGGGGCTAGTTGAGGAGTGGGAGTCGATGTGGATTGGTGGG
>CAMBEP010000103.1 GCA_945865635.1 Candidatus Kuenenia stuttgartensis
GACTTTTGAAGAGCCGCACGCCGGACAACGCAGACTGGCCTTGGGTTGACGGATGATGAAGTGGATGTGACCGTCCTGGTAATCAGTCCGGACGTAGTCATAGCCAATGATGCCGAAACCGTGATACAACAGACTGGTGGACATGCTGAACTCCTGACATAGAGACTTTTACACAACTCTAATTAGGGTCAGCATGTCCATTTTATTTCAAGGGTTTGCGCGCTTCAGTCGGATGAACCTTTTTGAATCGGGGCTGGGATGGGATTTGATCCATGATCCTGCTGTTTCCAGCGGATCATTGCCAATAACAGCAGGCAAAGCATTGCAGCCCATTGCAGTGAGCTAGTTCCGATATAAATTTTGTGATACAGGTCGAATGCCTTGGGGTTGAGAATGGTTGTGGAGTCCTGGTTGAGAATTTGATCCATTCGACTGTGAACCACGACGAGTACCGCCAGAGAAACGGCGGAGAGGCTCCAGAGCATCCATTCGAATTTAAGGACCCCTGATTTTCGATCATACCAGAGGTTTGAAACCCAGATGAGCAGGCAGGCTGCACCTGCGAGATTCAGATAATTCGTGACAGACTGCGTGATAAAGCCTTGCTGGGTATCGGATTCAAGGACACTACCACCAACCGGTACAACCACACCTCCGTAAAACATGAACCCGCCTTGCCAGAACATAATGGATAAGATCATCAGCATTCGGCGTAAAACGACGACTAGGATCATCTTGCATTCCCTCAGGCGATCTCGATATCTGTTCATGACAGGCATTTTATCATTTGGAATCGATCCATCCAATGGGAGGAAACCTGAAATTTCTATTTTAAGAATTTCGAAAAAAAATGGGCTGATCATTTAAAATAAAAAATAGGCGTTTTTTTGGATTGTTGGCTGGCATAGAGGAAATGCTTAGGATTCTGAACAATTTATAGAGATCAAGTTGAAACGTGGGTCGGGGCTTGTTAGGATCAGTTTTGGCGGGGCTTCAAAATGAGCGTGAAAATGGATTGCCTCGGAGTCTTTTTTAGCATGAGGTGAGGCTAGAAGATGTACCATCGACGCATGATATTCCGGGCTGCGGCAGCCTGTGGGCTTTTTGCGAGCCCGGCCAAGGCTTTCATGAGACCGCTGGAGCGGATTGTCGTCTCGTCTGACAAGCGGGGATTTGAAACGGAGATGGGCGTCAAACGATTTATTCCATGGGGTTTTAATTATGATCATGACGAGGCGGGTCGATTGATTGAAGATTATTGGCACGACCAATGGTCAAGTGTGGTTGAGGATTTTCAAGAGATACGGGATTTGGGTGCGAATGTGGTTCGAGTGCATTTGCAATTTGGTAAATTCATGGAATCAAAGGAACGCCCGAACCGCAAGAATCTTGATCAGCTCTCGAAGCTTGTGGAGCTGGCAGAAGCCACTGGGCTATATTTAAATATTACTGGTCTTGGGTGTTATCATAAGCAGGATGTGCCAGCCTGGTATGATTTGCTTGACGAAAAATCGCGATGGGAGGCTCAGGCTTCATTCTGGAGGGCGGTTGCCGGGGAGTGTCGCTCATCAAATGCAATTTTCTGTTATGACATTATGAATGAACCTGTGGTGCCCGGAGGCAGGCGGAAGGCTGGGGACTGGCTGGGGCCGGGGTTTGGAGACAAGTATTTTGTGCAGATGATCACACTTGATCAGGAGAAAAGGCCACGATTTGAGATTGCCCGCGCCTGGTGTGAGCAGATGACGAAAGAAATACGGACGGTGGATGGGAGGCACCTGATTACCCTTGGGCTTGTCGACTGGAGCCTTGATCGCCCGGGGCTGACGTCGGGATTTATTCCTGAGAAAACCTGTCACCTTTTGGATTTTTTATCGGTTCATATTTATCCTGAGAAAGCGAAGAAGGGAGAGGCTTTGAAGACTCTTTCAGGCTTTCAGATGGGCAAGCCCGTGGTGATTGAAGAGACGTTTTCATTGAAATGCGGTGCGCAGCAATGGAGGGAATTTGTTGAGTCGTCGAAGCGGGATGCGAGTGGGTGGTTTGGGTTTTACTGGGGCAAAACGCTTGGTGAATTGAAAGATACGAAGAGCATTCGAGATGCAATTTTATTGGAATGGCTCAATGAGTTTCAAAAGGGATCGCCGAAATAGAGCTGGGGAAGTGGTTTGGGCGAAGCGAATCACGATTGAAAAAAAAAGAAGTTTCAGGGCATGCAAAAAACATGGTGGTTGCTTGATGATCTGGAACGGTTGGTTGAGTTGATATAGGGATTTTGAAATTCATTTCTGTTTTAAAAAAAAAGAGGTGAATTGATGCGATGTAAGGGCTGGATAAGTTTGTAGAATGATCGGTTTCAGGCCGTTTTTATAAAATTGAAATTCAGGCATGAGGCTTTTTAGGGAATTGCTCTTTTGCATCATTGGATTCCTGATATATTCTGAAAGATCAGGTGCATATGGGTTCAAGTCAATTCAAATCAAAGGAGATAGATATGAATGCAAAGGTGACGTCAGGAGCCGGTAATTTCCAGAGCGGGAGGCGCCGGTCCGGGTGGCTTGGTTTGGGGCCTCTGGTTTATGCACCTAGCCTGTTTTTGGTGATGATGGCGGTGGCATGCATGACGAATCTGGCGTCGTGGATTTTATTTGGGGTTTATGCGGTAGCAAGCCTGGTGACGTTTTGGGCGTATTTTTGGGACAAGATGGCGGCTGCGGCAGGACGGTGGCGTACGCCTGAGAAATCGCTTCATATTTTGAGTTTGATTGGAGGCTGGCCGGGCGCCATGCTGGCGCAGCAGTTGATTCGTCACAAGTCGAGTAAAGCTTCGTTTCAGATGGTATTTTGGGTCACGGTTGGGATCAATTGCGTGGTTTTGGTTTGGGTGTTGACGCGCGATCCGAAAACGATCAGCCGCGTTTTTGAGTCGATCATGGGAGTGTGACGGCAACAAAAAAAGTGGTGGGCGGGTCTGTCGGGGCCGGATTTTATTCGCCGAAAAATGCAACAATGGCCATGAGGAGTATGCCGGAGAGGAGCGAAAGGGAGAGCTTGACTCGGTCGTGGCTATGGAAATGTAATTCTGGGAGAAGATCGCTGAGGGAAACGCAGAGGAAGGTGCCAGCAGAGAAAGCCAGGGCTGAGCCGGTGATGGCTTGGATGGACTCTTGTGGGAGCATGGAGAGGCGGGCTTTGCCGAGCTGGAAGAGGATGGCGCCGAGTGGGATCATGAGGGCGAAGATGAGGTTGACGAGATGCGCCAGGGAAGATCCGGTTCTGCCGCGTTTCATGAGGCTTGTGATGGTCAGGGCGTCAGCGGGTTTGTGGAGTAGGGTGGCGAGAAAAACACCACTTGAGACACTCCAGGCGGCGTCGGCGGAAGCCGCTTCGGCAGAGGCCAGAGCCAAGCCACCGAGAAGCGAGTGGAGGGTCAGGCCGACTGTGGCGGCTTTCCACTGGTATTTGGCATTTTGGCTGTGTGGCTCGGCATTCGTGTGATTGTGTGGATGCGAGTGGTCATGGTGGTCGATGCCGCCTTGGGCATGGCCGGGTGGGTCGGTGTTTGGCAGAGGTTCTTCGAACTCGTGATGATGGAAGCTGAAGAAGCGTTCGATCATGAATAGGGTGACGAGCCCTGGGAGGGACCATGCGATGGCGCCTGGCCCACCGATTTCGGCTGCTTCAGGAAGCATGTGGAGCAGGGCAGAGCCGAGCATGACGCCTGCGGAGAAGCTCAGGTAGATTTGCATGCGGATGTGAGTGACGACCCTGACCAGTGGGATCATCCCACCGCCCAGGCTGGCGATCACAATCAGAAGGCAGTAAGCTAAAAGTCGGCCTGACATCAGATAACGGTTTTATCTCAAGGTGAGTTACGAAAAACAGCCGCCCATAAGGCCGAAATGCATCACCCCAGAAAAAGGGGGGAAGTAGCGGACTTGGAGCGGCTCATCAAAGTTCAGGAAGAATTCAGATCGTGGCTGGTTTAAGGCTGGATCCGAGATTCGGGGAGAAGGCGATTCAGCCTTCCCGCTTGGGGCCTGACTGACCTGGGGCAAGCTTGCGATATTTGGTTTTGGGCACGTTGTAGACGCCTTTGGTGGCGGTCCACTTGCCATCTTCCTGAAGCAGGGCAAGACGCTCAGGGCGACGCAGGACGTTGCGTGTGCGTGCCATACCACCACCGACTTTGAGGCTCTTATCGATTGACATGATCAGGTATCTACATTTCCAGAGAAGCGAAGGACTGGCCAACGCATGAATTCGACTTTCTCAGATAGAGGTTATATTCTCGTTTGAACATGGGTTTGTCAAGCGAAAACACGACAAAATCTGGGAGATGGCTTGATATTCACGGCAAATCAAGCCTTTTCAAAAGGTGATACCGAAAGCAGCCACAGGATTTGACGGGCATGTGGCTGGCTTGAGGGCAGATTGTCGATCAGCTCGCCGAGTTGATGGCGGCCTGGGCGGCTGCCAAACGGGCAACTGGAACGCGGAATGGTGAGCAGGAGACGTAGTCCAGGCCAATTTTGTGGCAGAAGACGACGGAATCCGGATCTCCACCGTGCTCGCCGCAGATTCCCAGCTTGATGTTCGGGCGGGTGCTGCGGCCCTTGGTGATGGCGATTTCCATCAATTGGCCGACACCCGTCTGATCGATCGAAGCGAATGGGTTGCTCTTGACGATTTCTGATTCCTGGTAGGCCGGCAGGAACGAGCCGCTGTCGTCGCGGCTCATGCCCATGGTGGTCTGGGTCAGGTCGTTGGTGCCGAAGCTGAAGAATTCTGCGGATTCGGCGATCTCGTTGGCCGTCAGGGCCCCGCGAGGCACTTCAATCATCGTGCCCACCTGATAGGAGAGCTTAACGCCGCGCTCGGCTTCCACCTGACGGGCTGTTTCGTGGACGATTGCCACTTGCAGGTCGAGTTCCTTCTTGAATCCGACCAGCGGAATCATGACTTCAGGCTTGCATGGAATGTTCTCGGCCACGCACTGGGCGGCGGCCTCAAAAACGGCCCGGGCTTGCATGCGGGTGATTTCCGGGAAGCGAATGCCCAGACGGCAGCCACGGAAGCCGAGCATCGGGTTGAACTCGTGCAGCTCGTGCACGCGGGCCATGATCCGCTCAACCGGCACACCGATCTTGCGGGAGAGGTCCATTTGCTGTTCCTTGCTGTTGGGCAGGAACTCGTGCAGTGGAGGATCAAGGAACCGGATGGTGGCTGGGAGGCCGCCAAGGGCCTTGAAGATGCCGAAGAAGTCGGCTCTCTGGTATGGCAGAAGCTTGGCCAGGGCGGCCTCGCGTTCGGCCAGGGTGGTCGAGAGGATCATCTCACGCATGGCGTCGATCCGGTCGCCTTCAAAGAACATGTGTTCTGTGCGGCAAAGACCGATGCCCACGGCGCCGAAGGCCAAGGCATTGGAGGTTTGCTCAGGCGTGTCGGCGTTGGTCCTGACGGTCATGCGGGTGGCATCGCCGCACCACTTCATGAGCTGCTGGAAGCTTTGGAATTTTTCGGTCTTCTGGGCTTCCACATCGCCATAGAGAAGGCCGGCGATGATTTCTGATGGTGCTGTCTGGACCTGACCTGCATAGACCATGCCCGAGGTGCCGTCGATCGACAGGAAGTCGCCTTCCTGATAGGTCTGGCCGTCGACCTTGACCGTCTTGCTCTCGTAGTTGACTTCCACTCCGGCGGCGCCACAGATGCAGACCTTGCCCATCTGGCGAGCCACCAGGGCGGCGTGCGAGGAGACACCACCGCGGGCCGTCAGAATGCCTTCGGCGGCGATCATGCCTCGAAGATCTTCTGGCGACGTTTCCACGCGGACCAGCAGGACCTTTTCGCCGCGCTCGGCAGCGATCACGGCGCGCTCGGCGTTGAGATAAATCTTGCCGGTTGCGGCACCTGGGCCAGCCGGCAGGCCGGTGGCGATGACCTTGGCTTTTTTGACTTCATTCAGATCGAAAACAGGTGCGAGAAGCTGTTCGAGCTGGTCGGCAGGGTTCCTCAGAACGGCTGTCTTCCAGTCGATCAGGCCTTCCTTCTGCATGTCCATCGAGAACTTCAGGCCGGCCATGGCGGTGCGCTTGCCATTGCGGGTCTGGAGCATGAAGACCTGGCGGTCCTGAATGGTGAATTCGAAGTCCTGAACGTCCTTGAAGTGTGTTTCAAGAACTTCGCGGATTCTGTCGAGTTCGTCGTAAGCCGATGCCATGACATCTTTAAGCTTGGCGACCGGGTCGGGGGTCCGCACGCCGGCAACCACGTCTTCGCCCTGGGCATTCATCAGGAATTCCCCGTAGAATTCCTTGATCCCGTTGGCGGGGTTGCGTGTGAAGGCCACGCCTGATCCAGATGTCTCGCCCGTATTGCCAAAGACCATGGCCTGTACGTTGACGGCGGTTCCCCACTCGGTCGGGATATTGTACTTGCGGCGATAGACCATCGCACGGTCGTTCATCCACGACCCGAAGACGGCCCCGACGGCGCCCTTCAACTGATCCCATGGGTTTGCTGGAAAGTCTTGGTCGGTGCGGTCCTTGACCAGCTTTTTGAAGCGTGAGACAAGCTCCTTCAGGTCGCTCACGGAGAGCTTTGTGTCTTCCACATTGTGGTCGTGGTAGCGCTCTTCCTTGAGGTGCTCAATGGTCAGTTCGAAGGGGTCGTTGTCCTCGCCTTCGCGCTTCTGGACACCCATCACCACATCGCCATACATCTGCACAAAACGGCGGTAGCAGTCCCAGGCAAATCGCTCGTTGCCTGTGGCCTTGACAAGGCTCTCTACGGTGTCGTCATTCAGGCCAAGGTTCAAGATGGTGTCCATCATGCCCGGCATCGAGTCGCGGGCTCCCGAACGTACGGCCACCAGCAAAGGCATGGCGGATTTGTCGCCAAACTTTGTTCCCATGATCGCTTCGACTTGGGCGATCCCGTCTTCCACCTGGGCCTGGAGAATTTCAGGATACTGCCGACTGTGGTCGTAAAAGTATGTGCAGACTTCGGTTGAGATGGTGAAGCCTGGAGGGACAGGAAGGCCGATTCGGGACATTTCAGCCAGGTTGGCACCCTTGCCGCCCAATAGGGCTTTCATCGAGCCATTGCCGTCGGACTTGCCACCGCCGAATGAGTAGACGTACTTGGAAGAATCGGCCATCGGTTTGAAAAGCTCCCGAATCGTTCTGTTATCTTGAGGAGAGACCACGTGGTCTTTCCAGGGGGGGATTTGACGTTGGCTGGATGGATGCACGTAACGACTGTAAAATACAGAGGTTTCAGCAAATTGCCCCGGAGGCGGCACGGTATCTGCCCCAACGCGTCAGACTTCGCAACAACTGCGGATCATACCAATATCGGCACAGATCAGCAACGGGTTGATCCCGACAGGCGGTCGCAGTTTTATTTTCATCGTAGAATTCAGGCGGTTTCAGCAGCGTTGCGGGTTTCTTCAAATCAAAGAAATTCCTAAAGCCAGCCCCAAGAAAACCAGCCACGAGTCAAAATGGCGGATTGAATCAAAACAGGTGCCAGTTGCAGGGCGGGAAGACGCAGTGGTCTGTCCCGCCCCCCGGCTTGGCTGCGGTGAACTTAGTCTTAGAGCAGCCGTTTGATGGTTTCCAGGAGGTCTTCCTGGCGCAGGGCGCCCTTGACGATGTGGGCATCGGCACCGGCCTTGACGCCTTCGGCCCGTTCCTCGGGGCTATCGAGCGAGGTGACAAGAACTACAGGCAAGTCTTTGGTTCGACTATCGTTGCGTATGGTTCTGGTGAGCTCAAAGCCGTCCATTCTTGGCATGTTGACGTCGGTCACGACGAGGCGGATTGGCTCGGTCTGGAGCTTGGCCCAGGCGTCGATTCCGTCGATGGCCTGTTCGGTGCGGTATCCTGCGGCTTCCACGATGGACTTGATCAGGGTTCGGGTGGTGAAGGAGTCGTCGACGCAGAGGACCAGTGGGACATCCTCAGCCTTTCGCTCGCTTCGGGCGATATCGGTCACGGCCATGTTTCGGCCCATGGTGACACCGAAATTGGCGAGCGATGATGAGCGGATCAGGTCAGCGACATTGACGACCATGACGACCTCGCCGGTGCCCAGAATGGTGGCGCCAGCCACGCGCCTGACGCGGTCGAGCGGTGGCAGCAGGCTCTTGACGACGACTTCCTGGGCGCCGAGTACACCATCGACGAGGAATGCGTAGCGTTTTTCGGCTGAGCCGACGATCAGGGCCTGGACGGGTTCGCCGGCCTTGAGTGTGACTTGGCCATCGCCTTGTCCGAGGGCGTCGGCCAGGTGAGTGAGGGCGATGGGTCGGCCTTCGAAATTGATGGCGGCGCGGCCTCTGAGTTGTCCGACCTTGGACGGGTCGACCTGCATGATTCGGAGGACATTGGTGACGGGCAGAGCGAATCGGCGCCGGCCGCACTCGACAATCATGACGAGGGTGGTGGCGACACTCATGGGGAGGGTCAGCGTAAAGGTTGTGCCCAGGCCCATTTCGGATTTGACGTCGATCATGCCGCCCAAGCCTTCGACATTTTCACGAACGACGTCGAGCCCGACGCCCCGGCCGGAGAGGTCGGTGACGGTGGACTTGGTCGAGAAGCCGGGCCGGAAGATGAGCCAGAGAGCTTCCTGATCGGACATGGAGGCAGAGACTTCGGGCGTGAGCAAGCCCTTGCGGATGGCGGACTCCCGCACTTTTTGGACATCGATTCCGCCACCATCCTCAGAGACTTCGACCTGAAGGTTGGCGCCGCGCTGGGCGGCGGTCAGGAGGACATTTCCCTGGCGTGGCTTGCCAGCCGCGATGCGGATTTCCGGCAATTCCAGGCCGTGGTCTACGGCGTTTCGGAGGAGGTGGACAAGCGGCGCCTTGACTTGTTCGAGGATGGTTCTGTCGACCTCGTTTTCGCCGCCCTTGATGACCAGATTGACATCTTTGCTGACGGCCCTGGCCGTATCGCGCACCATTCGGGGAAAGGTTTCAAAGACGGTCGAGATGGGCAGCATCCGGATTCGGCGAACACCGTCCTGCAAGTCGGCCATGACCTGAGCCATCCGGCGGCTGTCGGAGTCAAAGTTCCGGACCAGTCCAGTGAGCTGGAGGAGGGAATTGCGCAGGTGGTTGGCGTTGGAATCGAGGAATCCCGAGAGGTTTCTGACAGATCTCGAATCCAGGCCCATCAGGCCAGTTGCAGAATCGGAGTCGTGGTGAACCTGTGCCGTGGCCGAGCCATTGGTCAGGCCCATTCGCCAAAGCTCGGAACGGATCTGGCGCCATTCGACATCCCAGTTTTCCGCTCTCTCGAGCATTTCGCGCACTTCTGTAAGTCGCTGCTCGGCATTGATCCGAGCCGTCTGAAGCTCGGCGACCTGTTCCATGAGGATGTCGAGCTTGTTGGTCGATACGCGGATCGATTCCTCAGGGGCGCGAGTCGAGGCTGCGGTGGCGGCGGCTGTCGTGGCAGATGCCCCAACGGCTGCGGATGTAGCAGGTGTTGGCGGTGTGGTGGGTGAAGGGGGCACGGGGGGCGCAGTTGCAGCGACTGGAGCAGCCGGGGGCACATGCTTGGTAGGCGCTTCAGGTGCTGCTGCGACCTGTTCGACGGGCAGTTTGGTTTCGATTAGCGGGGCGGCTACCGGCTGCGGAATTTCAACGGCCTTGGTTTCCCGGATTTCCTGCGGATTTTCGGTCTCGCTTGGGTTCTGGGATCGGCCCAGTTTTTCGGCCATCTCTTCGGCCACAGCCGTAGCCAGGTTTTGGAATCGGGATTGATCAGTTGCGATCGGTTCGGAATGGACCGGTTTTGGGGCAGGGTCGTTGCTCTTTTTCGGGACGAGCAGCTTTGGGCCGTTGCCTTTGTTGGTCTGAGCCGGTGGTTCGGGTGCCGGTGGGGGCGAAGCCGGGGTGTCTTCCATGCCCGTAGGCAGTGGTTGCGTGATATTCTTGGTTGGTGTTGCGGTGGGCACAGTGGCAGGCGGCCGGCTTTTTCGCCGTTTGGGCATGATGTCGGCCATTTTGTCGGCGACCATCGGTGGTTCGGCGAGCGGTGCTTCTTCAGCCGGCGCTTCTGCGGTCGGTGCAGGCGGCGTTGCTGGCTTTTCTTCAGGGGTGGGCTCGTCGACGTTTTTCCCGGCCTTGTTGGCAATGCTGTTGAGGGCATCGACCAGTGGGGCGATATCGACGGAATCCGGCTGGCTCCGGGCCGCGGTTTTTGCGAGCTCTCCGATGGCGTCGAGCGATTTGTAAATCACGTCGAACATGTCGGGCGAGGTTGCAAGTTCACCGGATCGGAGCAATCCGAAGACGGTTTCCATGCTGTGTCCGATACGTTCGATGGACTTCAGCCCGAGCCCGCCAGCAGTTCCCTTGAGGGTGTGGGCTTCCCGAAAGATCAATTTGATCAGGTCGGCCACTTCTGTGGGATCCTGAGACTGCTCCAATGCCAAAGTGGCTTTGTTGAGCTCCTGGAGTCGTTCTTCGGCTTCGCCTTCAAAGGCTTCCACGAGCTTCGCCATTAGGTCGCCATAATCACCGGCCATGCTTAAAGGCCCTTTCTGACGATGCTCCGGACATTCTTGGGACCGGATAAGTGGTATTTATGTTCTTCGAAAATGAGGATCGATATCCGGGGCGATGTGCTTATTCGTTGATGGTCACGCGCGGGTCGTTGACAAGTTCGCCGAGGTCGAGCACAGAGATCATGTCGGCCGTGATTCCGGTGACCAGTTCGCGGGCCTGATTGGCGTTGTCCACAAGCGATGGGCGAATATCGGAGTTGGCAATGCGCTGGACACCGAGTACATCCTCAACCAGAAGGCCCATGTGGTAAGGCCCGACTGAGACGACCACGACTCGTCCTGTGACCGAATAATCGCCTGCGGTGGCATTGATGCCAAGAGTTCGGGCCATGTCCAGGACGGGCAGAAGCCGGCCTCTGAGGTTGACCACTCCGCTCCAGACATCGACGGCACCGGGGACGCTTGTCAGCCCCCTGAGGGTCTGGATTTCCTGGATTGCAGGGATTTCAAGAGCGAACTTTTCCTGCCCGACCGTCACGATGATGAAGTCGGTGAGGTCGCGTTCGACCTCGGCTTCGGCCGTCTGGGCCAGGACCTGGGCCCTTTGCTCCAGCACTTGGCGGATATGTTCTTCCGTCTTGATTCGGGATTCATTTTTCGAATTCATTTTTTAATCCTCCAACGGATGCTGGCTATAGGACTGGCCTTTAAACTTGCGTACGGGCTTGGCATTTTTGGTGACTGCCACAGATTGGATGCCGGCCGCTGATTTGAGTCGATTTGCGAGCTTGTCAAGCTCTTTCGCTGCGTCGCGAGCCTGGCGGGCACCATTGACAAACGACCGTGTGGATTCGCTGATTTCACGAATTGCAATCGTAATCTGATCAATATCCTGGCTTGTCTGGCGGCTTGTACCGAGATAGTTTTCGATCTGGACTGTGGATTGGCCCACCGTGTCTGTCAGCTTGGTGATCACCTCGCCGGCACGTTCGGCCAGCGACATTCCGGCTTCCACGCCCTTGGTGCCCTGCTCGGTGGCCAGCACGGCGGTGTTTGTGGCCTTTTGGATATCGCCCAGAATCTGTCGGACCTTGGCGTTGGACATTTTGGACTGTTCGG
>CAMBEP010000104.1 GCA_945865635.1 Candidatus Kuenenia stuttgartensis
GCCGGTCTTTTGGCTCAGACCATTACACCCGCCGATCCCAACAATGCGACCATTCTTGGAAAGCAGCTTGGAGCCGTGGCCTGGTTTGGCAATGGGGCAGACCGCTACGGCCGGATTGGCTTTTTTGGATATTATCGGGCCCCGGGAGTGAGTGTGAGCGAGATTCCTCCACCGGTTCGGGTCGGAACGACCACGGTTGACATCTCCAGTAGCCTGCTCAATACCACACACGGCTACGAATCCTTCCGCAACCCTTTGATGATGACCGAGACAGAGGCTGGCGGAATCAATGGCGGTGGCTTTGGTGTCGGCATGCCATTCAATTTCGGCAACAACTGGGAGAAAGGTGCATTCCCCTTAAACTCTCCCACCAAATTGCCTTACCCTTTCAACACCATTCTGACACTGCCAAACAACCAGACACCGGCCCAATATCCCCTGCCAGCCTTGCGGGGCACGTTTACATCCAACGTTTCCAGCGATAGTACGACGGTCAACGGTTTTATTCCGGGTGGTTCTTCGCTCGGTGGCCTGATGAACCGCGACGAAGCGGATGAGCAGAATCTCTACGACGAAAGCGACCAGTTCGACAGCCCATTCCGGGCCTCGGATCTGGCAGACCTTTACCTGGCCAATTCGACTTACGACGATTCCTCAGATCCGATTTCCAGTCGGGTGGTCAACTTGAGTGGTCAGGGCGAAGCTTTCAGGGTCTACAGCAAGCCAGATCCAACCCATTCGGCACCGCTGATCAATGAATCCGCTGAACTCCAGCAATACAATCGTTGGCCAGTCAGTCCCCGCAAGCTTTTTGCACATGAAAGCTGGGATACGAACCGATTTAGTTGGGCCAATGATAACCCGGGCAATGCATTTGGGAGCCCGGCATCGCTCAGTGGGAACGCGAATTTTCTTTGGAATCAGTCGGCCAGTTCGCCCACCATGAGCTCGAATGCTTCGGGCAATCTTTTGCAATTTCCCATGCCTTCCGTGGCCTTGGGCGATCGCCGGATCAATCTGAATTTCCCTTTGCCAGCCTACAATTACCAGAATATTTATAATCAGGTGACTCCGACCATCCGACGATACCACGAGCCGACTCGCCAGAAGTGGATGCGGGAGACCTATCAACTCATGCTCAGGGTGCTGCCACCCAAGGCGGTCGATACGGCGATTGAGAAAGCCCAGTTGGCTCAATTTCTGGTCAATGTGGTCGACTTCCGCGACCCGGATGGGGTGATGACCCAATTCTCCACGCTCGACCCGAATACCGGTGCCCTGGGGCACGGCCTTTATCAGACGATTGCCACACCGACAGCCCCGAGTGTGATTCTGGAAGGCATTGGGCCGCTTTATCAACCTCCGTCTGCCAATGTCAAGCCGCTGGTGCTTTGGGGTATGGAATATAGCCCTGTGGCCCTGAACGAGGCGATGGCTTATGAGTTCAAATATTGGGGAGCCGATGGCAAGGCGGCAACGGCGACCTCCCAGAGACGATTGTTCATCGAGCTGGTCAATACCTTGACAGCGTCCAATTTGAATCTTGGAGATGTCAGTGTCTACGACCCAGCCATTTATGACCCAGCCGACCAGAACATGAGCGGCTGGCAACTGGTCATGACTCAGGATGCTGATGGGGCAGGTATTGCCGATGCCACAGGCCGGCCTGATCCGGTGACGGGCCAGATTCCGACAGCGTCTGACAATGTGACCATTCTTGGCAAGGTGGGCACTCAGGCTGCGGCACGTGTTGCTGTTTCGGGAGATACAACATTGGTGCGTTCCATGCCAGGCGGCAAGGAAATCAAGGCCATGCGTTGGGATGTTGCGGGAAATACAAGCTATCCGGTTTATTCTGTGCTGGCCAATCCGCCAGCATCGGTGGCGGTGGAATACAACGCGCCTGATACTTATGTCCTGGCAAACACGAAAGCGGTTTACAATCAGTCGGCGGGTTATGATACGCTTCTTCCGCCAGTGGGAACGGTGACAGAAACCGAGCAGGGGCGATATTTCTGGCTCTATCTTTTGCGGCCAGCCGACCCGGCGGACCCATTGAATTCACCCAAGGTGGTGGTCGACAGTATCCGATTCCCTTATATGGTTTCCGATGCGAAGCAGACCAATCCGATGACACCGACATTTTCGCAGACCAGCAACCATATCTATTCTGCCCAGCGGCTTCAGCCGTTTCGGGGCGGCCATGCGGTGGCCAATCCGCCAGCCAATCCGTATTTTCCGCTGAACGCTTATGGCTACAGCGAGCAGACCACGGTTTCAGACGGCACCACCAGTGGCGACACGAACACGCATTACATCGGCTACAAGGTGGCTGGCGTGGATACGCCGCTCGTTGCCGATGCCAAAATGAGGCACACGATTGGCACGACCAATGCGAATCGCGAGGATTGGTCACTGTTCCAGTTCAATGACCGCGACTTCCAAAGCGTGGCGGAATTGCTTCAGGTGCCTGGCTGTGGGCCAGGTCAGTTCACGAAGATGTTTGTCGAAAATCCGCCACTTCTAGGCAAGGGGCGTCGCAATCCGACCCCACCTTTGAAGCCAAATCAGGCTCCTCCGAATAAACCATTCACATCGTCACCTGCCGAATATGCCGTGGCCCTTCGTAATGAGCCGCCGACATATCCCTATCTTGTGGACAAATTCTATTACACAGGCAGCCAGCAGACGGGCTATGCTGTGCCGATGTCAACCGTGACTGTTCTTCCGACAGGCACCAGTTTGCCGGCTCCGCCCTCGGTCCTGGTTCCGGACGCCGTTTCGGGAACGCTCTACGGCAGCCCATCGGCGGATGGCTGGCACAAGATGATGGAGTTTTTTGAAGTGCCTTCCAGCATGAATGGCGCGATTGGCCCTGTGACCGAAGGCGAAAATGGCGACTGGTTCCGCCAGACCCGCGTGCCCGGCAAGGTCAACCTGAACCTGATTGTAGACGAAGAGGTTTTTCTGGGCGTGGTCGACGATTCCCGATTGAATTTGAATGAAGTGGATATCGTAACACCAACTGACAGTCTGCCTAACATTGCCACCGGTCAGTTTTTGAGACCTTCAACCGGGCTTTACGAGCCGATCGGGTTTTCCATGCCGAATCGGGGCTATGTCTATGATCCAACGACTCGGGTTGCTGGCCGCTCGCCGGCTCCGATGAAACGGGTTTTCAGCGACTTCCTCAAACTTCGGCATGGTGGCTCCGGTACGCTTCTGGCCTTTGGCTCAGGCTCAACTGGCACCTCGGTGGCTCGTGAGCGTCCTTATCGGTCGTTGTCCTACCCAGACATCAACGATACGATCATGCGGCCATCGGCACTCCCGCCGTCAGTATTCACCGTTCCGGGTTTCAATTCCACCACGATTAATACAAATGGAGTGGGTACAACCCGCCAGTACGGCCAGATTTTCCTGCATAACTATCAGGTGGATACCGCGACAGACTCAAATATTCTGGCCTTGAATTTAAACCCGAATGGATATTCGAATAATCCGCCATATCTTGGTGATCCAGGTGTTCGGAATATCTTCACCGATTATTCCGCCCAATATGCCTATGCCCAGCCTCCAGCGATTCCGTTCCGCCGGGTCTTTCAGATTCCGGATGTCTATGTCGGTTATAACAATGGTGTTAAGGACTGGGACCGTAATTCCAATGCCAGCCTCTTTGGCAACCCGATGATCAATACGACCATCAGTCACCAGAATCTCTCCACAAGCCAGCCGCTGGCGCTTTTCAACCAATTTGATCAGCAGGTCCCGGTCAAGCAGGTTTATGCACCCGCCAGCTTGGTTGTGACACGGGACCTGAATTTCCCACTGCCAACAACCACGGCCTTTAACGACATGGGAGCCATTGCCAATAATGCGGCCTTGGATCCAGCACAATTGCCCCGACCTTTACTGGGTGCCAATGTGTATCAGACTCCGATTGTGAACCTGGGTGTAACGACCTATGCGGCCCAGACCGATCGACGCCAGCATCCGTTTTTCCGAACCGAGCTGTTGCAGAAGATCATGAACCTGACGACGGTTCGTACGCAGCAGTTTGCGGTATATGTGACCGTAGGCTTCTTTGAGGTCAAGAAAGAAGGCAATTCGATCACGCTTCAGCCCGACATTCTTGGTGCTGAAATTGACTCCAACAATCGCTTTACGATGTTTGCTGTGATCGACCGGACCAAGGCCGATGGCTTCAACCCGTTCCATCCTGGGAATTATCGCGACCTGGTGGACTATAGCCGCAGGTTGAAATGAGTCTTTGGTATCGCGGATTTTTACGGTCCGCGAATCGGGCATGGATTGTCCAAACCCGACTGTCACTATAGAATCATGAGACTGAGCCGGACCGGAAAAGCAGTTCAACGATCCAATTACCCTGTTCAGCAGAATAGTCAGAGCGGTCAATCCCGATGAAGTATCCGGGATAATACGCTCCCTGAAGGAAAGGTTTGATGAGAGCCATGAGTCGTTCCAACAGTCTGACCCGTCGCCGAAGCGGCTTTACGCTGATCGAGCTTCTTGTTGTGATCGCCATCATCGGCGTGCTTGCCGGGTTGCTCCTGCCTGCCATTTCATCGGCCCGGGCCGCTGCCCGCAGCGCCCAGTGCAAAAACAATCTTCGTCAGGTGGGCCTCGGCCTGCTGGGCTTTGCCAACGCCAAGAATTATCTGCCAAGTGCAGGTGTATTCAACGATCCATCGCCAACGGTTCCTGGCCCGATGACGTCGTTTGGAGTTGGCAATTTTGCAGGAATCAAGACATCGTCCACAGTGAATAATGCCGTGGCGTTGTATTCCTGGGTTGTCGAAATTTTGCCTCATATTGACAATCAGGATATTTACAATTCTTGGGACAAGAAAAGTTCTTATCTTGAGCCGACTTCTATCAATTCCAATCCGTCAAATTCCAAGCTGGCCTCCACGGCGATCGGTTTGCTGACGTGCCCCGACGATCTCTCGGCGATTACAAACCCTGGCCAAGGCAATTTGTCCTATGTGGTGAACATGGGTTTCAGCCGGTTTCACTTTGTGAATCCTGCCGCCGGCGTCATTCCACCTCGCTGGGATGGTATGTCGCGCAGTAACTTGACACCAAGTCTGATTTGGGGTGCGGATACGACATCCGTCAACAAGAAGCTTGGATTGTTTTTTCTGTCGTCAACCTCCCCCACCGCGCCCTGGAACACACGCAGCACATTGACAGGTATCTCCGACGGGGCATCAAATACCATCATGGCGAGTGAAAACACCAACGCCGGCTACAATCCGGTCTATTCCGGGGCCGCCGGTGCATCCACCAACTGGGCCTGCCCACACCCGAACGTCATTGGTTTCGTGGGTTCCGATAATCTCTGCCCGAATGGCGATTGCTCGAATGCAGGTCGGGCCGATCAAAATACCGACTTTACGGGATGGGAACAAGCCAACGACCGCAATAACAAAGAGGGGATCAACTCGGATGTGGAAGCCCCTGAAGGCTTCTCTCCATATATTTCCAGTGGCCACTCCGGTGGTTGTAATGTTGTGATGGCCGATGGGTCAACCAAGTTTATCTCCCAGACAATCTCTGGAACAGTCTTTGCAAAGCTGCTGAGCCCTCAGGGGGCAAAGCTGCCCTCCGCGATCCGTCAATTGCCTTTGAATAGCGATGACTTCTGATCGTTGGTGCGGAATTTCTCAAGCTTAAACAAAGAGCCGGCCATTGTGCCGGCTCTTTTTGATTCATGGTGAGCCGACTTCCAACTTCACCGATTGAAACGCAAAACCATTTGCGAATACTGAGGTTAAGGCCCCTGAGGAGGGCTGGATCAGGAGAATTGACCGACGGATCAATCGGCCACGATCCCTTTTTTTGTTGTCGCGTTCGGTTTCGTGTGGTTTTGATCTTGAAGGAATTTTAGTCTTGGTTACACTTTGGTTCGATTTCGGTGGTCGATTGTGTGTGAAAAGGCGTATTCCAGGGACGGAGTCGCAATGTCACACGTCGTGTCTTTTTTTAAAGGGCAGGACAGAGTCGGCCATTCCTCTCTAACGGAATCACAGGCGGGAAGAACTCATGGATCGGTGTGGTGGGCTTGCTTTGCCCAGCCTCATCGCCCGTCAGAGGCAATATTGCCCGTGGGAAGGGATGCCCATGCGGTTGAATGGAATGAATAAAATCAATCATTTTCGATACATCGCCTCGCGCCAGATCATGGCCGTGTGTACTCTGGCAACTCTTGCATTGGCCTGTGGCGTGATGCCTGTCCATGCGCAGGTACTCTCCAAAGGTGCAACGGCTGGAACCAAGCTGCCGGATGGAACAATTCTCGACATTCAGATCGAGGGCAATTCGTCCGTCGGCACCGACGAGGTCATTCGCAAACTCGCCAGCCGTGTGGGCCGGCCTCTGGAGCGCAAGCTGATCGAAAAAGACATCAGGACACTGCTGGAAAGCCAGTGGTTTTCAGATGTTCAGCCGTTTTATGACAAATCGGAAAAAGGCGATGGTTATGTCCTGATCTTTAAAGTGCGCGAAATGCCATTGGTGGGTAGGGTGGAATATCGCGGTCGCAAAGCACTTAAGCTGAGCAAGCTGGAAGAAGTCACAGGGATTAAGGCTGGCGGCCGTGCCGATGCAATCAAGGCCAGGCTCGGAGTGGCCGCCCTGGAGCGTCTATACCACGAAAAAGGCCATCAGAAAGCAAAAGTCGATCTGATCAGCGGTGGCAAGCCGGACGACAAGGATGTGATCTACGAGATTTTTGAGGGGCCCAAGTTTATGGTCTCCCACGTGGACTTTCTTGGCAATTCCTATGCCAGCGATGCCGTACTGAAGACCAAAATCACATCAAAACCACCAAAGTTGATGCTTATTGGCGGTGCTTTCTCACGCGAGGATATGGAAGAAGACGCCCGTAAGCTGCGAGAGTATTATCAGGGTCAGGGCTTTTTTGAGATCGCAATTTCCGCTGTCGATGAGCCTGGAAGCGACCTCGGCCACAGAAATGTGACTTTTGTGATCAGCGAGGGGCCGCAGTACAAAGTGCGGAGCATCAAGTTCGAGGGCATGAAAAAGATCGACGAGCCGACCCTTCGACATGGTCTGGCCCTGCACTCCAACTTGCCTTTCCGAGATGAATACCGAGACTCCGACAAAAAGAAAATCATCGAGAAGTATGGTGATATCGGCTGTATCGATGCCCGGATCGATGTCGAACCCAAGTTCACTCAAGAGCCTGGCATTGTTGATCTTCTGTATAAGATCGACGAAGGCGAGCAGTATCTTTTGGGCGAGATTATCGTGAAAGGCAACGACCGGACCCGCGAAAAAGTGGTGCGCCGCGAAGCTGCCATGGCAGGTCTGGTGCCGGGCGAGCCTCTGAATGTAAACCTGATGCAGAAGTTCCAGAAACGCCTTGAAGGGACCCAGTATTTTGTCAGTTCGCCTGAAATGGGCAAGCCGCTCAACATCGGGATCACCAATCGAAGGCCCCACGACAAGCCTTATGGCGAAGGCGTCATTCCAGGCCTGAATCTGGCGGGCCTGACACGTATGCAGGACCCCGGCGACGAGCTGCCAAGCTCGGTCGGCACGCGCCCTCTGGGTTCGCCCGCTGAAGCCAGCAATCCTCCTATACGCATCGCCCAAGCTCCTCCCGCAGGTAATGCACTGGCCCAGCCCAGCGATTCCGGGGCGATTCTCGATGGCACCCTTCCGCCCGGTCTTCCGCCTGCGGATGGCATTGTGATTCAAGGCTCGCCGCCTCAATCAATCATCACCGTTCCCGGTGCGGTGGCTGTTCCTCCGGGCACCCCGGGCTCGTCTTCTACGGTTCCGCCTGAGAGTATTCCAGGCGCTGCACCGCTCGGAGCCGGCGAACCACCCGGAACATTCCCCGACCTGCCGGGTATGAACATGAACGACGTCGGCCCTGACCGCCAGGAGCCCTTTGCCAACCGTTCCTTCGCCGACATCACCACCAACCTTGAAGAAGCCCCCACCGGCAAGTTCATGTTCGGCCTTGGTGCCTCAAGCTATGGCGGCCTCTCAGGCAACTTTATTGTTCACGAGAAGAATTTCGACATCTTTAACGTCCCCAAAAGCTGGCGAGATGTGACCAACGGCCAAGCCTTTCGGGGCGGCGGCCAGGAGTTCCGGTTCGAAGCCTCTCCCGGTACCAACATCAATCGGATGCTGGTGAGCTACCGGAATCCCTATGTGATGGATCTCCCAATCTCAATGAATGTAAGTGGTTATGGATTTACCAGGGCCTATCCAAACTGGAACGAAAAGCGCGGTGGCGGCCGATTCTCATTGGGCCGACAATTCGGAACGTCCATCTACGCCGACGTCGCCATGCGTGTCGAAGATGTCAACTTTTATGGCTATGCTTCGCCGACCCCTTCGGAATATCTTGCCGCCAGTGGCAATACGTTTCTGGCCTCGTTGCGGCCAAGTATCACATTCGACAACCGCAATGACCCCGTGGCACCCAACAAGGGGCAATACTTCCAGGCGGCCTTTGAACAAGGCTGGGGCACCTTTACTTACCCCAAAGTCGAGCTCGAAGGACGTAAATACTATACCGTCTGGCAGAGACCCGACGGGTCTGGCAAGCAGACATTCACAATGCGTGGTTTCTTCGGCCTCACCGGCACTGGTACACCCGTTTACGAACGGTTCTTTGCCGGCGATTTCCGAAGTATGCGTGGCTTCGCCTATCGTGGCGTCGGCCCTTATGTCTTCAACCAGAATATCGGTGGTGTGATGTCCGCCATCGGCTCCGTCGAATACCAATTCCCATGGACTGCCAACGACAAACTCCACCAAGTCGTCTTCAGCGACTTTGGCAATGTCGAAAAAGATTACTCATTCACCACCTTCCGACTCGCGGTCGGGACAGGTGTCCGGGTGGTCATTCCACAATTCGGGCCTTATCCTCTGGCATTCGACTTTGCCTATCCGATCTGCAAAGGGCCTGACGACAAGCAGCGCCTATTCACCTTCTTTATCGGAGCCTTCTGGTGATTCGCAAATCGGTCGCAGCCTAAACCTGATCGGCCCTTTTTTTGGGGATTAGAGCCTGAACAATCAAATGGTACTGTCATCCTGACCGCTATAGTTTGAGAAGTTTTGCTCATTCCGAGCCTTTTTGCCTGAGACGATCGTGTATTGTAAGACTTTCGGCTGATACCATGCCGCATCCAGAGTGGCCCAGATATGCACAATCCATCCAAGCCATAAGAACCACAACACAAAACCTAAAACCATCATCAAGGCGGCCTTGATCGGCCGGCCCTGAACCAGTTGGCCAAGCCCCGGAACACAGAAGCTACATACGGCAGCGATCACATTGCCCGTAGAGCCCGGTCCATATTGCATATACATTCGGATCTCCTTTACCTTATCATACGCTCTAGCCAGACAAAGAGTTTGGTAAAATTGGACTAAAACCGCGCATTTTGGAACGTCCGGACACAAGCTCATGCCGCAAGTCTCCATTATCCCAAGTCTTGAAGCCGTGATCGCCCAGCGCCGCGATGAAGGTGTCAGTGGCAAGAAAAGCTATGTCGCCAGCCTTCTCGAAAAAGGCGTCTCCAAAATCGGCGAAAAGATCATCGAAGAGGCCGCAGAAGTGGTCGAGGCCGCCAGCGAGCCAGGCGCATCAGGCCGGGAACATCTTGTGAAAGAAGTGGCTGACCTGTTTTTTCACTCGCTTGTGATGCTGGGCTATGCAAGAATTGAATTCTCAGAGGTTGAAGCCGAGCTGGGCAGGCGGTTTGGGATCGGTGGTCACGAGGAAAAAGCCGCCCGCCAAGGCCCCAAAAAGCCAAACGACTGACTCCAATCAGTCTCCAAGACTTCTCCTAATGCATCGCAAGCCGCTTGCATGCCGTTGCATAAGGCCAAATCGCACCGGGATCTGTCTCGATTTGTCAAGATTGAGCTTGCAAAACCGTCTTCGACAAATGACAATCCAATCAGTGATTAAAAGATGCTTTGAAATTGTGGAATTAGAGCATCGTGAAAGATGTTGCGTTGGAATGCTCAAGGCGTCGTAATGTAAACTTGGCTTGGCCAGGACGAAGCACGAAAACAGAGAATCAGAGGATGGTGATTCTGATGTCGCACCTTGATCGCCGAACTTTTATCAGATCTTCTGCTGGAGTCGCACTCTCCTCAGTCTATGCCAAACCATTTCAAGTTCAGGCCGCTGATCCAACAGCAATCACATTCGTAAGGCTTCCAATCCCGCCACGCCTTCAATGGGACGAATTGGACGGATATTGTGGCGAATGCTCCATTCAGCAGGCCGCATTGGCCTATGGGACTTATGTTTCGCAATATGTCTGTCGTGGTATTATTAATATCAATCAGCGAAGCCAGTTGCTCGTGGCTGTCAATGATCAGACCGTCTTGACTGCCCTGAGACTGACATCTGCGGCATGGGATTGCAACCGCTCTGCAAATCCGCAATTTCAAGCCTATTACGGCTGGGTAAAGCAGCATCTGAGCCTATTTCATCCCGTGCTGATTGTCGCCTATGCTCAGGGCCTGGCTGACCCGGACTATGATCATATCATGCTGGCCACTGGGTTTTCGTCTACGGACACAACCACATACCATGCGACCGACCAATTCCTGTTCAACGACAATTATAGTATAGTGGTTCTGAATCGCACGGCATCGACCCTGACGGATACGCGTAAAATGCGTGGAAACGGTGCCTTGAATGAATTCTGTATTCCGACAAATGTCTGCTAAGGGACCGCAATCACAGGGATTCTTGACACTTCGAAACTGGCATTGCCCGTGCAGGTGCTTCTCAATACACAAAGCGAGCCCGACGTCCTCACGGGGGCCTCGCCCGTGATGTTCAATGCCAGTGTCTCAATCTCAGGACTGACGGTCGGTAAGTCTTATTCACTCTATTGTTACAACGACTATCGAAATGTTCCCACAATCAATTATGCTGCCAGCAAGTACTCGGCTGTCGTAAACTTTATTGCTACAAAAACGGCATATTCTGTTGCTGCAACAATCGCCTCAAATACAATCGCCACTTTCAGATGCCTGCCCGCCGGCAAGTGAAATCTGACCACATCAATGAAAAACAGAGTGAGTTGCTACAATTCTGTTGTACTCACTTTTGTTTTATAATCTTCGTGGCCATGAATGGCACTTTTTGATGAAAACGATTCAGGAGGCATCTGGAGCCAGTAGCCGGTGGTTGAGGATCGCGAGCGACGACACCACCGGACGACGACGCGACATAAGGCTTTGCCCCCCTGCCGGGGTGCCAGCAGCTTTTACCCCCATCTCATAACCTCTTTGTTACGCACATCTTTTGGGTCATATTTTGGATGAAAGTATGACAATGTTATCACAGCGGCTTTAAGCACCAACGGTGCGGTCCATACCAGCCCAGGCCAACGGCCTGGGACAGGCGGACGAAACAAGAACAATCCCTACCTGATTCCCTCCCGCCTCCACTCCCGGACCAAAGGTCC
This sequence comes from Candidatus Kuenenia stuttgartensis, assembly GCA_945865635.1. Classification (GTDB taxonomy): domain Bacteria; phylum Planctomycetota; class Planctomycetia; order Isosphaerales; family Isosphaeraceae; genus QWQI01. The sequence continues at coordinate 11,505 of CAMBEP010000104.1, forward strand.
GGGAGT
>CAMBEP010000105.1 GCA_945865635.1 Candidatus Kuenenia stuttgartensis
CTTCCGGAACTGACAAAAAAATCAGTTTCGTCAAAGATATTGCACCGATACTCGCCTTGCGTTGCCAAGGTTGCCACAACAATGAAAAACCCATGATGGGGTTCAGTGTTTCGAGCTTTTCCAAAATCCTGAAAGGATCGAAGCAAACCGGCCCTCAAGAAATTCTCGTCGCGGGCAAGCCGGAAGAAAGTCGTTTGTACGAGGTTTTACTGGCGGATTCTGTCCCTAGAATGCCATTAAAACTCAAGTCGCTTACAGATCAGGATCTCAAGACGATTGAAACCTGGATCCGTCAGGGTGCAAAATCAGATGCGCCATCCCCTGAAACGGATCTCGTTAAACTGGTTCCGCCTGAATTCGTTTTGGCAGCCATTGAAGCTGGTAAATCACATCAGCCGACCGATAAACCATCGACAAAACCAATTCTGGCTCTCTCCAACGATGGTAAGTATGTTGCAATCGGAGAGAATGGATGGATTTCAATCTACGACTCCACAATAAAAGGTGTTCCTGTTTCAAAAGTTGGTCCATTGAGTGATCAGGTGGAATTTCTCTGGATTGATCCGTCAAATCAATTTCTGATTGTAGGCTCAGGCAGGCCTGGACTGGAGGGGGCTGTTTCAAGGTATCAGATCAAAGAAAATAAACTGGTTTATCGAACGGTAGTACATAAAGATCAAATATTATCAATGACAGTGAGCCCTGACAGCCGAAAAATTGCTACTGGGTCTTATGACAAGAATATTGCCATTTTGGATTTGATCTCTGGTCGCCTGGAAACCTATTTGAAAGAGCATACAGAGGCGGTTTATTCGGTTGCATTTGGCCCCACGGGTTCCAATCGGCTTGTCAGTGCATCGGGCGACAGGACAGTCAAGACTTGGGATTTTGTGCTTGGCAAACGCCTTGAAACCATGTCGGATTCGACTGCTGAACTCTATTCGGTTGCAATATCCAACGATGGCCGGATTGTTTACTCTGGCGGAGTGGACCGCACGATTCGAGCCTGGGACATTCAGGTTCAGCCCCCGAAGCTGATCCAGTCAGCACTGGCACATGACTCGGCAATTACAAAGCTCATTTTCTGGACAGATCCAAACAAGCAGCGATCAGAATTGATTTCCACTTCTGAAGATCGGACTGTTCGAAGATGGAATCCATTGGAGTTGAAACAGGTCGGTGAATCGATTAAAATGACTGACTGGGTCCATTCCTGGTCAACAGGTTCTTCAAAGGTTGCATTTGGAATTTACAATGGCCTGAGCGAAGTTTATGACTGGTCTTCTGCAGGGCCTAAGCTTGCTTGGTTAAGGTCCTCGAATTCCGCAATCGGTGGTAGCCCTGAATCCTTAAAGCCTCAGCCATTTCGTCAGACTTCACTGGGGGTCCCATCACCGAGGATTATCACCAGCGGAGAGGAATCGGAAGTGACTTTGTCAGGTTTGGGTATTGGCGAATCGACAAAGATCTGGGTTGCTCCAAAAGATATTGTTGTGAGCCGCCTGCCTACCGATTCGTCGCAGCCAAACCAGTTGAAACTTCGTCTCAAAGTTCCACCACGAGTGCAATTTGAGGTCGCAAGCATTAAGTTGACAACGCCTTTGGGGGTCACTGCAGAACAGACGATTGGTTTGACACCCAAGAAAATCCGAATCATTGACGTGATGGACAAAATCCAACTCAAAGAAATGCCTGAAATTGCCTCAGGCGAAATTATTCAAACGACGATCTCGAAACCGGGACAGGCCTTTCGAGTCAAGCTAAAATCTAATCCAGGACAATTGATTTCCATCAGCAGTTTTGCAAAACGGATTGGATCGACCCTGACTCCAAGAATACGATTGAAGTCTGTTGAGGGCCAGATTCTTGCAGACTCAAGTTCCAAAGAAGGTCGCGATCTTTCTGTTTCCGTACTCGGTGCCCAAAATTCAATGATCGTTGTCGAGTTGACTGACACTCAGTTTTCAGGCAGTGGCGGACATTTTATAGTCCTAAAGGCTGATCAACAGCCGATTGCAGATTCGCAATGGCCTCCTGCCATATCTTCAATGGGGTCAATCGATTTGAATTGGAAGTCGAAGACAAATGAACAATCCAAAACAAAGCTTGAAATTCATTGCAGTCTCAATAATAATCGGCCTTCCATCGTAGGTTTGCAACCGCCTGCTGGCTGGTTAAGCGACCATTCCAGATCCATTGTCAATGTCATTGGCAATACCGTACTCAGGTTTGGAATGATTCCGACTGATGGAGCAGGAATTGGCCGGTTTGAAAAGAGGGGCCAAAATGACACTTTTATGTTTAAGGCCAGGAAAGGTGAGCGACTGATTATTGAAACATACGCGAAACGATTGGGGCGGAATGTAGATACGGCCATTGAAATCAATGACTCCAACGGTATGCCTGTGACAGGATACAGGTTTCGCAAAGTGGCAGACACTCAGATTGCATTTCGCGATCATAACAGTACAATCAAAGGGATTCGTCTGACCCATTGGGCCGATTTTCAAATGGGCGATTATGTTCTGATTAATCGCGAGGTGGCCCGAATTCTTACCCTTCCTAGAAACCCGGACGATGATTGTCTTTTTTATAGTGATGATAACCGTCTCGGATATTTTGGTACCACTCCGGAACAGCATCCAATGGCGAGAACGGTGACAAAACTGGAGCGGATTTCCGAAGAAATGGAATCTTCAATCGACCAGAATCTGCTTCATAAAATTCCATATGCCAATGACGACGGCGGAATCGCGGTTGCCAACGATTCGTTCATCGATTTTCTATCGCCCGCGGATGGCTCCTTTTCGATTAAAGTTCGAGAAACGCAAGGCCAATTCGGAGACGATGCCGCTTACGCCCTGGTTGTACGTAATCCGGCCCCTGATTTCTCATTACAGATCTCACCCATGGACTGGTCCATTTCTACGGGTTCACCAAAGCTTTTGACAGCAAGGATTCAGCGGTTCGATGGATTCAATGGACCTGTCTCTCTTCAAGTTGAAGGATTACCCCATGGCTGGAAGGCGACCCCCGGGCTGGTAGAAGCTGGTCAATTGAATGCTGATATTCTGATTGAAATACCATTTGAAAAAGTTGTGAGTCTCAATCCAGAATCGAGTTGGAAAATTGTTGGAACGGGGATATCTAACGGCAACGAAATTCGCAAAGAAGTTTCTGGAATGAATTCCAGTTGGGTCTTGATGCCGAAAAGTAATCTGAAAATAACCACATCAGCCAGTCAGGTTCAAATTGTTCCGGGCACAATTTCGCAACTGAATTTAATTGCCGAACGAAGCGAAGGTTTTTCTGGGCGAATCCCTATCGATGTAAGAAATCTGCCTTATGGGGTTAGGGTTTTGGATATTGGTTTGAATGGTGTACTGATTACAGAGAAGCAAACTCAGCGAAATATACGAATTTACGCGGAACCTTGGGTACAAGCACAGAGTCGGCCATTTTTCGCTGTCGGTCGTGCGGAAGGGCCAGGCACTGCTGACAGTTCTCCGCCTGTGGTTCTGAATGTCGTCAGGCCATCCAAACTTAATCCAGAAATACCTGCCGTGAGCCTGACGAAATGAATGTCGATGGACTGACATTGGAAGACCTTCACGCGAACCAAACCAAAAAGTCTCATTTTCTGGTCCTGACTGCTCTACTGACTCTGGTTGCTGGCTCTCAGCTAATTGGATTTGAAGTTGTTGGTGGTGATCCTGATAAATTCTTTCGGCCATTGAAGTCAGAATTGGTCAGGAACCTGAGAGAAGGCCAAATACCGCTTTGGAGTGATCTTTTCGGATTCGGAATACCGCTCACGGGTCAGAGTGAAATTGGGACATTTTATCTGCCTCAATGGTTGATTTATTCCCTATTCGGAACCGGCGCAGGATATCGTCTGAGCATGTTTCTGCATCAATTGGCAGGCGGATGGCTGTTCTATGCTTTGTCACGAAAAGTCGGTGCCAGTGGACCAGGTTCCATTCTGGGCACCATGATTTACATTCTGGGTGGTTTTCCGGCGATCCAAGTCAGCAAGGAATGGGCCGTTTTAGGCATGGCTTGGATTCCTTCCGCGTTTCTGGGCACAGAAATATGGCTTCAGAATCAAAAATGTCGTGGGTTGGCGATACTGTCCGTATCATTGGGATGCCTGGCCCTGGCAGGCCATTTCCAGATGGCTCAAATGACAAGTTTAGGGCTATTCCTCTGGGTCTTGTTAAGAACATTGTCTAACATAGCCTTTATCAAACTTTGGCCAGGTTTATTTCTGGCAGTTGTACTTGGAATTGGCATTTCTTCGCCGCAACTTGTATTATCATGGATCTATGCAAATGAGGTTCAGGCCACAAGCCGATCCCTGGAAGCACTTTCGTATTATTCCTATCCAATCTGGAGCTTCACGGAATTTGTATTTCCGCTCTGGACACGTCTATTGCAAGGCGGCCCTGAAGGGGCTTATTGGACCATCCATCGCACCACCCAGTTCGAAGCTTGTCAGTTTTCTGGTACTATTGGCCTCATTTATGCCATTTCTGCTTTATTTCAACGCAATCAGTGGCGCATTCATTTGGCAATCATCGGGCTAATCGTATTTGGAATCACACTTTCAACCATGCCACAATGGTCAACAGAGCTTTACTCCAATATTCTCAGCATTCCAGGCATGGGCTTATTCCGGTGCCCGTCAAGGTACGGCATTCTGTTGCATCTTGGGATCGCGCTGCTCGCTGCAAAGGGTTTTGGCGACCGATTGCAACGTCCAGTCTGGTTAATTCTAGCATTGTTGGTCTCTGTCTCTGCCGGAGCCTTGTTGTGGATGGGCCAACATGGATTTCAATACCCGGGCGGAAGATATTTTCCGAAAGTGGATTGGATCATTGTCGCTGGCGTTTCTTTTTTGATTTGGCTGGTTTCTACGGGTTTGATTTTCAGAAATTCAAAAAGAAGAAATCTGCAATGGATGTTGATTATGGTTGCAGTCCTGGAACTATTTGCAATTTATCATTCCGGGCCGACTCGCTGGGGAATGACACTCAGCCTTCCCGAATCAAGCCAGGTTCTCATGGAATTGAAATCCGGGAGATATCCTGTGATGCTGGCTGGCCCTCTGGAGAATATGCCAGTGACTGCTGGATTGACCACAGCAGGTGCCTATTTTGGTGTAAAAATGCCACCTGCCAATGAGTCGCTTAAAGCCCTGGTGGAATTGGCGAATCAGGCTGACCGACAGAATCGGACGAGCCCGGTTGATGAAGCCCTGATTCGACTTGGTGTGACCCACAAAATTCAGTTCCGGCCTGATTCACGCGCCGAAGTTTTTCAAAATGATTCGCTCGTACGTGTCATTCTGGGAAATTCCATGGCCACCCGCCCTTTATATTTAAGGGAATTGGCGTATGGTCCGAAAATGGAGCAGGCCAGAGCCTGGATCGGTCAATCGGGGCTCGCTTATGTTACGGATCAGAAAATAGCATTTGATGCATTGCTGCGCACGAGTCCTGATGGAGCGATCCCCATTTTGAAATCCGATGTTGCACAAGATGTTACTAAGGCGTTTTCAAGTATTGATCCCAATGCCGCTCTGGAATTTGATCAATCTATGAGAAATTTGCAGGTGGAACACAATGGCCCTGTCGTGGTTGTATTAAGAAGAACTTTTGATCAAGGCTGGAGGGCGGTTGACCAATCCGGAAACCGGTTGCAGATCATTCCGGTTTATGGCGGCCTTCAAGCGGTTTTGATCGGATCAGGTAATGTTTCCTTAAAAACTTTGACCAAAGTTCATCTTTCGTATTGGCCCAACTCGCTGAATTGGACATTGCCAATGGCATTGTTGTCGATATTGATCGTGGTATCTTTATTTCGAACTGGTAGGATCCGCCAGGCTATTACGGATCCGGTCATGGTTCTCAAAACGGATCATTTTTGATTCTTGGGGCATCGATTTGGACGACACGCCAGACGCCATCGCTTTGAGACCCTCCAAGTCATGTTCAATCACTTGCAATGGCGGCTTTGGCCAGGACCAAGCCCCCGAGCACTGGGCGATGCACCTCTCGGATCTCAGGCGTATAACCTTGGCGTTGGAGGTGCAGGACCAGGGCATCGCGTATTTCCCGAGTGCCCAGAAGAAATGAGCCAGCCAGCCCCACGGGGAGTTTGCCTGCGGGAATCCTCAATTTGCGAGCAACGGCCAGAGCGGCTTCTGCCAATTCCACTCCTGCGGGTTTCAAAAGGACCGGGATGAGCCGTGGCTCGGCCCGAATGGCTTCGATCACAGACGGAGCAAGCCCAGCCAGCCTGGCTCTGTCGTATTCAGGCTGATAAACCACACTGACGATGCCGTTGGGGTCGTCGGTCAGGCCAAGTGCCGTCATCACGTTTTGATTTAGGGTCTGGCTGGTGGCCTCTTTGGGCATGCGTCCATCGACGGATTTTGCGATAAAACGCAGGGTGTCCATCACGAGTTTATAGGCCGACCCCTCGTCGCCGATGAGGTGCCCCCAGCCCCCTGCTCTGGCAGATTCGCCTGAAGGCGACTTGCCGACCGCGATCGACCCCGTTCCGCCAATGATTCCCACCCCCCAGCCCTCTGCTGTTCCGGCGGCAAGAACAAGCTGGCCGTCGTTGGTCAGGATGAGTTTGCGAATCGGGACAATCGACCCCCCGTCAGCCCAATTGGCAAGAATGGCCCTGTCTTCGTCGCGATCAAATCCGGCCAGGCCCAGGCTCGCCACAGCCACTGGCTGAGGTTCCAGCCCAGCGCTCTCAAAGGCCGCCCTGATTCCATCATCAAGCGCCTTCATCGCTGCCGGTACTCCGACAGCTTTTGCATTTGACGGGCCACTGTGGCCTTCTCCAATGAGCCCTCCATGAATATCGGCCAAAACCACCTCGGTGGAAGTTCCTCCGCCATCAACAGATATGATCCAGCCGGCAGTTTGGTCGTGGTTGCTCATCGTTGCCATCATCTTCTGAAATGGTTGGTCCAAAGGTCTTTAAGTGTTGCCCGCAGATGCTGCTGCCAGTCTGACAAGCCCTTGATTCTCCGCGAGGAGTCGGTCGGCTGTTGCCGAATCCACCCCTGAAAGTGCCATGACCAGGGCTGGCTTAAGCCTGCCTGAGGTTTCTGAGAGATACCTGATCGCCGATTGGTCATCAACCCCGGCAATCTCGCGAACGATCCGCCGGCTCCTGATCCGAAGCTTCTCGTTAAGGGGCTTCAGGTCGACCATCCGGTTGCCATATGTCTTGCCCAGACGAATCATCGAGCCGGTCGTGATGGCATTCAAGACCAGTTTCGTGGCCGTACCTGCCTTCATCCTCGTGCTGCCTGAAAGCACCTCGGGACCGACAATCGGCGCGATCATCAAATCCACGCAGGAGTCCATGGCCGACGGACGATTGCAGACCAGCCCAATCGTCGCTGCCCCCAGCCGCCGGGCCTGCAGAAGCCCGCCAATCACATAAGGCGTACGGCCCGAGGTGGCAATGCCCATGACCACATCGTCGGATGTCGGCCTGAGGGCCATCAGATCGGCTTCGCCCTGTTGCGGGCTGTCCTCTGCACCTTCCACCGGGTTGCGCAGGGCCCGATCACCGCCGGCGATCAGCCCGACCACCTGCCCTGGATCGCTTCCAAATGTCGGTGGGCATTCGCTGGCATCAAGCACCCCCAATCGGCCTGATGTACCCGCACCCATGTAGATCAGACGCCCGCCCCGGCCCAGGGCCCTGGCCACCAGATCAATGGCCTGTGCAATCGGCTCGGCCACCAGAGCCACGGCGGCCAGGGCCTTGGCGTCCTCAGCCTGAAGCAGGTTTACGATCTGCAATGCGGAAAAGGTGTCGACCATGGACGAATCCGGGTTCACCGATTCCGTCGTCAGGTGGTCGACATCCATCATTTCCAAAGAATCGTGGCCTTTCGGTAAATTCACAAACCACCCTCCGACTGCCGCACATTATACTCCAGGCTCCATGATCGCTCATCCAGACGGCTCCGGCACGATAGCTCTATGGTGCCCAGCTCTGTCACCCTCGCCACAATCCGAATCGGAACAAGCTCGCCTTCCTGATCCCCCAATTCGGCCGCCAATGTCGTTTTCAAAACCGGCAGCTCGACCAGCTCATCCGGGCCCCATCGGTCCAAAATCAGGCCCGGCTGGTCATCGCGGCGATGGGTCGACGCCAAAAATCGAAACTCCGCCGGCTCGCCGACATACACTCCCAAATCCGGAGTCGGAACATCCCCCTGACAGCCTTCCTCCATGCCCAGTGGAACCACACACAAGGCCTTGATCGGCTGACTGATCCCCGGCACCGCCGGCGCCGGCGATTCCAATCCTATATAATATGAGCGATTCACACCGCCCCGAATCCTGACCCCCTGACCTCGTCGCGCAAGCCCATAACCTGCCGCCCCAAGGGCCACCGCCAGGTTCAGGTCGGCCGCTGGCAGGGCCGGAATCTCCAGACCTGTCCATCTCTTCAATGTCCTTGTCAGTCGATCCCGCAACGCCACCGCCTCAAAGACCCCTCCGTTAAAAAGAATTTTTGTCGGCCTGGCCAGGTCCGATTCCGCCGACAGACTCGCATGACGCGATAAAAATTGTGCCAAATGACGCGTAATCGCCGGGTCCGCCGCATATGGCAGACCAATCTCCGTCAGCCCCATCCGCCTGCCCCGGGCGGGCATCTCGCTCGGCTCCGATTCCGGGAAAAATCCCTCCAGAATCACTTGCTCAAGCGTCGACCGCTCAAGACTTGTCTTGATCGAACCACCAATCACCCGCGACCCCTTGCCCAATAGCGTTATCGCCGACTTCTTCTCCGCTGCGTTCCCAAAAAGATGCTCCTTCGCCTTGCGACACCCGTGAATCAGACCAATCCTCTGATTCGCGTCCAGACCATCCATCCCATCCTTCAATGTCGCCGCCACCGCATGCGCCAACGCCAAATCCATATTGTCGCCGCCCAGCAGAATGTGGTCGCCCACCGCCACCCGCTCCAGCTTCAGGCTGCCTTGCTCCTCACCCACCTGAATCAATGAGAAATCGCTCGTCCCTCCACCAATGTCGCAGACCAATACCAGGTCACCTACTCTCACAGCCTTCCTCCAATCCTCACCCGCCTGCACCAGCCATGCATAAAACGCCGCCTGGGGCTCCTCCAGAATCGTCAGATGACACGCCCCCGCCTCCCGGGCCGCTTTAATCGTCAAGTCCCGCGCCACCGTATCAAACGAAGCCGGTACCGTCAAAAATATCTCCTGATCCGCAAACTCCGCCTCAAGCCCAGACGCCCCAGAATACTGGTTCCAGGCGTCCCTCAAATGTCCCAGATACATCGACGAAGCCTCTACCGGAGAAACCTTTTTCACCTCATCCGGCGCGGTCGTCGGCAAAATCCCCATACTCCGGTCCACCACTCCATGAGAAAGCCAGCTCTTGGCCGAACTCACCAGCCGACCAGGCACCTTCCCACCATGATCTCGCGCAAAAGTCCCCACCAGCCACGGCAGTCGGCCCTTCACAGGCGCCGTCCAGGGCAAGTCCAGTGCCTCCGCCTGAAATTCCCCCTCTCGACATAAATAAAGAAACGACGGCAACACCGCCCGCTCGGCACATTCACCCGCCCCTACCACCTGCGGTATCATCAAAATCCGCGGCTTGCCCGCCTCAATACCACCCTCCTGACCAATCTCCGCAAAGGCCAGCGCACAGTTGGTCGTCCCAAGGTCTATTCCCAATACATATTTCGCCACGGCCGGCTCCTCCCCTTTCCTCTTCGGTTCATTCGTGAGAGGCTGCCCCCCTCCTCCCGTCTCGGCTACACCCATCTCAACCCTCAAATTTCCACTTCCACCGGCTCAATCACCGGCACTTCCGCAAATGCGCCCGGAACATCCGGTATCCGAACCTCCACCACCTGCCAGCCCGGATGATTCACCTGCCCCTTCCAGGGACCATGTCCCGACACCTGCCCCACCAGCCGGTAAACCTCCGGGTCATAACCCGCCTCAACCGTCGCCTCCGTCCCTTCCCCGGTCGTTACGGCCTCTATCTTGAAGTGATCCAGAAGCGTCTTCCGACACTTCCCATGAATCTCTCGTACCGCCGAACCCACCTGCGCGTCCTCATAGTCGTCAATCGACTCCATCAAAAAGTCCACCAGACGTCCATCCCTCTGAAGCATCGCCAATATCCGCATGTCATATTTCGGCCGCTCGGCAACAGCTGGCGGCGGCGGCGGCGGCGGACTAATCGCCAATAAAACCCGCCCGGCAGCTTCCGGGTCCGTCAATACCCTCAGAAACGCTTGAAATGCCAGTGCCAATCGATTCACAGTCGTCCACTCCCCAAAAATCTACGGAATTCACCAATACGCCGCCACACACACACCGCTCCAAACCCTCAACCATCCTTATGGCCTGTACGATTCATCATACACCCCCATGCACCGGTTTATCCACCACCTCGCCTTTTTTCGACCTCATCCTGACCCAGACCATCCCTATTTTTTTTCTACACCCCAATTCACCACCCCAAGGCCACCCTTTTCTCGTCATGTTGACAAAAAACAACACCCCACCCCAATCGCCACACTGCCCCTTGAAACCCTATAGGCCAAAACATCCGGTACAGTTTACGCAATCTTCCCAGTGTGTCATCAAGTCAGCGGGCTTGTAAATTTTCTTAAAAAGCTTTGGAAGACGGCCCCGCCAAATATCGCTCGCTCGAATCGTGTCAATTTGACTCAGGCCGCATTGGTTGCCAAATTTTGGCTCCCTCGGCTCCAAATCGACATCGTTGCGGCATCTGAATTCCATCTCAGCCTGTTTATGCCAACCAATAACCG
>CAMBEP010000106.1 GCA_945865635.1 Candidatus Kuenenia stuttgartensis
ATGAGCCCTTCGTAGGGGTCGAAAAGTCGCTTTTGTCGAGGATCGATTGTGTGAATCATGACGAACGTAACCCCTTGTAGTGAATAGGGATATCATACCAAAACCGCCATCTAAAATCAAGTGCAAAACATTGATTTAACACAAGAATATAGAAGAAGTTGCGGCGTAAAAACAGGCTTGTTTAGTTTTGGCGGGGACGTCTATAAAAGGTAAAAAATGCGTGAGACAACTTTTGTCGATATAAGAATTCCTACAATTGTCATTACGTATTGATTGACGTTGATCGTAGAGTTGAATCCTGCCAGGTGGTAGAATACCAAAAAGATCATTGTATTGGTGCGAAGCTATCGCAATCTGCCGAAGATTATTAATGCAAGCTAAACCGCGGGCAACCTCCCTTGCAGATTGTACTGCAGGAAAGAGGAGGCCCACTAAAATCGAAGCAATCATGATCACAACCATTAGCTCGATGATTGTGAACGCGGTTTTTCCACATTTCATCATCTCTTCAAACCTTTAATTTCTATTTTGCCAGAACACCGAACATCAAAAAACCAAACGAGACGGCAAAGTAACCCACGGGCAGTTTCATTTGCATGCTGCTTTTCAGTTCCCTTGGGTCTGGCAATCCAAAGTACTTGGGACTAAATCGATTGTCCGGAAGCGACTTCGATACCTTTATTTTACTGAAGGCTATGATTTGATTGATGTTTACATCATCAATCTGAGCCAGTTCAGGAATAAGTTCGCCTTTATCATTTGAACTATATTTCAATTTTACGCTCATAAGTTGAGCGTCGTATGGAGCAGCTGGACGCGCGGTAAGATTCTTAAGAATAAAACCTTTGTTTGCAAAAAACGTCATCGAGCCAGTCCGGAACGGATTATCTTTCATTTGAAGTTTGAAATCCAAGGCCCATTCATCGCCAAACTCCCCCTTTGAAACGTCAATTTTTGTGAATTCGAAAGATTTGTCTCTGAGAACGCTAAGCAAAGTTAGCCCTCGCATGAAAAACTGATTCACATCAGCCTGATACCGATAAAAATCAAGGTTGAATCGGTCCGGTTTTGATTCGAATTGACGCATTAAATAACCACCACCGGATTTTGCTTGAGCAACTTCAAAAAGGCAAACGCCGTCTGAGACAAATTCCAATCGGTGCGTCACAAGCAAATCAGTCGGTCTTAGTTTTTGATCGAGCAAGGCAAGATAAAATCGGCTTTTATCAAGACCAAATTCATAGCTCCGCATTTTAGAATCCCGACTGTTCTTTCCCTTGCCAATGGAATTGGATTCAAAAACACCTGTAATACTACGTTGCAAATTCGCCTGACGGTTCAAAGCCTCAATAATAAATGGCTTTGCTTTGCTCAAGCTCTCTGATGGATTTTCTTGAGCAGAAAGTGAAGCTGCACACGTTCCTGATATCATCAAAAACGCGATTTTTGTAAACATGGACGAACACGTATTCTGGTATCTCATATCATCCTCGAAAGTTATGACGGTAAAGCTAGCCCAACATCGAAACCTATTTGCCACTGTCAGTTACAGTAGCAACCCTTTAGAGCGATCACACAGTCCCCTGTAATGCACGCCGGTAGATTCGGACAATCCGTTGATCCAGCAGGCGGAGTGCCGCAGAATACGGCACGAGATGTACTTGGATCGGCATGCGCATATCTCGAAAGCGAGACAATACCAGCCATGAACATCAAGACGGACATCAAAAAGCTGAATTCAACCACTATCAAACCGAGAAATCGACGCATATCGAACTCCTCTGAAAAAAGTGCCCAGCATTGCGAAACAACGATCACTCTTTCGTACTTACGACTCCGTTCATTCTCAAGCAAAGAAGTGACTCCATCGAATTTTCCGACCAAAGTATCACTTCTCTTTGTAATGGCCCTGTATTCGCAGGAATTTTCATGAGAAAAATCACTTCAAAATTATCGCCGGATTTTAAGACTTTAGGGAATTCCGGCTCTATCTTTACACAATCACAACTTGTTTTCGCATCGGAAATCGTTAGAGTCTCGCCTGAAATATTTATGATTCGATATTGCGCCTTGAACATTTGGCCAGCTTCGAGAAGCCCGGCATTGATGAGAATTGGTTCCGCTATCAGCTTATAGCCTTGAACACGAGCCAGCAATCGACTCGGCGTTTCATAAAAAATCATGGAACATGCACTAATGCAAATTATCATGATGAAAATTCGGATTAATCGAGCCAGGTTAAGCAACTCTTTCATATCCTTGTGAATATCTCTAGCAGAATTATTTAATTTAGCCAATGTCTTTAGAAAAGTCAATAGGCCACCTAATTTTAAAAAAAGAAAAGTTTCCGTGATACGCCTCTGTTGAGAATATTGTCACCGTACACGACCTGCACGCCACCATGCTGCACCTGCTGGGCATTGATCACAACTCCTTCACCTACAAATTCCAGGGCCTGGATGCGAAGCTCTCTGGAGTAGAGAAATCCAATGTGGTCAAGGGCCTACTGGCTTTATGAACAGGCGAAATTCTCGCCTTACTTTGGCGGGGCCATGGATCGATAGGAATTGGCCAGGCCGGGCTGGCCGGTGCTGGCGTAGTGGTTGGCCATGGCTTCACAGATGGTTGGCTCGAAGGGGTGGTCGCGAAGGATCGATTCGCCCCAGCGAATGCCTTCCTCGGGCTTGCCGTGGGCGAACATCCAGTTCATGATGGTCCGCTGGGCGTTGAGCTCTTTGGGGGCTCTGACCAGAAGGGCTTGGGCGGCGAGCAGGGTGTCGAGTTCGGCGCGGAGCCTCTTGGATCGGGCCAGTTCGAGTTTGAGTTCGTGGGTCCGGCCGAGCTGATTGAGCACAAACCCGCGACTGGTGCTGATCTCAAGGTCGAATGGGTCAATGGCTTGTGCTTTGTCGAGGAGCTCGATGGCGGTCTTGAAGTCGGATTCACGAATGGTCAGTTCGGCGAGTCGATGCAGGGCCAAGGCATGGGATGGGCTGAGGGCGATGGCCTGTTTAAGCCATTGGCGGGCCTTTTCAGGCTGTCCCAGATCCGCTGCCACGCATCCGGCTCCGTAAAGGGCTTGCGGGTGATTGGGTTGGAGCCGAAGGAGGTTGTCATAGGCATCGGCAGCGGGGGCAAGCTGCTGGCTCTTTCGGAGTTCTTCAGCGAGCCCGAACAGGGCTTTGATGGATAGAGGATCGCGTGCCAGGGCTTCGCGATAGTCGGTGAGGGCTTTGGCCGAGTTGCCGGTACGCGAGTCAACTTCTGCACTTATGAGGAATGGCTTAGGGTCGTTGGGGGCATCTTTCTTCCATTTCGCGAGCACCAGCGAGCCGCGAGCCATGTCGTAAGAGCCAACATAGATGCGTGCCAGGGCTTCATCCAGGAGCGGGTCGGGCGTTCCCGTTCGGTTGAACTCATTGCGAAGCAGGGGCTCGACCTCAGCAAATCGGCCTGCAAATGCCCCTGCGATGGATCGAACGACCTGTGCCTCGGCAGGTTTTGCACCGAGCGATTCGGCTTTTTGAAGTGCTTCGGAAGCCTTTGCAGGCTGATTCAGGGCGAGATCAAGCCGGGCACGCCACAGCCAGGCATCGGGCCATTTCGGATGGCGTTTAACCCACACATCGGCATGGTTTGAAGCGAGTTGGAATTGCCCTGAGCGATATGCGGATTCGACTTGAAATTGATCATTTGAAGGTTCCCGCCAGAGGCGGAGGGCAAATAATGCAATCGCAAACCCGAAGATCCCTAAATACCATTTATACGAAAGCCGCTTGTACAAAAGCCGCCCGGGCTTGTTTTTCAAGGCAGATTCGGGAGGTCCAGAGGCTTTCATTTGGAATCATAACCAGCGAGAGGCAAAGCCTTCGGGTCGATTTCTTTCAACCGATAGGCTTGATTGGCCTTGAGGTTTTGGTATTTGACCACTTTACCACTTGGCCAGTGGGCTTCAACAACTTCGGCCAGTTTAAACTCAGCCAGCCCAAAATGCAATCTCGGGTCGCCGGCCGACTGATAACTACCGCCCCCGAATCGCTCCATGACACGTTTCTGACCACCTGCGACGACGACCAATCGAACACCGACACCATCGCGATTGGATTGGCTGCCTTCCAGTTGGAAAGTCAGCCAGTTTTGGGGCTTGTCGGGCATGGATTGCTGGAGTAATGCCAGAGGGTCGTTCTGGCTGAGGATCAGGGCATCGAGCTGGCCATCGTTGTTGAGGTCGGCCACAGCAAGTCCACGGCCGACGCGTGGGACACGCCAGGGGTCGTCGGGCTGTGCGGCGGGTACTTCGCGGAAATGGCCGCCTTCAGAGCCGATCAGCAATTGGGCAGGCATGGCATAGGGATAAAACGGTCGATTGTCATTGACATGGCCATTGACAGTGGCGAGGTCGAGAAAGCCATCGTTGTTAAAATCGCCGAAGGCCGTAGCGAACCCCAATAAAAAACGGCTGGCCAGGCCGACTCCAGTGGATGTCGTACGGCATCGGAACAGGCCATTTCCGAGATTTTGATAGACTGTGGAGCACTCACCATAAAAATTGGTCACGACCAGGTCGGGTTTGCCGTCGTTGTCATAATCGCCGCAGGCCACCCCCATACTAGCTTGAAAGCCGCCTTCTTCACTGCCAGCCAGACCGGCAGCAAGGGCCATTTCCTCGAACTTCCAGTTGCCGAGATTGTGGTAATAGAAATTGGCGGTTCCGTCGTTGGCAACGTAGATATCCATGAGTCCGTCGGAGTCGAGGTCGGAAGCGACCAGGCCAAGGCCGCGGCCGTCGCGATCGACAATTCCGGCTGCGTCGGTCAGATCCACAAACCTGCCTTTATCATTACGGAACAGGTGGTCGGGGGCAGGGTCAACCTTGCTGGGATCGCAATAGAAATAGCCACCCTTTTCATTACGGCAGAGCCGTGGGCTGGCGGGATCCCAGATCATGTAGTGGCAGACGTAAAGGTCAAGGTCTCCATCGTTGTCGAAGTCAGCAAAAGCGGCTGAGGTCGGATTGTCGCGTGGGCCAGCCAGCCCTGATTTTTCGGTCGCATCTTCAAATGTACCGTCGCCGCGATTGCGATAGAGGGCATAGGTGCGCAATCGGCTGATGAACAGGTCCGGATGACCATCCGAGTCGTAATCGCCCACGGCCACCCCCATGGCATAGTCGCCACGGAATTGGGGTAGGCCAGCTTTCTCTGTGACATCCAGAAATGTCCCGTCACGCTGATTCCGGAAGAGTCGATCTTCGTTCCGCCGGTTGGCAAGGTCCGTGCCGATCTGGCCGCCCTGCACCACGTAAATATCAAGCCAGCCATCTCTGTCATAGTCCAGTACACCCACGCCGCCCGACATGGTCTCGGGAAGTTGCATTTCGGCGGTCTGGCCATTGTTGTAAGTGAAGTTCAGGCCTGATCGCGACGCGGTGTCAAGAAAAGAAGGCCAGATCCGAGCCTTGGCCGACGGGCCTGAAGCCAGAGTGGGGGCGGGCAAATTGGGTTGTGATTTATCAGGAAACCCAAGGGACGCCGGGGCACCTGAGGCCGGAGGTCTCAGCCCTGCCTTCAATAAGAATTGAGCCAGAGGCTCGCCGGGCCAAATTTTCATGGCGTTCTGGATGGTCGCGAGAATGGTGGAATCGTCCGGTTTCGGGCTACGGATGGCAGACCAGCATTCCTGATCAAACTTGCGACCGAGCTGGCCGGAGATTTTCGCGAGTTCAGAGCTTGGGCCCTCGGCCGTAAGGTCTTCGCCTGACAGGAGGATTTTGCGGACTCGGTCCTTGGCTTTGTCGAGCTCGGCTTTTCGATCGAAATAACGCTTGGATTCTGTCGGTTTACCTGTCAGAAGTGCAATTTCTGCCAGCCGCTGAAGGGCTTGGCCACTGGCTGGGTCGAGTATGAGCAGCTTTTCAAGGGCTTCTCGCTCGTGATTGAGTTCGGAGAGACGCCCCCAGAGCCAGGCTTCGATGGCAAGCGGTTGGGTGGGCTCCAGTTCACTGGTGGGTAGCTGTACAGCCGCTTCCCAGAGGCCGCTGAGGTCTTGTTCCGCCAGGCTCAGCTCAAGCATGGCTCGCCACAGGGCGGGATCTGTTGGATCGGGGTTGAGCTTGCGAGAATCAGAGAGATGCTGGCGGGCTTCCTCAAACTGGCCTGTCAGGGTAGAGACAACACCGAAGCCGAGCTTGACCCGGTCGTCGTTTTCCATGGCTTTCTCAAGAGACCGACGCCACGATTCTACAGGTTGGGGCGAAAAGTCGGTCAGCCAGAGCTCCCTGAGCAGTTCGGCCCGGTCCTGTCGGAGATGGAATGAGGCTCTCAGAACTCGCTTGATCTCTTCCGATCGGCCTTCGAATCGGTAGAGCCGCGAAAGGGCTCTGAGTAATGGTGCGGCGTCGGCAGCCGTGCGAATAGGATCAAGCCCCGATTTCAGGGCTGTTTCAGCAAGGCGGTAGTGCCCGGAATTGATTTGAATGGTGCCGGCTGAGGCCATTGCCAGGGAATAAAACGAGCTGGCTGGGTCGACCCGGTTGAACTCTTCAATGGCACGTGCCGATTGGCCCATGGTGGCCATACACATCCCGAGTTCGTAATAAATTTCTGACTTGGATCGTCTGGCTGAATCAAACTTACCGGATTTAAGCATCTCCTGTAATAAATTCACCGCCCGGCTGTAACGATTTTCCTGCATCTCCTGACGGATGCGACTCATTTGCCCGGCGTACTGGCGATCCTGACGAATTCGCCAGGATGACCAGCCGAGGTAAGATGCCAAAACCAAGCCACCTACAAATACTGTCAAAAGCAGGATCTGCCTGGCTTTGGCATTCATCATTTTGATCACGGTTTCGGTCAGGAGTAGACCAAGCCTTATTTTTTGGCTTCAGGTTCGGGAGGTGTGGCAACTTCCGCAGCGGCTGGGGCTGACTTTGCCTTGGCTTTAGCCTTGCCTTGATCGCCAGGTGTCATTTTAGGAAGTGCGGCCGCTGGCGAGTAGCTTTTGCTCATGTCGATGTTGGCAGGAACACCGGTATCGGGCACAGATGCACCACAGCCAATCATACCGAGACTAATCATCGAAGCCAGAGAAAAGCCTGTTCTTTTAAGCATGAGTCGAGAACCTCTACGGGTTGTGAATGAATTCGAAGCAACAGAGGAGATGTGAAGTCTGCCCCAAGCCAACCAAGCGGATTGACAGCCTGAAAGTTGGTTTGGATCAGAGAAATACCTCCTCCAGATCTTAAAGTTCTGGACGAGGGATCCAAAGAGTTGATCTTCAGAATCAAAGTGAGTCGGCGGAAAGAATTTCGCCCAGATTCTTCGTGCCCAGAGCCCACCAGACACTTGGCGCGACTGTGTCTTTGACGAATCTCACGGCACCATCAACCGTCACAACATTGACCCCGCCCGGGTGATTGCTGGTCGCCGTGACCATGGCACTGGTGCCGCCCCAGACATTGGAGCAGCAGGTGTCAGAAGCGGTGTAGCAGGAATTCTTGTTGGGCGTGTTGAAGTGGGTGTAAGCCATGTTCGACGTGTGCCATGGGTACGAGAGCGAGTAGTGTGCACCGCTCAGGTAGGATCCGTCAGATCCCTGGCTGGCTGGAATGCTTTGACAAGCCGCGATGGCGGTCGTCGGGTTCGCGGTTGGCCCTTGATTGTAGCCACCTGAATAGTTGGCTTTGAAGATGCCCCGCTTGGAGGCGGCACTGCCTTGAAAAACTTGTTCGTTGCCTGCAATGCCCAGCAGTTTTTCGCTGAACAGGGCTGTGTTTGAAGTGCCATCTGTGATGGACTCAAAACCGAAATAAGCCATTTGGGCATCGTTGCCCCACCATGCAGCCGGTTTGTTGGTGAAGTTCTGGACGATTGTACCAGACCAGTTCTTCACAATTCCGGGGCCGCCGTGATTGCCGTGGTAGCTGCTAGGGCCCCATGGGTCGGCTGGACGAGCTCTGGAACCGTCGGAAGGACAAATCAAACTGGCGATCTTGTTGAAGCCCGTCGTGTAGTTGGGCGGAAGATCAGCACTGCGGTTGAAGTTAAAGGCATTGTAGGCTGCCGTTTGTTCCATGTTGGGCAGAATCGAAACCGCCCAGCTTGCACACCAGCCCCAGCCTTCACCCTGACCCTGAACTGTAGTAGAGGCAGCACCCAGAAAAGAGCCTTCGGCAGGCAAAACCAGATTGGTGTCGTGGTAGTTGTGAACTGCCAGACCCAACTGCTTCAAATTGTTGATACACTGTGCTCGCCGGGCAGCCTCGCGTGCAGACTGCACAGCAGGCAACAGCAAAGAGATCAGTACAGCGATAATTGCTATAACCACAAGGAGTTCGATCAGGGTAAAACCTGATTTGCGAGTTATTCTCTGAGCCATGATAACTCCTTCTAAAAAACCATGCGATAGAGAAAAACACCTGACCCGGTAGTCAGTGGAATCTTCTGGAAGGACATGGAGTTTGAGAACGGGGACGAAGGTTTCTATTGAGATGGACAGGATGTCCATATAATAAGCTATCGTTAAAGTGTAAGATTCGCAATAAGAAAAGTTGATAATATTTTTACGATTGCATATACGGGACTCCTTGAGCAGTGGGGCGTATTTATCGTCGCATTTTTGTAAGATCCCCTGGCGGCTGCGTGCTTTGACTGAAAGGCTTGGCATCCGTAAAACAGACTCCGAACCGGACTCCGGCCCGATTCCTTGCCGCACTTTTTGTCGGTTTGTATCAAGCCCCACAAATTCATCCTGACAAGCCACTGGTTTCATTCCAAGCGTTATAAAAGGTATCATTCCTCATCCGATCTGGTGTCACCGGGCCAGATCCGGTGGTATGATGCACTTATGATTTAAGAATTGTGACAGTTGGCTCCCATGGGTTGAGAGGGATTCTTCAGCATCATGACCGAAAATGGGTGTCGAGTACTTGTGGTTGATGACTCCCGTGTGCTTTGTCTCACAGTGAATGCCATGCTCAAGGCAGAGGACATCATCGTCAATTCTTGCGGAATCGCGAGCGAGGCCATGGGCATGGCTTTGACATTCAAACCGACGGTCATTCTCCAGGATCTGGTGATGCCTGACGTTGAGGGGCTCGACATGGTCCGGATGTTCAAAACCGATCCGCGCACCCAGGACATCCCGCTGGTCATGCTTTCATCGACGGAAGACCCAAAGGTCAAGTCGGACTCATTTGCGGAGGGTGCGAATGATTATATTGTGAAGCTGCCCGACCGGCTGGAACTGCTCGCCCGAGTGCGTTATCACTCGAAAGGCTATCGTGCGCTGGTCGAACGGAATCAGGCGTACCAACAAATTGCGGACGATCTGGTTCAGGCCGCCGACTATGTGCTGGCACAACTGCCGGCCCCGATTCGACAAGGGCCAGTTCTGGCCAATTGGCTTTTTGAGCCATGCAGCATGATTGGTGGCGACCTTTTTGGCTATTTCTCGATTGATACCGAGAGCCTTGCCCTTTATCTGCTGGATACGAGCGGGCACGGAATCGGTTCCTGCCTGATGTCGATTTCAGTGGGCGACATGCTTCGGCGGCAGGTCTTGCCGGGAGTTGATTACCACAATCCCGGACAGGTGCTTGAGGAGCTCGCCAGAATTTATCCGCTGGATTCCAAGACTGGCAAGTATTTTACAATCTGGTATGGGGTCTATCATTCACCCACACGGACTTTGAAATACTCGGGAGCAGGTCATCCGCCGGCCCTGATTGTCAGGCACGATCGCCACACGGTGGATGAACTTCCATCCAGCGGGCCGTTTATTGGAATTGATGCCATGACTTACGAGAACGAAATTGCGACACTAAGTCCCGGAGATCGTCTGTATTTATTTTCGGATGGGGTGTTTGAAATTCGCGATCACGAAAGCGGGGCCATGTGGAGCTTTGACCAGTTGAAAGCACTACTCACAGAGAAGGTTGCACCAGGATCTGCAAACGTCATGGATCATGTATTGAGCGCAGCTCGAAAATCACAGGGCCATCAGATTTTGGCAGACGATTTTGCGATGGTTGAATTTAAGTTTGCGGATTAACGGGCTTGATAAGACTTCGTGAACTTCCATAATGAAACCTTGCGTGCAGTGGTTTTGCTGCTTTTTTAATTTGATAAAATTGGGGATATTGATAGTCTGGGCGGTCACAAATGACACATTTTGCATTTAAAAGGATGCCGGAGGCATTAGATGTGTGTAGCCGGTGGTTGAGCGCAGCGACAGCATCGGATTTGGATGCGAAAAAAAAATGCGGCTTGCACCCCGGCCGGGGTGCAAGAATTGTTGGTCGTGTCGTCGTCCGGTGGTGTCGTCGCTCGCGCTCCTCAACCACCGGCTACAGATAGGGGTAGGGAGAGTTTCACCTCCCCCTCCCTCCGAACCGTACGGGCGGATCTCCCGCATACGGCTCTCCAGTTGGTGGTTTTACCTCGATGAGGATTGACATAACAGCATCTGGATATTCAACAGGCTGAACATACC
>CAMBEP010000107.1 GCA_945865635.1 Candidatus Kuenenia stuttgartensis
CGGAAAGTGTCTTCTTGTGAATGCATCATTCAGGTGCGCGGAGATTATATTATGTTTGATTGCCACGAACCTTATCCACTCAGGCAGTTGATTGGGCAAATCCGATGTCCTGTCTCAGCTTACCCAGCAGCTCACTGGGTTCGCGGGTGGTCAGCTTGTCTAGCTTGTAGCTGTTGAACCTCCCGTACACCAGATTTTAGCGGAACGTGACACCTTTGGCATGTCAGGTATATCCAGTAAAGAAGCTGCGATTCCTATCTTTCTTACTTGGACGCTGAACTAGTCTGGCGGACTCCGGGATCGACCATGTCAGCCTTTTCATGAGCTTTGTTCAGTGGTTGGCCGAGAGCGTAATAAAGCCTGACTTGAGAACGATTTTCATTCACTACCGCTTCAAGTAGATCCAGTTCGGCCTGAGCCAGAGCCTGGATCGGCTGGAGAGTTTCAATGGCGCGAATGCCTCCCCGCAGGCCAGCACCCTGGCGGATTGCCTCAAAATTTTCGCGGACGGAGGCTTGGGCGTCAGGAATGGCTTTTTCAGCGAACTCTCGTCGGCGAATCGTGGCCATCAACTGGCGATGCGCGGCCGCGACATCGGCCGCGACGCGGTCCTGGGTTTTCATCAGTTCCAGGGCAGAGGCACGGTTTTCGGCCTCGGACCGTTTCTTGATGGCACGATCCGCCAGACCCAACCCTTGGAGCTGCCAGTAGAGATTTAAGTCGGCGTCGCTTCGGCCCTCAAAATTCCCAAAAAAACCGTTCGGTCCACCGCCAAATCCGCCACCTGAATAGCGAAAGGCGAGACTTGGGATAAACGGGCGAAGCTTTGCCTGCTTTAACTTTGTGAGTGTCGCCTTAACAATCGCTTGGGATTCAGCAAGTTCCGGGCGATGTGTCAACCCGATGGCGATCAGCTCATCGGTCGAGATATGAGGCGATACCAGTTCCAGGCGTAATTCTGGAGGTTCGATCGGCGCCAATACGCTTGACTGGTTGAGTCTCAGCATGCGTACCAAGTCCGCAGAAACGGTCTCGAGGTTACCTACACGAAGCTCAATTTCCTGCCGCCGTCGCTCTCGTTCGGTCAATGATCGTCTCAGGTCGGCTTTCAGGCCGGTGCCTGCATCGAAAAACGATTGAGTGACTTGAACCAAACTATCTGATAATGAGGCTGCTTCGCGAGCAATGGCCACCTGGCCCGCCGCTTCTTGAAGGTCGAAATAAAGCTCGGAAACTTTCAAAAGCGCGTTTTGCTCAGCCACGGCGATCCCGGCCCGGCGAGCTTCGGAGATTTGCCGCTTGGCCATTGGCTCAAAGATGGCGTCGCTGAAACGAATGATGCTCGTCAGGCCTCCCACTTGTGCCGGACCGCCCGCCGGCACGGGGCCACTCACGCCTTGGCCGCCTGCCGCTGTGCCACCCAGAAAAAGCGAACTTTTGCTGATTGATTTTACGGTGCCATCCACCAGTTGAGCCTGGCCGTCGTGGCGAATCCAGTTTGGCCCTAGATAAAGGCTTGGCAATAGCAGGGTTTTTGATTCCTGAAGTTCGGCCAGGGCCATACCCAGTCGTTCGCGAGCGATCCCAATATCGAGGTCCCGTTCACCCGAAAGGCGAATGACGGTCAGCCAGTCAATGGGTTCGATCAGATCGCTATCGATGGTGGCTTAAGGGGTTTCAGGACGCGTCAGGGCTCCGAATTGGCCTTTATTGCCGATCTCCGGTGCAATTTGTAGGTTGGAGCTCTCTTCGGCTGCAACCGCAAGTGGGGTGAGCAACGGCTTCACCGGCCTTACGCTTTGGGCCGACGCTGGAAGGGCCGACATGCCGGTTGCCAGCAAAGCGGTGGGTAGGAGCAATCGAGTTCTTCTGCCCATCTGCTTCCACATCGAATGATCCCCGGTGCGGATCACCCCTGAAATGAGACAGCACGCATCCTACTATTCGGTTGTGACGGTTATTCAACTTGAACCGGAAATGTGGATTGTGCCTGGCTGCGTTCTTTTTTTCAGATAGTCAAGCATTTGGATTGGACGGCCTGTTCAGAGAGATCTGGAGAGTCTTGGCCGAACTTGTGCGATTATTTCTTTATTTCGCCCTGCTTTGATAATTCCACGGCGGTTCCATCGGCCAGGGTCGCGGCGACTGGGCCAACGACAACTGAATCGCCGGCAGCCAGTCCGGCCAGGATCGCTGTGCGAACCCCGTCACTGACTCCGGTACGCACGCGACGTCGCACGGTTTTATCTCCTGAAATCATGGTGCAATAAGATTCTCCAGCGATTTTAAACACGGCTGTGACTGGCACGGTGACATCTTCCAGGGCATTGTGGGCAGTGATGCGAACCAGGACGTATTGACCTGGGCGTAGTGCAGAATCAACAGCCGGAATTTCCACTTCGCAGCGCATGGTGCGTGTGGCAGGGTTGTAGGATCGACTGGATCGAGTGATCTTCGCAGAATGAACTGGGCCTGCAATCTCCTGGCTGGTGTAAATCTCAGCTGGGTCGCCGATATTGACAAGCGGGGCTTCGGCTTCGGGAACTCCTACGGAGACGACAAGGACCTGAGAATCATGCAGCACCAGCAGAGGTTTATCGGCTGGCCGATCACCAACAAGTTTGCCGGGATCGGCATTACGCTCGACGATTACGCCGTCAAATGGGGCCGCCACCCGAGTGAGCGCAACCTTGGCTGAGGCTTCTTCAAGTTTTGCCCGGGTGGTTTCAATCTGGGCGAGTGAAACCGCTGTTTCAGCCTTGCGCCGGGCCACCTGGGCCCGGGCCGTGCTGACATCCGCTTCGGCCGCTGAGACGAGGGCCTTGGACTCAAGCGATTCCGATGAGGCCGTCAGGAATCTCTGTTCCGATTCTTCGAGGTTGCTACGTGTCACATTGCCTGAATCGACTAGCTTTTTCATCCGTTCCATTTCGAGTTTAAACTGGGCGACCATGGCTTCCTTACCGGCGACGTCGGCTCGAGCGGCTTGCTGTCGAGCCTGGTCGGCTGCAAGCATCAGCTCCGTTTCTGTAAAGAGGGCCCGTGCCAAGTCCGCTTCGGCTTCAGCGTGCCTGAGACTTGCGACCGCCACGCCCTGGGCTGTAACGAGTTCCGGGGCATCGACTTCAATCAAGACCAGCCCCTTTTTGACGTGGTCGCCTATATTGACGTTCACTGCGCGAATCCAGCCGGGGACTCGTGATTCCAAAGGGGCTGAAAAACGCGGTTCCACTTGGCCGGGCTGTTCAATCTTTCGCAGAATCTGGGCCCGCGCTGCTATCGCAGCTGTGACTTTGGGCAGAGTCGAATCCTGAGCCCACAATTTTTGACCTGTGCCTAAAACCAGTAAAAACGATGCGATCGCCAAGCTGGTCAAAGGCTTCGGCAATAAATTGCTGGAGATTGATATCGGTGAATCGACATCAGGCGAGTAATAGGAACTGTCTGGGTCGGTCGGATCCATGAAAGCGCTCTTTATGCTGGAGTTGCGGCGAATCAGGGCGAAAGCCCTGGGCGTGATTAGAAAGACGGCGACAAGCGACCCCAGGAGCCCGCCGATGACGGCACGTCCAAGCGGAGCCTGCTGGCGACCACTTTCGTTCCAGCCAACGGCCATGGGCAGCATGCCGGCAAGCATCGCCAGGGCGGTCATGAGAATGGGCCTGACTCGTCGCTTGATCGCTAACTGAGCGGCCTTATCGGCGGAAACCCCGCTTAACCGAGTCGTCTCGGCAAAGCTGACCAGGAGAATCGCGTTCGCCACTGAAACGCCCAATGACATAATTGCCCCCATGTAAGATTGCAGATTCCAGGAAGTGCCTGTCAGGTAGAGCGTCAACGTGATTCCCAGTCCGACCGCCGGGATCGAGGCAAGCGAGACCAAGGCCAGGCCAATCGACTGGAAATAGGCCGTCAGCATGAGCATGATCACCACGAATGTCGCACCAAGCGCCATTCGCCCGGCCTGATTGACTTCATCCAGTGTCGCCAGTTGCCCGCGAAGGTCGATTTTTACACCGGTCGGCGGGGTTCCGGCGGCTGCAATGGCCGCCTTCACATCGCGAGCCACTGTGGCCATGTCAATCGACTCAACATTGGCTGTCAGATTCAGTACACGCTTCATATTGTAACGATCGTATTCTCCCGGCACCTGTTCCGGTCGAACCGAGGCCACATCGCGCAGAACGAGCGGAGACGCCCCTTCGCCAGTATTGACCGGCAGATTTTCCAGATCCTCGGCCTTGTGAATCACCGTGTAAGGAATCTCTACCTGCACCTGGTATCCAATGCCGGTTTTTGGATCGGGCCAGTAGCTCGGCAGAATAAAACGACTCGATGACGTGGCAGTGACCAGCGAGCGGGCCACATCCGCCGCGGTCAGCCCGGAGATGCCTGCACGGCGTCGGTCGATATTCACACGCAAGGCCGGGTAATCCAGTGTCTGGCTGTAGCGCAGGTCCCGAAGGTCTTTCAATTTTGCCATCTCGGCGTGAATTTTTGCGGTATGGGAACGAACATCGGCGTAAGCTGAGCCGCTGACAACAACATCCACGGGTGTGGGCGAGCCAAACGACATGACTTCGCTGATGATATCCGCCGGTTCCATGGAGAAGAGAACGTCCGGATGGCTTTTCGCAAGTTCCTCACGCAGCTTTCGCTTGATTTCATCAATCGAGAGCAAGGTTTTATCGGGTTTCAACGCCACACGCAGGAAGGCTTCGTCCGGGCCGCCGGTCCACTGGAAAATCGCCTGGATGGGATAGCTTGACGCGATGTTCCCGATGTACCCGACACTGACTTCCAAGGCGTCCGGACCGGTGATCTTCTTGATGGTTTCAAGCAGCTCCAGCACGATCATTTCCGTCTTTTCATACCGCATTCCTGCCGGTGCCTTGACACGCACCTGGAAACGGCCTGCATCAACCTTTGGGAATATCTCAAAACCGGCCAGAGGCGCCACTTTCCAGATCGTAAAGCCGCATGTTGCCATGTAGCCGGTCAGAATCAGCAGAGTCGTCCCACGACTGAATCGCCTGATCGAAATCTCTCCTTCGCCCAAATCTCCAGGTTTTTCGGCTTCCTTATCACCGTGCGACCTGAGCAACCATGCGGCAAGGACAGGCACCAGAGTGCTGGAAAGCAGGTAGGACGAAATCATCGCGAACCCGACCGCGAGCGAAAGTGGAACAAACAGTGACCGCACGGCGCCCGTCATCAAAAAGCTGGGGGCGAAAACAGCGAGCATACAGAGCAGAGCGAGAAGCCTCGGCACGGCTGTTTCACGATTGCCTCGCCGCACAGCCACTGCCACGTTGCCAGTGTTCGCCATCTGGGCGTGAATATTCTCGATTTCCACCGTTGATTCATCCACCAGAATGCCGATAGCCAGTGCCAGACCACCCAACGTCATTAAGTTGAAGGTCTGATCAGTCAGCCAAAGCATTGTCACGGCGCCAGCCAGAGCCAAAGGAATATTGATGATGACAATGATCATGCTGCGCCAGTCTCTAAGGAACATTAGAACCGTGAGTGCAATGAGCCCTGCCCCCAGAGCGGCTTCCGTCATCACGGCCTTCATGGCGTTTGTGACGGTCGGCGACTGGTCGAATTCCATGGAAACCTTAATATCAGGAGGAAGCGCTGCCTGCATATCCGGCAAGGCGTTACGCACATTGTGAACCACATCCAGAGTCGAAGCATCTGCCCGCTTTGTTACAAGCAGGTAAACCGCTTTTCGGCCATTGATGATCGCCGAACCAACAGGCATGTCGGCGGAGTCGCTGACGGTGGCAACATCGCCGAGGTGAACCGACGGTAACCGACCGGGCCGAACCGGAATCTGCCGGAACTCGTCGAGGTCGCGGGCCATGGAGTTGACGGGCACAATCGACAACGTGTCCCCAAATCGAACCGTGCCGTAAGGGCTAATTGCGTTCCCTGTGTTCAAGGCCTGAATGATTTCGTCAGGAGCCATGCGATAACTGCGAAGCCGGTCAGGGTCGATGCGTACGACAATCGTTCGCTGGGTTCCACCAAATGGAGGTGGCGCGGATACCCCGGGGAGCCCTGAAAACATAGGCCTGACCTTCACCAGCGCCAGGTCCTGAATTTCGTTGATGGTGCGTGTTTCGCTTGATAGAACCAGATACCCTACAGGAATGCTGCCCGCGTCAAACCTGGTGACGAATGGTGAAACCGTGCCTGGCGGCATGAATGCCCGCGCCCGTGTCACATAGCCGAGCGTTTCTGCCATGGCCTGTGCCATATCTGTGCCGGGATGGAAGTAGAGCTTCATTAAGGCCAGGCCCTGAACGTTTCTACTTTCAACGTGGTGAATTCCATTGATGTAAAGAAAGTGGTACTCGTAATAATTCGTGAGCAGCCCTTCCATTTGCGAAGGGTCCATGCCGCCATAAGGCTGGCAAACATAGATGACCGGTAAATTCAGATTTGGAAAAATGTCGATACGCATCCGGCTGCTGGCCAAGAGCCCGGACAGTAAGAGTCCGACCGATAATGTAAGTATCGTAACTGGACGCTTCAAAGCCCATGCGATCGGGTTGAACATTGGAGATAGCTCGATGATGTGCTTGGATCGATCAGATGCACACCATAATACCCCGCTTATGATCTTAGCGAAAGTTAGAAGTTCTCCGATCCAATCTGTTGTTGGATTGGACTCATAATGAAAAGTCATCGATACCAAAATTACGCTACTCCACGAGTCATGACGCCGTAACCGCTAATCCCGCGGGACTCGTCGGGTCGTTCGTTTTCCCTTGGTTCGTTTCAATTCCCGAACCGTTATGACCATGGCATCAAAGTCCACATCCGATTTTCGCAGCCGAATCAATTCACTTCTTCTCAGACCAGCATGGGCCGCAGTTGCAACAAGCGGATAGATCCATTCGTGCATTGCCAGGCTGTGAACCTCGTTCAGGAACAGGTCAATCTCTTCCACTCTTAGATAAAGTGAATCCCAAAGCTCGACTTGCTGGCAATCTCGAAGTCCCACCAACTGCCGAGAGATCTCTGCCCGGGTCTGAAACGGAGGCTTCTCATCCACCTTGGGGATAGATCACTCCTTTGACAGAGCAGGGGCCCGACAACAGCTTCATCCGGATTACCCAGTTCCAGACCGTCCGGAGAGTCGCGATTTCCTTTTCTGCGGTGGTCGGAGATACGGCTGGGCATCGTCGATTCACATGCTTTATAAGATGGGCCAGCTCCGACTTTCTCAGGTGGGTCTTCTGCCACGGGTGGACGACCATCGTGCTTGACGAACGTGGCAACATCGACCGCCTCAGGAGCTTTCAGAACGCCCCGATCCAGAAGGCCCACGATTTCGACGGTTTTGGCGGCCTTTGTCTCAGCCTGTTTTTTTGTAACTCGTTCCACGGAAAATGTATAACGACGATTCTGCCGGTAGAACTGGCAGTACCATGATTGGCCTTTTCGCTGTATCGATGCCATGATGTCATTCGGGGGAGGGGGCACGCACACCCAATGTCAACCCAGCAATCGCAGAAGAATCGCAGAAGGTGTCGATATACCAAAAGAAAAAAGGGTTACGTCATATCGACGTAACCCTTTGTAGTGTAAGTACCGAAGAGAGGACTCGAACCTCCACGGGATTAACTCCCACTAGGACCTGAACCTAGCTTCATAGCAAATGAACCACATTGCAGTGACATTGGATTTGCACTGTTATTTAAGATTCTCCATCACTTTACAACGAACGACACCTGTCATTCACATAGCATTAACACTGGGGTGACATTGCCAATGTTTTCCCCAAATTTTCCCCAATGGTTTCGCCGGGCTTGCATGCAGTCCCAATGCGGGCATCCGAGTTTAGATCAGAGCAGATTTTCAAGTTCTCGAAGTTTAACAACGGTTTCTATTAGCCCCTGACGTTCCAGAGTCGTTAGCAATTCCGCCGCGGTTTGGGTCGGATTACGCAAACTTTCACGCTGCCGTTTTAAAGACGCACAGACAATCCCAGGCGCAAGGTCCATCAGGTGAACGAGAAATTCGTCCGGGTGATAAGCCGCTATCCCGTACTCCGTAAGAGCTGATTCCGGAAAGTCTTTCAAATTAAACGTGACGATCGCATCCGCCCCCGCCCGGATCGCTGCCGCTAGAACATGCCGATCGTTTGGATCTGGCAAAGTCATGGAATCAATCAGTATTTCATAGCCGGTGACCAGACAATCCCGAACAGCCGTATCCATCAACTGCCTTGTTCTGGTCAACCGCTCCAAGGTTGTATCTTGCCTATTCTTCAGAACGTTACGAATCCATTCCTCATGAATGGTTTCCGTCCATTTGGCTTGAACTAATCCAGATTGTGCAATACGAACGAACAGGTCACGAAGCGGTGCCGGGTACAAGATATTAGCGTCGTAAACAGCGATGATTTGATGATCCATCAATAACCCATTTCGAGTTCCTGAGCCTCGGCTGTCAAACGGTCCATAATCCCAGACCTCAAATCGTCATCCTTACGCTTATAGGCCATCAAATCGTCATAGCGGACACGGCGATACTTACCTACTTTTCGAGACGGGATCGCCCCTTCATCAAGCAATTTAACCACATATGGGCGCGATACATTCAACAGGTCGGCAGCCTGCTGAGTCGTCAGTTCAGCATGAGTCGGAATAAACGTAACCGTCTTCCCCATCGACATTTCCGAGAGTAGATGCAGAAATGCCCGGACAGCAGAGGAGGGGACCTCAACCGACTCTGTTCGCCCCCGATCACCCTCAAACTGAATCTGAACCCGATCCGACTTGGTGGAAATCAGATGGGCCAACCCACGCATCGAATTTCGAGCCAATTCAGAATCCGACACTGTCGGTGTCAGGGTTTCGAGATTACCAGAGATTACGGTCGCCATGAAACACCTCCTCGTTTGTGGTTCTCAATCTAGCTTTAAAGTAACATTAAATCGAAATAGTCGCAATGCTCGAAACAGATGAGGAGCAGATTCTCAATGAAGAACCGCAAAGTTTTTGCTGTTTTCAGGACTTATCTACTGGTGATTGCTCTCACGATGTTGAGGCTTATGATGATGATCCTGCACCGTTACAACGAGTTGACTGAATTCGTTATCCTATCATAACATGTTCTATCATAGCATATTACACTGACAGCAGGACAAATGAAAAGACTACGAAGCGGAGCAGGGGCCGGCCTCTTTCAACTCCCAAACAAACTTCACCTAAATCCAGACCAATTCTGCGTCATTATTATATGAAAGCAGACAGTTAGCCTTTCGTGGGCTGACGTTACCGCTTTGTATGACCACGAGCCCTGTGATTCCTGATGGAATCACGGGGCTTTTTCGTTGACACCATCTGGAGTCGCACAACACATGTTTCTCTCAACCCTCGCGGCCAGCAGTCTGCTGGCCGTGATGCTGGCCCTTGGCTGGGCCAAGGAATTCCGACTGAGACGTGCACTGCAATCCCTACTGACCAAAGCTTTTACCCACTGGAGACACACCCATGAATCTCATCCATCTCTCTCGCAGAATCGCAAATCCTCTGGCTCTGGCGCTCGCCCTGGCCATGGTCGGCTGCGGTGAATCACCTGACATGCGGGACCAGCGGCTGGCCGAGTTTGCCCGCCACTCCATGAACGAACAGCAGAAGCAAAACGCCCGGATCGCGGATCAGTCCAAAGCCGTGGTCGATGAAAGCCATCAACTGGCTCAGGCTGCCAAAGAGTTGGTCAATCTCGACGCCCAGGCGCGTCGTGAACTGCTTGCGGCACAATCCAGTCTGACTTCGGAATTCGCTCAGCAGCAATCTGTTGTGGATGCCAAACGTGACGAGTTGGAGGAGGAGCGTCGTGAAATCGCCGGTAGAAGAAATCGCGACCCGATCATCGCCTCTGCCATAAAGCACACCGGTCTGATTCTGGGCTGTCTGGCCCCACTGGCTATCTGTGCGTATGTGATCCGTCAGATGCAGTCGCAGGAACCGGATCAT
>CAMBEP010000108.1 GCA_945865635.1 Candidatus Kuenenia stuttgartensis
GTCAGGGGACATGGCCTACATTGGCCCATTTCGATCGTCAATATCACATTCGCATATTCCGCACATCTTAATAACATTCGCCAGAACAATCAAAACCATCCCACCCCATCAACTTTTCCAATATTATCATTTATAACATCACCATTTCCCAAATCAGCCATTCAGGTGCCTGCATATACGCAATTAGCTCTTATTATCCCTTATAGGGGATACTTTCGTCCCCCCGCCCTTTCTGTCCCCCTACTGGATTGGACCACCATGGCCACGCACCCCTCCGCCCGAAATGCCATGAAGCACGGGTTTTGCAGTCACCTCTTTCTTGCCGAAGAGAATACGGAACACATCACCATCATTCGCGACGAGCTTTATCAATGCTACAAACCAAAAATCGACGAAGAATTGAGGCTCATCGCCGAACTCGCTGTGGCCAAGTTTAAAGTCTTTGAAAATGAACGCTTGCGACACAGTCGAGCCGTCGAGGAAAAAGAGCACGCCGGCCTCCTTTTTGACAAAGACGCGCTCGACGAATTTCACCTCTTCCGCGACAAATGGCTGCAATCGCCCGCCGAACACATCGGCTTCCTGACCTCGTCATTGCTCGGCACGGAGTTTTTTATCCGCCTCTGGACTGACTTTCAGGACATCCTCCAGGCCCCAAAATCCACGCTCAGCTTCAATCAAATCTGCCAGGCCATCATGATGATGGGCTCGCACTGGAATATTCAGCAGATCAACCACCAGGGCCGCACCCTGTTTGGCCTCTATCTGGCCCTCCATCCCAGTCCCGAACCTGAAATCAATCGCTGGATAAGCCTTTCCGGAACCACTTTTCACGACTCCAATCTCGCCCTTGCTCAAGAAATCTACGCCATGGCCCCAGCCACGGAACAGGCCCTCCGAGAGCTTCTGGAGCTGGCCAAAGCCCAAATCGAGCACCTTCAGTGGCTGAAAACCTGGGCCGTACGCAACTACGAAACCGCTCGCACGAATTTCGTCGCCAAATCCTGCGGCCTTGGCCTCAACGACCCTGTCAGGATCAACGAATCACGCCTGTTTCATCGCTATTACACCACCGACCTAAACCGTGCAGACCGTCTCGAACGACGCCTCGAAATTCTCAAAAGAAGCCGCGCCCTGCACCGCCGAAACACACCTCTGGACGACTCCGAACAATTCCTGATCCACCCCGAACCTGGAGAAATCATTGTCCCGCAAACGCAAGAATTTGTGGTGCCGATACAGGATGATCTGCCGGTGATTAATCAAACTCTGGAGTCTGTGCCAAAATTTGAATTCAATGAGTCTCAACCACTGGCGTGGGAGGCGGTTGCAGAATCGTCTCTGATTTCTCCCGAGCCTGGGGAATCGGAACCGGTTCAGGAAATGCAATCGATTGTGATGGCTTCGAATCGGGAGGAGATGATCGACTCGCTTTCGAGAATGCCGATATTTTTCTCAGTCGACTGGAGCAACCGCAGTAAAGTCACGAAATTCGAGCAAGAGACCATCGATTATCTGATCGGCTTGCCCGCCGGCCCTGATCGCGACAAGGGTGTGATGGCCTATTTCGGTACGGAGGGCAAATTGCAACGAGCCTATCGCAAGTGGGCGAAAGTCTCTGCATAAAGTGGCTTATGCAGCCTGCGTGTTCTTTGATAATTCGGTAGAATTGCGATCTTAAAAAAAGCCCATTTTGGGCTCCGTCATGGAAAATATGCGCAGAGGATTGCATCTTGAACAAATTTCATTATGAAAGCCGCAGGTTTCTGGTTTTATACTCTTCGCGGCCTGTGAAAGCCCTGGGCAACGCCCAGGTTCTATGAGCCGACGAGATGCGCCCCTATCTGATTCCCTCCTTGCCTTGGTCGTGTGCCCAAGGCCCGCGACCAAGGCAAGGAGGGATGGTAAGAGTTGATTTATTATAGACTTAAGCCGACCCAGGGCTTTGCCCCGGGCTATCTTGGGCCAGGCCTTTGGCCTTTAAATCAAAATCCGCTCAAATATCAAAGGTTTATGGTTTTACAAGATGTGATATACAACGGGGTGAGGGCACCCGGCCTGCATGAAATCCGTTTTTTCCAGGCGGCCTGAGGCACACATGAAGATCAGTTGTAAACTATTGCATATCAATAGGATACGCCGCGATTTCGAAACGGGATTCCTGTGACGGCTGAATTGGGGGTAGCTGAGTTTCTATGAAGCCTCTCTCAATCGCCAGCGAATTGGCGTGAGTTTGCTCTCGGCGACTGTTTTCGGATACAATCGCAGTGGATTGACGTGAACAAGTCCTGCGTATTCGCATGTTGAACGGATTAAATGATGGAAGCGGCGGGCCTATCAAAGACCCGCCGCTTCGAAATTGGATTTAAAGGGTTATCAATCGGCAACTCAGGCAGCTTTTTTCTTGGCAGCAGCCTTCTTGGTGGCAGCTTTCTTTTTCGGATCGGCTTTTTTGGCAGCAGCGGGCTGATCCGGCACACTTGGTGGGGCTTGTTCAGCATTCCAGGCATCGTAAGTGGCTTGGAGTCTGGCAAGTATTTCAGGCTTATCGGCGGCCAGATTCTTCGATTCGCTGAGGTCATCGGCCAGGTTGTAAAGCTCTGGCTTCATGCTCCCGCCGCGAGCCACAACCAGCTTCCAGTCGCCTTGGCGCACAGCCCATTGCTTGCCAAATCGCCAGAACAGGGTTTCGTGTGGCCTGCCGGTTTTTTCACCGGTCAGGTAAGGGGTCAGGTCGACACCGTCCAGTGGCTTGGCTGGCTTGGTTTCCGACTTCACGGCGGCCAGAATGGTGGGCAGAATGTCGAGCTGAATGATTGGGTTTTCATAGACTTTCCCAGCCGGGAATTTGCCAGGCCATTTCATGCAGAACGGGACGCGCACACCGCCCTCCCAGGTGGTCGCCTTGAAGCCGTGCAGAGGCAGGTTGCTGGACGACGTCGAAGGGGTTGGACCGCCATTGTCCGAATGGAAAAAGACGATTGTATTATCCTCCTGCCCAAGGTCTTTGATTTTCTTGAGGATCACACCGACCGCATCGTCCTTCGCGGCCATCATGGCTGCAAAATAGCGTCTCGTTTCGTCTTCGATATGGGCATACTGATCGAGATATTTCTTCGGGGCCTGCAAAGGTGCGTGCTGAGCATTGAACGGAACATAAAGAAACCACGGATTTTTGGCGTTTCTGTCCAACCAGTTGGCGGCCCGCTTGGCATAAGCCTCGGTTGTATAGAAATCCTCGTCTGCGACCTTCTGAATTTCACGACTTTTCAGTGAATCAATGAAATTGTTGGGGTGATAAAATGGTGTGTTGGCAAGAGTTCCAAAAAATTCGTCAAATCCACGATTCCATGGCCTGAATTCTTCACGGTTCCCCAAATGCCATTTGCCGATTGCACAGGTGCTGTATCCGTCGTTTTTAAGATATTCGGCGATGGTCTTTTCGTCGAGCTTCAGCCCGCTCAATTGGGCAGTGCTGTTGAATTCGTGACCGAATCGGGTTTGGTATCGGCCCGTCATCAAGCCTGCCCGGGTCGGCGAGCAGTAAGGACCGGAGACGTAGCCCTGAGTGAACCTCACACCGGCCTTGGCGATGGAGTCGATATTGGGTGTCGGGATTTGCTTGTTCCCTTGAAATCCGTACTCAGCCCAGCCTGTATCATCGGTCAGAATGATTAGCACGTTCGGCTTTTTCGCTTGCTCTGCCGCCATACTCAAGCCGCCTGCCAGAAACAGGCCAGCCGACAAGGCTGCAATCGTCTGGAAATGCAATCGTCTCATTGTGGTATCTAATCTCGCGGGTCACTGTATTGAAATGGATGGATTTTTGATGTGTCATCAAAATTGGTTAACACCGCTGGCTGTGAAAAGTTTCGCGGGTTTCCAGGATCCTGATTCCAACCGATATCTCAGGCAGAATCAAGTCTTAACGCTTTCAAAAACCGTGGAATTCCGGTATCTTTCAGGGTCAGCAGACTGCCATCAACCATTTCCAGAAAAGGGCAAGATCATGGCCAAATCCTCTGATGGGAGCCTGTTTCAGGACGAGCCGGACCTGTTCGGATTCCGCCACGACCCATCACCCCGGCGGGACTCGTCCGCTGCATCGAAATCCGCCCTTTCCGAGCCGCTTGCCGAGCGCATGAGGCCCAGATCGCTTGATGAGTATGTCGGGCAGGAGCATCTGATCGGGCCCGGCAAAGCCCTTCGTCGGGTTGTCGAGGGCCATGGCCCACTGCCCTCTCTGATTTTCTGGGGCCCACCCGGCACAGGAAAAACCACACTTGCCCGAATGCTGGCGGGCAAATCGAGCGCCGAATTCGTACCCATTTCGGCTGTCCTCGCAGGTGTCAAGGAGCTGCGGGAGTGCATGGCAGAAGCTCGCCAGACCAAGCGCCGCGGTGGCCGAACGGTTTTATTTGTGGATGAAATCCACCGGTTCAACAAGTCCCAGCAGGACGCCCTTTTGCCAGCCGTTGAAGATGGGACAGTGACTTTGATTGGTGCCACGACGGAAAACCCGTCGTTTGAAGTCAACGGAGCGCTGCTATCACGTGTAAGGGTCCTTGTCCTAAAGCCTTTGGGTGCATTGCATCTGATCGGCATTTTAAATCGTGCCATCGTCGATGAAATTCATGGCATTGCATCTCTCAAACCTGTGATCGACGAGCCCACTTTGCAATGGCTGGCCGAACAGGCCGGCGGCGATGCCCGTGTGGCTCTCACAGCCCTGGAAGGTGCCACGCTGGCTGCCGAAGAAAACCCCGACGGAACCCGGCCCATTACCGATGATTTGCTGACAGAATGCCTTGGCAGAGCACGCTTTGCATATGACCGTCAGGGAGAGGACCATTACAACCTTGTCTCAGCCCTGATCAAAAGCCTTCGTAATTCCGATCCCAACGCCGGCCTTTATTGGCTGGCCCGACTGATCGAAGGCGGCGCCGACCCCATGTTTATCGCTCGCAGGCTTTGCATTCTGGCATCGGAAGATATCGGCATGGCCGACCCTCAGGCCATGGTACAAACAGCGGCCGCGGCACAACTTGTCCATCAGATAGGCTTTCCGGAAGGGCTTTATCCACTCTCTCAGGCGGTCATTTACCTGGCCAACTCACCAAAGTCCAATGCCATTAAAGTCGCTTATCATGCAGCCGCAGCCGACGCACAGGCCACGGCCCGCGAGCCGGTTCCATTGCATTTGCGCAACGCACCAACAAGCTTGATGAAATCGATCGGCTATGGCAAGGATTATCGCTATGTCCACAACGACCCGACCGCACGCGAGGAAATGCAATGCTTGCCAGAAGGTCTGATCGGGAGAAAGTATTGGGAAGATTGAATTTGAGTTTGATCAAAGGCTCATACCGGATTCCGGGGTGGCTGTATTCAATACGATCTGGTTTTAGGGCCAAAGGCCCGACCCATACCAGCCTTGGGCAACGCCCAAGGTACTCGTAAGCCAATAAGAAGTAGACAATTACCACCCCTCCACCGCTCGGCCCCAGGACCTTTTGGTCCTGGGGCCGAGCGGTGGAGGGAATCAGGCAGGGATTCTTCTTTTTCGTCCTCAAGACCAAGGCCGCTGGCCTTGGCTGGTATGGGCCGCACCGTTGGTGCTTAAAGCCAATACAAAAGCATTTTAAAGACCACCCCGAAATCCGGCATGAGCCTTATCAAAATACAAGCGACTCACTGGATATCCGGATACGATTCCGATTCAGGTGCTTCCTGAATATATTTCTGAATATTCTCCCAGACCTCTGGAACCCTCAGGATACGTGACCAATGCGAAATATAATCATAGTTGATCGCATTTTTCTGAATCCGTAGAATTCCAGCAATATCACGTAAATGTTTATCGGAAAGCCCCTCTTTATAATACTGCATCTTCCTCAGGATCACATCTTCCGGCGATGCGAACACAGATTCGCGACCTTGACCAATCGGCAATCGCTTTGTTCTCGACATCCGTGAGACTTCAAATTCCGTTGATTTTGGAATCATGATATCGATTTTGAATCCTGTTTCAAAATGAATGATATTAAATTGCGATCTTCTCGCAATCGCTTCTTCGATTGCAACCCGGCTCAAATAAAATTCGTCGGCTTTGAAAAAGCTGC
Organism: Candidatus Kuenenia stuttgartensis; assembly: GCA_945865635.1. Classification (GTDB taxonomy): domain Bacteria; phylum Planctomycetota; class Planctomycetia; order Isosphaerales; family Isosphaeraceae; genus QWQI01. The sequence continues at coordinate 6,123 of CAMBEP010000108.1, forward strand.
AAAACCGATCCATATCATCTCGTTTTAAATCAACAACAATATCAATATCGATTGTCATACGTGGTTCTCCATATGCAATCGACGCGACTGAGCCTGTCACAAAAAAAGGGATGGACAGACTCTCAAACACCTCTGTGACTCGAGCCAGAAGGTCATATGGCACCATGAGACATCCTACGGGCCACTTCCCGTTTTATCTCGGAATCATTCCATTCCGGATGTTGCTGTTCCACAGATCCTTTGACAATCTCGCGTGCCATCTCCCACATTTGAAAAGCGATATGCAATCGCTCATCGGGGGTTTTGAGACTTAAAATCTCAGCGACTCGCAGATCAACCATTTCCATCCGAAATTGCCGGGGCTCCATGGAATATCCGCCTTTTTTTTACTTACCTGATGTAACTTCCAGCACCCACTCCACAGCAGGCCTTGGATCGTCAAGTCCATGCGGATGGTGCTTTAATCCCGGCTTTAAGATCAACTTGGTCCGCCCACCCAGCGTCTTGTATCGCTCAAATAATATCACCGTGTTTTCAGGATAAGGAACCACTTCATCAGCATCACCACAAATGTTCAAGAGTGGAATGTCGGCTTTGGCCATGGCCTCCAGATTATCCACTGGATTGTATTTCCAGGCCAGGGCTGCGGCTTCATCCGGAAAATCGTAATCGACCAAAAGCTTTTTCCAGTCGCCGGCACTTCCAGGGCCCTTGCCCTTCCCGCCGGGCCAGCTTTTAAAGTCGCACACCGGGTTGTCGCCAATCACGGCCGCCACAGCATCAGGCCTGCGTGCCGCGAAGTTATAAGCATAAAGCCCGCCCCGGCTCAGGCCTTCCATGACGGCTTTTTTGGAGAGACCGTATTTACCAGTCAGTTCTTGATAAAACGCCTCGAATTTATCCATTGCTTTAGGGCATCCAAAGGTATTGCCCACTGAAAGATGAACCAGATGATAGCCGTGTTTCACCAGTGCCAGATCGATTTCAGGCCGATGGTCAAAAAACTCGGTCCGCCAGATCCAGGGTTTCCCGGCTGCGGGCTTGCTCGGAACGACAACGATGGCAGGTGTATCGACCACCTTGAAATCAAATCGTTGAAATCCATTCCACTGTGATATTTTCCCGGGAAAGACCGGTGCAGGCTCGGCAGGACCTGCCATGATCAGCGCCGTCATAATGGGGATGAATGCTTGCATGAGTCTTGTTTTTCTCTGGACAAAGCTGCTTCAAAGACGAAGAATCTTGAGGGTCTGGTGATCAGGTTCAGGTATTGATTCTAACGTATTTGCTAAGCAAGAGTGAACATGAAAATTTGACCATTCCTGACGGTTTCAAGTACGATGTTGGTTCGTTGATTCACCCAATGTCAGAATGGCTGACGTCAAGCCCTCTGAATTTTGGCCTGAACGGTGCTGAAGGCTCGCGAAATGTCTGGATCTCAGAAGGTTTGTGTAACTATGACCAATCGGAACCCAGCTTTATTCTGGTTGTTGATAAGCCTGATCTGGCTTGCCAATGGCTGTGGATCGCCTGAAAACGTGACCAAACCCGCCACTTCCAGCGACTTGAAAACGCTTCAGGAAGCGACTGCGCCGACCTTTCCCGGTGTGATGCTGAAGGTGGCCGCACTGGAAGACCCTGCGCTTGGCGAAGTCACAGCCGACCTGGTCGGCGAATGGCGGGTTTCCCGCAAGGCAGATGTTGAGGTGGTCGCCAAACCCGTGGCCGACGCAAAAACCGTTCTTGATCCAGCGGTGGATGTCTGGCTGATCCGCGGTCAGAGTCTTGGGGGATTGATTGACAAGGACTTGATCGAGCCGCTCGGCGACATCAATGCCGATTGGAGCAGTCGGCCCGCCGCTTTTGATTCGATGATTTGCCGGTATGGTCCCGACCGATTTGGAGTCCCATTGGGGGCAAGTCTTCTGGTGGTGGCCTATCGGGAATCGATCATGAATGATCCTGCGATTAAAGCGGAAATGGAAAAGGCTGGAATCTCATTTCCAGCCACGACCTGGGATGAGTTTGACCGCTGTTTAAACCTATTCAAGGGCAAGGTCGAATTCCCATTGGCACTGCCCACTTCCGTTTCTGCGACCGACAGATTGTTGCAGGACATTTTTCTGGCAAGAGCCACTGCGATGGGCAAGCACCGCGACCAGTTTTCATTTTTGATGAGTGCAGAGAGCATGATTCCGAGAATTGATGGCGTTCCATTTGCTGATGCGTTAAAGTCGCTTGTTGCATTAAAGCCAAGCCAGAAGATGAATTCCGAAGCGGCACGAAAAGCGTTCAGGGAAGGCAAGTCAGCAATTCTCATCGACTATGCCGAAAATGCCGGCTCATGGGCCAAGCCTGATGAGAAGGGGAAAATTGGCGTTGCCCCCCTGCCCGGCAGCATGCGGGTGTATGAGCCTGAGGGTAGGGTTTATGAGAAGATGCAATCGCCCAACCTGTCGAGCTACATTCCGCTTGGCGGTGGCTGGCTGGCTGTGCTGGCAAGAGGCAGGTCGGCGGAGAATATTGTCGCTGCCAAAGATTTTCTGTTGTATTTGTCAGGCAGTTCAATGGCAGCCCAGTTGGCGGCTGATCGAAGAATGCTGATGTTGCCCACAAGGGATGCACTTCTGGCATCAGGATTTATCGATCGCCGGATGGCTCCGAGAGTGGAAAGCGGGGCTTGGGGCGAGTCGATTTTAAAGCAATTGACGAGCACCAATTATGTGGTTGGTTTAAGGATTCCGCAGGCTGGCGAATTCCTGAGCGATCTGAATCAATCCATGGAATCTGCATTTCATGGAGAGGGACCGGAATCTGCCTTGAAACAGGCTTCACAGAAGTGGTCGGACCGGATCCAGGCTTATGGACTGGAGCGTATGAAATGGCATTATCGGCGGAGCCTTGTGAAGCCACTGACAGACCCCAAAGCACCACCAGGACGTTAAGCTCATAATCATGAGTGACAATGGCCACGAGACTTCGGAAATGACATCGGTCAGGTCGACCGAAGCGGATGTCAAAGAGCTGATGGGGCTGTTTGACGCACCTGCGTTTGCGCGTCGTGGCCGGGACATGGAATGGTCGATCCAGCGCACATTGACCTTGAGTGGAAAGAAACGCCTGGAAATGCTTGACATGGTGCATTGCAGGCTAAGAATGTGGTCCAATGGTCTGACAGGGCCCAACGACTGGCAACTGGCATTTACGGGACCAATTGATTACATTTGGGCTTTATCCGAAGCCCCTGAACCGATCTGGAAGGGGAAAGTCCGGCCAACGCGAAAGGTGGCCATCACGCTGGGGACCAGTCTTGTACAGAGTATTGAAAGATTCAATGCAAGGTGGGTTAAGTGGTTAAGTCAGTTGGAGCTGGACACAATCAACAGGCAGATTGATCATTACAATAAGTATTATTTGCTGGAAAAGGAATGTATTGTGGGTTCATCGCGTTTGGCTTCAAGGCTTTACAAGCCGGTTGCAGTGATTGACAGGGACTGGCTATTAATGCAGTTTCCGATCCTGGCCGTACCGGAGCTTATTTAACTTGTCGCGGTCAAAAAAGAGACATCCCGTAACAGAATGATGCCGGAGGCATCATTCTCATACGATGTATCATGTGTGGCCGCGACAACAATAGATTATTAGGCGCAAGACTGAGAGGCCAAGACCAGGAATCTCCAGCCCAGAAAAAACTATTCCGGGTCGCGTAAAGCCGGATAAAACTGGACCCATACATTGTCATCGCCGGCATGCTTTAAATGACAATCATAACATTTGGAATC
>CAMBEP010000109.1 GCA_945865635.1 Candidatus Kuenenia stuttgartensis
ATCGTCCGATGACCGAAAAGGAACTGTCGGCTCTGCGTCACAGCGTACGTCGCGGCACACCCTTCGGAACCAAAGCCTGGACTTCCCGCACTGCGGAAAATCTGGGACTTGAGTCCACCCTCAGACCTCAGGGAAGACCAAGAAAAGTAAAATGACCCCTTTTCTGCTCCTGAGTTCTATTGTCTCATGTGGGATCCATCCTTTCCAACGTAAACCGAACCGGTATCGTATGAATCGGTAAACTTCTATCAGAAATAGGATTGCGCGATAATCAGACTCGATAGACTTGTACCAAAAGTGCGGGAGAGCCAATTTTAGATGCTCATTTCCAACAACACTGGTGGGTCATTTTTAGATGCTCATTTCCAGAGGTCTTCTTGAATGAGGGCGATTCCAAAAATCCGCTTGGAGGCTATTGCTTAGGGGTTAAGTTCGGTTTTGGAGAGTTCGCGTGTGTCTGGGTTGGAGCTGCTCAAGACTTGGATCAATTCCTTGCAATCTTTCGGTTTCCTGAAGGACCATATCACCGATGTCGGAAGTGATGAGTCCGTTTTCAATTATTAACGCGGTTCTGTTTGGATCCGATCGTTGGAAAACGGATCATTCCAACGTCCTTTTTTGAAAAACGGATAGATCACTACTTTGGTGATAGATCATGGTAGTTCCCCCGAGCAATCCCCAGTTTCACGCAAGTCCAACGAGAATACTCCAAGATTCTGAAACATGTAAACACTTGTATTACAATGATTTACAGATATACTTCACAAAGTCGATCAAATTAGTCGAGATTAATGTTGACAAAGAACTGTGAATAGGTGATGATTGGAAGTGTGAGTGGTGAATCGAGTGAAGTGTTTCACGGTCGCCATTCATCGGTTCAAGTCGAAAAAGAAGGATGATCGAGATGTCGATTCAAGGTTCTAAGATTCATGATGGCAAGCAGATCGCTGAGTGGGATGCTCCAGCCGTTTCATTGCGTCAGCGTAATCAGGTGCTGAACTTCCTTCAGGAAGGTCGCGACGGGCAAGTGGAACAGTGGCCGGGTGCGGCAGCCAGATTCCGTCGCGAACTGGCGAGCCAGAAACGAGCCAACGTGCATGCCCATTATGGGCTTGGTTCTCGGATGAGCCGTTCGGGCGTGAATGTAGCTTCCGAGCTACGAGGCTCTCTTTGTCCACGCTAAGCAATTGACCGAAAATTCTCCCGTTAATTCGCATCACATTTCAGATTCACCAGATGAAGGCGGTTGGGGCATGAGACGTAAAGGATTTACACTGATTGAGCTGCTAGTGGTGATTGCGATCATCGCCGTATTGATTTCGCTCTTGCTCCCTGCCGTTCAATCGGCCCGCGAGGCCGCCCGACGCACTCAGTGCACAAACAACCTGAAGCAGATCGGCTTGGCTCTGAACAACTACCACAGTACATTCAATTCGTTCCCCCCCGGCGCGCTTTGGGGACGACGTTCGGACGGAACAACTGCAAACAATCGAGACTTCAGCGCTTTTGTGAGACTGCTTGGTTACTCAGAGCAATCGGCGCTTTACAATGCGGCGAATTTCAATCTCGCTTGCTTTAACGATGCCGCTTATGGGGACTGGGCCAACTCGACGACGACAACAACGCGACTTGCACTTATGCTTTGCCCTTCAAGCCCAGAGCCGGGCTGGAATCACCAAGGTTCGGGTGCCATGTTCAACACCAAGCGAGCCCCGGGCGGAAATTATTTTGCCAATGTAGGTGCAACCATGGAATTCGCCGGACAGCAAAGCGGGGGCCCTCCAAACGGAATCTTTGAATTTGTGGGCGACCTTGGTCGTTCGCACAGCATCACTGAGGTGACCGACGGCACAAGTAACACCATTGCGATCGGTGAATGGAAAACCGGAAGCGGTGCCTTCAACAAAGTTACGATTCCGACAGATGTTATATTCCTCGGAACATTTCCTGCGGGAACAAAGCGAAACGATGGTTCGCTCTCAATTCCTGCACTTGAACCAAGCTTCATTGCATGGATTCAGTCGTGTGCAGCAGCCGCGAGCCTACCACCCGGGCGTTTTCCCAAAAGTCCAACACTGGCTCAGAACTGGTCACTCGGTTTAGTCGGATACTCATTGGGCAATACGCTGCTGCCGCCAAATCCGAAATACCCAAATTGCAGTGTCAATGGTGCTGGTACTCTTCAAAGCCCAGGGGTTTGGGGCATGAGTAGTTTTCACCCCGGCGGTGCGAACATCGTACTTGCAGACGGGTCTGTTAGATTTCTCAAGGATACAACGAACCTGAAAACAATCTGGGCCCTCGGAACTCGAGCCGGTGGCGAAATCATCTCCGCCGACTCTTATTGAAATTCTGTTCCAGATCGCCGGCGGCAATATTTCTTGACCGACAGAAAGTCGCCGGCGATCAGGTTCAGCCTCATTAATACAACCATTATCTCAACGCTCGACAAACTGGCATCCGGCTCAGAGCCGATGCCCCATGAATCGAAGGAATACAAAGATGTTTCAGATCGTGAATTTCAAGACAAGTCTCCAAAAGCCATCCATTGCATTCAGCCTGCTCAGCCTTGTGGCAGTCGGTTGCGGTGGCTCAGGCGAGAGCAAGTCACGCGTTGCCTTGGAAGGTGAAATCAAACTCAATGGCAAATCTTTGCCCACGGGATTGGTCTCGTTTCTACCGACCGACGACAAAGGCCAAACGGCCATCGCACAAATTGAAAATGGCAAATACAACATCGATCGTAGCAATGGTCCTGCGATTGGAACCTATAAAGTCCTGATCAATTCCAGGCAGCCTACAGGCCGGAAGGTTCGAGATATCGATAACCCGGCAATTTTTATTAGTGAAGAGCGTGAAGTGGTTCCGGCCCAATACAACAACAGTTCCACGCTGACCATCGAAATCAAAGCCGATGGCAAGCAGGATTTTGAACTCAAGAGTAGCGTCAAACAAGTGGCTGTCAACAAACGCGGAAGATGAACAACAAGAGTCACAAGGAGCTGAAAGAAATGATCCGGCAACAATCATCGAAAATCGAAGTGATTCAAATCAAGAGTTCCGGGCTGAGTTTCATGGTAACGCAATTCCCAATGATGTTAATATGCTGTTGTTGTTGAATTCATTTTAAGTCGTTTTTTCATAGCAAATCCCGTGTTTTCCTTACAACATGTCCGTTCGCTGCCTGCATGAGATCAGGCAGATTCTTCAATACAAGTTTACCAGGAGGTCCATACCATGAGATTTTTCCCTCATGCACTTGCATTACGATTCCCGGTCCTGCTGATTTCCATCTCGGCGATTCCTGTTTTGGCTGAAGCTGTGACCAAAGAAGAGGCTGAAAAGGTGGAGTTTTTCGAAAAGAAGATCCGCCCCCTACTCGCCAGCAATTGCTACACCTGCCACTCCGCCACAACCAAAGCCGCCGGTGGCCTGCGTGTGGACGACCGCAACGGCCTTTTATCAGGCGGCAATGCCGGAGCGGCCATTGTGCCTGGCAAGCCGGATGAAAGCCTGCTTGTCGAGGCCATCGCCCACACCGACGAAAACCTCAAAATGCCGCCCAAAAAGAAGCTCAACGACGAGCAGATCTCAGACTTGAAAATCTGGATCGAAGCCGGTGCCGCCTGGCCCAGTGAATTGGTCAGCTCAAATCAAAGCTCTACCAACCCAAAATATGAAAAGCTCAAAAAAGAGCACTGGGCCTGGCAGCCTCAAACCAATCCGCAACCTCCATCCGTGAAAAACAGTGGCTGGGTGCGCGATAATATCGACCGATTTATTCTCTCAAAGCTGGAAACCAGGCAATTGCAACCAGCCGCCGATGCAGGTAAAGCCGCACTCGTTCGTCGGATTACATTCGACCTGCACGGCCTTCCGCCTTCACCAGCCGAGGTGGATGCCTTTCTAAACGACACTTCAGCCAATGCCTATGAAAAACTGGTGGATCGCCTTCTGGCCTCACCTGCCTTTGGAGAACGCTGGGGCCGTCACTGGCTGGATGTGGCCCGTTACGGTGAATCCACCGGAGCATCGCGCAACCTGCCCATGCCACACGCCTGGCGATATCGCGATTACGTGATTGACTCGTTCAATAACGACAAGCCATACAACGAATTTATCCGCGAGCAAGTTGCCGGCGATTTACTCACGGCCAGGTCGGATCAGGACAAACGCGAAAACCTTATTGCCACAGGCTTTCTGGCTCTGGGCGTGAAGGATGTGAATCAGCGGTTCAAAGTCCGTTTCATTATGGATAATGTCGATGAACAAATTGACACCGTAAGTCGCGCCGTGATTGGGACCACCGTCAGTTGCGCCCGTTGTCACGACCATAAATTCGACCCGATTCCGACCAGGGATTATTACGCCCTTGCCGGGATCTTCCGCAGTACCGATCTGCGAGCCGGTCTTCGTAATAAGATGGGCGGTGGTGGGCTGGATTATTACGACACCGAGCGTTTGATTCCATTGCAATCGGGCAAATCTGGCGGCCCTTCTGCGGAGCAACTCGAAAAGGCCAAAAAAGAAGTGGCCGAGGCCAAGTCCGCCTTTGAAAAGCTCCGTGATAGTGCTGAAGGCTCAGAACTCTCGCCCGACGGTCGTCCCAGGCGTGCCGTGGCCCGTCAGAAATTCAATCAAAAGCAAATTGCACTGGCCAACCTCACCGACCCAGCTGCCAATGGCGGTCACGTGGCTTTGGGCGTTCTGGATATGCCTGCTGTGGCCGATACTGAGGTGCGGATTCGTGGAGAGGCTGAAAAGCTTGGCCCAGTGGTTCCTCGCGGCTTCCTCACCGCCTTCGACGTCCCAGGTGCCAAGCCTGTGAACGTGAAGCAGAGTGGTCGGCTGGAACTGGCCGAATGGCTCGTCAATGAAAACAATCCTCTGACCACTCGTGTGATTGCAAACCGGGTCTGGCAGCACCTTTTTGGCCAGGGACTGGTTCGCAGTGTCGACAACTTCGGTGTCACGGGCGACAGACCTGAACATCCTGAACTGCTCGATCACCTGGCCCAGCGATTCAAGGCTGAAGGCTGGTCGATCAAGAAACTGGTCCGAGCTGTTGCCCTGACCCACGCCTATCAGATCGGATCCGAAGCAACAGCTGAAAATCTTGTGACTGATCCTGAAAATCGGCTGGTCTGGCGGCACAGTCCTCGCCGGCTTGATGCTGAGGAAATTCGCGACACAATTCTCGCGGCTTCGGGTCAATTGAACACCAAAAGGCCTGTAGGATCCCCTGCCGGGGATTTCAAAGTGATTGAAATTCCGAACAATGGGCCCCAGGCACGCCAATTGCAAAAGGCCTCAAAGGATAGTCAATCCCGAAGTGTTTATCTGCCGCTGGTTAGGGGGATTGTCCCTGCCACACTGGAACCGTTTGACTTTGTCGAGCAAGGCACAGTGACTGGAAGCCGTTCCACAACCACGGTTCCCACTCAGGCTCTGTATCTCTTGAACGACCCGTTTGTGCGTCGCAATGCACTCACTCTGGCCGATCAGCTTGTCTCAGATTCCTCGCAGGACGATCAATCTCGCCTCAATAAAGTCTATCGCCTGATTTTAGGTCGCGAACCAGCCAATATCGAACGGGATCGGGCCACGGCCTTCCTGAACGAGTTTCAGGTGATCTGGCAGGAAGAGTCAGCCAAGCCCGTGCAAGTGGCATCTGCCAACAGCGGCCGGGTAATGCAAGTCAGCCAGATAACCACTCAAAGTGATGCCAATTCGGCTCCTGCACAAGACAAGCCAAAACCGGCGTCCAAGGCTACTGAAGTGGCCAAAAAGCCGACTCCGCCTGTGAATCCGGATGAAGTGATTCAAGAGGACTCGCCGATCGTCGAAGAAATCATCCAGCCTTCCAATGCCGAATCCGCAGCCTGGGCTGGTCTGGTACAGGCCTTGTTCGGATCAGCCGAATTCCGCTATCTCAAATGAAATCAACAAGATAAGCGGAGCCGTGCCTGTCATGGTGCGTCTCCGTCCGTTTTCAATCCAATCACAGACTTGACAGAAATACAATTTCAGACAGAGAGGATGAAAAGATCATGAGTCATCGAAATGTAATCCAGAATGGCGTGATTCCGTCCTTGGGGCGTCGTGAGATATTGAAATCAGCCAGCGCCGGGTTTGGATATCTGGCCTTGGCTGGCCTGATGGGACAGGGCATTGAGAAGCGGTCAATTGCTGCGGACTCAAACAGTCCAACCCTGCCCGGCCCATTGGCATCCAAAAGCCCTCATTTTCCCGTGAAGGCCAAGCGGGTGATCTTCCTGTTCATGAACGGTGCCATGTCACAGATGGACACCTTTGAATATAAGGAGAAATTGCAAAAAGACGGTGGCAAGTTCGGACCCGGTGGCGGCACTTTGCTCTCTTCTCGATATAAGTTCAGCAAGTACGGCGAATCCGGAACCTGGGTCTCAGAGCTTTACCCGAACGTGGCCAAACATGTGGACAAGCTCTGCTTTATCCGCGGCCTGCACACCGACACTCCGGCCCACCCCGAGGCCGTGATTCAGCTCCACACCGGGGCAGCCCTGGCTCAGCTCACCCGACCCTCCATGGGTTCATGGCTATTGTATGGTCTGGGAACGGAAAATCAGGATCTGCCCGGATATGTGACTATCAATCCGGCTCCGAACTTCGGCGGAACGGTCAATTACGGCAGTGCCTTTCTACCGGCCCACTTTCAGGGCACGAAGATCAGCGATGTTGGATATTTGCCGAACGTGAAGGCACAGGCCCCATCAAGGCTTCAGCGTCGCCAGCTGGATTTTCTTCAAGGCTTAAACCGGGATTTGATCACGAATCCCTCCAAGCCTCATGAGCTTGAGGGCGTGATTGAATCCTATGAACTGGCCTTTAAAATGCAGGGCAAAGTGCCAGAGATTCTGGATTACACCAAAGAGCCTCAGCATGTTCTGGACGCTTATGGTGTGAAAGACGGCCCTGAAGGGAGCTTTGCCCGCCAGTGCCTGATGGCCCGACGGTTGAGCGAAGCAGGAGTTCGATTTGTCGAGATTGCCCACCCTGGCTGGGATCAGCACAACAACCTGCACGCCGGTCTGACCCGCAATTCCAAGGCGACCGACCAGCCGACAGCGGCCCTTCTTGCGGACCTGGAGGCCCGTGGCCTGCTGGATGAGACGCTTGTCATTTTCGGTAGTGAGTTCGGCCGATTGCCCACGGCTCAAGGCCCTGACGGCCGCGACCACAACATCACAGGCTATCCGATGTGGCTTGCCGGTGCTGGCGTGAAAAAAGGCTTCTCGTTTGGCAGCACCGACGAATACGGTCAGACTGCCGTGGAAGGCCGCATGCACACCACCGACCTGCATGCCACGCTTTTGGCCCTGATGGGGCTTGATCACGAGAAGCTGACCTACAGGTACGCCGGCCGCGACTTCCGCCTGACGGATGTCAAGGGGCATGTGGTCAAGGAGATTTTGGCTTAGGATCAGGCCGAAAAAAACTTCCGGTTTTCAAAACCAATCCAGGCTAGTCGCAAGCCGGTTTGAGAGGATAGTCTGCATCAGCGTAAATGGGGTCATTCTACTTTGATTTGTGAATCCTGAAGATGACGCGAAACCGTGCTTCGGGAATTCAGTGTAACTTGTGAAATAGAGGCTGGTAATGATAAGATAACGAAACGGAAACGAGAGCTGGCAAGGCGGCCTATCATGTCTACACCAATCGCTGACAACCTGAATATCCCGGACGACCAGTGGATCACCGCTTCGGTCTCGGGCACAGGCAATATCATCGGCAATCGTTCACAAACATTGATCGCGAACAGTGCTTGGTCGCAAGTCAACGGCGGTGTACCGTTCGGCACGTCGTACGGCAGCCTGGTGGCCGTACGTAACTACAAAGGCGGCACTTCCGAGATCTGGAACGGCTACGGCGGCTTCGCTTCCACCTACTGCGGCACCGAAAGTCAGTCCTGGAACGACCCGAGCATCGCCTCGTACGACGCCCGGAACCTGACCGGCACACGTTTCACGCCGCACAACCCGCCCGGCGTGCCCGCCCCGCAACTGTTCAGCAAGCCAAGCCTGTCATTCGTGATGCCCCCGTCGCTGGTGGAGGACGCGGAAGCGGCGGCGGGACAGAAACAAACTTGGTTGGAATGGGCGGTGGATCAGGGCGTCGGCTTCATTCCAGTCTATGGATCGGCCCGTGATGCCTACCGGGCTTATAAAGAGGGAGACAATCTGGGTTTAGGGCTGAATGTCGGCATGCTGGGCTTGGAGTTATTTACGTTTGGTGGCGCGTCGGTCGCCAAGGGGGTGGTGAAATCGTCGCTCAAGGCTGAAAAGTCGCTGATGAAACTCGGCGGGAAAGCTCTCAAATCCAAGGGCGATGACGCTCTGAAACTTGTTGATAACAAGATCGACGATGTTGGCAGGAGCCTGATCGACGACACTGCGGGCGGGGCGAAGCAGTTAAATCCATACTATGCCCCAAGAGAGATTGACCGGTCTCCTCGAACTCCTGTGGGGCGTTCCGGTCAAAAACACAATTTCCCCAATCCAAATGCCCCGCAGCCTCGTAACCCTCGTACAATGATTTACGAGCGTGAATACAGTGGCCACGCCATCGATCGAATGCAAGAGCGAGGGTTTGTACCTTCGGTTGTGGAAAATGCAATCAAAACGGGAACAGCGATAACCTCAAGAAACGGAACTACAGTATTCACTGACACGATAAACCGTCTGCGTATTATCGTAGATACCGCGTCGGGAAGGGTTGTCACTATATTTCCGTTAGATGGGAAACTACAATGAGTGATCGATATGAAGTTGTCCGCAAAGCTGTGCATTTCGAATGGGATCCAATTGGTATTGCGGACCTGACGGACGAGATGGGGGAATATGACACGTATGTTCTTGGGCTTTGTGACTTGCTCGACAAGAATGCTCCTGAAAAAGATGTGTTTGAGTATCTTTGGACTGTCGAAACTGAGGCTATCGGATTGCAAGGCAATCGTGAAGCGACAGAACTATTCGCTTCTTTGCTATGCAATTTAAGAACATCCGAAGGGCGGTGAATCAGAAAAAAAAGTGTTCTGTAGAATGCCCCTTTTACCCCTTCTAACGCTACTGTCGTCAATTTTGACTCGCACGTAATGGGGTCATTCTACTGTGACTTGTCCATCCTGAAGATGACTCGAACCCGTGCTTCAAGAATTCAATGTAACTTGTGAAACGGAGACCGGTAATGATAGGATAACGAAACGGAATCGAGTGCTGGCAAGGCGGCCTATCATGTCTACACAAATCGCTGACAACCTGAATATCCCGAACGACCAGTGGATCACCGCTTCGGTCTCGGGCACAGGCAATTTTACCGGCGATCGTTCGCAAACGTTGATCGCGAACAGCTCATGGTCGCAAGTCAACGGCGGTGTACCGTTCGGCACGTCGTTCGGCAGCCTGGTAGCCGTACGCAACTACACAGGCGGCACTTCCGAGATCTGGAACGGCTATGGCGGCTTCGTTTCGACTTACTGTGGCACCGAAAGTCAGTCCTGGAACGACCCGAACATCGCCTCGTACGACGCCCGGAACCTCAACGGCACGCGTTTCACGCCGCACGACCCGCCCGGCGTGCCCGCCCCGCAACTGTTCAGTACGACCAGCAAGACTTTCGTCATGCCCCCGTCGCTGGTAGAGGACGCGGAAGCGGCGGCGGGACAGAAACAAACTTGGTTGGAATGGGCGGTCGATCAGGGCGTCGGCTTCATTCCGGTCTATGGATCGGCCCGCGATGCCTACCGGGCTTATAAAGAGGGAGACAATCTGGGTTTAGGGCTGAATGT
>CAMBEP010000110.1 GCA_945865635.1 Candidatus Kuenenia stuttgartensis
GAAGCCTTGCAGGCGGTCGGTCCGCAAGGCGGACGCCGACTGGCCATGATGGCCGATTCGGGCAACCTGGCAAGAATCGGCCAAGTGCCGGAAGTCATGAACGTCATCGCTCGTTATGGCGACCCCGCGATGGATTTCATCTGGCGAAAAAAGGGCCCGCTCGCCGTTGGAACGACCTTAACGGCGTTTTTGGCCGAGCCAAAGGCGTTTATCGATGGCTCTGCATCGTTGGCCGGGACGGTGGGATCAAGTCTTGTTCAACCCATTGTCCATGAATCTGCAAAAGCCTTTTCGTGGGTTCTCTCCACGGTCATGGCTTTTCTGATGATCAGTGCGGGAGCAGGGTTCTATCTGGCCTTCCGCCACCCTCGTTTGGCAGCAGCAATGGGTAAAGCAGCTGTCTTGAAAATATTGAAACGATCCTGATGGGGGTCTTTGTGGGAGTGGGCAAGTATTTAAACTTGGCTGCTCCCCAAAAGTTGCTTGAGAGGAGTTGAAACGATGAGCAGCGAAATCGTAGGGGTATTGATAAGTGCCAGTGAGTTGGCCGAAATGCTTCATATCTCGGAGAGAACTCTTTGGCGATTGCTCTCGGCGGGGCAGATTCCAAAACCAGTCCGTATTGGTCGGAGCACCCGTTGGCGAGCCAACGAAATCCGGGACTGGATCGAGTCGGGTTGCCAGTCAGGCGTCAGGCCGCACTGGAAGTAAAATCCCGAAGTCGTTAATTTAAAGTAGATTAGATGCGGCTGGGCATGGGCTTGGTCGCATCTTGCGATTTCGGGTCAGGCAGCCATAAACCATGACCAAATAGTGACTTCAGGGCTCAGCAAAACTCGGATTACTCCATAGGGTCATCCAAAACGCCCAGGTCAACCCCAGCAGATATTTGAACGAATTTCACCGGTCACCAAGACAACGGAGGGCTGAATCATGGCCTCAATTTTCAAGAAGAGTCGAGACAAGGGGAAGAAAAATCGCTCCTGGTGGATCGAATATGTCGATGCAGACGGCAGCCGAGCGTATGCCAAGGGATTTACCGACAAAGGCTTAACTGAACAATTAGCAGCCAAGCTTGAGACGGAGGTTTTGCTTCGTCGTCGTGGCATGATTGACCCTGAGCAGGAACGGTTGTTGGCGATCAAACAATCCGTAGTTCAATCACATCTGGAGATGTTTGAGAGGGCAATTGATAACAACACCCCCAAGCACCGGAAGCTGACAATGACGCGGATTAGGCGACTAATCGATCGGTGCGGAATCGAAACGATCGGTCAACTCAATGCCGAAAAAGTGGAGCATGCACTCAAGGATCTCCGCAAAGCCGAAGATCTCGGAGCCAGGACTTACAATCACTATCTCCAAGCCATTGATGAGTTTGGGAAATGGCTGGTCTCAACGAAACGGCTGCTTTCGAATCCAGTCGCCGGGATTGCGAGGCTCAATGCCGAGACCGACGTTCGGCACAAACGGCGAGCGTTGTGCCCGGAAGAGGTCATGCTTCTGGTGGAATCGGCACGCACAAGTGGTGAGGACGTCCAGGGTTACGATGGCGAACTGCGATCGCGAGTTTACCTGATGAGTTTCATGACCGGATTAAGACGGCAAGAACTGGCCAGCTTAACCCCCCGAAGTTTCTATCTGGATGCCCCTCAGCCGATCTTGAAAGTCAAAGCCGCCTGTTCCAAGCATCGACGGGAGGACACGTTGCCGGTACACCCGGCACTGGTCACCATGGTTCGCAACTGGGTGATAGGCATGGATCCCGATACGGAACTTTTCCCAAGGCTCGACAAGAAAAAGACTTGGCTCATGGTCAAAAAGGATCTGGAGCGAGTCGGAATTCCCTATGAGACTTCGGAAGGGATCGCCGATTTTCACGCGGCCGGGCGTCACTCGCATGTGACTGGTTTGCTCAGGAATGGCGCGACTCTCGTGCAGGCCAAGGAGTTAGCACGCCATGCCGACGTTCGCATGACGATGAAATACACCCATATCGGGCTAGACGATCAGGCCCAGGCTTTGTCCGGGCTTCCGGTACCCCTCAGGAGCCCAACCGAAAAGTGGTCGGAAATGGGTCGGGAATTGGGCGGCGCTTCCTGTCAATCCGTGGCATCAGACGGCAATTGCCAAAATCAGACAGAGGACTCCATAAACGAAGCAACCCCCTTGAAAGAGGGGGTTGCGTCATCAGATGTCACTTATTTTCAAGAAGAGTCAAGTGACGTAAATAGTGGAGGCGGCGGGAATTGCACCCCCTTGGTTACACTTTGCGTAAGTGTTTATCTTGTAATGACTTACGAATAGGATATATCTGTCTTTTTATTTAAGAATCAACATTTGTCTCTCCAAAATCAACAGAATCTATGCCTTGAAATCAACAGGGTTTTAGCTGGACACTTGGTTTTTTGAGGCAGGTACGATTCACTTTGCCTCCAACCTGTGGGTCGCTAAGTCGGCGACCAGTTCAGTACCTAATTCTGACGACTTAAGTTATAATCAAACCTCGTGTCTCACCAACCCTAACTAATACCAAGTTCGAATTCTCGTAAAACGACTTGCAGCCAATCTTTGCATCAAGCGTTTGTATGAATCCGATGGAGCGAACGTTTCCAAGTGGCGAAAGCTCTCTACAAAGCTGACATCACAGCCGGGGCATTGAAGTTGCCTGAAAGCAGGATCGTTGCGGATCTGCTTCTAAGTCATGTATCGAATGAAGGCTGGAAAGACGCAATCGTTCATCGCAACATTCTTCAGGTGAGAAGTCCATCAACAGCACGCCGACTCAGTCAACTGATTCGTCACCGCCTTGAAACCATGAAGCCGGAACTCTGGAGACTCGTTCGAGATGGAACAGGGACGGTCGCTGCTCATGCCGTTATGGCTTGCTCCGTGAAGCATAGTCCACTGCTGGGAGATTTTATGTCCATCTCAGTGGCTGAACAGTACCGCCTTTTTAGCCCAAAATTGTCCACCAAAGTTTTTGCCGAATTCCTTGAAGGCTGTCATGCACGTGATCCACTTATGCCAATCTGGAGCGATTCCACTCGTAACCGATTGCGTTCATCCGTGTTTCAAATGCTTGCACAATCTGGTTATATCGAAAATACGCGTAACCTTAAGCTTCAAAACGTTCACGTCGCAGATCAAGTGTTGCTGTACCTGAAAGATCATAAAGAAGACTACGTTTTACGTTGTATGAAGGTGTCGCCATGACAGACTCTCTGAATGAACGCCTGAACAAGATTTTACCCAGAATCACTTCCGACGATTTCCTGAGCGGTAGCGGAATCGGAAACGAAATTGCCTTCTATATCTTCGACTACCCACCGGAAGATGAACTTCAGGTTCGCGGCTTTCTTAACACGCTGCTTGACCATATCCCCAAACTAAAGAACGGTTTACGGGTCAAGCATGTCAATCTGTTCGACTTCGTGATGGATTACCTCAATAGTCGCAAGCTGCTGGATAAGGCGATCCAGATGCAGCGTGATAAAGGTGATGAAGCTCTCAAAAAAGCTCTGGCCGGACCACTTCACGAATCCAAACTTGGTGCCGTATTCGCCGATGCCGTTAAGCCGCTTGACCATGACCTCGTCATCGTCTCAGGGGCAGGTAGCGTTTGGCCCTTGATGCGTTCCCACACACTTTTGAACAACCTTCAGGCTGTGATGGGACAAACGCCGCTTGTCTTGTTCTACCCTGGGCGGTACGACGGTCAGTCACTTCGGTTGTTCGGTAAAATCAAAAGTAACAACTACTATCGAGCCTTCAAGCTCGTTCCCTGATAAGCGACAAGCCATTTAGAAGGTGAAAAATGCTCATCAAGAACCTCTTCGAACGTGATATCTTCCGTCCCATCAATGGTGTGGTCAAAGCGGATCAGATCGACGATTCTTCGGTCTGGCAAGAACTCGATGAATTTGTCATAACACGGGAACTTGATAGTCACTTACGTAAGTTTGTCGCTTGGTATCTGGATGCAATTGACCAAGGCAAATCCGTGAATTCCGGAAAAATGGGGGTCTGGATCTCCGGTTTCTTCGGTTCAGGTAAATCCCACTTCCTCAAGGTTTTGTCGTATCTTTTGAGTAACAGTACCCATAAAAACGGCGATCAAAGTAAAAAGTCGGTTGAGTTTTTTGAGAGCAAAGTCAAAGACGCCATGCTTTTTGGCGACATCAAGCGAGCCGTGGCACACGACACAGATGTGATTCTGTTCAATATCGATGCAAAAGCCGAACACGGCAACGCAAATGGGCGTGACCTGATCCTGCGTGTGTTCGTCAAAGTGCTTAACGAACTCCAAGGCTTCAGCGGCGATCATCCCCATATCGCCCACATGGAACGTCACCTTGAGTCCAAGGGCAAGCTCAAAGCATTTCAGGATTCGTATGAAAAGCAGACTGGACTCAACTGGGTCAAAGAACGTGATGCTTACCAGTTCAACCGCGACGAAGTGGTCAAGTCGTTCAGCGAAGCATTAGGGCAGAGTCAATCTGCTGCCGAAAAGTGGATCGACGGCGCCGAAGATCATTTTTCGATCTCCGTAGAAAATTTTTGCAAGTGGGTCAAAGAATATCTCGACTCCAAAGGTCCTCAGCAACGCCTGTTTTTTTTAGTCGATGAAGTCGGACAGTTCATTGGATCGGATTCGCATTTAATGCTGAACCTCCAAACAATCACCGAAGAGCTTGGAACAATTTGTGGTCGCCGCGCATGGGTCGTTGTCACTTCTCAGGAAGATATGGACACCGTTCTCGGCGATATGGGTAAGACCAAAAAACAAGACTTTTCCAAAATTCAAGGACGCTTTTTCCCACCTCTGTCATTGTCAAGCGCCAACGCCGACGAAGTCATCCAGTCAAGGCTCCTGGCGAAAGTGCCCTCAGTGAAACCCGAACTGGAAGATGTCTACAAAAAACGTGGCGATATTCTCAAAAGCCAACTCACATTTAAAAACTGCGGTATGACCTTCCGGCATTATAAGGACAGCGATGACTTCGTTAAAAATTATCCGTTCGCTCCCTACCAGTTCCAACTCATTCAGCGCATCTTTGAATCCATTCGTAAAGCGGGTGCCACCGGAATGCACCTGGCTCGCGGCGAGCGTTCCATGCTCGATGCTTTTCAGTCCGCAGCAAAATCCGTCTCCATCAATGAAATTGGCGTTCTTGTTCCACTTTACGACTTTTATCCATCCATCGAAAGCTTTCTTGACACGTCCGTCAAAAAAACCATTGATCAAGCAGAGTCGAACCCCGGCTTACAGCCATTTGATATTCAATTGCTACAAGTCCTGTTCCTGATCCGTTATGTGGACGAAATCAAGGGCAACGTGGACAACCTTGTTACGCTCTGTCTTGATCAAATCGACGGCGACAGGCTCTCCCTTCGTCGGCGCATTGAAGAATCCCTTGGCCGACTTGAAAAAGAAACCCTGATCAGCCGCAACGGTGACATCTATTTCTTTCTCACCAACGAAGAGCGTGATATCAACAAGGAAATCAAACAGGTTGACCTTTCCAGTGGCGATGAAGCCAAACTGCTCGGCGAATTTATTTTTGACGATCTACTGAAGGGGCAACGCAAGCATCGCTTCAGCGCCAATAAAATGGACTTTGAGTTCAACCGGAAATGCGATCTTGTCCCTGTAGGCGCTCAAAAAGAGGGCGCCCTGCTTGTCTCGGTTATCACCCCTCTGGCTGACGACTACGAGCTTTACCAGAAGCCAAAACTGATTCTGGAAAGCTCCCATGACGGTGGTTGCGTTTTGATCAGGCTCGGCAATGATGAAAGCCTTGGCCGTGAAATTCGGACATACCTCCAAACCGAAAAATATGTCTCCAGAAAAAACGATGGAACAATCTCTGAATCCATAAAGCGTATCCTCAGTGACTGTGCCGCTGATAATCGCAAACGCCGTGAACGCCTAACCAACCTGCTTGGCGAAATGGTTGCATCAGCGGAATTTTATGTCGCAGGTCAGCCGCTTAAACTCAAGGCGACCAACGTTTCCGCTGCCATTGACGAGGTTCTCGAATACCTCATTCAAAACACATTCCATAAAATGCAATTTCTCAAGAGGCTTTGTCCCGAACCTCTGAAGGAAATCCAATCGGTATTGCGTAGTAACGATCTGGCGAAAGAAAACCTGCTCTTTCAAACTGGTGAAAACAATCCGGAAGCCATTGATGACATTCGGCAATATTTGCAACTCTGCTCCATGAAAAGCCATCAGGTCGTGCTGCACGACTTGCTTGAAAAACGCTATTATTTACGCCCCTTCGGCTGGCCAGAGAATGAAGTCTTGTTGCTCCTGGCTCGGTTGATCGTGCTTAGTGAAGTGACCCTGTCGATGGATTCCACCATCATCCCCATCGATAAAATCTATGAAGCGATCACAACGCCCTCAAAACGCCGTAAAATTATTGTCCGTAAACGGGAAACCTCTGACCCAAAAGCGATCCAGAACGCTCGCAACCTTGGTAAAGAGCTATTCGCAGAAATGTCCCCCGATGGTGAAGATGGAATTCAGGCTTTCCTCCAGAATAAACTCAGAAACTGGCATACCAGCCTGACCAGCTTCAAACAACTCGCAAGCTCTGGGAATTATCCAGGTACGGAAGAAATTAACGACGGCTTGACTCTCATCAACCCGCTTCTGGCAGACAAGGAGAGCCGTAAATTTATCGAACGGTTCAACACCCTGAAATCCGATCTTTTGCGGTTTTCGGACGATTTTCACGACCTGGAACATTTCTATCATCATCAAAAAGCGACTTGGGAGAAGCTCCGTAAAGCGAATACCGCTTTTCAGCTTAACCGGCACGAACTTGAGAAAGACCCGCAAGCTGGTCCTGTCCTCAAGCGAATTCATGAGCTTCTCACGGCAACGCATCCCTACAGCCAGATCAAAGATGCCGATGGGTTGATCAGCACTGTGCATGGCGTCAACTCCAGCCTGCTTGAAGGTCAGCGTGCCAAAGCCTTGTCCAAAGTCGATCAACACCTTTCCACTATCAGTCAAGACCTCAATACCGCCAAAGCCGATGAGACCTTTCAAAAGGTTTGCATCAAGCCATTGTTGGAACTCAAAGAACAGATCCAGCGTCTGGAAAGTCTCGCCCATATCACTCAGGCGGAATCTGAAGCCGTCAATGCCTTTGATAAGGCTCTGGAACAGGTGATCGAATTCCAGAAGCGACGAGACGAAAAGAAAAACGACAACGATATTTCCACTCCACCCGTAGTAGTGGTCAAAAAACAGCGTATTGTCAAACCATCGGAAATGGTAAAAACCAGCTATCTTGAAACCTCCGATGACGTAAATAAGTTCCTTGACGCTCTCAAACGCGAACTGGACAAAGCAATCGCCAACCACGAAAGAGTCAAGATCCGATGACCACCGATATCAATACCAAAATAGATTTGACCACGGATATCACGGATTTCACGGATATTCAGACCAAGATATATTCCAACGGTTTCAAACCTTGGTTCATCCCTGCTGTTTTGTCAGCTGTGGTGAACCAGCTTCCATTCTTTCTGATCCATCAGGTATCATCATGAACCTTGCCAAACTTAAAAATTATGCTCCACAGGCTCGTCGTGAATTTATTCAGGCGATGACGGATCGTGCTGCTTTCTATGGTCTGACTGCCACAACGACTGAACCCATTGTGGAAAACGGTGACGTGGCCGTGATCGGTGGACGCAGCTACCCTATTGCCATCGCCAGGAAACGCAAGGAACTTGAAGTCCGTATTAAGCGGCACGGCTTCGCTCAGACGATGGAGGCGATTGCCTATACATGGTTTAACCGACTCGTTGCCATTCGATTCATGGAACTTCATGGCTACCTGGATCATGGTTACCGAGTTTTGAGCCACCCTGATGGCAAACCGACGCCGGAAATTCTTCAGTATGCAGAGTATGTTGATTTACCCACTCTAAAACGCGAATCGGTGATCGACCTCAAACTCGATGGCAACAAAGAAGCCGAACTCTACCGCTTACTGCTTACCGCTCAATGCAACGCCCTCAACTGGGCGATGCCATTCCTCTTTGAGCGGATCGACGATGAGACCGAACTACTGCTACCCGACAACCTGCTCCACTCCGATTCCCTGATCCGCAAGCTTGTCAGCAATCTTGATGCGGAAGATTGTGAAACTGTTGAAGTGCTGGGCTGGTTGTACCAATTCTATATCGCAGAGAAAAAAGACATGGTCATGGCACGCAAGAGCGCCGTGCCCACCGATGATATCCCAGCCGTCACCCAGCTCTTCACCCCACATTGGATCGTAAGGTATCTGGTCGAAAATTCATTGGGGCGTTTGTGGATGCAGAATCGTCCACAGTCTAAGCTGCGTGACCATATGCCATACTACATAGAAGAGGAAAGTGGGGCAGGCATCTTGCCTGCTTCCCCTCAATCCAAATCAGGCGAGACAGTTGCTTCCCTTACAGCCAAATCAGGCGAGACGCCTGTACCACATTTTTTTCAGCCATTTAATCCATTGGAAGAGACTGAAACCAGTCGTCGCTGCCTGCCGCACTGGCAGCAGGAAGGCACGACTTATTTTATCACTTTTCGACTTGGCGATTCCATTCCCCAAGAAAAACTCGCTCAATGGGATGCAGAACGCAAAGATTGGCATTTAACTCACCCAGAGCCATGGGATGATGAGACCACTGACAAATACAACACCTTGTTCTCAGAACGACGTCAGCAGTGGCTCGACAATGGCTATGGGCGATGTCTTCTAGCACTTCCAGAAATCGCGGAGATCGTGCGTTCTGCCTTACTCCATTTTGACGGACAACGCTATCTTCTGGATGAGTTTGTACTCATGCCCAACCATGTCCACATTCTGGTCAAGCCACTGCCAGGACATGACTTGCCTTCCCTTCTGCATACATGGAAATCTTTTACAGCCAAAGCCATCAACAAGGCCATCGGTGCAACGGGAACGGTCTGGCAGGATGAAAGCTACGATCACATCGTCCGCTCCAGCTCCCAATTGGACTTCTACCGGAACTATATTCGAAAGAACCCAGTCAAGGCAGGACTGAAGAATATCAATTCTCAATGTGGCACAGGCGTAACGCCTGCCATTTCTGCCATCCCATTAGAAGAAACAAACAAGATAAAAACTCCACTTTCCCAAAATGAAAGTGGGGCAGGCGTCTCGCCTGCCATTCTAAAAGAAGAAACAGGCAAGACGCCTGCTCTACTTTTCCAAAATGAAAGTGGGGTAGGCGTCTCGCCTGCTATTCCATCAGAAGAAACAGGCAAGATGCCTGCTCCACTTTTCCTCAAAATCACCAAACCCGAGGAAATCCGCCTGTGCGATCCCGCCGTCGGCAGCGGGCACATGCTCACCTACGCCTTCGATCTGCTGACCCTCATCTACGAGGAGGAAGGCTACGCGCCCACCGAGATACCCGCTCTCATCCTGCGGCACAATCTGTACGGGTTGGAGATCTGCCCCCGCGCCGCCCAGCTCGCCGAGCTGGCTCTTGTCTTCAAGGCGCGGGAAAAGTCGCGTCGATTCTTCCAGCCGGAACACCTCGTCCGCCCGCATATCATTGAACTGCGTGACGTGCGTTTCGCGGAAGACGAGCTGAGCGACTACATCCACGCCCTCGGGCTGGGCGACCTCTTCAATCAGCCCATACTTCGCCTGCTCCACCAATTTGAGGAGGCGAAGAACTTCGGCTCGCTTATCCAGCCGTGCCTCGACGAACAGGGCATCCGCTTCATCCGAGACGCCATCGAG
>CAMBEP010000111.1 GCA_945865635.1 Candidatus Kuenenia stuttgartensis
CTGGCACCCCGGCAGGGGTGCAAGACCTTATGCCGCGTTGTCGTCCGGTGGTGTCGTCGCTGACGCTCCTCAACCACCGGCTACTGGCTGCGATGCCTCCGGCATCGTCGCGATCAAAAAGTGTCATTAATGGTCGCGAAGAGTATAAGTCCAATCTCGAAAATGCGTAAAGGTATATGCCTTGATTGAACTCCAGTGTCCGCATTGTCGAATGGATTACAAACTTAAGCCCGACCTTGCCGGTCGCAAAGTGCAATGCCAAATCTGCAGTCTTAAATTTCGTGTTCCTGAAATGGCTCATCCAAAAATCAAAGCCGAGAAACCATCCGCATCCAAAATTCAAATCAGATGCCCCAGATGCCTGGCAGATTACAGGTTGGGAGAGAAATATCTTGGCAAATGGGTTCGATGTAAAGACTGCCGGGAGCAGTTTCAGGTCTCACTTCCGAATCACAATAGCCATCTGGAAAATCTCCCTGAGTCCGAACTCCTGACCGACGTTGTATTTGACCCACTACCTCCAAAAACCGCGACGCCTCGCCCGCATGGCATCGCCAGTCCTAAAACTCAAAGAAATCCGCCCCCAACTCCTTCGAACTTGGGAAAACAGAAATACAATCACGACTCGGATGATGATCAAACGGATCAGGACGATTCCCAATATCAATTGTTCCAAGACGCATACGGCAACTCGGAAATTATCATTGAAAAGCGAAATACACTCGAGCCAATCGTTCTGGGAACCCCTGGCCTGCCCATGAATTCGCCGGACGTCGCTCACGAAAGGTTGCCGCCCAGAGCTCCCATCGGTCGGTCTCGACGCATGTCCACTCCAAAACAAATGGGATATGTAGCAAGCTTTCTGATCGCATTCTTTTCACTTTTCCTGCAAAAACTCAAGATTGGCGGAGTTCGGGCTGCATTTCGATATTCCACCAAATCCAATGGCCAGGATCGAACCAGCGAATCAAAGCCTTTGTCTCAAGACCAACCCCCCCCTTTTTTATCCAGCCTTCCCACACAGGGTTCGCCAGCCCCGGCAATCGCATTTTCCATTCAAGGCCAGCCAATCGGAAACCTGCTGCCATATCGAACTTTTTATCTGACACAAATTGAAAATCTGCATAAAATCGCCGATGAACTGACCTCATTTGTAGACAGAACCGGATCTGACGAACGTCTCAGACGCATCTTTCATTTGCGTGATCTCATTCTGGGTTTTCTCAATAAGCGTCCGCCTGGATCACGGCCACCCAACCCCGCTGAGCATCAAAAACTTGCGAAAGAGCTTGGAGCCCAAGTTCACAAAGCCATGGATCTGATCTTTCTACAATTGGAGCGATTGCAGAAAAGCAAAATGATGGAACCCGGTCTCGCCTGGGATTTGAAACGCATCGAAGAAGACACTTTGAAATTCGAAACAACTCTGACCGACTACGGCGACCTGACCAACCCTCAAGAATTTCTTGATGTCATGGTCAAAAACCTCAAAACCATCGACGATTTCGAATTCCTCAAGGCTAAGCTCATGGAAGTCACCAAGGCCAAATCCATTAAAGCCGCAAGCAATGCCAGCGGTGAGGCAAGAATCTCACTCTGGCCTCTCAATAATTCGCGTCTGAGTGCTCGCAGTTTTCGACACGGTTCTGTTCTGAAACTGGAAGGCAAGCAGATTTGGCTTGATGCAAGTTCAATCGATGAAAGTGCCGTGGCAAATTGGAAGCAGGCAGATGCCCTCAGTTTCCGTACAAACCTCGATTCAATCAACGGTGTAAAAAATCGAACCCCTGTTTTTACAGTCCCTCAACAAATCCATATCAAGTGAAATAACCGTTCGATCCTCAAATCCATAAACCACCGGAAGAACAAAAAATTTCGCCCAACCGTATTTGTGTTTTTTCTTAAGGCTCACATCGTTTCGCTTCCTACAAAAATTGGCACCCCCTTTCCTTCAGTGCGATCAATTGTCACAATAAAGCAAGTCACTCCTCAAGCACCTTGCCCAATACCTTGGGCAATATCAAACCGCACATTGGAAAATCAGACAATTTATGACAAATCAACCCCTTGCGGGCAGCACCCGGCGTAGCTTTCTGACACAAGCCATTGTGGCATCCACTGCCATGGCGGGCAGACCCTTTGCAGTGCATGCTCAGGACAAATCCGGCAGCAAGCCTGTGATTGTCGGAACGGGCGAACACACCTATGAATGCCACCATGGATGGGGCGAAACCCCTGCCCATATCAAGTGGTACGAAACCCACGGGTGTGCCGTAGACAAAGAAGGGCTGGTTTATATTACGCACCGGGCAGGCAGCGATAAACCCGCCAAACCTGCCGATGGTCAGGACACGATCGTTGTATTTGATAAAAAAGGCAAGTTCGTACGCTCATTTGGCAAGGAATTTCATGGAGGTGGACACGGTATCGATATTCGGGTGGAAGGGGGCAAGGAATATCTCTATCTGGCTTATATGTTCCCGATTAATATGATCCAGAAAACCGACCTGAAGGGTGAAGAAGTCTGGAGAAAAGATAAACCCCCGGAACCGCACGTCTATGACAAGCCCAATGCCCGCTTTTCTCCGACCAATATTGCATTTCATCCCGATGGTGGTTTTTATGTGGCCGATGGCTATGGATCCAATTACATTCACCACTACAGCCGCGATGGGAAATGGCTTCAGACCTTTGGCGGAACTGGTTCCGAAGCGGGTCAATATAAAACACCCCACGGAATCTGGATTGATGATCGACCGGGCCGAGACCCCATGGTCGTAATCGCCGACCGTGCCAATAATCGGTTGCAATATACCACTCTCGAAGGCAAGCCGGTCAGCATGGACACCACCAATGTCAGCTTTCCAGCCCATATCGAAACGCGCGGCGATATCTTGATGGTCTCCGACCTGCATGCGCGCATCACTCTGTTTGATAAATCAAATCAAGTCATCACACAGCTTGGATACAACCCCCAATGGACCAAAGAGGTTCTGGACGGCATGCAGGTTCGCAAGGACCCCAAGCGATGGCAGGCCGGCCGATTTGTTCACCCACACGATGCCTGTTTTGATAACGATGGCAATATCGTTGTGGCGGAATGGGTTGTCCCAGGCCGTGTCGATTATCTACGGAAAGTCGGCTCCTAAGCCTTAAAACTTTCAAATCCCACAAAGGGATGCAGCCCAGGTCTAATTCTGGCTTCATCCCTTTCCTTTATTCAATCGACATCATTTTTACGTCGGATTCCGCTTCAAGATATTCTTTTATGGCCTGATTCAAAACCAGCATCACTTTGGGCATCTTGGATTTCACAAGCGGCTCAAAGCCAGCAAGATCTTCTGCAATCTGCTTTAACCGATGTGCCATGGTCTGAATCTCCGCCTCGTATTTGGACTTGATCTTCAGCCCCAGATCCAGTGGCAATACAGAAGCCGCATCGGGCTTGTATTGGCTCTGAATATCCGCGGCCCAATACCAGAGATTATTCATCAGTCGCTGACCAAATCCGGGAATGGCGTAAGACTGACTTTGAAATAGTCGCACCACATCGGCAGCAGTCTCAATGCCAAAACTGGCCAGCATGGTGATACGCGATGTGCCAATCTGGGGAATATTGGAATCGCGAATCAGGTGCCCCTCCATCCATCGCTCAACAGCGTCCATCTGTCGGTGCCTGGTATGATCATTCAATTCCTTGTCATAATTCTTCAACCGCTCGGTGATGGAATCTTGTATATTTCTGGCCTCGATCCGCATTTCAGAATCAGATGTTCGAACATGTTCCAGCCAATTCTTCCATTGCGTTTCGAGATCAACCAATTTGGCGAGCAGGTCGTCCCGTAATTTCATTCGGCGCTCAAGTCCCGCGATCCAGATTGCATGAACCTTTTGCCACCGGGTTTGCAATTCATGGTTTGACAACCGGACCTCTTCACATTCAACAATCCAGTCTTGATGGGCCCTATGCAATAAAAATGCCTGAAGCCCTTTTCGTAATGCAAACAGCCCAAAACCGATGGATAAAAAGATCACACCCAAAACAGGCTTGAAAAACAGTGAACCAGCAGCCATCAAACCACAGGGAATGGAAAAAGCCAGTATTAAGATCAATAAGGGATGATCGACCAAGATTGACGGTTCAAGCGGCTCGGGTTCAATTTCCAGCGGTTCTGGGCGTTGATATTGCAAGGGTGGTGGATGCGGTGGCCGTAATTGGTTTTTGGGAAAAGGCGGACGACTGTATTTGATAGAAAAAATGCCAATTGTCAAAATGGACTGGGTCAGGTCGTCCAAATCCACTTGAATTCTCAGCAGATCCCTGGAAGCCAATTCGGATGGATTGCGATTCACCTGTTCAGGAAAATAATCGACACGAATTGATCGTTTAAGCAGGCACCATGGGCAGCCGCCCGACGGTTCAAAAAACATGTGACGCGGCGATTCACTGCAAATCTTCATACCATTTGCAAATTCAAGCAGCAAACGCGACCATTCGCTGGCAGTGGGGCGAGATTGCGATAAAAATGCGGATTCAAACGCATTTGCAATATCCAGCGGTATGACAGCAGGCGTGATCACAAATGGAGGCGGTGAAAACCCTCTCTGAAGTGCACTTCTACCATAAAAATACGCCCCTTCCGCGATGGCGGCACCAATCGGGAAGTCTGTCGATCGGTTGTGCCTGCCCGAGAAAGGGTGGCGGCCCATAAAGAGTAATTGAAAGATCAGAATGGCCAGTGCAAAATTGTCTTCATTTACAGATCGTGTCAAGCCTCGCAAATTGGCCAGTTGCAACTCGGGGGGCAGGTATTCTTCTTTGCCTACGTCGGATGTCCAGAATTCTCCGCCGGAACGCCTGAACTGAAACGAGTCGCAGTCAATCAGACGCACCGTGGCACGAAAGGATACAAGGACATTATTCTGATTCAAATCACCAATCACCGCACCTGCCTGATGCACTGCATGAACGACTCTGGCGAGATTCGAACCGGTCAGCGCCAGCATTTTCCAATTCGCGCCCGGGAAATGACTTTTACGCTCCACCGGTGAGAAGAGCTGATGCAATTCCCGGTGATCAACCACCGCCGGCATCATAAATCCAATCGGAACTCGATTGCGGCCACTCTCCTGAAAAATCAGCCCCAAAGGCCATGCAGCGGCTTCTGTCAAGGCAGGGCTGTGGGTTCCAATCATGGCCCTGAGTTTACGGATCCGGCTTTCATCTGGAGGCTTGGAATAAATCTTTACGAGATAATCATCCGTTCCCGATATGGCATGAATCGCCCCCTCACCGCCTTGGGCTATGGGCTTGGACTCTATCTCCAGGCTCTGGCCAGTTTCATGAAAGAGTTGAAGTCGGCTTGGAAGACTCATGCAATTTTTCAGTCGATGATGAGACAATTCGAATTCTATCAGGCGTTTTGAAGGAGTGCCATCAATCCTCTTATCACTGATCGCCAAGAGCCAAAAGAGTCTTTGTAAATCCAACGTTATTTGACGAATTATGGCATGTTTTTCCGCATCCATAACTCAAGAACCAGCAGTGACCAAAGCCGATAGGCGTGATCGGCCTGGCCAGTTCGATGCTCATCGATAAAACGACGAATTGTCGTGGCCTCAAACCAATCGAGAATGCGCGAACCCTGGCCTAAAAGAGTCTGTTCGAGCGGATCAGCCAGAGGGCCTTTGAGCCAGCGGTCGACTGGGGCTGAGAATCCCATTTTTGGTCGCCTGAATACCGACTCAGGAACGATATCCTTGCATGCCATCGCAAATATGCGTTTACCTTTGCCTGAAATCCCATCGATCAAATATTTCTCGGGAAACCTGGCTGCAATTTCAAAGAGCCGGTGATCAAGAAACGGCGATCGACACTCCAGCGAATGCGACATGGTTGCAATATCCACCTTAAACATCAAATCGCCAGCCAGATATCCGGACTCGCTGATGTCAAAACTCTGAGCCTGCCTGACCAGCGGCCGATTCTTTGCCGAAGCCATCCCTTTATGAATCAGTTCCATTGGGTCTGGACAACTGCTGGAGCATTCCGAGGCCCCCACCAGTCGATCCAGCGCATCCGTGCGATAAAGCTCTAAACGGGCTGTTTCGTCAAACGAAATCAGCCATTTTGAGGTCAGTTGCAACTCCGTCAGCCGAAGCGATTCCAAAAAGCTGCGAATTCTACGGCCCTTCGTTTTTGCCCGACTTGAAACCGGAATCCGACTTGCCAAGGGCCCACTCAAGAATCGAATCAGTCCTTTCGGCAGATTTCGACGAATCGTGTCAGATAATGCAATCGCCCGGTGGCGGTCGTATCCCAGAGCCAGCTCATCGCCACCATCGCCTGATAAAACCACTTTGACATGTTTGGCGGTCTCACGCGCCAAAAGCCATGTCGGCAATGCCGAATTGTCAGCCAAAGGCTCGTCGTAAGCGGACGAAATCTGCTGCAAGGTTTCCCAGGCATTAAAATCGACACGAATTGTTGTGTGATTTGCACCCAGAGATTTGGCAAACAATTCTGCCATCGGCGACTCGTCGAACAAGGGGTCCTCAAATGCAACCGAAAAACTTTTCAGCGGCCCGTTCGAATATTTTGCGGAGAGAGCCGAAATCATCGACGAATCGATCCCCCCTGAGAGAAAAACTCCCACCGGAACATCCGCTACATTCTGCTCTTTGACAGACTCCTCCAGCAGGGCCCGAAACTGAGTCACTGATTCCTCAAGCCGCATATCTGCCGCGCCTTCATCTTCCGACCAGTCAATCGACCAATAAGGCGCGACACTCATCTCACCGCTTTTATAAATGGCAAAATGGCCAGGCGCCAGCTTCTGAACTCCCTCATAAATTGTTCGCGGGGCGGGCACATAGCCCAGCGCAAGATATTGGTCGAGAGCAATCGGGTCAATTTCCGGACACCAATCCTTATCGCCCGCCCTTAATGCTTTCAGCTCACTTGCAAAATGCAATTCACCAGCAGCCGTCTTACGATAGACCAATGGCTTCTGTCCAAAGCGGTCGCGGCCCAGCACCAGTCTCTCTTTCGACCCATCCCACACGGCAATCGCAAACATCCCGCGCAAGCGGGCAAACATATTCGCCGCATCTTCTTCATAAAGATGTGCCAGGCAGGCCGTATCGCCTGTTCCTGTCAGGTGGTGGCCCTGAGCCTGAAGTCGCTGCTGCAATTCCGGAAAGTTGTAAATCTCCCCGTTAAAAACCAGATGAACAGATTCCTCCTCGTTGGTCGCTGGCTGATGACCACCAGAAATATCAAGAATCGCCAACCGCCTGAAGCCCAAAGCCGCATTCTTCTCAGGGGCATGCCAAAAAGCCTGTTCGTCCGGCCCACGTGGCCCAAGCGCAAGTGTCATCGCGGCCAGTGCCGCACGTGATCCTTCCGAACAGGCATCAGGGCCAATGATTCCGGCGATTCCACACATCTGAGAGGTTAACCACCGTTTGCAAGATGGATTCTGGTTACGGCTGGGCGACCGCTTTGTTAAGCTTCGAACCCGCTCCTGACGCTTCCCTTCGATCCACTTTCCCCGCCGCATGGCCTGCAAGGGCTGGCAAATCGTCGACCACCAGATAGTGGCCATGGTCGGCCGTCACAATCATCGCCGACTCGTTCCAGTCCGAATTCTTCTCTACCCAATCGATAATCACCGCAATCGCGTCTTCACCAGAATAAACGGCCCCAATGGCACTGTCCAGATTATTGTCGTGAAGTGCAAAATCTACGTCACCAGCTTCCACAAACAGCGCAAATGGCTTCCCCTTCTCGGCCGTGAGCACTTTAAGTGACGCTCGTGTCATATCCGCCAGTGTCGGATTCTCAGTCAGATCCCCCTCCGTATATTTCTGAAGCCCACGCATGCCGGGCGCCGGCCTGTAATCGCCATCGGTTGTCCGGTAAGGCAAGTTGCCATATTGTGTCCCAAATACGCCAAACAATCGCTTGCCAGTCCTTGCGGCCCGCTCCGCAGCATCCGCCAGAATCGACTTGCCTGAAGCGTTTTCTGTACGCTCGACCACCACATAAGGACCGCCGTTTTTGACATCCACCGATTGCTTGTCCACATTCGCCAGATATCGCGTTCCATCCGCCGCATTCACACCCTGATCCTTCACATGCTGGAATCGGTTTTCCGCCTTCGTTACCCCTGCACCTAAAACCACGTCCAGGCCCGGCAGGTGCTCGCCCTGCTGGTTCTCTACGATCACCGACCGAATCCCCAGCATCTCGCGGGCTATGTCCTGATAATCATCGCGAAATACGTTCCGGACATATGTCGCGGCTGGCGACGCATGGTCAAACGGAACACTTGTCGCCGTCCCAAGCTTCCAACCCCGCTTTTGCAAATCATGCCAAAGTGTCCGCACCGGTTTCCCTTCCGGACTCATGTTCAAACTGTTGTTATACGACTTGATCCCATTGAAAGCCGAGGCCGCCGACGTGCTTGAATCCGTAAACGCGTGAATCGACCGGCCTGCTTTCAGAATCTTCGCTTTCTCATCCGCACTGCCACCCGCCTTCAGATAACCCGGAAGCTGGTCGGCCAGCTCGCCTTTATCCCATGGAGTCTCGCCAGCAATCCCTGCATCGTATCCGCCACGAACCACATCCGGGCCAAATTCAAATGTCTGCTTGTCCACATTCACCTTGTCCGCTTCGTCGTGGCTCGGGCTCGTCACATAATATCCATATTGGGCCGTGATTCTGTTGCCGGACCGTGCCTGGTAATCCTGAAAGATCAGCCCTGAGCCCTTGCCCGTCGTGTACAAAGAACCCGTTTTCGCCACCGCCGCCGCCTGTGTCGTGTTCCAGTCCATGCCGTCAAACCAGACCACAAACATGTGCTTCACACCATCCTCAATCGCCGCCTTCTGAACCTTGTAGAGATCCGTCTGGTCAAAGTAATCCGCCTGCGGGTTGAGCGTATTGGGGGCGTCATAACCATAAAGGGCTTTGATCTTGGCAGGGTCGCGATAAAGGCTGTTGATGCCCGACACTGCGTTAAGCTTGACCTTCGAGCCAAAGCTGTAGACCGGAATCAGCCGGTTGGTGTGCGTCATATGATTGCTGTAAAGATCGCCAGCACCTTGGGATCCAAAGTGCCAGATGCGCTCTCGCCGATCTTTTTTGCTCGCAATGGCTTCACTCTGGCGATTGCTGAGAAAGTCCGCCGACGACGGCTTGGCCGTTTCCTCAGCAATAATCGACAACAGAGAACCAGCCCAGAAGAACCCTGCACCCACTGCAATAAAGGTTCGGGCCAAACTTTTAGGAATCATTTTGATCAGTGTCCTATGGCTCATCGCGATTCTTCAGAGTCAAGTGAAATTGTGTGCCGTTCTGAGTCTCGGCCTCAAGCGATTGTCCCAATCGCACACTTGGCCTACGACTGCATACCTGTCAACAAATCTTGCAGTAAGCCACTTTAAGATTCAAGAGACTGCTTCAGGAAGTTTTCAAGAAGGTCGCCGACCTAAAGATCACGTAGCTCTGAACAAGCCAGTCCAGCAAACCATTTCAGCATTCGACAATCCAAAAACGCCCCAAAAATTTAGGCCCGATGCCCTCATTAGGGCGCGCACAACAATTAAAACCCGCCAATCTGAATTAATCCCCGCCCCCTGGCCCCCTGATCGCGCGAGCCCGGTCAGGGGACCGTGCC
>CAMBEP010000112.1 GCA_945865635.1 Candidatus Kuenenia stuttgartensis
TGGAAACGACCCTAAAAATATTTGGGGTGCCGTGGGCAGTGATACTCTTCGCGGTCATAAACGACATATTTTGATCGAAACGATGCCGAAGGCATCGCAGCCTGGAGCCGGTGGTTGAGGAGCGTCAGCGACGACACCACCGGACGACGACACGACCAACAATTCTTGCACCCCGGCCGGGGTGCAAGCCGCATTTTTATTTCGCATCCAAATCCGGAAGGTGCCGCTGCGCTCAACCACCGGCTAAAGGCTTCTGATGCCTCCGGCATCTTTCAAATGTGAAATGTGTCATTTGTAACCGCCCTGACTATAATATTAAATGTTTAAATCTTAAATTAATGGCATTCAAGATCGCCCGTTTTTTTATAGAGCGATAATAGGTTTCAACCTGAAGGGGTTTGAGTTGATCGCCCGGCATGAAAGAGGGAGCGATCGGGTCCTTCAGAGGATGTATAGGATTTTATGCAAAGTTATGCACTTTTAGATGGTCTGGGCCATGGGACCGGGGTTTCGCATCAGTGGTTGTTGGCCAGAGAGCGGGAGATTCAAAAAAACGGGGGGGGTTATGACTGGCCTAATCCATAAAGGGTCTTAAAAAGAGACATTGGCATGAACTGGATTGAGTCAAGCGGCGATACCGTCTATGATAAATCTGAAATCTTCAGAGCTAATCTCAGGAATGCGCTTTGAAGCCCTGCCTATTGGTCTATTGAATCAAGGAAAACCGGATGTCAAACTTGTATTGTCGGAGTAGGTTGCGCCAAAGCCTGGCGATGATTGTCGGTTTT
This sequence comes from Candidatus Kuenenia stuttgartensis, assembly GCA_945865635.1. Lineage (GTDB taxonomy): Bacteria > Planctomycetota > Planctomycetia > Isosphaerales > Isosphaeraceae > QWQI01. The sequence continues at coordinate 789 of CAMBEP010000112.1, forward strand.
TTGCTTGTGTCAGAGGTACGGGCTGATTTGCCGGAAGTGCCTGAGGGGTTTGAGATTCGTTTGTTTGCGGCCGTACCGGCCGCGACATTTCCGTGTCAGGTGGCGACAGCGCCTGATGGGTCATTGTTTGTGGCTGAGGACCCGATGGACCAGGTTGGGCCTTACGAGGCAGACCACGGGCGTATCGTAAGGTTTGGGGCTGGTGCGGACGGTCGGCCGTCGACGGACAAGCCGACCGTATTTGCCGATAACTTGAGGGCGGTTTTTGGAATGGCCTGGCGTGATGGTGCCCTTTATGTAATGCACATGCCATATCTGAGCATTTTTCGCGACACTGATGGCGATGGCAAGGCTGATCAGCGGAAGGATTTGTTTAAGGACTTGGGCCCTGGCCCGAAATCGCTTAATGATCACATTGTGAGCGGTCTTCAGTTTGGCATGGATGGGTGGCTTTATATCAGTGTGGGCGACAAGGGCGTTCCTGGTGCGACACGACCTGAGGATGGAAAGAAGGTTCAGATCAAGGGAGGTGGCACGATTCGTTGCCGGCCGGATGGGACCGGGATGGAAGTGATTTCAAGCGGGACACGGAATCACCTGGAGCCGAATCTGGATAGTCGCGACAACTTGTTTACCTATGACAACACGGACGATGGCGAGGGTTGGTGGACACGAGTGACGCACCATATTGATGGTGGTTATTATGGCTATGCCTATGACTACCACAACTATCGGCACCGGATGCTTGACCGGATTGCGGAATATGGGGGCGGGTCGCCTTGCGGCGGTGTGGTTTATAAAGAGGGATCGTGGCCACAGAAGTATCAGGACATGGCGTTTTGGGCGGAGTGGGGCAAGGGTCAGGTTCGCGGGATCAAGTTCAAGGCCAAGGGAGCATCGTTTGAGGTGGAGGAGTTGGTGGAATTTGTGAAGCCAGGCAAGGTGAGCAATTTTCGCCCGATTGATCTTGCGGTATCCTCTGACGGATCAACGCTTTATATAGCCGACTGGTCCATGGGCGGCTGGAATAACAAGACGGAGAAGCTGGGCCGGATTTATGCCGTATCGCCCAAGGTTCCGACGGTATTGCCTGCCAGGGGTAAGAACAGCGATGGCATGGCAGACCAGATCAGGCAGCTTTCGCACCCGGCCTTTGGCGAGCGGATGCGAGCCCAGAACGCCCTCATAGCGAAGGGCTACAACGCAGTGACGGTATCGGCACTGCAAGTGGCATTGGCGAGTGATCAAACGCCTGAGTTGGCGAAGCGACACTTGATATGGGCATTGGAGGGTGTTGCAGGTGGTGGGCCGGATTCGACCATGGCAATCATGGCACAATTGAAGGCGGGAAAAACGGAAGACGTTCGGGCGCAGGCAGCGCGTGCGCTGGGGCTGCGTGAGGCGGCGATTGCGGTTGGGCCGTTGGTTGAGGCCTTGAAGGATGGTTCGCCGGTGGTGCGTCTTCAGGCATTGATAGCATTGGGGAGATTGGGCGATGCCTCATCGATTTTGGCGATTGTGCCCGTGCTTGGCGATTCGGATGCGTATCTGGATCATGCAGCACGAGTGGCACTGAGGCGGATTGGGCATTTTGAGGAATCGGCCAGGAGTGGTCTTGGGTCATCGAGCCCTGCGGTGCGCAAGGGCACCATGGTGATGCTTGAGCAGCAATTTGACATGAAGGCGGCGAAGGCGTTGGCAGATTATGCGTCGGATGTGAGCAGGCCTTCGGGCGAGCGGGCATTGGCAGTGACTTATCTGGCGGAGGTGCATCGGAAGATACCGCCTTGGGATGGATCGTGGTGGGGAACACGTCCGACGAGGGGAGTGATACCGGCGAAGGTGGAGACTTGGGAGGGCACGGACTTTGTACTTTCGCAGATTCGAGCCCGGCTTTCGGACCCGACTCCGGAGATTCGTCTGGCATCGATTTCGACAGTCTCAGAGACCAAGGATAAGCAGGCGATTGAAATTCTGAGGGCGAATCTTCGGGCCGAGAAGCAAACGGAGATTCGGATCAAGGTGATCGAGGCACTTGCTGCGCTGAAGGATCAAGGCTCGGTAGCCCCGTTGGCCAGCTTGGCCACTGACAATGAAGTGGGCGTTCAGGCGATGGCTGCACTTGGTCAGATTGGGGATGAGACGGCTGTGAAGGCATTGGTGGCTGCGCTCAGTAGCGAAAGCTTGAAGAGTTCTCCGAAAACGGCAGTGGCGGCATTGAAGGCGCTGAGCAAGGCTGAGGCGAAGGCAGAGGTGAAGGCGTCTCTGGAGCAGATCATTGGCTTGGTTGGGAGTCCGACAATTGATGTGCGGGCCGCAGTGGTTTCGTTCCTGGCGGAATATCCGAACGAGAAGGCGACACGGACGACATTGCGAAAGGCCTTGGATGACAAGTCGCTGGAGGTGGTGAAGTCTGCCATGACATCGATTGGCAGGATCAAGGACACAGAGAGTGTTCCGGCTCTGCTCAAGCGGTCATCGGAATCGGAGACGAAGTTTGAGGCGATGTCGGCACTGGCGGAAATGCCGGATGTGCGAGCGACGCGGATTTATTTGGCGGGGCTGACGGAAAAGAGCCCTCAATTGCGTCGGGCCAGCTCCACAGCATTGGCGAGTATCAGTAAGGCGGCGATTCCGGCACTTGAGCTTTTTGCGTCGCGTAAGGAATTGCCAAGCACGGCATTGCCAGAGCTTCGCAAGATTTACAATCGGCCTGTCCCCGTTTCGGTCTGGCAACTGATTGGGCCATTTGGCAAGGCGGACAATTCAAAGATTGACCCATCAGCGACCATTGATTTCAAGCAGCCGATGCTGGGACGCAAGGCCGAGAAACTGGCCTGGAAAGAGCAGAAGACAGACCAGGCGCAAGGGATGACCGACCTGGCCAGGCTTTTTGGCAGCGAGACGGACGTTTTTGCCTTTGGCGTGGCCGAAGTTCAAAGTGCCATGGCACGCAAGGCCCAGTTGTTGATTGGCTCGGATGATTCGATCCGAGTCTGGCTCAATGGGGTACAGATTTATAGTTTTGACGACAACCGGGGCTATAATGCGGAATCAGCGTCGGTAGAAATCAGTCTCAGGGAGGGCACCAACCGATTGATTATCAAGTGTGGCAACAATGGTGGTCCATGGCAGTTTTCGCTTGGGGTCACAGAGCCAGCCAACTATGCGTTTCTTAAAGGGGCAGCGCCGGGGCAGTTTGACGCTGAAGAATTTCGCAAGAAGGCGATTGCCGAGAGTGGCGATGCTGCTCGGGGGCAGAAATTGTTTACCGATCTCAAGGGCCTGGCCTGCGTCAAATGCCATTCGGTGGGTGGGCAGGGCGGGGCGGTGGGTCCGGAGCTGACCGGCCTGGCAGCCAAATATAATCAGGAAGAGATTGCAACTTCCATATTGTATCCATCTGCGAAGATTGCGTCAGGGTATGAGTCGCTTATTGTCGCAACGAAGGATGGACGGGTTCTGACGGGCGTAGTGAAGGCGGACACGACCAGTGGCCTGGAGCTGGAGGACGCCGATGCCAAACGGGTTCGGGTCGAGCTTGACGATATCGAAGAGCGGCGGGCGGGGGATGTTTCCATAATGCCCAATGGCTTGGCTGAAGGGCTTCAGGCTAAAGATTTTGCAGACCTTCTCGCTTATCTTGCCACACTCAGGGAGCCCGTCAAGCCAGTTGCCAAGCCATCGGCCAGCAAGTGATCGAGTTGGTTTTTAGGCAAAATTGGCTGGTCCCGGCGAGCTGTTTGCCGGGACCTGGTTTGGGTCTCCATAAGAATTGATTCCAGAACGGTTTCCTATCATGATGCTTCCGCCCGATTCAAAGGATTCATTGCTGGACGACTCCACACGATTTGTGAGCCGTCAATTTGCTTGGCGCATGTTTGGCGTGCTCTTTGCGATGAACCTGATTGATTACGTGGACCGCTATGTTCTGAATGCTGTTTTGCCCGAGATTCAGCAGACATTCAAGATGTCGGACACACAGGCGGGGCTGATGGCGACGTATTTTCTGGTGAGCTATTCGCTGTTCAGCCCGTTTATGGGCTGGGCTGGAGACCGCTACAGGCGGACTTATCTGCTAGCCTTTGGGGTAGGGATTTGGAGTCTTGCCACGGTGGGTACGGCCTTGGCAGATTCGGCGGGTCAAATTGCTTTGACGCGAGGGTTTCTGGGTATAGGTGAGGCCACATATGGTGTTTTGGCACCTACACTTCTGGTCGATGTCTTCCGTCGTTCGAGCCGGTCGCGTGTGATGTCGTTTTTCTCGCTTGCGATACCGTTGGGTGGTGCCATTGGCATGACGTTGGGTGGTTATGTGGCCAAGCACGGAGGCGAGTGGCTGCCGGGTTATGAGGGCTGGCGGATGGCGTTTTTGATTTCAGGGGCGCCTGGACTGCTCGCTGCGGTGTGTGCACTTTTTCTGCCGGAACCGATCCGTGGAGCAAGCGAAGGGGTGGATCCGGCCAAATTGCAAGCGGCGGCCAAGATAGGTGCGAATCGGCTGGACTATCGGGATTTGATGGTCAATTCATCGTACACGTATGCGGTTTTTGGGATGGCGATGTCGACTTTTGCCGTGGGTGCGATTGGGCTTTGGATGTCGACTTTCTTGACGGAAGTGCGAGGGTTTGAGAAGGTTCAGGCGACGACGTCGATTGGGCTGGTGACGGCTGGAGCATCACTTTTGGGTATGGCGGTGAGTGGCTGGCTGGCGGACAAGTTGAGTCAGAGGAGTCCGAAGTGGCTGTTTCTGGTGCCTGGTCTGGCGATGTGGCTGGCTCTGCCGTTCATGGTATTGACGATTCTCTCGACATCAAAGGTGTTGATTTTGGGCGGGATGTTCGTGTCGATCATGTTTTTGTTCATGAACATTGGTCCGTGCAATGCGGTGATTTCGAATGTGATTCCGCCCCATCTTCGAGCGGCGGCATTTGCAATTACCCTGTTTTCGATCCACTTTCTGGGCGATATTTGGTCAAGCCCTTTGGTGGGTTATGTTTCGGATATGTTTGGCGACCCGGAATTTATCGAATCCGGACTGGGTAAGGCCCTGACCTCGATTGGCGCTGGCGCCACTCTGATGCCCGATGGCAAAACGTATCGGAATTTGACGGCAGGGTTGTTGATCACACTGCCGGCTGTATTCCTGTCAGGCGTGGTTATGTTTACGGGTGCGAGGCACTTGCCCCGTGAGATGGCATTGATGCTGGCGCGTCTGAAGGCGACGAAAGTGTCGGAGCAAAACGCCGAATAATTTTCCCAAACCAGCACTTACACTCAGAAATCGATTGTCAAACATTGCCAGTTGTGCTAGATTGAAGTCGTGAAAGATCCAAAGGTTCGGCTGAGATGGTATGCGAGCCGAAATGCGGACTTTTGTCTGATTCTTCAAAAAATCCCCTAGAAAGCTTGAGAGCACCCTCTACCATGTTGCGATGGATGGGTCCGCCAATTCGACTTTGCGAGGGCTTGTCCCGCCGCGACATTCTGCGCGTTGGTGGCATGGGTCTGGGTGGTGGTCTGGATCTGAACCAGATTTTTGCGAATGATCAGGCCAAGGGGTTTGGCGGTACTTCACCCAAAGCCAAGAACTGTATTCTTTTAGTTCTTACGGGTGGTGTGCCGCAGCAGTCCACCTGGGACCCCAAGCCGGACACCCCGGCAGAAGTTCGAGGCGCATTTGCGCCGATTTCGACCAACGTGCCTGGGATATTTTTTAGCGAGCTGATGTCGAAGACAGCGCGCCATGCGGATAAGCTCTGTATTCTCAGGGCGATGAGTACAGACGACAATGCGCATAGTTCGTCGGCCTATTACATGCTCAATGGCCGGCCGCATGCGCCCAAGAATTTTGAGAATGCCAAACCCGGATCGCCCAATGACTTTCCGAGCTTGGGCGGGATGATCATGTCGACCAGTCGGGGCCGGCACCTTGGCCAGGCTTTGCCGCCGGCGGTGACATTGCCTCAGCGGGTTGCGAATACGGATGGCAGTGTTTGGCCGGGCCAGGACGGTGGCTTCATGGGCCGGACGAACGATCCGTGGCTTGTGAATTTTGATGCCCGTCTGCCCATGCCTAGCGTTACGGAACTACAGTTGGATACAGGGCTTGAGCCGCATCGCGCGGGTCTCAGGCGGGCATTGCTTGACCAGATGACCCGGCTGGTGGATTCAAAAGCACTGGATGCGGCAATTTCGGATCCAAACACGGCACGAGCATGGGAGCTCATGACGCAGCCCAGAGCCCGTCAGGCGTTTGATCTTGGTCTGGAATCGGATCAGATGCGAGATTTGTATGGTCGATCACCATTCGGGCAGAGCGTGTTGATGTCGCGGAGGCTGGTCGAGGCCGGTGTTCGACTGGTTCAGGTGAACTGGTTTCGTGGTCAGGATGAGCCTGATCAGAACCCGGTCTGGGATTCGCACCGCGACGAGACGAATCGGCTGAAGAACGTGTTGGTTCCACCCACGGATCAGGCCGTGGCGGCCTTGATTGGCGATCTCCACTCGCGTGGTTTGCTGGAAGAGACTTTGGTGGCGGTGATTTCTGAATTTGGTCGCAGCCCTCGGATCGACTCGGGTGGCGGTCGAAACCACTGGGGGCACGTCTTCAGCGTGGCATTGGCAGGGGGAGGTATCAAGGGTGGAATGGTTCATGGGGCATCGGACAATCTGGCCGCCTGGCCGAAAGATGGCCGGGTCTCTCCTGAGGATTTGCACTCGACAATTTTGACCTTGATGGGGATTGCGCCCGAGACGGAATTGATCGACCCTTTGGGTCGTCCATACACCCTGAGTCGAGGCACTCCGATCCAGTCCATAATTTCATGAAACTGGCCTTGATCCCGAATTCGGGAAAATTTAACCCGATTTCAGGAATATGCTTGACGGAATATTCGATATTGATTATAGTGTGTTGAGCCTTGGAAGGCTGACCCACGAATGGAAATCACGAAAAATTGCCCAAGGAGGAGGCGCGATATGTCAGATCGTCGCATTAAAGAGCGGGAGCGAGTTTGGGGGCGTCGCCCAGTTATTTTAAGATTTGATCCAGGTCACTTGCGGCCATTGGAGCCGAAGCAGGCCGATTCCTCTTTGCCTGATCAGGCTTCGGCCATGCTTGCGGCATTGTTTCAAAGTGTGATTCAGACAGACGGAGTGTATTCGGCTCCGCCTTCTGCACCCGTAGAGCCAAAGCCCCAGTGGTTTTTGGTAGATTCTCATGAAGCTCAAACTGTCCGTACTCCGATCGAGATCGAACAGGATGAGGCTGAAGCTGAGATGGAGCATGACTTGATGCAGACAGCCACAGCAGTCGCCGAGCCGGAAGCAAAGCCCAAGAGTCGCTCATTCTGGCGACTTCAGGGCCCACATATGTCATTCCACATCTTTCCGCCACGTCAGCCTTGAATCTCTTGTGGAGAAGAGGCTCGCCAGCGAGCTTCACAACACGTGGCATTTGATAATCATCACGAATTCATGCCGTTTTGGCATGAAAAGCAGCGTAAAAGTCATGCTTAAACTGCCTGTTTTACGCAAAGCGGCCATCTATTCTGTGTTCACTGAACAGCCCTGTTCGATACAGCCCTTATTCCATCCCTTTTTTGAAGGGAAAAGGCCATGGGTTTTATTGAAGGAGCCCATCCCCGTGGGTATGCTTTGGGAGAGTGAAGTTGGGTGAAGGAGAATTTCACGAGATTCGTGAACTGCATGCCTTTCCCTCCCTGAACCATACACACGACGCGGCACCAAGAGTTTGATCAATTGGGGGAGTGGAATTATGACTTCCGACAGATTGCGTTCCGCGATCACGATGGATTCTCCAGCAAGGACCGAAGGCTGGGTTGGTGCGACACTCGTTCCGACGAGTTACGAGCCAAACTACAAGTATCCGTTGATCGTTGGCCTGCATGGCCGTGGTGGCGACGAGATTCAAGCTGCCAAATGGCTTCAGCGGATCAGCGACCGGAACTTTCTCGGGTTCTGTCCGCGTGGGCTGGTGAAATTGGCTCGCAGGGGTCAGTTTGCATGGGGGAATCCTGCGGAGAAAGTGCAATCCGCGGCCGCCGACTGGAAAACGCTCACCACAGGTGAGAAGTTTCATCATTTGGTTCAGACGGAAATATCGGACCCGATCGCGGCTGGCGAATTTGCGGTTCTGGACCAGATCCGGCGCATGCAGGGCGAGCTCAGCGTACATCCGGATCGAGTTTTCTTGTTTGGTGTTGGCGAGGGAGCATCTATGGCCTATCGCCTGGCCCTGAGCTTTCCCGACCGATTTGCGGGTGTCATTTCCATTCAGGGCTGGCTGCCAACAGATTTGCGATATCTGAGCCGATATCATGAATCAAGACGCTTGAAGTTCCTGGTTTTGCATGGTGCCTGGGATGAATCCCTGCCGATTGAGGGTGCCAAGCGTCAGGTTGGCGAGATGAAAGACGCCGGCTTGAATGTCGCGTTTCAGACCTATCCCACCGATGGCAAGCCGGTCGGCCCCATGTTCGAAGCCGTCAATACTTGGCTGATGCGGCAGATCCAATCATCAATCGGTTGACGCAAGTCGCTCTTTGATTCTGGCTTATAGTTGTCGCGGCCACACATGATACATCGTATCAGAATGATGCCGAAGGCATCAAAGCAAGTAGCCGGTGGTTGAGCGAAGCGACACCACCGGTTATGAGATGGGGGTAAAAGCTGCTGGCACCCCGGCAGGGGTGCAAGACCTTATGCCGCGTTGTCGTCCGGTGGTGTCGTCGCTGACGCTCCTCAACCACCGGCTACTGGCTG
>CAMBEP010000113.1 GCA_945865635.1 Candidatus Kuenenia stuttgartensis
TGCTGGCACCCCGGCAGGGGTGCAAGACCTTATGCCGCGTTGTCGTCCGGTGGTGTCGTCGCTGACGCTCCTCAACCACCGGCTACTGGCTGCGATGCCTCCGGCATCGTCGCGATCAAAAAGTGTCATTAATGGTCGCGAAGAGTATAAACACCTTCTCAAAACACCACGTATTTCCTTTTTTGGAAGTTCGATCTTTTGGACTGTCCGACACAAATATCCACAGACTCTCATCGATTTCTGGGGGGGAAAAAGACAATGCCAAAATCAATACGACTTGAATTCCTTGACATGTTTCAAAAAATCAACATCCAGAGATCTTTCCTGACTCGGTCCATCTCCGCCATCCTGATTTCCTATTCTTTCTTGGCATTCGCATCCTGCACCAACACGTTCCAAACCCTATGGAACCTTACAAACAAGCCCCTGCAACACACTCGCAAGACGCTCAACATGGGTTGACCATCGGAATTGTTCCAAATGTGCCTTCAGCCCAGGCGGATCGCTTCTCCACTGCCCCCCCCGGGACTGCTCAATCCTCTCTGTCGCCTGTCTCGCAAATTCCGCTGAATCGCCCACTGCGGCATATGTCACATATTCACCGCCGGTTTCTCGCAAGACGGCAATTTCTGAAGCCACCACCGCTGCACCGCACGACAGGGCCTCAACCACTGGCAAGCCAAACCCTTCTGATTCACTCGTTATCAAAACCACATCGGCCGACCGATAGCAAGCCGCTACGGCATCTCTGCCCAGGCGGGGCATGACACGGATACGATCCTTGAGTCCAAGCTCATCGACCATCATTTTCTGCGGCGGCGTAAATTCCCCGCCCACGCGGAGAAGTGTCAGCTCAGGATATCGCTTGGACAATTCCGACACCGCCCTCAGCAATACATCAATCCGCTTTCTGGGGATCACGGACCCCACATGAAGAACCACGGGAAAACCAAATTCTGACGCCATCGAAGCCGCATTTTCGGCGCTCGACTCAAATTCATTTGCCATTCCGTATGGATTCGTGCTCACTCGCTGAGGGTCTATCTGATGCTTATATTTCTCGATCATCTGTTGATGAACCGTCTCGGATCCTGTGATGATCCAGTCCGCCTTGACCAGCCCATTGAAAACCGGCTTGGAAAACCAGCGCATCAGCCAGCCATAAAGCCCTTTGACGGGTTGATCCAGGGCCTGGAATGCGTCCAGATCATGACACATGACCACCACTGGAATCGCTGGATACCGATTTTTCATGGTGCAGATCACATGGGCATAAGAATGATCCACAACAAAGACGGCATCAAATGAATGTCTCCTGAGCTTGCGCAGAAGGCCATGCCTTAACACAACACGACGATTCATGAGACGATCAATGTTCCAGGCCCAACGTTTCTTGCCAAAGACTTTCTCAACCAGCCTGCAATAATCGGGTGTGATCACGTTTGCCTGAATCTTCAGGTCTGGCCTTTGATTGAGGCTGGAAACGATCATCTCGGCCACGAGATCCATGCTTTCCCAGCGTTCTTCCGGAAAGTCGGCAACCACAGCAAGTCGTAATAATTGGCTCATGGGGCGATTGATCCGGAACCGGTCGCTGGTTTCCGCGACTTCCAGGCGTAAACCTGAGGGTGGTTGGTCTTGATGCTTTCTGCTTGAAGTTTTTCCACCAATTCGCGAAATTCCTTCGACGGCTGTCCTCCTGCTGACTTGGGGCTGTAGAGGAGATGCACAGGATGACTTTGTGCCGTTTCTGCTTCTATTTTTTCGTCAGAATAAGATTTATGACCATCAAATGTCACGAGATGAAATTCATAGTCCGGCTGATCCTCACGATAAATCCCAGCCAGTTTGGGCATCATCCCTTCCACAAGCACCAGGGAATTGACCGGTATGGCACGCAACATGGCCTGACGCCTTAGATCGTAATCCAGCAACTGATTCTGATGGGCACGAAAAATGAGGATTGTCATGATCGAGAGAAGTGTCAGGGAGAGCGACTGAAAGCCGATCAGATTCGACCGATTGAGATATCGAACGGGAATCCGGCCATAGGGATTGATTCGCTGGCTGATAACCACGACATAGCCGATAATCCATGTCGGCAAAGCCACTTGCATCAGACGCAGGCCAAGGATCATGGTCTGTATTGGATTTGTTCCGGTATCATGAAAATAATAGCATCCAAGCATTGCAAGAAATGTGGAGCAGATACCAATCATGACAGCCTGAATTTGGCCACGCACCAGAACGATGGAAAAGAACATGAGTGGCCAGAAAACCGAGAGGGCCATGACATAGAATGGGATCTGAAATTTGAGAAAGTCGATATCAAAGACGCCTCGCTTGGTCGAATACGGGTCGCCGATTGTGTGATAGACATAGAGGTTCAACAGAATCAAGGGCACGGCACCAATGGCAGAGGCCACAAGCACGGCCAAGGCATCGCGAATGGACTTCTGCCTCAGGTAGACGGCAAATACAACGGCCGGCAACGCCGCTGAGGCATGGTGGCGCATCGTGGCCGCCAGACTGACGCCAAGCCCTGCCAGAATGCAGTCATAAACATTGAGCCGGGATGGCTTGGCCAGCACATAAACAGAGATCAGGAGACACGTTCCCGCACTGGCATCAGCCATGATGGTTCGGCTGTAGATCAACAGTGTCGGGTGAAACAGGAGGAGAATCGCCCCATTCGCGGACCAGTTCAACCGGCCCAGAATTTTACTGGCCAGCAAGACCATTGCAATATGAATGAGATATCCGGAAATGAAAATCGCAGGATAACCGCCAGCCAGATAGAACGGGAGAGTGATCAAAGATCGCCCTGGATGCCGCATCGGAACATGCCTGCCTGCGACTTCCATGAGGTCGCCAAGGTTTTTGGAAAGTCCAGCACCTTCAGCAGATATGGCGCCATGCGACCAGAAGATGGTCTGATTGACAAATCCCTGTTCGTCTTCGATTCCGCAGATTGGTGGATAGTACCAGAAAAACAGGGCCGTATAGAGCCCCAGGCTGATCATCAGTGGCTTAGACATACATGGTGATCACATTTCAACGGCACAGCGAATCGGAACCTAAGTCGCATGATACCAGAAGGATCGTGAAATTTCACCTGATCGTTGTCAAAAATCATGTCAAGTGTTGTTTTTTGGAGTTATAGTTGTCATGATTCACTATGACCAGCAGCTCTCCTCCGACCACCAGTGTTTTAATCGCAACCTGGCAACGCCCCAAGCTTCTTGAGCGTGTTGTCAGGAGCCTTTGCGTACAAACCCTGTTGCCAACGGAGATCATCGTCTGCTGGCAGAACAACGACCTTGAGACCTGCCAGATGCTCAAGCAACTGCAAGCCGAACCACTGCCTTGCCCACTGGTTGTGGTGCATCTGCCAGAAAACGGAATCGTTCCCGCCGAGAATGCGGCCCTTCATGCAAGTTCCGGCGAATTGATCCTGCTGATCGACGACGACGCCATAGCGCCTGTTGACTGGATCCATAGAATTGTACGGTTTTATGCATCGCACCCCAACTGCGGGGCATTCGGCGGACCGGCCGACTGCTGGACGGCTACCGGTGAACGTCTCCCAATCAACCCTAAAAGGCCTGTGGCTGGCCTCTCGTGGATCGGTCGACTGACAACCAATCTGCACGATCAGCCGCCTGAGTGGCGCGCGCTGCCACCCGAAAAAGTGGATCATCTTGTCGGTTACAACATGAGCCTGAGACGTTCGGCCTTTGACCGTTTTGAAGATCGCCTCAAACCCTATTGGCAACTCTTTGAGCTCGACGCCTGCCTGACGGCCAGCTCTCGCGGTTTTGAAATCTGGTTCGACCCCGGCCTGCTGGTCGAACACCGAGTCGGATACACCACAGGCGCGTATGCTCCCGGGCGGGACGGTGATTGGTCGATTCGTTTTGCAAACAGCTCATACAACCAGGCCTATGTGCTCTCCAAACATTCGAAACCGTTCTGGAAGAGAAATTTCCGATGGCTTTACCTCATGGCCCTGGGCACTGGCAACACACCTGGCCCCATGCTCCTGCCCATCACCATCTTGAGAAATGGCCAGCCCCTCAGAGAAATCCGGCTCATGATCACCTGCCTGAAGTCAAAGCACAATGGCTGGCGAATGGGCAGGAATGCCTCAACCCCTGACTCAACAAACAGATCTGCCGAACACGATTCCAACCGTTATTGAAAGTTTTACGATGGACAAAGCCGTGCCAAAACCCCAATCACCCATGTCGAATGAACTGGTCATCCAGAAAAAAGCGGAAACCGTTCAGAGCGTCACCAATCAGACACATTCCGATTCAACTCGTGAAAACTCTGGAACATGGGCCAATATTCGGGCGATTGTGCGCATCTCACATTTCGATGAAGAAACTTGGAGCACGGCCGAACTGATTCGCCCCTATGCTCTGATCGGACGCAAGCCAGGCTGCGATATCGCCATCGCACACACCGACCTGGAAACGGTTCACACCTATTTGCATTTTGACTTAAGTGGCTGTCATGCCATTGACTTGCGAACTCGTACCGGGATGCGGATCAATGGGCGGGCTGTGACCTATGGACGATTGCAGCCCGGCGACATTCTTGAAGTCGGCGGCTTCAGAATTCGCCTGGATGGGGTCCTGGTCAACGATAACCCACTCAAAAATGAAGACTTCTGTTCAAGCCCGATCTCTCAGATTCGCGAGTCAAATCTGATCGGCCTGCAAGTCAGATCGATCTTGAAAACCTCTCGAAGCTGGTCCATCCAAAGCCCCATCGCGTTCATCGGGTCTGAACCCGGCTGCGCCGTGGCCATGACGGATAACCCCTTTGCCAGCCGAATTCATGGCGTTCTTGTTCGCACCGACAAATCGGTCTACTATGTCGATCTGGCAAGCCGTGGGTCGCATATAGATGGAATCTCTATCTTTAATGACTGCAAGGAGTTGTTTCACCAAAGCATTCTATCGATAGGCCGATCCGGATTCCTGATCCATCGAAGCGACCGTGTCACACACGACAATTCCGCCCTGCCAAGTCACAAATCATCTGTTTCCAGTGAGTTAACAAACAGGCCGAATAATTCCGAAGGATTTTCAGACCAAAATCGACCTCAGAATACAGAGATCATTCTGGCCCAACTCCTTACAAAAATTCAGGATCGACACGATCAGGCCATGGAACGACAGACCGAAACGCAGGTGGCCGTGGCCCAGCTCCTGAGACAGGTTCAGAGCGAACAGTCAAGAATCATGGAATCGCATCTTGAAAGGATCCGAAAGCAGGATCTTGAAATCGCGACCCTCAAGGCCCAAATCGATCCCAGGAATCCTGACAGAGATCCAATGGAAACCCCTAGGTCGAAATCGATTACCCATGTCATGGCTACCCCTGTTTCAGAACCACATGACACCCCTCCCCTGCCTGACAAGATCCTGATCAATACCTCAGACAATCATACAAGTGCTGTTGATACAACGGCTTGGCTACTCGACCGAGTCACCATCCAGCCGCCGCCCCAGACCAAATCCTGGAAAGATGTTTTCAGTCGACTCAAAGGTGAATAAAACTTTTCTTGTTTTTAGGGCCCGATTCCGTTTATGCCACCTGGGAGGCCCGTAGCGGTCACGTAATCCGCAGACGCCAAATTATACCAAGAAGGCTCTACAAAGTCAACCACGCGAGCGACAGAGCCCTTTAAACGGCCCCATACAAAGCAAGGCTCTTCGCATCACAAATTTACAAAATTCGTTCCTGATTCGCCAAACCAAAGCATTTTTGAATGATAAAAACGTCCTTTTAATGATTGTTAACCATATTATATAGATAGTCTTAGAGAATAATTACAGAAGTCATGGAATTGGGGCCACCGCACCTCTATTACGGTTCATCTGTACATTTACCGTGAAACCGGACATACTTGGTGTCAAACTGTGTTGCCAAGGGGAGTCTCCAAGATGCACTCACGTGAAACCGGACATACTTGCGGTCTCCCATTTCAAGTCGAGTTTCAATCATAGAAGGCCATTGGCGGGCTTTTTTGCCTCAGAAATTCTCCTATCCGACCCATACCACCCAAATTCACATCCATTTCTTCACTTTTACCGTGAAACCGGACATACTTGGCCCGTCCAACGAAATCATCTCTTCGCTTTTTACCGTGAAACCGGACATACTTGCGGCTTGGCGCCTAATTTCTTTACAACATTAGGGCAAACCGGTCAAAAACTTTACCGTGAAACCGGACATACTTGCGAACCACTGGCCTAGAATCTTTACTGGCATACCGGACATACTTGGTCCGTTTTTACCGTGAAACCGGACATAGGTGTACCGTGAAACCGGACATAGGTAATATTGTAAGTTCTTACTGTATAAGGATCCCTCTCGCACGCGCGTGCGATATGCTTTATGTTTTAAGAAATGTTTTAAAACAACAACAAAGCATAATTACGCGTGCGAGGCTCCCGACTTCGTTCCGGTATGCTGTTGTTGTTGATCAAATTTCCTGCAACAATCAGGGGAACCAAAGCCAGGGCCAAGAAAAATCAGGATTGGACGCGGCTCGTTTTTCACCGATCAAACGCTGGGCCAATGGAAAGTTCCAGGACGAAGATGGGACGAATCGAAGATCAGGACGAACTCTGGCGATCTGAGCCTGAATCGGGTGAGCATCACGATTCACAGGCTGAGCGTGCTCCAGAATCGGAGAAGGAAGTCGATGTCAGTGCCTTCAAAGATGAGCTTAATTTGGCAGAGTTCCCCATTGCCGCTCTTACGGATCGAGTGCCTGACGGCCAAAACACTCTCGTTTTTGAAGACCATCTGGAGCAAAGGGACGGACCTCCGATTGTTCGCCGCCTTTCCATTTCGGGACATGGCAAACTCGGGCTGCCAGCGGCTCTGGATGATCAGGTGATTGTCGGTTTGATCCAGCTTACGAAACGCCAGAATAATTTTACGAATGCAAGAGTCTATTTCAGCCGTTACGAATTGATAGAATTGCTGGGATGGCCGCAGGACGGACATAGTTATCGGCGAATAGAAGAAGCACTTAACCGCTGGGTCGGTGTGGTCCTTTCGTATGAAAACGCCTGGTGGGACAACGATGAAAAGTCGTGGGTGGATGAAACCTTTCACATTATTGACAATGTGACTCTTTATGACCGCGAAAAGGCCATGAACAAGGCATCATCCGCAAAGGGCAAGCGGCCCAAGCCGATGTCGAGTTTTCGCTGGAACGAGGTCATGTTTCGCAGTTTTCAGTCAGGCAATTTAAAACAGTTGGATCTTGAATTTTATTTGGGCCTGAGGTTGCCGACATCCAAGCGGCTTTACAGGTTTCTTGACAAGCGGTTTTATCACAGGGAGAGAGTGGACTTTGATCTGCGAATCCTGGCTTGTGAGCATGTCGGAATGAGCCGGGAATATGCACCGACGGAATTGAAACGACGTTTAAGGCCTGCTCTTGATGAGCTCGAAAAGAATGGTTTTCTTGAGCCGCTCCATGACAATGAGCGTTATGTGAACGTGGAAAAAGGTCGATGGCGCATTCTTTTTGTGCGTGGACCGAAGCGCCGGGCCGAAGAAGATGCCGCCAAGGAGACCAATACGGCTGAGGCTTTGCACGCCGAGCTGACATCCAGAGGAGTGCATCACCTGGTAGCCAGCGATTTGGTTTCCAAACATCCATCGGACCGGATCCGGGCGAAGATAGAAGTCTTTGACTGGCTTGTGGGGCATTCTGATCAGCATGTCCAGAGGAATCCAGCGGGCTATCTTGTGGCCTCAATCCGGGACGACTACGCCATTCCAGATGATTATATTCCAAAGCTCAAAAAACCGCGAAAGAGTTCGTCCGAACAAAAATCGAAGTCTAGTTCAGATAAAGAGATAAAAACCACAGACCAGGAAGTGTCGATAAAACCAGAAAACGCCAGTAAAAAAAAGAATTCCAAGGCCGATCCATTGGCGGATCCGGAAGTGGAAAAGTTACTGGTCGGGCACTGGAATACCATTCCAGAGAGTTTGCGAGATGAAATTATGGAGGAGGTCAATCGTAATCACAATGGGCTTTTAAGATGGCCTGCTCTGATGCTTCCACATTATCTGGAGCGAATGTTTCAGCGATTTGGCCTGGAATATCCCATGAGCCAAGACCCTTCCGCGAATGCAATCGAAGAACCGGTTACGGATAAAGTATTCGGAAAACCAAATACCGAACATAAACCGAAGTGAAATCTGAATAAATATGACACAAACACGACTTGCAATTCTTGGCATGATGATTCTTTATTTATCGACCATTCTCATGACTGGGGCGGTCTATAACCAGTTACCGAAAACAGTCCCGATGCACTGGAATATCAAGGGCGAGGTCGATGGTTATGGTACACGCGCAACGGTCTGGATAACACCAGGAATTGGGTTCGCCATGATGGCTTTATTTGTAGGTCTGGCATGGGGCATTACCAAGGTCGAGAAAGAGCGTGCGGCCGTGTTATGGATGGGTATTTCCATGATGGCGTTTTTTGTAGTGCTTCAGGCCTTGATATTAAGGGCCGCCCAAGGCCACACGGTGGACATGACGCGCTGGATGGGGGCCTCAATGAGCCTCATGTTTGCGGGTCTGGGGCGAAGCATGCGCGATATTCCGCGTAACGGCCTGGCTGGGATTCGTCTTCCTTGGACCATGGCGTCAGATGAAGCTTGGCGGATCACTCACCATAGGGCTTCAAAAATCATGCTGATCGGCGGAATCATTGGCTTCATTCTGAGCTTGATCGTAAGCGGAATGGGTGGAATCCTGATCAGCATCGGTTCCATTCTCTATACGATTGTAGACAGTTACTATGCCACGCGTCCCGCACGGATCAACCGCCCTTCCTGACCAGACAATCACGGATGGAATCTCTCCCAAGTGAGTCTAAACCAAAAAAGACCATACTAAGCCTGAACGTCGGATAACCATTTTTATCCGACGGTTTTTAGACTTCGTCCACACGGCCCTGCCCTTTAAAAATCGACCAACTTTATAGTTGTCGCGGCCACACATGATACATCGTATCAGAATGATGCCGGAGGCATCAAAACAAGTAGCCGGTGGTTGAGCGAAGCGACACCTTCCGGTTATGAGATGGGGGTAAAAGCTGCTGGCACCCCGGCAGGGGTGCAAGACCTTATGC
>CAMBEP010000114.1 GCA_945865635.1 Candidatus Kuenenia stuttgartensis
TTGATTGAGCGTTTTTTTGGATATTTTTAGAGATGCAATCGGCAGGATTGGTAGGATTGGGAGAGTTTGACAGTTTTTTTATGATTAAAAATAGGGCGATGGGTTTTTCAAGTGTTGGGACGGTCCCCTGACCGGGCGCGCGCGATCAGGGGGATTGGCGGTTTTTTTTATTTATTTTGAATTGGCTGGGTTTATTGGTCGTGCGCGCCCGATGAGGGCATCGGGCCGACAATTTCCATGTTTTCAAGTGTTGGCACGGTCCCCTGACCGGGCTCGCGCGATCAGGGGGATTGGCGGTTTTTTTTATTTATTTTGAATTGGCGGGGTTTATTGGTCGTGCGCGCCCGATGAGGGCATCGGGTTTAATCCGACTCTTGGCGTGAGTGATGGCGTTTATCAGAACGGCTCCATCTATACCATAGGGCATACCGTTGGTATGCGATGTGGGGGGCACCATTTTTAGGCGGGGATTGATGTATTATTTTACGATGGCTGAGTTTGCGTGGTGGTTTTATGGATGTGACGGGAGACAAATTGAATATTGGGGTGATTGAAATTAAAAAAGGGAGATGGCCAAAAGTGGCCATCTCCCGGTGATTGGAAGCATTAGGCTTCCGTATGATTTCGCTTGAAATCGCGGCGAATCGGGCCGCGAACGGCTTCGACCTGGCGAGCTTCCTGGGGTTCCAGGCGACTGGCTTGTCGATTTTCGCGCTGAATAGCTTCGTACACTTCTTGACGGTGCACGCTGATCTCGATAGGGGCGGCGATGCCCAATCGGACCTTATCACCACGAATGTCCACCACGGTAATGACAATGTCATCGCCGATGATGATACTTTCGTCACGGTGACGTGAAAGGACCAGCATCTTACAGGCTCCTTCCTCCTGCCAACGGTCGAGAGTCGTGACCATCCCTGGCCACGCTATCCGGAATTGTCACGTGCTCCGGCGCCGGACTTCCCTTGGTATGGTTGGGAAACGGCGAACGGATCACTCCATGACCTTCTGAAACGTGATGAAACGGAAATGGGATGAAGTTGCTAGCGATTGGTTTATGCAGAGGCACGTAGAGGTGCGAACGCAAAGCCGACCGAGAGTAGGATTTCATCCGATGCCGGTTCACCGAGGGGATGTCGCACGGAGTGTCGGCTGGAGGTCAGTACCATCTGGCGGCCGAGCCGTTTTTCCAGATTGAAAACCATCGGCCCCTGCAGGTTGACGGTTAAAACTCCAGCCTCATTGCGATTGAGGATCAAGAAGATCTCAGGTTCTTGACAATCGTCAAGAGCCAGAGCGGCTCGATCACCGGCACGCACATCGACATGATAGTCCTCAAGCCCTTCGCCCGGTGTGACCAGAGCGAAGGCGAGTTCGGGCGTATCCAGGCTTTGCAGCCAGTAGAGGCCCTCAACTTGCTGATCTGCGAGGAGCAGGAACTGCGTAGAGGCACGAAAGCCCACCAGGCCTTCGGTCAATCGCAGGATATCTGATTCCTGAACATTCAGCGCTCCAAACCGACTTGTCATCACGTTCATGACACGACCTCCTTGTGACGTCAAGTGTTTGAATTGCCTTCCTTGCGAATGATCGACGAATTTGGCCAGGTGTCTCTTATCGGTGACCGGCTTGCCGGTGATCGGGTTAGAGACACTGCATGAAATGCAAGAAGGCCGAACCGTTCGATATTCATGGGCTACGAGAATCAGAGGTGACGCTTGCGTGACACACTCTTCAGACTCGCACTTGACAACCGTAACTATCGGAGAAAGATAGAGGCCTACCGTCCTCCAGCCGGTGGTTTTATGAAGTTGTCAGACCTATTAGGTGGCTAATGTGGGATAGGGCGATTGTAACGATTGGACAGGATATCCGGACTGGTTTGATGTTATGCAGGGGGAGGGTGTAAGTGGGGTAGAATTCGGAAGGAAACGAATATTTAAGGGGATTTTAGGGAGACGTCGACCGGTGAAGCGAAGTCATGGAAGAGGGCATCATTTCTGGATTTATTGGGATGCCCATCGTGAACCATGGTTCGATAGGTCCATGATTTTGGCTGATTGGCTTTGAGGATCAGGTTTTCGTTATAGGCGGGGACGAAGCTGAAGAAGGGCAAGGTGAGCGGATGGATTCGGACGACGTTAGGGAATCTGAGATTTGAGGGGTGATCGCACATGACGGCGCCGACATACTGATTTGAGCCTTCGGCGACGGGGCCGGTGAGGTCGAACCATTTGGCGGGTTTTTGATCGGCTTTGGAACGGTGGTCGTGTCCTTCGCTGGTGAGGACATCGAGTTGGCCTTTGACGAATGGTTCAGGGCCTCGATAGGCCATACCGCCGTATCGGTGCTTGACGAGTTCAAGGTCTTGGCTGGTTGGGGTCTGAGTGGTGGTGATATCCCAAATCCATGCGGGTTGGTTGGGGATATCATAGAGAGACACTTTCCAGGATTCTTCCAGGGCGGTTTTTCCTGAGTCTTCCGCAGGCTTGGCTTTGTCCCGAAGTTGCCAGTCGTGTTTGACTGTCAGAAGGGCTGTGACGGGACCGGCGATAGTTTGGACAGATTCAGGCTGAGTCATGATCTTGGCAGTGCCGGAGTGAATGTTCCAGAAGTCGGGTGCCTGGTCGCCGAGTTTGGTTTTGGCATAGGCCAGAAAAAAGCCGCGGTGGTGAGTGTGGGAAGGCGAGAAGTCGCCGGTGGCCAGCTTGCCTGAGGGGGTGAAGAAGGGGTGGATGTAGGCGCTGCGTCGCTGGGTTGGAATCAGGCCGGGCTGGTTGATGGGCCGTTGATTATAACGAAAGACCAGCCCTTTTTTGGCGTGGTGTAGTTCAAGCTGTCCATCGTTGGCCGTCTTCCAAGTCCAGGGCGATTGGAAATCGGGAGGGGCTTCGGTTTTGAGAATCCACTGACGTTCTTGGCCGGCGGGCCACTGCCCTGCTTCGACCCAAGTCAGTTGCCAGGCGAAGGATTTTGGGAGAGGCTCGACTTCGACAACAATTGGTGGCAGGGCGGGGTTGTCCGACCGTTTCAGAGTCCAGGCTTTTCGGGAACCGGAGTCTAGCTTTGGAAGGTCTGGCGAATTTGGGTCAATGCCATTGGGCTCGTTGCCGAAGACGATTTTGACAATGGCATCGGTGCGGTCGAACTTGCCAGAAGTGGCTTTGAGCTTGAATTCAGAGGCCGGCAGCGAGTGGCTTGCGGCGCTGTAAAGCAGAAGAAAAACGGCCAGAGGGATGAGTGAACGAAGTGGCAAGATCCGTGGTCTGAGCGTCATGATTCTCTCTCTTTGCGTTTTGGTGATTTGATTACTGTCCTGAATTGGCCCGACAGCTTTCTTCCAGGCTCCAGAGGCGTTCCAGGAAGGCGTCGCGCGAGCCTGGACGAAATCGGTAGAGGCCGACTTCATCGATAACTTCGCCGGGCATTCTGGGAGTGGCTTCGCATCGTAGATGAGCCTTCTGGAAGATATTTCCCAGGTGATCGACGCAGGCATGGCCATAGGTTTTAAGTTCACGAAATCGGCCATCGGACCGCATGGCAGCAATTTTATAGCCGGCTGGTTCAAGGCATTCGGGGTAAGTGCAACAGACAAAGGCTTGTGACATAGCCGGGTCTCCTCTTTTTAATCGTTTCAGGCAATCAGGCGGAGTGTATTGCGTGCGTTCCCGGAACTGGTTGTCTTAAACACGATTCTGCATGAGAGGGCCCCTGCACCGAGTTGTGAGTGAGTGTGTGAAAGGGGGCATAGATTATCTTGCCAGAACCGATTGGGAATTTCCATAAGGATGCGATGAGGGAATTATTTTCATGATTGGCATGAACGCGGAGGACTGCGATCGGGGGATATTTCTCAGGAATTGGCAGGGTTGTTCTGGGTCATTGCAGAGCGGGGTTTTGGCCTAAAGACCAAATAAGCCATGGGCGGTTCGGACCTCTGAGATTGACCTTGGGGGAAGTGTGGCGTTAAACTGATCAGGGAAGTCATTTGGTGGATAGACAGTGGACGGACTATGGAAACGATGCTTTGAAGCTGGAGTTCGTCTGAATTTTTGAGATTGCCGGGACAATGCGACCATGACACAGATTGAAGCCGCTCGCAGCGGTGTGATTACGCCCGAAATGGAATTTGTTGCCAAACGCGAGCAATTGGAGCCGGAGCTGATCCGGGCCGAAGTCGCACGCGGTCGCATGGTGATCCCTGCCAACATCAATCACCTCAAGATTGGCCTTGAGCCGATGTGCATTGGTGTGGCGTCCAAGTGCAAAATCAACGCCAACATTGGCAATTCTGCCGTGACCAGCGACATTGAAAACGAGCTGGCCAAGCTGCGCATGGCCGTTTCGCTTGGATCTGACACAGTGATGGATCTTTCGACAGGCGGCAATATCGACGCCATTCGTGCGGCCATCATTCAGGCCAGCCCTGTGCCCATTGGCACTGTGCCGATGTATCAGGCGATTCAGAAGATCAAGTCGGTCGAGGAACTCTCGGAAGACGACCTTCTGGAAATGGTCGAGCACCAGGCCCGTCAGGGTGTGGATTACATGACCATCCACGCCGGCATTTTGAGCGCGTATGTGCCGCTGGCCGCGAACCGGATCACCGGAATTGTGAGCCGGGGCGGCTCGCTGATGGCTCACTGGATGATGGGCCACAAGGCTGAGAACCCGTGGTACACCCGGTTCGACGACCTCTGCGACATCATGCGAACGTATGACGTGACCTTCAGCCTGGGCGATTCCCTCCGCCCCGGTTCGATCGCCGATGCATCCGATGCGGCCCAGTTTGCGGAACTCAAAACCCTGGGCGACCTGACCCGGCGAGCCTGGGCCCGTGGCTGCCAGGTCATGGTGGAAGGCCCTGGGCACGTGCCAATGGACCAGATCCCCATGAATATGGAAAAGCAGGCCATTGAGTGCGACGAGGCCCCCTTCTATGTGCTGGGGCCGCTGGTCACGGATATTGCGCCTGGCTACGACCATATAACATCGGCCATCGGCGCAGCCATCGCCGGCTGGCACGGCGCGAGCATGCTGTGCTATGTCACGCCCAAAGAACACCTGGGCCTACCTGAGCCTGACGATGTGCGCCAGGGTGTGATCGCCTACAAGATTGCCGCCCATGCCGCCGACCTGGCCCGCCACAGAAAGGGCAGCAGAGACCGCGACGATGCCCTCTCGCGTGCGCGTTATAATTTTGACTGGGAAGAGCAGTTCCGCCTCTCGCTCGATCCAGAAACCGCCCGCCGTATGCACGATGAAACGCTGCCTCAGGACACGTTCAAATCAGCGAAGTTCTGTAGTATGTGTGGGCCAAAGTTCTGTTCAATGCGGATCAGCGAAGACCTCAAGAAATATGCCACGGCCACTTCAGAACTGGTCGAACTGGGCACGTTCTGATTTTCAATTTCGCAAATTTCATCGGATGATATTTCAAGCCGGAACCTTTGATAGAGGTTCCGGCTTTTTTTGTTTTCACCAGAACTTTATGGCTTCAGAATGCAGTTGAGTGGCGACTTCCATAAGATGGTCGTTTTTTTCAAGGCGGGATAATGGCTCGGGCGGCAGATTCTGGAAGCCTCTGGATGCGCCCCAGATAGCGCCGGCCATGGCGCTGATGGTGTCGACATCGCCTCTCATTTCTTTGATGAATTGCATCATGGAGAGGAAGGAGCATTCCTGAAATCGGGCCGCCAGATAAACGGCGGTGACACACGAATGAGTTGCGGCGATTCCATTGCCAAGCAATTTTGCGACTTGTTTTGAGGGAGCTTCGTTTTTGGAATTCAGCCATTCCAGTGCCATTTCAAATCGCGATAGAAAGTCGTCGTTTGCGCAATCCTTAAAAGCAAGCCGAATGAGTTCCAGCCCGTCGCTCCCCTGCACTGCTGCTGCGGTGGCTTTGGCGACGATCACGGCGCCTTCCAATCCGAGCGGATGGGCGTGGGTGATCATGGCGGAATCTGTTGCGGCTTTATTTAATAGATCCGGCTTGCTGAAATAGAAGAGGCCGATCAGAGGGGCCCGCATGGCGGCTCCGTTGCCATAGGAACCGGTCGGAAATATCAGGCGATTGGCTTGCCGCCAGTCCGCACCTTTGGCGATCTTTTTTAATAATCGCGCTGCACCCGGGCCATAGCCTCGGCTCCAGTGATAGCTCTGAGCAAACCGGCGGGCGAGATCGTCGGGTTTTATGGACGAATTTATGATGAGCGATTTTGCGATATCGAGCGACATTTGGGTGTCGTCCGTCCAGCGCATCTGGCCATGCCGGGTTTTGCCGATGAGCCGCCAGGCCAGTCGTTCCAATGGCCCGCCTTCAAAGGGGGCTCCCAAGGCATCGCCCAGAGCCAGACCCAGCAGACAGCCTTGGAAATGATCGAGTTTCATGATAGGTCTCTGCGAGTCGTTTTTGGATACATGTTCCAATCAAAGTCTATGGATGGCTTTGTCATAAATCCGATTGACATTCAGAAAAGGGCCATCGTTGCATTTCGTCATGTGAACTCAAATAGCAAGTGGATAGACGCGATGATGTTTCAGGATTTCTGAAACGGTCCAGAAAGCGAGAATTGAATATCTTGATCTGTAATTTGGGGATAGTTTTCAAGAACTTGTTGATGAGACCAGCCTTCCGCCAGTAATTCAATAATAAATTCCACCGAAATCCGCGTGCCTTGAATGATTGGTTTTCCTACCAGAATTTCAGGGTTTACAACAATCCTGTTCTCACCGTTCACTTGCTTGCTCCTTTGATTCGAATCTATAAATCTTCCGATTCCTCATTATGAGACATTTCTCAGGTCAATGCCACAGATTTTATCGAGCCAGGTCTAGCGTCAAGCAGGCATGGCAAGGTAGGGCGTCTGGTTCGGACTGCTGATGTCCTTCAGACATAAGTATTAATAGAGGTCTCCGATGGAGCCACGAAAGTAAGAACGTATGGTTCGGGCTGCTGATGTCCTTAGGAACAGGCAGAAAATAACTTCCGCTTTTTAGTCCAATCGTAGCCAAGCACAACTTGGCTGTTATCTAGCTAGCCGGTCTTGGCGCTAGCCCCGGTTATTTATCTTCCGCGAACCGGGGGCTAGCGCCCGGCGGCTAGATTCAAACCAAGAAACCGGAGGCTTGCGTTTCTTATCTAGCCGGTCTTGGCGCTAGCCCCGGTTAATTGGTTTGAAAACGGGAAGTTATTTCCGGCCTGATTCTTAGGACATGACTATTAATAGATGTCTCCGCTGGAGCCCAATCACACCAAAACCGGATTTTTTCTCGCCAGTTACGAAAATGAACAAGAATGAGAATTCCTAAAATCGAGCATTGATATTCATCCTCATCATGAACAAATTCAATCACCCAGCCATTCCAGACCGATGCCTGGAATTGGGGATCCGAGCGATGCATCTGGGGCGATGTCCAAGATCGAAATTAAACCTCTTTGCGATTTCTCGGACTGCAATTGTTTTTTGATCCTCGGGTTTCGTTTCAAAAACTCTTCATATTCAAGCTCATTCAAAAGCCCTCGATCCAGCAGCAATGGCCCAGACTGATAGGCTTGAAGGTCTGGCAGGTTGGCCAGCCTGCCGGGGCCGAATCCATTGGGTGGTGTGGCGTTTCGCAATTGCCAGCGCACGGCCGGGCTCACATATAATGAAACCGTTCGGCCTTTGGATACACTGGCCTGGATTTGTGGAACAAGTTTCAGGACATCCGCTTTCAGTGCCCCCCTGCCCGACCAGAATCCTGCCTGTTGTAAAGGCATTTGAAAACTTGTCACAACGAAGAAAATCAACAGCCCGGCGACGAATTTTTTCTTGCGAACAATGGTCCGGAAATTCAGATGCGTCAGATCTGATAAAAACTGGCTTGACCAGATATCATCGAGCATGGATCCAGCCACCAGAAAACTGGCCATGGTCGTAGGTAACCAAAGCCGTGCATAGGGATGATAAAACGGGGTCAGGATTGACAGAAAAATCAGCCAGACGGCAATCAGCTTGAGACCCACTTCCGGCGATCGGAGAAGTCGAGATGCCCTGATGATGGAGCAGATCCAGATTGCATTAGGTATGAGACATAGTAAGATGGTCAAAACCGCGGGCCATTTGATTTTCGTTTTATTCGCCTGATTTTGATTTGAAGCCACGACCCAGATGCAACCCATGACAACCAGAATCATGAGCGGCCACTGCCATTGAAAAACCGATGCCTGAGCCAGTTGCAATTTCAAATGACTGAACCAGGTTTCAACCCCGCCCATGTATCCGCTGTGATGTTTCATCAGGGCGCGGTATCCGCCATGACGCTCCACAAACTG
>CAMBEP010000115.1 GCA_945865635.1 Candidatus Kuenenia stuttgartensis
TGGAAACGACCCTAAAAATATTTGGGGTGCCGTGGGCAGTGATACTCTTCGCGGTCATAAACGACATATTTTGATCGAAACGATGCCGAAGGCATCGCAGCCTGGAGCCGGTGGTTGAGGAGCGTCAGCGACGACACCACCGGACGACGCCACGACCACCAATTCTTGCACCCCGGCCGGGGGGCAAGCCGCATTTTTATTTCGCATCCAAATCCGGAAGGTGCCGCTGCGCTCAACCAACGGCTACACACAAATGATGCCTCCGGCATACTTTTAAATGCTGAATGTGTCATTTGTAACCGCCCAGTCTATAAAGCCATAAAAAGGAAGACTTTGGCTGATATGTATCAACACCATGAGCCCACGACGCAAGCATCATGGGCTCAATGGATTGTATCTCAAAAAAACACGTTGGCGAGGAGACTAGCCAAGTTCAAGGCACCGACCGGCTTGAATCAGGCTTGAATTTTACTCTTGCGGCGGCGGGCAACGGCGGCCAAAACGGTGGATGCCAGAGCGCCTAAGAGATAGGTGGATGGCTCAGGAACAGGCAAAGCGGTCGCAAGAATCAGGTTGTTGGAGGTCACATATTGTGTGGAATTGCCACCCACAGTGGAGAGCTTTAGAGATGTGATGGGCGTATTATTAACCGACACAAAGCCGATGAAGTTGGTGGAAGAGCTTACGCTTGTTGAATAATCCGCAGATCCTGCATTAAGAACGGCGCGGATGGTCCCCGCTATGGGCGTCCCTGTAAAATCTGTGAGGAAGAAATTTCCTCCAATCGCAGTGGGTTGCGTGGCGAAGGATGAAAATGTGATCGGATCATCTGTGTTATTGGTGGACAGCCAGACATCTCCGGTTGTCGGCCCATCTATGTTAAAAAAATTAAGGCTAGCGGACGCCACAAACTGATTTGGACCTGAATTCAGGGTAATGGGCGATACCAAAACTTGATTAGTCACCAGGGAATTGAAAGTTTCTGTGTAGTATGCTTGACCGACGGCTGCGAGGAATGCAGTTTTATCGGTGTAGACATTAAAATCGGCAGCCCGTAAGGAACCAGCCAATGTTAAAAAAAGTGCCAGGGAAGCGGCCCAAAGGGAAATTCGTTTCGAATATCGAATCATGATTCATTATCCTGCCCATGGACCATGCGGTCAGGCACTTTGTTAAATACGGACTGTGCGTGCAATCGGGATATGAGCTAACTAATGTTTCTATCGACTTTCTCCTGAAACTTTCTGAACTTAAAAGTTATTTCTTGTCTGGATCGAGGTCTGATTTGAACGAAAGTGAGACAATTTCCTTGCGGCAGGCTTGGCATTTGTTAGATTGCTTGTAACAGAATCCCATCCACAATCACTTGATCCCCAAAAACCGAGAGGTCTCCCTTGGCCAAAATTGCCATCACGGATTACACATTTCCGACGCTTGAGATCGAAGAGTCCGTCTTGCAAGGGACTGGCTTTGAGCTGATGAGCGGCCAGTGCAAGACCCCGGAAGCCCTGATTGCACTGGTGGCTGAAGCGGATGCCGTGATCACCCAGTTTGCGCCGGTGAATGCCAGCGTGATAGCGGCCATGCAGAAGGCCAAAGTGATTGTCAGATATGGCATTGGGGTGGACAATGTAGACCTGGAAGCGGCCCGCCATCGAGGCATTCCTGTCTGCAATGTGCCGGATTACTGCATTGACGAGGTGGCCGACCATACTCTGGCGTTCATGCTGAGCCTGACCCGGCAAGTGGTTCAAAACACTCTGTATATCAGGGACGGCAAGTGGGGTCTGGCCACTCCGCTTGATCAGCTTAGAACCATGCGAGACCAGACAGTCGGGATGATCGGTTTCGGCCGGATCGGTCGCGAGGTGGCCGCACGACTTGCGCCTTTCAAAAGTCGCCGGCTGGTGTTTGATCCTGTTATAGCCCCGGAAGCAATACGCGAACAGGGCTGTGAACCTGTTTCTCTGGAAGCACTTCTGGCCAGTTCTGATATCGTCACTCTGCATTGCCCTTCATCGGCCCAGACCCGCAAACTGCTCAACACCGATTCGATTCGTGCAATGAAGCCGGGTGCGATTGTGATCAATCTGGCCCGGGGCGACCTGATCGACACCCAAGCCTTGGTCGCCGCCCTGGAATCCGGCCATCTGGCCGCAGCAGCGCTGGATGTGTACGACCCTGAGCCGATCCCGGCTGAGAGCCCTCTACGCTCCATGCCGAACGTCATCACAGCCTCCCACATTGCATCGGCAAGCCCCAAATCGGTTCGTACCCTGCGCCAGACCGCAGCCCGGATAGCAGTCATGGCCCTTAATGGCGAACGGTTGCCCAATGTGGTCAATGGTGTGGCTCCATAAGGGCTTGTGACGCACATTTCAGGCAGGATGAATCTTGATGAACCAAACTGTAGCGATTGATGACTTGCGAGAATTTGTCGTAGCTGCCTTCTCATCCACAGGGCTTGAGCAGGCATCGGCTGCGATTGCAGCAGAGGCCTTGGTCTCGACCGACTCGATGGGCGTCTTCACGCATGGCACGAAGCTCCTTTCAGGCTATCTGAAAAAGCTCAAGGGTGGTGGATACCGCCCCCAAGCCAAGCCTGTCATCAAGCGTGAAGGGCCGGGCTGGGCCGTGATCGACGGCGATTCAGGGCTGGGTCAGCTTGGCGGCCATATGGCGGTTGAAGTGGGTATTCAGAAGGCACGTCAGGTCGGCATTTCCTATGTAGGGCTGATCAACACCGGCCACATTGGTGCGGCAGGCTATTTTGCGACACTTGCAGCCCGGGCTGGCTTGATATGCATGGTCACGGGCAACGATATCCCAAGTGTGGCCGCCCCAGGGTCGCGCAAGGCTGTGCTGGGGAGCAACCCGATTGCCTATGGGATCCCCGTCACGGGCAGCGACCCAATTCTGCTTGACATGGCCACGGCGGCGGTCGCTGGCGGCAAGGTTTATGCAGCGCAGCAGCGAGGCGAGCCGATTCCACCCACTTGGTTGATCGGGCCCGACGGGCATCCGACGACCGACGGA
The DNA here is from genome assembly GCA_945865635.1 of Candidatus Kuenenia stuttgartensis. Taxonomy (GTDB): domain Bacteria; phylum Planctomycetota; class Planctomycetia; order Isosphaerales; family Isosphaeraceae; genus QWQI01. The sequence continues at coordinate 3,037 of CAMBEP010000115.1, forward strand.
AGTCTTTATCCGGAACATGCGGCCCTGGCCCCTATGGCAGCCCACAAGGGCTATGGCTTTGGGCTTTGGTGCGAGATTCTCTCAGCCATTTTGCCGGGTGGGCACTCCACCTGGCAGGTGGGAAGCTGGATATTTGATCCACCCTCAAGACCCTCCTGGCACAATGCTTCGATGATTTTGATGGACGTGGCCACAATTGCCCCACGCGACGAATTTGACAATCGCTTGCAGGGGCTGATCCGCGAGATTCACAGCGCCCCCACAGCCACAGGTGTGGATCAGGTTCTTCTGCCTGGTGAACGCGAATGGCAACAGCTTCGCAAGGCCCGGGCCGGGGGTATCGCATTACCCGCCGATGTTCTGGCCAAGCTGGCGGAAGCTGCCGGGCTGGTCAATCTCAGCCCAAGTTGGCTAATCTAGACGCTTTTGACGAACCCGAAGTGTTCGGGTTTCCGCTGTTGATCTCCAATTCCTCCATACCTCATTCCATACCGGAAAAGCTCATGAAAATCGTTCGATTTCAAGACGCATCAGGCTCGATCCAGCACGGCAATCAGCATGCCGATGGCACAGTAACCCGAATCACAGGCTCCATTCTGGGCTCGTTCGAGGACACCGGCGAGCAAGCGACTGTCGCCAAACTGCTGGCCCCGATCGAGCCCCGCGACATAATCTGTATTGGCCTGAATTATCGAAAGCATGCCGCGGAAGGCGGTCAGCCGATTCCTGAATTTCCAGTAGTTTTCATGAAGAATAGTGGGACATTACAGAACCCCGGCGACCCGATTGTGCTGCCAAGAAAGCTCAAGAGCGACTCGGTGGATTATGAATGCGAACTGGCCGTGGTCATTGGCAAAGAGTGCCACAACGTTTCCCGTGCCGACGCTTTAAGCTATGTCCTGGGCTACACGTGCGCCAACGATGTCAGCGCGCGTGACTGGCAGATGAAATATGGTGGGACACAGTGGTGCCGCGGCAAGACATTTGCCACATTCTGCCCTTTGGGACCGGTTTTGGTAACGGCCGACGAAATTCCTGACCCCAATGCACTTGGGATCCGGACAGTTCTCAACGGTCAAACCATGCAGGACTGGAACACGAACGACATGATTTTCGATGTTCCCACACTGATTGAATTCCTGAGCGGAAGCACCAAGCTGGCGCCCGGCACAGTCATCTTGACAGGCACACCGCACGGAGTGGGCGGGGCCCGCAAGCCACCGGTATTCCTGCAGCATGGCGACACCGTCACGATTGAAATCGACGGCATTGGGTCGCTCACCAATCCTGTGATTGAGGAATCAGCCTGATTTCCTGACCCCCTCTCCCCTCAACGAACCCTTGGCAGCGAATGAAAGGTGAATCACTGATGATGCGCAGAATGAGCATTCTGAATCTCTCGGCAATACTTCTGGTATGGCCCATTGGTATTGAAATTGAGGCTCAGGAGAACACCCCCGGCGCCTCGAAATTCATCGACCATTCGCTGCTGATTGCTCCGGATTATCCAAGCACCTGGCCGACTTCACCATTCCCCAAGTTCCAGATCACGCATCAGGAGAAGGTCGGGCCGCGGTCAGCCTATAACGTGGACGTCCTTCTGATCGACGGCAATACTGGCACCCAACTCGACGTTCCCCCTCACTCCGTGGCCAGGCCGGAACTGAATCGGCCAAAATCAGGCCCTCTTGGGCTGGCGTATACGGACAAGATCGAGGCCTGGCAATTTGGCGGTGAGGCTTGCGTGGTCGACACCCGCGACTTGCTCGACAAAGCCGAGCCAGGCTTTAGCCCACTGGTCAAGGCCGAGCATGTGTTACGGTTTGAAACCGCACATCGACGGGTCGGATTCGGCGATGTGGTGCTTTTTCGCAGCGATTATTCCGACAAATACTATCTCCCCCTACCAGCAGGCCGCCGTTTTATTGCAGATGTGGTGGATCGCAAAGCGCCCGGATACCCGGACCCTGACCCCGCCTGTATGGAATTCCTCGGCAAGCGTGGGGTAATGACCCTCGGCACAGACAGCGCCAGCATGGGCCCCATGCCCGACATGGCCGAAGACACCCACTTTGCAGGCCTGAAATATGGCATGATCTGGACAGAAAGTGCCACCAATCTGGCCGCCTTGCCCCCCACAGGCGCGTTTTACTGCATGATCGGTCCGAAGCATGAAAACGGCCCTTATGGCGAAGGGCGAGCTTTTTCAGTGGTTGGCGGGACACTTCCCGCCAAGCTGATTGAAGCCTGCAAGCAAAAGAAAGCCGTGGATTTGTCGCCAGCTCTCTCGCCCCGACTCCCACTGACATCGCCCGGAAGCCTGGCGGGCCAGCACCGGCAAGTCTATCTGAAGATCGATTTTCTCTACAGCGAATATCTCGACATGTGGCACCACGCCCACATGATGGACAGCATGGCCGGGACCCACCTTGTCCCTCCATCCTATGCCCTGCCCAAGCCGGGCGAGCAGGTGCAATATTCAGCGGAAGTGGCTGGCTGGCTTAAGGAATATGAAATGAAATTCGGGCCTCGCGGAACATCGGCGATGACCACAGAACAAGTGCCTCTGGACTGGACATCTGGCCAGGCCCGGGTGATCGACGCCCGCAAACTTGTGGGCACAACAAATAAAACGTCCTGGCCGAACTCGCCAGAAATCACCCAAGCCTTGATCGAAGCCGACGAGAAAGCCCATGGCCAGATCAAGCCAGGCCAGGTTGTGATCTTCCGGACCGGCCATTTGGACACCCACCTGAAGCCCACGCCCGATGACAAAGCCACTTGGGTTGACCCCCTATCAGGCAAAAGCGAAGGCTGGCCTGCAGTCGGCCCTGAGGCATTGATTTACCTGAAAAGCAAACGGGTTCGCTGTGTTGCGACGGATGCACCCGACCTTGGAGGAGTCGATCCAAAACGGGCCTTGATGACCTATTGGGCACTGGGCAGCCGCGAGATGGTCGGTGTGGAGTTTCTCAACAATCTGGGCGGCTTGCCCCGGGGCAAGGAGATCTATTTCCTGTTTGCTGCCCTCAAAATTCGCGACTGCCATGGTGGCCCTGGACGGGCGATTGCACTCGTGCTGGATTGATCCGATCAAGTCAAGGGTCTGAACGCAATGCGGTTGCCCGATTCTGAAAGTTGGCAAATCTCCCATGAACACGGAAAAAAACCGAGCTTCGACCAACCAGATTCCCCCATGGACAACGGCCGACCTGCCCGAGCCCGAGCCCATAAGCTGGCGCCGATGGTCCCGATTCATTGGCCCCGGAATTGTCATGATGGGCATTCAGATCGGCGGTGGAGAATGGCTGCTGGGGCCATCCGTCACAGCCAAATATGGGGGGGGCCTCATGTGGCTTGCCACCATTGCGATCATCCTTCAGGTCTTCTACAACGTGGAGTGCGGCCGATACGCCCTTTATTGCGGCGAGCCCGTTTTTACCGGCTTCATGCGATGCAAGCCGGGGCCGATGTTCTGGGTGGTCCTGATGCTCATCCTGAATTCATCGGCTCTGGTGCCGGGTTTATCCACACATGGTGCGGCCATGATCGCCGCGTTGATCCTGGACAGGCCACCCACTATGGAAGACCGCTGGCTGATTACGCCTCTGGCATACGGCTGCCTCTTAGCGGTCTCTCTACCAATTCTCGTTGGCCGCAAGGTTTACAATATGCTTCAGGCCATCATGACCGCCAAGGTGGTGATCGTGCTCGGCTTCTGCCTGATCCTTGGATTGACATGCGTCAGCCCAGCCAACTGGTGGAATGTCTTCAGCGGGTTCGTCAAGTTCGGCAACGTGCCTGTGAGCGACGGTAAAGGTGGCGAAAAAGTTGTGAACGCCATTGCGGAACGCTGGGAGACGGGCCAATGGCCTGTGATCGCCACCACCAGCTTTATCATGCTGGGCGCATTTGCCGGATACGCTGGCGGCGGAGGGCTGGCAAATTCCACCTATTCCAACTTCGTGCGCGATAAAGGCTGGGGCATGGGTGCCAAGGTGGGCGCCATTCCGAGCGCGATTGGCGGGACAAGTGTGACATTAAGCCATGTCGGGAAAGTCTTTCCACTGACGGATGAAAACATGCGGCGTTGGAAGGTCTGGTGGCGATATATCCTGACCGATCAGGTGATTGTCTGGATGCCCGGCTGCTTCATGGGCATGGCCCTGCCCGCCCTTTTATCCATGCAGTTTGTCCAATATTCCACCATTACCCCCGAACAGGCCGGAGTGGCCCAGGCCATCATTACAGCCGATGGCTTGCGAAATGCAGGTTTTATGGAGCCAGTGGCCAAGGTGCTCTGGATTGTCGCGCTCTTCACGGGTCTGATGGTGATGCTGCCAAGCCAGATGTCGATTGTAGACGACTTCAGCCGCCGTTGGACGGATTCCATCTGGACAGCAAATCAACGTGTGCGTAACACGATGAAGCCGCATCAGGTCAAGTATATCTACTACACCATCCTCGGTTTTTACGTACTCTGGTCGTTCATCTGCGCCTATTTCTTCAGCAATGCACCCAAGCTGATGACCGATTTCATCGCCAATTTCAATAACCTGGCCTTAGGCGTAACAGCCTTTCAATTACTCTGGATCAACCACCACCTGCTGCCCAGTCCGCTCCGCCCGAAGTGGTATCAGTCGGCGGGTGTCACCGCCTGCGGTTTTTTCTATCTGGGCCTTACGGGGCTAGTGTTCTATTTTAAAATTTTGCCAGCGATAACAGGCTGAATTTCTGCACAAGTGTAGCTATCACCCTGCGGCTATACACTTCGCGACCATTAATGACACTTTTTGATCGCGACGATGCCGGAGGCATCACAGCGTGTAGCCGGTGGTTGAGGAGCGCTAGCGACGACACCACCGGAACACGATGCAAAAAAACTCTTGCACCCCGGCCGGGGTGCAAGCCTCTTTACGCTCACAAATCCGGTGGTGTCGCTCCGCTCAACCACCGGCTACAATCTGTGATGCCTCCGGCATCATTATGATGCGATGTATCATGTGTGGCCGCGACAACTATAAACCCATTACAATACCATGTTTTTTTGGCGAAGTGCTGCTCAACAACAGTCTTGAGGGCGGCTGAATTGAATTTC
>CAMBEP010000116.1 GCA_945865635.1 Candidatus Kuenenia stuttgartensis
AGCCAAGCCGAACAAGAACACGCCTGACCAACTGATGGGGCGGCTGAAATTCAAGAGGCAAAAGACGTCGGATCAAGCCCTTGACAGGCTTGTTCTGCTGTTGATTTTCTGCATCCTTTATCATCAGAATTTCCCGCTTTTGGCATCAAGAATCATGGAGTCAATCGAGTCGGTCATGGCCTGAACTGTGGTGCGCTGATTGGCCCAGCCCTTTTGGCGAAGCTTGGTGGAGTCGAACCGAACAACCGGCACATCGCCCTTCCAGCCTCGTGAGCCGCCTGTGAAGGTGTACTGGACATTGGGAAGGCCAAGCCGAGTGGCGACGAGGTCGGCAATTTCACGAACGGTGATATAGTCCTGGGTGGCCACATTGAAGACGTCGAAGCCGACCCAGCCTTGGTCGTTGAGCAGGAGCAGGGCGTCCAGCACATCGTCCACATAGATATAAGACTTGCTTTGCAAGCCATCGCCAAGAATTTCAAGATGCTCTGGATTTTTGAGCAAGCGGCGGACGAAGTCATAGCCTACGCCGTGCGTCTGCCGGGGCCCGACGACATTGGCGAAGCGAAAGGCGACCCCGTCGATGCCGAACATATAGGAATAGGAGCCGATCAAGGCCTCGCAGGCCAGCTTGCTGGCTCCATAGGTGGAAATTGGCAGAAGCGAGCTGGTGGTTTCAGAAACGGGCTGCTCGCCGATGTCGCCATAAACGCCGCTGCCCGAGGCATATATCAGATTCTGAACACCTGCCACGCGCATGGCTTCCAGCAGATTCTGGGTCAGGTAAGTGCCTTCCCAGAAGTCGATATCAGGCTGGGTGGCGGCCTTGGCGATGTCGGGGTTGGAGGCGAAGTGAAACACTGTTTCAGAGCCCTGGATGGCCTTTGTCAGCGCCTTCAGGTCTTTCAGGTCGCTGCGAACGATGCTCAGGCGAGGATCGTCGGGCAAGTGCCAGGCCCGGCCTGAGCTGAAATTGTCGTAAACGACGACTTGAGAATCTGGTCTTCGGAGCAGCCTATGCACCATGTGGCTCCCAATGAAGCCTGCCCCGCCAGCGACAAAGTAGTTCACTGTAGGATAGTTCTCATTTAATTTAAGGGAGATATGTCGGTTTGGAAGATCAGTGTTGCTTGGATCAAAAACACGATTTGATCAAGTAGCTATCATAACCGAATTGCGTATGAGGGTTCAAATCCTAATGGGAATCGCAGTCGGTGCAAAAAAACTGTAATTTATATAAATAATTGTGTGTAAGTGTATTATGTAAAAAAAGAGTTTTGATTCTATGTCCAGTTGTGAAAATAAGACCACGCGATCCATGGAGAGCGTTGTTAAAAAAACGAGCGAAATTTTGGTTCTTACGGAACAATTCGCAAGATCACCTCTACGTTTTTTGCTGGTCGCGGGTAAAATCTGTAAACAAGTCGTTGTGTGGTTGAGAATCGTTTCATGAGCAGCGGCAAGATTAAGGAGAGCGAGCGAGAGATGTTTAACAAGCTTGGCCAGATGGCGGACATGATGCGTCAGGCGGGGCAGATGCGTGAGGCGATGAAATCGGCCTCGGAATCGCTTGAGCGGCTCAAGGTGACAGGTGAATCGGCAGGTGGCAAGGTGAGTGTGACCTTGACTGGGAAGATGGAAGTGGATGCAGTGAGGATTGACCCTTCGCTGGTGGGCACGATCCCGGTCAATGAGTTGGAAGGTCTTGTGTTTTATGCCATTAATGATGCCTTGACACGGGTCAGGACAGAAGCTGCGAACCGAATGGCACACTTGACGGGCGGCTTGGACATTCCGGGCATGGATCAATTGATGGGCGGAGGCACTCGGTGACGGGCGATACTCAGGATGGGGTGGTGGAACGCCTGATTGACCTGCTAGGCCGGTTGCCGGGGATCGGCGCAAAATCGGCAGAGCGTTTGGCACACCATTTGCTCAGGACTTCTGTTGAGGATGCATTGGCATTGGCCGAGGCGATTCGAGCGGTGAAGGAGCGGATGGGTTATTGTTTGCAGTGTCATCACTTGACGGAAGCGGGTCGGCCGAAATGTCCGATTTGTGATGATGCAAGGCGAGACCCGACGGTGATTTGTGTAGTGGAGCAGCCACGCGACCTGATGGCGCTTGAGCGTTCCGGCAGTTTTCGGGGTCTTTATCATGTGCTTTTGGGTCGGTTGTCGCCTTTGAGCGGAGTGGGGCCTGAGCAATTGACGATTGATTCGCTTGTGAGGCGGGTTCAGGAAACGGGAGTTCGGGAGGTGATCTTGGCGACGAATCCGAATTTGGAAGGTGATGCAACGGCAATGCTCGTATCCCAGAGGCTTGAATTATTGGATGTCGTGGTTACTAAGCTGGCACGAGGTTTGCAATCTGGGGGCTTCCTGGAGTTTGCGAACAAGGAAATGCTGGCAGATGCCGTGAGTGGCCGTAGGAAGTTTTGACTTGAATAGGATGGAGTTTTTGAAGACTTGGGCTTGAGCGATCAGGCGCATTTTCGGTTTCTGCGGGCTTTCTGATTCTATACCCGACTCTCGAATACAGTGGTGTAAAAAGGCAGCATGCGATGAGTATGAGGATGGATCTCTCCCAAAACATGAGAGCCGAGATGCGCATGAAAATGGCGCCTCGGATGATCCAGTCCATGGAAATCCTTCAGATGCCGCTACTTGCGCTTCAGGAAAGGATTGACCAGGAGCTTAACGACAACCCATTGCTTCTGGATATGAACGAGGCTGAGCCGGGCGAAGCGGAGGTCTACACCCCTGACGGATCCGTTGAAAAAGAAACGACGGCTGAGCCTGAGCCTGTTCTGGAAGCCACTTCCGTGACGTCTGCGGAAGAACCTGCCGTGGAAACGCCTCCCGATGATGTCTGGGAGGATGATTTTTATGACCTCGACGAGCAATTCCGCGAAACATCAAGCCTGAGCCGATCCGGCATGGACGAACTTTCAGAACGCAAGCTGGAAGCTCTCATGAACACGGCCGACCGGCCCCAAACTTTACAGGATCATCTCGAGGAACAGCTGACACTGCTGGATCTTACAGAAGAACAAATCCGGATGGCCGAGTTTATCATCAACAATCTTGATGAGCGTGGATATCTGACCGTCAGCGTTCATGAAATTGCCCGCGAGTCAGGCCATGCGGTGATGCCTTCGGAAGTGGAAGTGGTTTTAAAAGTCGTCCAGTCCATGGATCCAGCAGGCGTTGCAGCCCGCAATCTCAAGGAATGCCTGTTGTTGCAGGTGACCGACGATTATCCGATGGCCAAACAACTACGGGTGTTGATCGAGAGCCACCTTGAGGACATTCAGCACAATCGCCTGCCACTCATCGAGCGAATCACGGGCATAAAAATCTCCCAGATCAAAGAAGCCATCGAGCATATCCGACGGCTTGATCCGCGTCCGGGATCGCAGTTTCAGGTCTCTCGAAATGATTACGTCATCCCTGACTTTTATCTCGAAAACAAGACCGATGGTGGCTATAAGGTCTGTCTGGTAGACGATTCCCTGCCCCAGCTCGGTGTTTCTCGAACCTACGCAAAACTGGCACGTACCAAGGGCGTAGACAACCAGACCCGCGACTATCTCCAGCGTAAGCTTCAAGCAGCCCGATGGTTAATCGAAGCCATTGAACAAAGGCGTGGGACGCTGGTCAAAGTGGCTCAGGAAATTATCGATCACCAGCAGAAATTCATTGATTTTGGTGACGAATTTCTCGAACCCCTGAAGATGCAGCAAATTGCCGACCGGGTCGGTGTGCACGTCACCACCATCAGTCGAGCGGTTGATGACAAGTGGATCAGCACCCCCAGGGGCATTTATACGCTCAAGCGATTTTTCACGGGCGGAACGACCACTGCCGCTGGCGATGAACTGGCCTGGGACACCATCAAGCAAAAGCTCCTGGATCTTATTTCTAAAGAGGATAAGTCGAATCCCTTATCTGACGAGCACATCATGGACTGGTTCATGGCGGACGGGATCAAAATCGCTCGTCGAACGGTCACAAAATACCGAGAAGCCATGCACATTCCGTCAAGCCGCCAGCGCAAGGCGTATTGATTGAAATGCGTTCAGAGCGACTTTTTCCTCTTGAATAATCTCTGCAAAACTACTTGACTGTGCGAACGCCTGCCGATAAAGTAAATATTATCAACTGATAGTGACTCTCCTAATGATGAAAGCCAGGTCTGCTGCACATGTGTTTTTGTTTCCGGATACTATGCCTGCTCACAATAATGATGGCTCAAGGGCCATTTCATTACGAGTACATGCATGGTCATACGGAACCCAGTGAATCACATGAGCAGTGCACTATTGTAGGCTCGTATTTCGACACAAAGACAGTCGCCAGCATTGATACAGAGAGTGATTGTATCAGTTGCAGATCCGCCTTGAGTGTCTATTTCGAGACGGAACCGTTTTCGATTTTTGAGCCTTCGGTTGAGATTGGCCATTTGTTACTGGCCGATTTTTTTACGATTCGCGATCTTGATTATTCGCGAACATTACGCGGTCCGCCGCTTGTCTAAAATCTGATCTTCGGTGGGAACCGATTTCAGGTCAATATTTTACAGGACGCCGCAGATAATTCATGCGAATGATTTGATCATTGCATATCTTACAAAGAATTGCGTCGCACTGGAAATTGATCTTGGATTGAGCATGTTCCGGCCTGGAGATTGGACAGATCTTTTTATCGTTCTGCTCAAATAAGCAAGCTCCGTTTGCTTTGATACCAGGTTGAATCTCAATCCCGAGAATTAAACCTCATGGCAACAATACATTTCAAATCATTTCGCTTTTAAAGCGGATGTATTTGAGGCTATCAATTCACCACGCATCTTCAATCCAATGAATGGGCAAATCTCATGCTCCTAAAACAATCTGCAAGTTCTTCGAGAATCAGCGATTCCAAGGCATTCACACTAATCGAACTGCTTGTTGTGATTGCAATCATTGCGATTCTGATAGCACTATTACTCCCTGCTGTACAGTCTGCCCGCGAGTCTGCCCGCCGCATTCAGTGTGTCAACAACATGAAGCAGATTGGGCTTGCCTTACACAATTATCATGACACCCACTCCGTTTTTCCAATGACTACGACCGCTGCAAAAGCGGGTCCGGGTGGAGTATGTCAGAACGGTTTTTATAGCTGGCATGCATCGATTTTGCCTCAGATGGAGCAAATGCCCATCTCGAATGCTTTGAACTTTATGATTGGCAACGCAGATAACTGCTCCAGCCCGAGTTTATATGATCAGGCAACCCTGTCCATCACTCACCCCAATGCGACTGTAAGTCAAACAGTGATCCAGGGATTTCTATGCCCTTCGGATACTTACACAACCACAGACTCCATGGGGTCCGCGCGGCCCGCACCTCAAAACTATGCTGGCAATGCAGGCTGGACCCCGGATACCTCGGGTCTTTTGGCAGGAACACGCTTAGGACGTCACAACGGAGTGATTGCGCTTGTGAATCCGGTTCACTCCGTGAACTGGCATACAGGACCTGTTGGAATTCAACAAATCACGGATGGAACCAGCAATACCGTGGCTGTTTCAGAACGTCGAATCGTGAGGGCCAGCAGCCCAACTGACATTTCAGCAATGTTTAGTGAGCCTCAAAGCACAAGTTCTTATTGTGCAGGCTCAACGGGTAAATCAAGGACTTTGGCAGCCTGGGTTCCATATTGTAAATCCGTGAAGCTGGCAGACCCGGCCTGGACGGTTTACCACGGTCGGTCATGGCTCTCCGGCTGGTCACGTACCGGTTCCGTATACATGCATGTCATGCCAATGAATCAGCGCAATTGTCACCTTTACGGTGGTGAAGACGATGGCAACAACCTTATCTCTGCCAGCAGTTCTCATATGGGGGGGATCAACCTCTTATTTGCTGACGGCAGCGTGCGGTTTGTCAAATCATCAATTTCCGACTCCGTCTGGTGGTCACTCGGCAGCCGCAATGGCGGTGAAGCGATCAGCGCTGATAGCTACTGACCGTGCACTTTTGGTTGGCCCTTTCAGATGTTCTGATCGGGCTTGTTTCATGTCTCCGGGTGATTGAATCGTAACGTTTTCTCACTCGGTATCTCTCGAAAGGCTTTGATCCGATGATTCGATTTCGAATGAGATCCCTTCTTTTCGCCGGTTTGATGGCTATGATAATCCATGTCTCATCCGCATCAGGAATTGATATTTTGACCGCTGGACATGCGGATTTACAAATTGGTTGGGATTCTTTAAATCCTGGTTCTCTTGAGCTGGGGTATGAACTTGGTGCCAATGCCGTGATCAACGGCTCCGTTATTGGAGCCGCAACAGCAGCTCCGGCAAGTGGTATCAACGTGATCATTCCTAGCAGTTCATCCGTTTCCGGAGGTCTTTCCGGGGCGCCTGGCGTATTTGGAACCTCAACATTCTGGTACCTTCCCCAAACCAGTAAACCAGGCGTTCCATTTTTTGGGCTTGGTGCTGAAGAAGTGCCGAATGGTACCATGACAGGCGATACGATGAAATTTCAGTTCCTGAATTTTGTCGAACGACCAGCGGGAGGGGAATTTATCATGTATCAATCCAACACTACGCCCGACGTTTTCATCGATACGCAAAACCCTGGCGTGCTCAGCCAATTTATCAATGTAACGGCACTTGGACACGAACACTTTAACTGGGGGTTCAGCAAACAGGGGACTTACAAAATCAATTTTGGAGCATCGGCGACACTCGCATCCAACAGCAGCGGAATCACAGGTTCCGATGTTTTCACTTTCGTCGTGGTTCCTGAGCCAGGTACATGGGCTTTAGGTGCAGTGGCATGTTTAGTGTTCTTTGGAACTGCGTCTAATCGCAGGAAGCAAAAAATCTCCTGAACCGTTGGTCAATTCTTGACCAATAGTTTGACCATCTTTGGTCAGATGACCTTCCATATCCCCCATTGGAATCTGAACGATATCGCTTTGAGATTCTCGTAATACTCAATCAATCGTCGATTCGAAGAACCTCAACGGCGGGTTCGTTCTCCCTTGAACCCGCCGCTCATTTATTGATTAACGCTTTTCTTTGGAAAAATTTACTCAGGTTTCATTTGGTTGCTTTCTGCCGAAAATTCAAATCTTGTTGTACGAACTTTGATCAGGCATGCCACTTCCTCCATTGACCATACCGGTCCGGATTCGGACAATATCAGTATCTCATCCATCGCCGTCTGCCAAAGGCTTCGGAACTCGTCGCCCGACTGAAGTCTCAGGACTTTCCTATTTCAGGATCCTCAAAAACATGTCTGTTTTGAATACGCAAGCCGCTCCAGCGAAACAACTTCCCGATGCTCTGGGCCGTTTTGGCGAGTTCGGTGGCCGCTATGTCCCAGAAACCTTGATCGACGCCCTGAACCGGTTCGAAGCCGAATACATCCAGCTCAAAAACGATCCCACATTCTGGGCCGAAATCGAAGGCTACCTAAGAGATTACGTGGGCCGGCCGAGCTGCCTGACATTCGCTTCCAGACTGACGAAGAAGATGGGTGGAGCACAGATCTATCTCAAGCGGGAAGATTTGAATCACACGGGTGCCCACAAAATCAACAATGCCATCGGCCAGTGCCTGATGGCCAAACGCATGGGTAAAACCCGCGTGATCGCCGAAACCGGTGCCGGCCAGCACGGTGTGGCCACCGCCACAGCCTGTGCCCTTTTTGGCCTTGAGTGCATGGTTTACATGGGCGAGGAAGACATCCGTCGTCAAAAACTGAACGTGTTCAACATGCGTACCATGGGTGCCCAGGTCGTCGCTGTAACCAGTGGGAGTCGGACTTTACGCGACGCCACCAACGA
>CAMBEP010000117.1 GCA_945865635.1 Candidatus Kuenenia stuttgartensis
TTGGGCCCGCGACCAAGGCAGCGAGTGGATCAGGTAGGGGCGCATCTTGACGGTTCACAGACCCTGGGCGTTGCCCAGGGCTTTCTCAGGCCGCACCTTTGGTGCTTAAATCCATTGTATTCAAGTTTTTAGACTCGAACTCCAAAACCTCGTATGGAAATGTGTGATATACAACGAGATGATGGCATCGGGCGACATATTTCTGGCGATTTTTCGATTGGATATGCGCATGCAAATCCGGAAGGTGCCGCTGCGATCAAGCACCGGCTTTAAGCTTATGATGCCTCCGGCATCGTTTTTTAAATGCGAAATTTGTTATTTGTGACTGCTCAGACTATAAAGCCGTGATTAGTTGTCAGTTCGAAAGATGGTGAAAAGAAAGAAGGCAATCGTGCATGGATTGCCTTGTTTCTTGTGGTTGGTCTATTGGAAAGTCGTAAAAAAAAACGTGTATGAGTCTGCTCAGAAGCCGTATTCGCGGTCAGGGACTGGGTATAGAATGACTTCGCCATCGTGTTTGTCGAACTGATCCAGTACCGATTGAGGCTGATTGGCGAGGCCACCGAGGAAAAGTCGGCCCTTGTGGGCGACCAGGGCCTTGAGTGCGACGGGGCTCAGGTGTGTTAGGCCACCCAGATGCAAATCGGCCTGGTGCCCGGCAAGGGCCACCGCGACTTCATCGGAGACTGAGGTGAGGCCACCCAGGTGCAAGCCCTGTGAGTGTGTTGCGATGGCTTTGGCGGAGTCTGGCGAGATGGTTTTGAGGCCACCCAGGTGTAAGCCGAATTTGAGCTTGGCCAGGGCTTGGGCGACATCGGGAGGGAGTTCTTCGAGACCTCGCAGGCCCATTCCACCGTTATGCTTTGCGAGTTTCTGGGCGACGGGCAAAGCCATTTTCTTGAAGCCGCCGAGATATAAAATTCCTTTGTGTTTTGAGAGAGCTTCGGCCACGTCTTCGCTCATCGTGCTGAGGCCTCTGAGCAAGAGGTCGCCTTTGGTTTTGGCCAGTTCCTGAGCGGTTTTGGTTGTCAGGGTATTGAGGCCACTGAGGAAGATGTCGTGATTGTGTTTGGCGAGAATTTTTGCGGTTTTTTCGCTTAGTTGCTTGAGCCCGTTGAGGTTGAGAATGTTTTTATGAGTGGCCAGAGCCTCGGCCGTTGCTGGTGAGATCCGGGTCAGGCCACTGAGATTGAGCGGATAGATGTGGCTTGCCAGAATGCGGGCCGTGGCTGGGCCGAGTTCCTGAAGGCCTGAAAGATCAAGATCGCCTTGATGGCGGATGAGCATCTGGGCTGCCGGTGTGGTGAGCTTGCTGAATTCGAAAATTTTGACCGAGCTCACCATCTGGAAATGTTCGGCAACGAGATAACGGGATGCAACATCTTTATCAAGCGTGTTTTGAGCAGTCATGAGGTTTGATCCTGGGTTGAGCGGCAATCTTGGAATATAGCTCTCAAGAAATTACATCGAAAAATGGTGGATGGTCAAGTGGCGGATTGAGGAATTGGCGAATGAGCGAATTTAAAAAAGAAAATTAGTCGAACAAAAAAAGGGAATTGGAACGGTAAAAGTGACCAAAAAAACAGATCAATCAACGATCTGCCAGCCCTGATGGATGGCATGTCGTCTGAGGTTGCGGCTTGGCCGAACGGCCACAGGCCAGCCGGTGGCTTGCATGAGATGGTGGTCGCTGTAATTGTCGCCATAGGCGGCACATTTTTTGATATCCACCTGATTTAATTCGCACCATAGCTGGGCCCAGTGGAGCTTGCCGGGTCCATAGCAGGCGGGGCCGGGGCCGCGGCTGGTGAGAAATCCGCGACGTTCGATGATGGGGGTGCTGATGATTTCTTCGGCGCCGAGATAAATCCGGAGTGGCTCGAGCGAATGGCGCAATGAGGACGAGACCAGGACAAGCCTTGAGCCTGTTTTTCGGAGGCTGTCCAGGTGGCTTTCCAGGTTGGGGAAGAGGTTGGGCTTGACGTCTCTGGCGAAGCATTCGTAGCTCATGCGTTCCAGATCGATGACCGGCACATGCTGAATCATTTTCAGGGCATCGTCGATAAGTTGCTCGTAATTCAATCGGCCGAATCGGTGTTGAAGGCCGAACCAGATGGCTCTTCGGAAGAAGGATCCTTTGACGAGGCCGCGGCGTTTCATTTCGAGTGCGACGAGATAGGCGGTGGTGCCTGGGTGGAGTGTGCCGTCGACGTCCAGAAAGAGGGTGTCGGGCCGGTTGTCGATCGGATAATCAGGCCAATTCATGAGTTATGCGCCGATGGCTTTGAGGATTCGGCGGCTGGCCGATTGTCGGAGTTGATTGGCGGACTGTTCGGTTGGGGCTTCGAGTAGGATTCGCACGATTGGCTCGGTATTGCTGGCACGGAGGTGGAACCAGGTCTGGTCGTCGAGCCTTGCATGGAGTCCGTCGCGGAGGTCGAGTTTAGCGGTTGGTAGCTCCTCGGCCAACTCGTTTGCAATGGTTTCGAGGGCTTCTCTTGCGACAGAGGCACCGCCCGGCGGGAGGTCGATTTTGTCTTTGACCATGATGAGTCGTGGCCATGGCGAAGCGAGTTGGGCCAAGGTGGTATTGGGTTCTGACTGGGCGAGAGCCTCTAGGACCAGAGCGGCGCCCATGAGGCTGTCGCGGACCCATCCGACACGAGGATCAATGACGCCTCCATTGCCCTCTCCGCCAATGATTCCGGCGTGTTCGCGGAGGGCCTGGACGACGTGGAATTCGCCGACTGGAGTGCGTATGACTTGACGGCCATGAGCTTTGGCGACGGCGTCGATCATGGCCGAAGTGGAGAGATTTGCGACCAGAGGCCCTGGTGGGCCACCGTGTCGGAGTCGCTGTGCGGCGGCCAGAACGAGGGTGTATTCCTCGCCGATGAAGCTGCCGTCGTGGTCGAGCAGGGCGAGTCGGTCGGCGTCAGGATCAAGGATCAGGCCGAGGTCGAAATCGCCAGCGCCGGACATGAGTCTGGCGATTCTGGTGAGGTTTGCCGCAGTGGGTTCGGGTGTGTGATCATAGATTCCGTCCGGCTTTGTGCCGATGCCAAGGACCTGGCAGCCGAGTCGCTGCAAGAGTTTTTCGAGTGTGGGGCCGCCGCCGCCGTGGCAGCCATCAAGCAAGACCCGGAATTTTCGGGCTGCGATAAGGTCGGAATCGACCAAGGCACAGACGGCAGCGATGTGATCTTCGTCGGCCTGCTCGACTTTGATCAGAGAGCCGAGTTCCGGGAGGCTGGCCCAGCGTGCCTGGTGATTTTCGAAACGTTCGAGCATGGCTTTGCCGAGTTCGGGCGAGAGGACCATGCCCTCAGGCTGGAAGAATTTCAGGCCGTTGTACTCTTTGGGGTTGTGGCTGGCAGAGATCTGGATTCCGCCGACGGAACCGGTGGTGCGCACATATCGGCCGAGTGTGGGTGTGGCGATTGGTCCGACGGCCAGAACATCGAGGCCGCTGGCCATGAGCGATGCATTGACGGCCTGCTCAAAGAGATGGTGCGACAATCGGGCATCGTGGCCGACCACGACGGAGCCGGGGCGATCCAGGCCAGCGGCATAGGCGGCAATGAATCGGCCGGCGACGATGGGGTCGAGCCCATTTCCGACAAGGCCACGCAGGCCTGAAACGCTGGCGATGAGTAAGTTTTTAGGTTCGGGCATGGGTCACCTGTTCCGGTCGGTACAAAAACCGATTGGGTATACGATTGAGCTCTTAAGCGTTATTCTGAACGAAACGGGCGAATTCGCCAAGTCGACTCTCAGGCAAACATGGGGTGGGACCGGAGAATGACCAAATTCGATAGGAACAAGCCAGGCCAGCCTCTGAAAAAGATTCCGATCCGGGTCAAAAAAGATCCGTCTGGTGGCTGGACAATCATCCCGCCGCATTGTGTTTTTGAGCTTGAGCCAGACCTTCATGATGTGGAAATGCTACTGCGCGAGGGCGATTATGAGGAGGCCCGGGATGCCGCTTTGTTCATTCTTGAGGAATGTCAGGACATGACCGCAGCGCACCTTCTGCTGGGCAAGATTGCAGAAAAGCACATGAACGACATGACCATTGCGCAAGGCCATTATGGTTATGTGTTTGAAGTGACCTTGAAGTGGCTTGGCGATTTGGCAATGGCGCCTATGAATCAGGCGGAAAAGATCAACCGGATTTCGGCGGAATGTGCCGAAGGTCTGATCCGGGTTCTCGACAAAAAGGGGCAGGAGGATATGGCGGACCAAGTGGCGCGATATCTGGACGCCTGGAAGGGCCAGACCCGGCCTGTGGCGGCCCGCCGGCCTGCTGTTGACACTCAAAGGCCTTCCTCCGCTCCCGCGGCACCTCGGGGCGATGCAGGCCCGACAGCACAAAGACCTGCTCCGAGGCCTGTGCAGGGGGGGCCGTCTGGGGGGCCGCCAAAGCGTCGGCCGATGTTGGCAAAACCAAATCGAAACAGGCCAAAACCCCCAGAATCCTGATCCTTGTGATGACAAAAAAAAATGACAATTCACCACCTGGAATTGCTGGCCCCGGCCAAGATCAACCTCTTTCTGGAGATTCTTGGCAAGCGGGCCGATGGTTATCACGACCTCGAAACCGTGATGCTGCGCACGGATTTTTGCGACCATCTCAGCTTCGATCGGCTTGAGACTCCGGAGATCATTTTCACGTGTTCAGATCCGAGCTTGCCGACCGATGAGAAAAATTTGGTCGTGAGGGCGGCGCGCCTCCTCCAAGACCGGTGTTTGAACAAGATTGGGTGCCGGATCCACCTGGATAAAAAAATTCCGCATGGTGCCGGACTCGGTGGCGGATCAAGCGATGCAGCCACCACCATCATGGGCTTGAACCAGTTGTGGGATATGGGTTTATCGCAGCAGGATATGGCGGCCGCGGGAGCCTGTTTGGGGAGTGATGTGGCGTTTTTTTTCTATGGTTCAGCAGGACTTTGTCATGGTCGCGGCGAAATCGTATCCGTACTGAGCTTGACAGGTTCCTTCAATTTCGTACTTTTCTGCCCATCAGTTCATTGTGGCACAGCTGAGATTTTCAGACAGGTGCGGCGGATCGGATTGCCCATGGATGTGGCACCGGTTTTAGCGGCTCTGAAATCTGGAGACCCCAGCGACCTGGCCGCCGGGCTGTTCAATCGCCTTCAAGAGGCTACCGAGTCAGTCAAGCCGGAATTGAAAATGGTTCCGGAGTTGATGAAACGCGTGCAGCCCCAATTTTTGGGTGTATTGATGACGGGCAGTGGCTCAGCCTATTTTGGCCTGAGCACGAGCCGCGCGGCTGCAGACGCCGCAGCGGTCGAGTTAACCGGGCTCGGACATGGAATCGTCCGGGTCTTGACTTGCGGACCTTGAGTTACGCTACGCGACGTAAAGGAGTACCAGCTGTGGAAATCACCGAAGTGCGGATTAAATTGATGGAGGATAACTCCGGGTCAAACGAACGTCTTCAGGCGTTTTGTTCGATCACCTTCGACGACATGTTTGTCATCCGCGACTTGAAAATCATCGAAGGCACAAAAGGCTTTTTTGTTGCCATGCCTTCACGGAAGCTTTCTGACCGCTGTGGTCATTGTGGCACCAAGAATCATCTCAGAAGCCGATTCTGCAACCAATGTGGAAGCCGTCTCGACGAATCACGCGCCATTCGCGATGCCGAAGGCCGCGCCAAGCTGCATGCTGATATTGCACACCCGATTAACTCCTCTTGCCGGGAGCTGCTCCAAGCGGCTGTTCTGGCCTCTTATGCCGACGAGTTGGAACGATCCAAATTGCCTGGCTACATGAGCCGTTACGACGATTTTGATGATGGCGACTGGGACAATGCCATGCCAATCCCAGGCGCTTACACCAATTATCAGGGCCAACCGCCCCAAACCAGTCCCTACGGCAATGCTCCGTTTCGTGGCTCGAATCAGGCTGGCCCGCCACTTCGTCGCGGACCACTTCGGCCACACACGCAACACAACGCTCCTCATGCGCCAGCATATCGCGGGCCTCATACACCGCGCCGGAGTCCGGAAGGCGATCGTGTGATCCATCAGGAAAACGAAGGCTATAACAGTCATCCATCGGATGGCTATGGCGGCCGTTGATTAAGGTCGAGCAATCGATCGAGACCGTTTTGATCTTCCCACGAGAGAACTAAAAATCAAAGGCGCCCCCCTCAAAACGGGTCGCCTTTGTCTTTTTTTAGGATCGAACGAACCCGAAAAATCAAACCCTTGACGCAGCCGGCTTGTGAAGCCTCTGCCAGAGATTGGCACTTACCAACACGATTTCTCCCGTAAAAAAAACGGCCAGCAGTGAAAACTTCGGTCATGTCCGAACTCGGCCAGCCCGGCTCTTCGGCCGCCGTGGCTGCGCGTATGGCCCAGATTTTTGAGACTTGGGCAAAGGCGAAGTAAGATTTACGTAAGTAATGAAAATCAAAGAGTTAAGATGGTGTCTGTCCCGCCTTGCCTGAATTAAGTTTCAAAGGATATTCTTAGAAATTATGGGTCGAAAACAACTCTATAGAGCTACAACGCAAAGAAGGTGTATGTATATAGTATGTTGGAGAATCGAGGAAAGTGATGGGCAATCGTGAACGTGTGTACGTCGAAACCACCATCGTCAGCTACTTGACGGCCCGGCCCAGTCGTGACCTGATCATTGCGGCGCATCAGCAAATCACGCACGAATGGTGGGAAACCCGTCAGGCCAACTACGAGCTGTGCGTTTCAGAACTCGTACTTGACGAAGCCGGAGCGGGAGATGCGCAGGCTGCTCAGGAAAGACTGATTGTTCTACAGGCCATGTTGGTGATTGAGACGACAACAGAGGCCTTGGGATTGGCAGAGGACTTGCTTCGCGCGGGGGCATTGCCGAGAAAAGCAGCTGTCGATGCTCTGCATATTGCCATCGCGGCCACGAAGGCGATTCCTTATCTGTTGACGTGGAATTGCCGACACCTGGCCAATGCCACGATGCGACCCGTAATTGAGGCGGTTTGCATTGCCAAAGGACTCAAGGCCCCGATTATCTGCACGCCCGAGGAATTATGGGAGACGATGTCATGAACGATCCTATTGTGGACGATGTGCGGACAGTTCGCGACGCACACGCCGCTCGCTTCAATTACGATTTGATGGCCATTTTTCTTGACATCAAAAAGCGAGAAAAAGAGCGTGGGCTTGATTTTGTGGATGGGGTTGCGCGTCAGCCGGTGTCGAATAAAACGCTGAGTTCGACCGAGGCATTGGCAACAATGACTGCGGTGGCCCCAGCGGTTGAAATATAAATAGAGGCTTAGCAGTTGGAGGCATGAATTTAATTTCAGTAGTGGCCTCCAGAAAGTAATGAAATAGAGTGATAACCCATTGCTTTGGCCATTCTTGCAGGTTATCGTTACCGATCTAGACAGTTTGCTCGCAACAATGCGTTTCACTCGGTAGACATGGCCCGCCGCGTTGGCTTGGCCGGAGAGTTTGGATGTGAATCGACTTGAGGTTCAGTGCGCTGAGCTTGGGCGTTAGGCGACGGAGGGCTTTGGCGGTGAACAGCGAAACGTGGGTCATTGAGGCGGGCGACCGTGTCATCCAGAAGAAAGCCAGAGACGGCTTCGATTGCCTTTCGGAATGGGAGCGTCTCGTGTACTCGCTCTGGGCTGCTGACTATGGGATGCGGAACGCTGGCGATTTGGATACCGCCAGGGACGTCTTTCCGGAGTT
>CAMBEP010000118.1 GCA_945865635.1 Candidatus Kuenenia stuttgartensis
TTTTCAAGAAGGCAAAGTATTGCGACCGCAAAAACGAAAGCTGAAAGCACAACGGGAAAAACATGTTTTCGGAATGTGCCATGCTGGTCTAAAACTGAATCGGATCGATCCGAATTGTCCCTCATGATATTACCTCAGCTTGTATTCCGGACTCATTGTTTATTTGGGGTAAAGTCGGGTGTAAGCGTAAGAAGTGGTGCGTGGTTCGCGGTCGCTTAAGTCACTGTTCGTGCCGGAATCAAGGCCATAGAGCGTCTCGGCGGCGCGGGTCAGGTTGCCAATCGCGTCGTAAGCATAAGACGTCGACTGCACCATCGCGTCAATCAGGCCGGTCAAACGGTTCATCGAGTCATAAGTGTAGGTCGACGTGTGGCCGAGTTCGTGGGTCCAACCCGCGTGTGTGATCGTTCCGACGTTGCCCGCCGAGTCGTAGGCGAGGGAGAAATCGGTCTGGATCAGGATGGGTGAGGATTCGGGGGTGAGTGTCATCAGAACTCAGACTTGGGGCTACCTGTGATTTACGAACCAACCGACCGCGATTCATTAACCTTCGATGATGCGTGGGAAGGAGTCAAGGGAAATCTTTGACTCCCGCGAGATTTCGTAGAAAGTTGGTACATGACGGGCGGTAGATCGGCTGGGGAAGGATGAATACGAACGCGCGTTGAGACAATATCGTCGATTCGTGCCCGGATTGGCTGAAGCATTCTGAGAAGAGTAAAGAAGTTGCATCTTCCTTTGCGAGATTAATATTGAATGACCCCTTTTTCTGATCATCTTCAGGATTCACAAATCAAAGTAGAATGACCCCATTTATGCTTGACCCCATTTATGCTCCTACCCATCCTTTTTCAATCAGATTCACAAAACGTTTTCAGATCCGGCTCAAGTTTTTCTGGGACGGACTGGATCGGTTGTTGTCTACTTGGTGTGGGAGAAGGGACGGGAGGCAAATCAACGGGATGCCGCGAGAGCTCTGGCATGATGGACCCTGAACTGCTCGGAGACCTGATCGACCGCCACGCGGCAGCGCTTGAGCTGTTCGCCCGTCAATGGTGTGACACAGCCGAAGATGCAGTGCAGGAGGCGTTTGTGAAGCTGGCCGGGCAGGATCCGATTCCGGATCAGCCAGTAGCGTGGCTCTTTAGGACTGTTCGTAACGGAGCCGTAAACGCAGGGATTGCCCGCCGCAGGCGAAGCCGGCATGAGGCCGAGGCTGCCGCCCTTAACCCGTCCTGGTTCCAGCCAGATTTCACGCCCGAGATCGATCCCGACCAGGTCCAGTCCTCCCTGGCCGTTTTGCCGATCGAACAGAGGGAAGTGATCGTGGCTCACCTTTGGGGCGGTCTGACGTTTCAGGAGATCGCCAGCCTTGTCGGATCCTCCAGCAGTTCCATACACCGCCGGTATCAAGCCGGCCTGACCACTTTGAGAGAAAATTTGGGGGTTTCATGTCCACGCCTCTCGACTCGGATCGAACCAACGAATCAGGGGTGACTGACTTCGAGCTAGTCTTAAGCTCGCTCAAGCCAGTCAGCCGCATCAGCCGCGACCAGATATTCCACCAGGTCGGTCAGCAGCACGCCCAGACCCATCTGACAACCCAACCGCATTGGTCTGCTCGCAGTTACTGGCCAGCCATCGCCGCCAGTCTGGCAATGGTGGTGATCGGCCAAGGGGGTCTGCTCGCCCGCCGCCCCTCCAGTGAAATCAAGGTGGTCTATGTGGGGGTGCCGCAACCACCCACCACGGAATCGCCCGTTTCAGAGAGTTCCTCGCAGGTTGCTGCGAGTCCTGCCATGGTGTTCGATCACCCCGGCCCCACGGCGATTGACCGCCTGAGTTGGCAGTTAATGCACAACGGCTTGGACGCACTGCCCACGACACCGATGATGGCCTTCGATCCAACCGAGCACCCGCTCTCGCCCGGCCAGACTCTGGAAATCCACATACATAAATTCAATAGCCCCGGAGATGCTCTATGACCATGTCATTCCTAAATGATTGCCAAGCGGTAGTGCCGGTGGCAAAACGATTGCTCTGCCTGATGACACTGGGCTTAACCCTGGCGGTTGCTTCACCAAACCAGTCGGCGGTCTTGCCGCAAGAATCTGCGGCTGAGAAGCCGATCGAGGTCACTCTGCATCCGGCAGCCGAGCCAGTCCCGGCGCTCAGGTATCGGCTCTTGCCCGAACGCAGGGAGCAAATTCAGGGAAATGCCGCTGTTTTTTACCACCGAGCCGTCCAAACGCTGATTCTGGACCGGGGTTACCGTATGGCTGAAAATCTGCGTGATCCTGCAAAAAAGAAACCCACCCCCGATGAGCAGATATCCGAATGGGCTTACAAGCCCATCAGCGAGATCCCACACGAGAAGGCTCGGGAACTGCTCGCAAGCCGGTTCAGCCTTATCCTGAATGAAGTGGAACAAGGTGCAAGGCGTGCCAGTTGTGATTGGGAATTCGACCATCGGACGGATGGGATTTGGCTTCTGCTGCCCGAGATGCAGGAGATACGTGCACTGGCCCGGCTTGTGGCTGTCAAGGCCCGACTGGCCATTCTCGATGGCAAGCCAGATGAAGCCATGCGTTGGATCAAGATTGGCCTGGGAATGGGCCGACATGTCGCTCATGGGCCCATTTTGATTCAGGCTCTGGTCGGTATCGCCATTGATTCGCTCATGAACCAATGCCTGCTCGAACTGATCCAGACGCCTGGCACACCCAGCCTCGTTTGGGCTCTGGCCGACCGGCCCAGCCCATTCATAGACCCGCGTTACTCTCTCGAAGGAGAACGCTACTTACTCGAAAAAGAGCTGCCTGAGCTCAAGAATCTGGAGACTCACGTCTGGAGTGCCGATGAAGCACGCCAGTTTGCCGATGGGCTTCAACGTAAACTCTTCACTTTCTCTTCCGAACTATCGCCCATCGCCCCCGGCACCCCCGATGACACCGCGAGCTTCGGCCGCCGCCTGCAAATTGCCTCAATGGCTTCCAGGATTTATCTGGAAGCGAGTCAGTCGCTCATCGCTCATGGCTGGCCTGAGGAGAATGTCAAGGCCATGCCCATTATTCAGGTCGCCTGCCTCCACACCTATCTGGAATACAAGAAATTGCGGGACCAGAATTACAAGTGGATCAATGTTCCCTATCACCAGTCGTTCGACAAGCTGGAACGGGCCAACAAGGCCATGATGAGCGACAACATGAAGAACCCGATGCTCCCCCTTCTTGGCCAGCTCACACCAGCATTAAGCTCGGCACGCATGTCGTTCGTCCGGCTTGATCGACAGTTCGACGCCCTCCAAGTAATTGAGGCTATTCGCCTCTACACGCACAACCATCAAGGCAAGTTGCCACCCAGCCTAGAAGCAATCACCGAGGCCCCCGTGCCGTACGACCCGGCCACGAGCAAGCCTTTTGGCTACAAAGTCGCTGACGATACGGCCACACTCTCGGCCCCGATTCTACCCGGCGGACCAGACCACCCCAACTACAAGATCAACTATCTGCTCAAACTGGCCCGTTGAACGTATCCATCCAAAGGAGAATTGACTCATGTTGCCCTCGCTGTCATTACTATTCCTGCTGGGCCTGACCGCCCAAACGCCCGCACCCGCCAACCCTGCTGCGGTGATTGCTCCACTGGTGGGCCACGAGGTGGCCGCAGTGGTCCATGTGGACCTGAACCGGCTTGATTTTCAGGAGACTGTGAAAAAGCTGACTGGTGCGTTCGCGACCGAGAAGCAATTGGCAAGGTCGATCGATTCAGCCAACTCCTTGGTTGACTCTTTGAAAAAAGCCAATGCACGCGAACTTTTCGTGATGGTCGATCCTTCGGACTACCCCAACCTGCCGATGTTCGTCTTCACTCTCAAGCCCGGCAGCGATCCAAAGCCACTTCAGAATGTGATCCAAGGCCTGCTGCACCAATATGGGCTCAAGAGTGCGGTTGTGGAGGCGATCGGCGATCTGGTGGTGGGCGGGCCGCCCCAGCTTGTCGCTTTCGCCCGCATGAGAAAGTATCCACCACGTGCCGATCTGGCAGCCGCCTTGGCCGCTTCTGACAACGCTCCGGCCAAGATTCTGATCATCCCCAGCTTTGTCCAGCGCAAGGCCCTTGAAGAGAGCATTACCACCCTGCCGCGTGAATTTGGAGGGGGGCCGATCACCACCTTCACCCAAGGCCTGATCTGGGCGACACTCATGCTCAATTCAGGCGACCAACCCAGCCTGAAACTGCGGATTCAGGGGAAAGATGCAACGACAGCGGGTCAGCTCGCGGATCTGGCCCGGCACAGCAAGGCGTTCGCTGCCGAACGGGCCAAACAGGACCCGCTCACTGCTCCATTTGCCGGCATGGTGGACAAGCTCAATCTCCAGCCGAACCAAGACCAGGTGATCATGGAAATCAGCCCGGGCCAGTTGGCTGAGCTTTTCATCCCGTTGGCTCAGGCCGTTCAAGAGACCAGCCGACGCGCAGAATGCGTCAAAAACCTCAAGCAGATTGGCCTGGCCATGCTCAATTATCACGAAGCCAACAAGGCGTTCCCCAGACAAGCGACTTTGGATAAATCGGGCCAACCGCTGCTGAGCTGGCGTGTGCAGATCCTGCCATTCCTTGATCAGCAGGAGCTCTACAACCAGTTCCATCTCGACGAACCATGGGATAGCCCCCATAACAAGTCCCTGATCAGCAAGATGCCCGCCGTTTTTGGCTGCCCCAGCAGCAAGCACGCGGCAAGTGAAGGCAAAACCTGTTATCTGGTCCCGCATGGTGAACGGACGATTCTTTCTGGTAAACAGGGTGGAAGGCTCCAGGATGTTTTCGATGGGACCACGAGAACGATGATGGCGGCCGAGATGGGAGATGATGCGGCGGTGATATGGTCCAAACCCGACGACTGGCAAATTGGCGGGATCGTCGACTTCAAGCCATTGCTGGGGCACCACCCGGGCGGGACAAACATCCTGTTCGCCGATAGCTCGCTCCGCTTCGTCAAGCAGACCATCTCACGTGCGGTGCTCAAGGCCCTGATCACACGCGATGGAGGAGAAGTCATCAACCCAGACGCCTTTTGAAACTGGTTGCCGTCGAAGAATCTGTGACCGAAACATAGCCCGCTGGTCGGCCAATTCGAGAGCCTTTTCATCTACGAAAAGGCTCAGAGGCCACCGGCGGGCCCTTGTTTTTGAAGATCGGGGAAGTCTTGATTTCCGACAGCAGGGAGCACCACTGACACCCACATGGTCCGCTTTACATGATTGGCGGGGCTGCCTGTGAACTATGCTGTCTCCTACGTACCAAGTGCCGGCTGGCATTTAGAATCATGACTATGCTTAGATCTAAAGCCATAGATTAAAGACCGGAATTTAAGATTACGCTTGAGTCGTTGTTTTCTTGAGGTTTCAGGCTACCGGTATGCTGAACTATGTGATTGACCTTTTGACATCGTGTGATCAGGCCCGCATTGGACATTTGTGGGTTAAAGATAGATCTGGTTCGGACCGGATGACAGCAATTCAGGCCGGGCCCCTCCATCGGGCCAGTTGACCAGACGAACACGACGTTTAAGCCCTTTTGTCCAATCCAAACCAATATCAAGGATTGCAGCACCGATCGGCCACGGCTTGTGCGGCCAGCCCGGTTCGGGCTCCGGAATCAATTGATAACCGCCTGAGCGATCCTCGATATAGGTCGAACCCTTGAGCATCTCGGGAGTCACACAGGCCCGAGCTGGCCGTTGGCTTTTCGTGGCCTCAATGTAGATATATGGGAAAGCACCATAATCAAACCCCTTGACGGTGATTTGCATGGAAGCCGGCGATCTGACAGCGACAATCTCTGCGCCTGTCTCCCAGGCAGTATGCAGGAACTCGGTGATATGCAGGCTTCCTGGACCGTGCCAAACCCGGTCGACGCGTGCCTGTTCTTCAAAAAGATAAATCGAATAGCTGCTGTCGCCGATGCTGAACAGATACTTCATCTGCTGTTCTGTGCTGATCGATTCAGGCTCCATGTAATCAGCTGTGGCCCAAAGGATGGGCTGCATGATTACGGGCTCTTTGACCAAAGCCTGGTGTCGATTCTGTTGACCAGCTTTAAGCGACTGAATATAGGCCAATAACGGGCCAAGGATTCCGCTTTGAAGTTCTTCGTCACCCTGCGATTTCAACTGCGTAACGTGCAAATGAATCATACGATCCTCCTATGATGTGAGAACGATTTCCAGTCCGTGCAATCTCGACTCCACTCCCACAACCGCCCAGTGACCAGTCCACAGGCACGACCTGAGCCTTGGCCGGCTCATCGTTGTTCGCATTTGATCGAGGGCTGACTTCGTCGCTTTCCGTAGCCGACGAACTTTATACCGCATCCGAATTGGCGGCGTTGAGTTGGGAGCATTCCTAATATTGTAAAGTGTCAGGAATGTTTAACGAATAGATGGCTTGGGATTTCAAGTTAAGCTACTTCGATTTACGAAATTCATTGCCGGAATTTACGTTGTCCGGTTAGCGTGCAGGATTTTGGAGAGGCTGCCAAGGGGAGCATACCAAAATCGCGGAAGAGCCAATTTTAGATACCCATTTTAATCAGGCTAATGCTCGACCAGTAGTAACAGCGGATTTCAATTCGTATTAACAGCTTTCTTCTCGACCCGCTTGAGAAGCTCGATCATGTGGTCGATTTTCTTCCCAAGGGATTTGAGGTTTCGACTAAGTTCTGCCTCGATTTCAAGATTCTGCTCCATCTGTAGGTTCAGCACGCGTCTCCATGACCAGAGCGTTCTGGCCAGTTCCGACTCAAAATTCTGGCCGGTTGGGATGACGATAATCAGAGGAGTGGGCGGCAGAGTTTGCCACCCACCATTCTGAATGAATCAGGCGGTGCGGGCCTTGCGGCGGCGGCGGGCCAGATAGGCCATTACGCCGGTGGCGATGGTGGCCAGGGCGTAGGTGGATGGCTCGGGGACGCTGACCGCATGAACTGTGAGGAAGCTGGGGGACGCTGTCCCTGTGCTCCAGGAGGTGAGGAAGGTGCCAGACGAATTGAACTTGCTGATGGTCTTGTCGTT
>CAMBEP010000119.1 GCA_945865635.1 Candidatus Kuenenia stuttgartensis
CCGATTTGCTTTAGGTTGTTGATGCACTGGGCACGACGGGCAGCTTCACGGGCCGATTGAACGGCTGGAAGCAGAAGAGAAATCAGAACCGCAATGATCGCGATTACGACCAAGAGTTCGATCAGCGTGAAGCCACGCTTGGTTTTTGAAAGATTCGATAGCTTCATTGTCGAGATATCCCTTTGAAAAGTGAGTCCTGGCAGAGCCTTATCTATTAAATCCATTTGATAACCACATGCCAAAGCAGCCTACTACATGAGAAGTAGCACACCAATCAGCCTGTAGTTTTAGATGAATGTGTCGTGAAGACATCTCAATTAGATGCAATTACTATTTTTAAGTCAAACGAAGAAAAAGTAAAAAATACGCCATGGCAGACTCCTCGCCAATAAACAGAACCATTATGTATTATACTACTCGTTATAGATTTAGATGTATTTTACACAATATATACTCAAACTATATTACAATTATAAGTCAATAAAAAACTAAAATAAAACATAAATTTGCTAGTAATATCAGAAATAAAATGAGCCGTTTTTCGTTGAGGCCTGGCTAAAATGATTGGCCGTTTAGAATCCGCACTGATCCAAACCACCCTAAAAAAGATCCCAAGGCCGCTCAAAAGGCTAGCCCAATAGCGGATCGACGTTTCATAGAGTTCGGGCCGCCATCCTAATGCTTATTCTACTGGCAAGCCAAGCGGCCACAAAACCGATCACAGAAACTTTTGGGAGGACCTGTGATCCAAGTTTTAAAGACCCACTCGAGGTTTCAAGGTGACTGGGCCCGGCGGGCGGATCATGGCGGCCGCTTAACGCTTCCACCACTCCTCTTCAGAATCGTCGGTTGTCAAGTGACTGTGCTTCATGAGCTGAAGCATTTGAAAATTATTGAAAGCGAACATCCCCAGAAGCATGGTCAGGTAGACTTCATTCGTTCTCGAATAGATATAGATCGCGCCCAAGACAGAGACCACAAACGACAAGCCATGCGTCAGTTCCAGACCTCGTCTTGAGGAGACCTTCTGGAGCACCACACCCATGATCTGGCCTCCATCCAATGGCCAGATCGGGATCAGGTTGACCAAACCCCATGTGAGGTTGATGAAAACCAGATTGGTTAGAAACTCGCGTACATTTGGATCACTAAATTTCATACCATGTAGACCGTTATGGATGATCAAGTAAACCAGGAAACCGGCCAGGGGGCCATTAAACAAAACCAGAATCCGTTTCCACGAGGAGAGCGTGGCCCCTTCTGAAAAACAGAGCCCACCCATGCCGTGCAATATGATGGCGGGCCGCCGACCAAAAAGCTTATTGGTCAAGCCATGGCCCATCTCGTGCACGATGACTGAAAACAGAACACAGACAACCCAGATGGCGACTTCTGTCAAATTGCCATCGTTCCAGCCAAGCACTGCTGTGATGACCCAAAACATGGGGCTGATCCGGATTGGAATCCCTGCCAGTCGGAAGGAAATATCGTAAGGGCTTGGTTGAGGAACACCAATCATGAGTTTTAATGAATCCTGAAAGAGGCTCGAAAGATGCTGAGGGCGAGGGTTCAGTCAATCAGGACATATTACGCTAAGCCATGCGATTCGGGAACGAATGTTCTCAGGATTTTTTTGGGCCGATCCGTTATGATGATCTCCAATCCGCTGCGGCACCAGGCCCCATGCCTTGGCATGGCTCAAAAAATGCTCATCATAAACCTGAGAGAATGACTCGATGCGATTCACCAAAATGCATGGCCTTGGCAACGATTATGTCTATGTGAGCGGGTTTGATCAGCCAAGCCCATCCCATCCTGAGCAGATGGCGATTGCTGTGAGCGACCGCAATTTTGGAGTCGGTGGCGACGGCATGATCTTGATCTTGCCTTCGGATAAGGCCGATGCACGAATGAGAATGTTCAACGCCGATGGATCGGAAGGCGAGATGTGCGGCAATGGCGTGCGATGTGTTGCCAAGTATATACACGATCATGGGATTGCAAACAAGCCGCGTGTCACAGTGGAAACAGGGCGTGGAGTGCTGACGCTTGAGATTACACGAGATCAGGCTGGTAAAGCGGAATGGATCAGGGTGGACATGGGCGAACCAATTCTTGCCCCGACCCTGATCCCAACCTTGTTGACAGGCAAGCCTCCAGAAGATCAGCCGATCGAGGCTTTGGGAAGGCTCTTCAAAGGAACGGCCGTGAGCATGGGCAACCCACACTTTGTGATCTTTGTAGACGATCTCAAGTCTCTTGATCTTGGGAAGTTTGGACCTGCTCTTGAGACTCATTCGGCTTTCCCACGGCGCGTGAATGTGCACTTTGTGGAAGTGGTAGATCGCAAAACTGTGAACATGGTGACATGGGAACGAGGCTCCGGAGCAACCCTTGCATGCGGCACGGGTGCATGCTCAGTCTGTGTCGCCGGAGTGCTGACCGGCAGAACAGATCGGTCCATAACAGCTCACTTGCCCGGTGGCCCATTAAAGCTGGAATGGCCAGCCGATCATGGAAGTGTCTTTATGACAGGCCCTGCTACAGAGGTGTATTCGGGAGTCTGGCCAGAGTTGGAAACGGATTGAGAGTCGGAGCGGTGATTTTTATAAGAGGCCAAAAAAAACCCCGACGCTTCGTCGGGGTTTGAGATCTAGGTCGATCGTTGGCAGAAGAGACCCATTACCACGCGAAGTGGGCAAACGCCTTGTTGGCATCGGCCATCTTATGGACGTTTTCGCGTTTGGTCACGGCAGCGCCTTCACGGTTGTAGGCTGCAATGAGCTCGTCGGCCAGCTTCAGGTGCATCGGACGACCTTTTTTGTCGCGAGCCGCAGCCAGAATCCAACGGATCGCCAGTGTTTGCTGACGCGTCGGCTTAACGTGCATTGGCACCTGATAGGTGGCACCACCAACACGCTTGGAACGAACTTCGACAATCGGCTTGACATTATCAACGGCGCGATTGAAAACTTCGATCACGGAATCATTCTGAATCCGTTTTTCAATGAGTTCCATTGCATCGTAGAAAACTTGCCGGGCGGCCGATTTCTTGCCGTCGTACATGAGGTTGTTGATGAACTTCGAGGCCAGAAGCGAATTGAAACGCGAGTCTGGACGAAGCTGAGTTCTACTGGCGGTGAATTTACGAGCCATATCCGGGTATCAATCCCATATTCCTGAGAATCGCATGCAAGGAGACCACAACCATTCGGGCCATCCTATTTTGAGCGACATCCCAAAGGTGTCTGTTTGAATTACTTCTTCTTCTTGCCCTTGGCGGCAGCGGCTTTCTTGGCCGAAGCACCGTATTTCGAACGAGCCTGCTTACGATCTGTCACCCCAGAGCTGTCCAAAACACCGCGGACGATGTGATAACGTACCCCAGGCAAGTCCCGAACTCGACCACCACGGACCAATACGATCGAGTGCTCTTGAAGGTTGTGGCCTTCACCACCAATATAAGCAGTGACTTCCTTTTGGTTCGACAGTCGCACCCGAGCCACTTTCCGCATCGCGGAGTTCGGCTTCTTCGGCGTCATCGTCTTGACTTGAAGACACACGCCACGCTTGAACGGGCAGGACTCAAGAACCGGCGATTTGCTACGGTAGACCTTGGGTGAACGAGGGGTACGAATCAATTGGTTAATGGTCGGCATGGAAGGCGGTCATTCCTCAACGTGTTCTAGCGGACAAACCCGACTGCTTTACCAAGGTGCCCCAGTGCAACCTACTGGAACCGTTATCAAGTCGGGTGGCAACGCGCTCTCCGTCGCCTCTTCATTCAGGTATCGGACTCAGACACTTACCGTATCCAGAATCATCTCACCTGTTTCGACTGTTAGGTAAGATTAACATGTTCCGAAATCATGGCGACTGAGTCAAGAGACTCTTTCAGGAATTTTACCGGTAGTTGTCGCACAATCCCGTAAACCGTTAACAACCCTATCTTTCAGTTGATCACCGGCAATGCGGATTTTTTCGCCTCTTTTTGCTTCTGCTTCGCCGTATAGCTCTCAAGCGGTACCGTCTCTTCTTCAAACCGCTGAACCTCTTCCCACAACGCATGAACCATGTCCGCTTCCAACACGTTTCGAATCGGCACCCCACGCTTGAATATCACGCCCTTGCCACTCCCCGCCGCAATGCCAAGATCCGCCTCCTTCGCCTCACCAAACCCATTCACTAGACACCCTAAAATACTAATTCGCAACGGGTTCGATAAAGTCTTCATCTTCTCTTCCACTTCGGCCACAATGCGCTCAAGATCAATATCCAACCGACCACAGGTCGGGCAGGCCACCACTTCCGGACGCGTCACCCGACGATCACATGACCTTAATATATCAAAACATACCGCGATTTCAGGTACTGGATCACCCAGAAGGCTCACTCGTATCGTGTCGCCAATCCCCCTCAAAAGAATCGCTCCAATACCGCCCGCTGACTTGATCGTCCCATATTCCCGACTACCCGCTTCCGTAATACCCACGTGGGTCGGATAATCGCTCTTCTGCGCAAACAAACTGTAGCATTCCACTGCCGTAGGCACATGGCTTGCCTTCAGGCTGATGATCAAGTCGTAAAAACCCATGCCCTCTGCAATTTCAATGTACCGAAGTGCTGATTCCACCATCGCTTCAGGACATGGAAAACCGTACTTCTCGATCAGGTCATCCTCAAGCGAACCTGAGTTCACACCCACCCGAACTGGTGTGCCCGTATTCTTGGCCATGCGAATCACATCTTCGTAACGCTTCCGGCCACCAATATTTCCGGGATTGATCCGGATCTTGTCCACCGCCCGTTTGCCGTCTGGCGTCTTAGCCTCCATGCACGCAAGGGCCATCCGGTAATCAAAGTGAATGTCGGCTATCAGAGGAATCTTGATCTGCGACCGGATCATCCCCATCGCCGCTGCATCTTCCTTCTTCGGTACCGTCACACGAACAATCTCGCAACCGGCTTCTTCAAGCCGATGAATCTGATCCACTGTACCCTTGATGTCAAATGTCTCTGTGGTCGTCATCGACTGAACCCAGATCGGATTCGTCCCACCCACAATACAATCACCCAAGCCCACTTCACGAGTCTTGTGCCGAATCACTGTGGTCGAGTAAGCCATGTGCGAAACCCATCTTCGTTGAGCCCCAAAAAACGGCCTGAAAAATTCTTCCAGATCCATTCTTTATAGGAGCATGTCAAAAATCAAACCCCGGTGCAATCCGGTGGCTTGTTATGCTTATAATAGGTGCTCGTCAAGGATTCGGTCAAGCCGACTGTTGGGAGTTCCTTGCCGGATCACACGCCGATGACAAAGAAACCAATCATGATCAAATCGCTCAAACGGCTCGCCCTAGCCGCCTACAACCCCCTCATAAATCATGCAAGACACTATTTCAAATGGGCTTGCGCGTTTGCGACAAAACCCTGGTCAAGCTGCTCCGTCTGCGGACGGCCAGGCCCAAAACGCTTCGTCACCGAATCGGTCCCAGATTCACTCATCACCATGTGGGCGTTGGAACAAAACGAAGCAAACGCCCTACGTATCAAGGAATCCATGACCTGCCCATGGTGTGGGGCCAAGTATCGCGGCCGAAGGCTGGCAGGCTGCCTGCTCCAGGCTATCTGCCCTAACGGCCATCAATACAAGTCCTTACGAGATCTTGTCAAAGCCATGAATCAAGATCCGCCAGCGGCCCACCACCTAAATCAGCCAATCCTCATCCTGAATTGGATCGACGGCCTCAGCGATATTCTTAAACCTGCCCCAAATCTTGTGATGTCACGGCTTTGGCCTAATTCTTATATCGTTCAGACCGAGTTTTTTGACGGTATCACGCCTGGAAATCTGCATCAGGGAATCCGTCATGAGGATGCCCAAAATCTGACATTTCCTGACGCAAGTTTTGGCCTCGTCATCAGCTCGGAAACCCTTGAGCATATCCCAAACCTGGATCAGGCCTTGTCGGAAATCCACAGGGTACTGGTGCCCGACGGCTCTCATATTTTCACAATTCCTCTGAAAAAATCCGTACTGAAAACCGAATGTCGAGCCAGTCTCGATTCCAATGGACAAATCAAGGACCAAATTCTCCCACGCCTGCATCACCCCGGCGGATTCTGGGGCTGGCCAGTCTTTACCGAATTTGGCGGCGATTATCCTCAGGTCCTTTCAAAAAAAGACCTTAAAGTGCAAATTAATGTTCAGGAACTTTTTGAACAACCCGGATCTATCGATGCTCCAATCTGCCCTGTGTTCATCGTTTCTCGTTCATGAGCGGGTTACTCCGCAAGGGTTTCAACTTTTTCTACAAAGACAAAAAAAACGGCAGATTACGATAAATTTGGCGTACGCTGGCCAAAGTCAAGTCCACCGGATCGAAGGCCAATCGTTTTATTCTTGCGGAATACCTTAGGATTGCTGGTGCTGGTCTTGGCTAAAACGGCTCCAAACACGTCCTCAAACAATGGCTGGGGAAATCTGGCCAAAAGTGGGTGCCAAGGGCCTGTTTATACTCTTCGCGACCATTAATGACACTTTTTGATCGCGACGATGCCGGAGGCATCGCAGCCATTAGCCGGTGGTTGAGGAGCATCCGCGACGACACCACCGGACGACAACGCGGCATAAGGTCTTGCACCCCTACCGGGGTGCCAGCAGCTTTTACCCCCATCTCATAACCGGAAGGTGTCGCTTCGCTCAACCACCGGCTACTGATAGGGGTAGGGAGAGTTTCACCTCCCCCTCCCTCCGAACCGTACGGGCGGATCTCCCGCATACGGCTCTCCAGTTGGTGGTTTTACCTCGATGAGGATTGACATAACAGCATCTGGAT
>CAMBEP010000120.1 GCA_945865635.1 Candidatus Kuenenia stuttgartensis
GTATCAGATCACGCTTGGAAACAGCGAGTATACGGACAGCGCAACCCCCACCGGCACCACCGGCCCAACTCCAACAATCACTGGTGGCTTGATCACAGTCAATGCTGCACCCGTACCGGAGCCATCGACCTGGGCCCTGGCCGCGATCGCCACAGCGACGCTGGCAACCCTCGCCCGCCGCCGCCAGAGAGCCTGATTTTTTCAGGCCAGAATCAAAATGCAGCGCAACGCCGCAGCTTATCAATAAAAATGAGCTGCGGCGTGTTTGATTTATTTTCGATGGGCTTTCAAACAATAACCGGTTTTGACCATTCACGTAACCAATTCCCAAAATTCCGAGTTCAATCCGCGCCTTTATATTCCAAATCAAGTGACTTGAGGCCTTGCTCAAAGCTCCATTCCGGTAGATATCCCAAATCAGCCTTGGCCCGATCAAGTTGAAACCAGTGCGAAGTGGCCAACTGGCTGGCGACAAACCGGGTCATTGGCGGCTCACCCTTGAGCGGCAGCGTTTTCCAGGCAAACTCGCACAAGGCACCAATTGCAATTGCAACAGGTTTTGGGATCGATTTCTCTGGCAATTTGGGTCCACCCGACGCGACAATCAGCCTCTCAATGGTTTCCCATAATGGCCGAGGCTCGCCTTGTGCAATAAAATAGGCTTTACCTGCAATGGCAGAGCCTGGGAAGAGCTTGTCAACAGCAAGAATATGGGCCAATGCTGCATTCTCAACAAATACGGTATCTACCAGATTTGTACCGTTGCCAATCTTTCGCAACCGGCCCGCTTTTGCCTTGGCCACAAGCCTGGGCAGCAAATGCGGATCTCCCGGCCCCCAAATCAAATGCGGCCTTAATGCAACTGTCGCCAAATCTGGCCCATTGGAATTCAGGACCAATTTCTCAGCAGCCGCCTTGGATGCAGAATAAGCCGATTCGTGACGAGCAGGATAGGGCATGGATTCATCCACACCATTCAGGTCGCCACCGCCATGCACCACGCTGGGTGTGGAGGTATAAACCAGCTTTTGCAGACCAGCCTTTCGGCATGCATCAAGAACCGCTTTTGTGCCCTCAAGATTGGCCTGAAAATACTCGGCCGGCGGCCCCCAGAAACCGGCTTTGGCCGCCACATGAATGACGGCATCGCAACCTTGCATTGCATTTATCAGCGAATTGACATCCAACAAATCGCCTGTAGCAGATTCCACTCCAAACTCATTGTGCCATTGATACTTTGATCGGGAATAACTCACAACCGTTTCACCGCGTCGGGCAAGCCGCTTGACAATCGATCCGCCCAGAAATCCGCCTCCGCCAGTCACAAGCACTTTCATTTAATGAAGCCTCCGGGCGGCCCAGATCGCCAGCTTTTCGCGAAAGATCTTGGAATTATGCCGAACATCCACCGGAAAAGAATGATGGACCAGAAAATGCTTAATCCGAGCCAAATGAGGCTGACGAATTGCAATTGCAATCAAATCCGCATGAATCTTGTTCCAATCGTGCCGGCCAGGTTTAAGCTCCACACAGACCACTGGCCTTTGATGGCCAATATCGCCCACTCCAACCAGAGCTGTGCGAAAGACAGACGGATGCTGATTAAACAAGGCTTCCGTCGGGATCGTGTCGAGCGGCCCCTGCTCCGTCCAGACCCTGTGGGCCTTGCGGCCGCAAAACCAGAGACGGCCTTGACCATCCAGATAACCCAAATCTCCCATCCGGTGACAATATCGTGGGGGAGCGAGCGCGTCGTCGCGGATTTTGGCGGCCGCGTTGGCCTCGGGCCGGGCGTCGTAGGTCTGGGTGACTTGATCGGCAGCGACGACGATCTCGCCAACCTCACCTGTAGCAAGAGTTTGAGTCTCATCCATCGAGCCAATCGGGGCGTTGGTCACAGGTATGATGACCACCTTCATGCCTACCACGGGTCGCCCAACACAGACACCCAGGCCTTGGGCTGTGAGAGCGGCCGTTTCGCCCAGTATTTCATCGGAACCGATACATGCCACCGGCAGAGATTCCGTAGCACCATAGGGAGTAAAGACTTGTGCATCAGGCCTGAGCATGGCCTTCATCCCCGCGATCACATCGGCAGGCACCGGGGCGCCGGCTGAGACCACTCGATTCAAGCTTGGCAGAGTGGTCTGATGAAGCGATCCAAACGCTTGGACCCTGCGCAGCAGTGCGGGTGAGCCAAACAGGTTCGAAACCTGAAATCGCGCGACAGGGCCTACCACTTCAAGCGGATCAACTCGCCCCGGGCGGGTGAAGTCCATCTTCGGAATGACTGATGTCATGCCCAAAGCGGGTGCAAAAAGGGCAAAGAGCGGAAAGGTGCAAAGATCTATTTCGCCAGCCTTTATCGCCAGAAGATCGCGAAGTGCGGCGACCTGGGCATGAAAAATGCGGTGCGTGTAGACCACTCCCTTGGCCGGCCCTGTAGAACCACTTGTGAAGAGAATGGCAGACGTTTGATGGTCGCAAGTGGCACCAGACTGGGGCACTGATTTCGGGAAACTGGCCACGTTCATCGTTCCGTACAAGCCACTTCCCCAACTTTTTAAGCGACTGACCGATTTAATCATCACAAATTGCTTTAACTGGCCCCTGCCCCAGCCGAATAATCGGCGCGCCCAATGTGCTGCCGGAATAGCGATAAAGGCCGTGGCTCGACTCTCTTCTATACACTTGCCCAACCCCCTGACACCCATCCCCGGGTCGATAAACACTGGAATGATCCCAGCTTTGAAGACCGCAAATGTCAGGCCAAAAAATTCCACCGACGGACGTACCATCAGCACAGCGCGCGAGCCTGGCTTGATCCCGGAACCGAGCAAGGCATTGGCCAATTGATTCGAATAATCCTCAAGTTCCTTGAAAGTAAGCGTTTCGTAATACCGCGAGAGCGGATCCCTACCCTTGCCAGGCTGATGGATCGCGGCTAGATCCGGGTCTGACTCAGCCCTCTGGGTCAATGTCCAGGCGATATTGGCGTCGCTTGATGACATGATCAGGTTCGATCCAGGAAACTGTGGATCCGAGAGATCAACTCCTGGCCCACATCCTCCAGTACATAATGGCTGGCATCTGCATATTCAACCACCTCTGCCTGTGGGAAACGGTCTGTCCAGCCCTTGAGAAAGTGGCGGTCAAACACTAGATCTTTCAGGCCAAAGGCGATAAACATCGGTTTTGAGACCAGTTTCGGCAGGTCGGCTTCCACCTGCTGAAGCACTGGCCAGGTTTTATCCTTTGGCGTAAGCGGGATGTCCTGCACAAATCGATGCACGGCACGACGATTTGCCCAACTATTGTAAGGCCAAAGATAAGCTTGCTTGACGTCGGCTGGCATCTTGTTTCGTGTGGTACCGATCCAGGCCGTGCCTTTGACAAAACCATTCAAACCCCTAACAAAAAGAGCACTTACAAGCGTATTGCGAGACAGCCAAAGCGGCCATGGAAACATCTTCTCTTTCGGCAGGCCAAAACCCGCTGTGTTCAGGACAACCATCCGCGATACCCGTTCCGCATGCCGCGTCGCAAAGGTGCTGCCAATCATGCCGCCCCAGTCGTGCACCACCAGGGTGATGTCGGTCGTCACTCCCAGTTGGTCCAGCGCCGATTCAAGATCCGCCACCCTCTGATTCAATGTGTACTCATATTGTGAATCCACAGGCTTCTCAGACCGACCCATCCCAATGTGGTCCGGCACAATCACCCGGTAATCGCCTGAAAGCTCTTCCATAAGATTGCGGTAATAAAACGACCAGCTCGGGTTGCCATGGAGCATCACCACCGGACGCCCCTTGCCCTCGTCAATCACATGAAGACCATGACCGCCAGATACGGTCAGCTTGCGGCCGGGATGGCGTTCAAGAAATGTGGCAAGCGCTTCACTGGAATGGGCTTGAGCTGGCATTTGTGTCGACATGTTCTCTGATTTCACCACTCCAGGCCAAGCATCATACAATTGAGGCCTGAGCCAATCCCTAGAAAACCCACTCGATCGCCTGATTTCAAAAACCCTCGCTCTGCCGCCAGAGCGGCCGTCAAAGGTAACGAAACCGTTCCAATATTGCCAAGAAACGGGAATGTTGAAAAGTCTCGCGTCAGGTCAAGCCCAAGCGTGCTCAGAATCGTCTCGCGGTGCTTGGTACCAATCTGATGGCAAATCACCCGGTCCACCTGATCCTTCATCCACCCGACTCGCTCCAGAAAGGTCAGCCAGGTTCTGAGGCCAAGATCCACACCATGCTTGAGCACTCCCACCGCGTCGGTCGTCATAAACTCCGAAAGGCCAATGCCCTGAAGCTTCTCAATCCCCCATCGGCATAGATGATGAAACTGAGGAGCCGTCTGCACGGCCCCGCCGATCAGCTTTGGCCCACCCAGACTCGCGTAATGTCGGCGATCCACCAGCAACACCCCCACAGCGCCCGAGCCGCCTGTCAGGGTAGCCAGATTCTGTACGAAAAAGTCCATCGTGGGGTTCGCGTTGAGCCGCTCAATCGCCAGATCGATCACATCGCGGGCCGACTCACATGAAACCACCAATCCTGCCCTGGCCTGACCAAGCTCGATCCGGTTCGCAATATCGACCATCCCATTGAGCACCCCCAGACACGCATTGGATATGTCGTGCACCGCCGCACCTGAATGGACCCCCAGTGCATCGGCCACATGGCACGCTGTCGCAGGCTCAAAGTATTCCCGGCAAACTCCCGCATAAATCAGAACATCAATATCCTTGCCCGTCATCCCGCAATCGCTCAGCGCCCTCCTGCCAGCCGCTATGGCTCCCTGCGCCACTCGAAAGTCGGGCTCCCACCAGCGCCGTTCGCGAATGCCTGTCAGGCTCTCAAGCTGCCCTTTCGGAAACCGAAGCTTGGACCACGCCGGCAAAAGACGCTGCTCCAACTCCGATGTCTGGACAACCACCGGTGCCAGTTCATAAGTGATCGCCGGCACTGATACATGCTGATAAAGCATCTGCGATCCGTTTTCTACACTTGCGGATGAGGCGGTGTTCAACATAAATACGCTCCGGTGAAGAGCCATTTATGCAAACCCATTAGAGTCACAATCCAATCCACAACCATGTTAACAATCCCACCTGAAAAAGTCATGCCAACCTCCAGACATCGCTTTCGATTTCCATCGTATATTCGTCCCTCACCTACCCCCTTCACATCATTACCCACAGTGGGTCCACAGATCCTCCCGCCCTCGGAGCGATGACAAGGCCCCTGATTTAATTTAGAATAGGCCTGTCAAACCCTCTACCAACCCCAACCCTGCAGACTCCCAATCCACCATGAATCTCTTCGCCATTGCTCTCGCCATCGGCCTAGCGGCCCAATCGCCCGACACTCCGCTTTATCAGGCTGAGCAAATCTTTACCCCCGTCGAGCCACAAACCCATGCCCCCGCAATTGTCGAAATGCCCAATGGCGACCTGCTCGCATCCTGGTATGGAGATAAAATCGTTGGTCTCGAAGCCGGCAGCGATGCCTCCATCTTCGGGGCCCGCAAACCCAGCGGCCAAGCGGCCTGGAACAAGCCCTTTCTGCTTGCTGATACGCCCGGGTTCGCTGACTGCAACACCAGCATGATGATCGACAAATCTGGCTCCCTCTGGCTATTCTGGCCCACCATACTCGCCGATTCCTGGGAATCGAGCCTCATGAAATACAGACGCTCAACCAATTACCTCGCCCCAGGCTCGCCAAAGTGGGACCAAGAAGGACTCATCCTGCTCAAGCCCGACGACTTCGGCCCCCAGGCACTCTCCCTTCTCGGCAACCGCAAAATCAAACCGCCCAGAGGTGTCAAAGCCACCCCAGAACAGCAAATCGCAAAGCTCAGCGATCCGCTCTATCAGCGCATGGGCTGGGCCAATCGCTGCAAACCGACCATCCTCGACAATGGCCGAATCCTCCTGCCACTCTATTCCGACACCTTTTCCATCTCCATCATGGCCATCAGCGACGACCACGGTGCCAACTGGTTTGCAAGCAAGCCCTTAATCGGATTCGGAAACATTCAGCCCACAGTCCTTCAGCGTAAAAATGGAACCCTCGTTGCCTACATGCGTGAAAATGGCCCTCTCAATGCAATCCGTGTCTGCGAATCAACCGACAACGGAATGACCTGGGGCCCTGTTGGCAAATCCGACCTGCCCAACCCCG
Source organism: Candidatus Kuenenia stuttgartensis (assembly GCA_945865635.1). Classification (GTDB taxonomy): domain Bacteria; phylum Planctomycetota; class Planctomycetia; order Isosphaerales; family Isosphaeraceae; genus QWQI01. Next base: position 6,192 of record CAMBEP010000120.1, read on the forward strand.
GCTCAGGCATTGATGCTGTGAAACTCGCCAATGGACACTGGGTGCTCGTCTTTAACAACGAAAAGAACAGCCGCGCTACCCTCAGTGTCGCCATCTCTGAAGACGAAGGCCTGACCTGGACGCATATCCGGAAACTCGAAGACCATAAAGCCGGACGATATCACTACCCCTCTGTGATTCAAGCCAAAGATGGCTCGATTCATGCCATTTATAGCACCTTCATTACACCCGAAGATGGAGATGCCACAGCAAAGGCCAAAAACCTCACCCTCAAAGGCATCAAACACGCCCAATTCAATGAAGCCTGGGTCAAGAAGAGCAAATAACCCCCCCCTCCACGGCTTGGGAAATCATCTCCATAACGCACTACCAAACAATGCGTTATGGACATGACATCCCACACCCTGCACCAAGCAAGTGAAAAAATCCTTAGGCCAATTCCTTTAGATCCGCCACCAAGACCGTCAAACCGCCCGCGCCAGCCTCATCTCCGCCTGCTTTTCCCGCGCCTGCTTCATAATCCGGGCCCTCTGGGCCTTGGTTTTGCCCTTCAGGAACCGCTCCAGCCGCCTTTGGAACTTGTCGCTGAATTCCGCCTGGGATTCTTCGG
>CAMBEP010000121.1 GCA_945865635.1 Candidatus Kuenenia stuttgartensis
GTTACAGGAAAAGGTCGGGGATTGAATCGACCAACAGCGGCCTGAAGAATCGTCTGGGTCTGGGGCGATTAAGGGTGCGTGGCCGAGGCAGCGTTTTCCGGGTGATTCAGCATAAAATCGCAGGCTGGAATGTGCTTCGGGCATCAGCATCGGACAAAATGCGCGCGGTGGTCGCGAAACGGATGTCAGAGGCATGTCCATGGCTAGAGCTTGGGCAATTTGGGCGGTTATTTGTTGGCATAAATAGGCTGAGATGGAATTCAGATGCCGCAACGATGTCGATTTGGAGCCGAGGGAGCCAAAATTTGGCAACCAATGCGGCCTGAGTCAAATTGACACGATTCGAGCGAGCGATATTTGGCGGGGCCGTCTGTATAGTCTTCTTTAAGACTAGTAATTCAAGGGAAAGCACGTTAGATTGTCTCCATCCAAGTGGCAAATTGGGGACCTTTGCCCCAAACTGAGTTTTCTGACATTCGACCTTTTCTAGCTATTGCGAGTGTGAACCGTGGCAGACTTGACCTCCGATTGGCAAGGAAAACTCTTTTATTTTGCCAGCGATTCGCAATTGAATCTTACGAAGTTAATAGAAATCTATCCTGACAAATCCAAGGCCCAATTCCTGTTTTACCTCTGCTTCATGATTTGCCTGGCTCTCTGCCTGTTCGTAAGGAAACTCTCTGAACCGACCACTCGCCTAATCCTGCTCGTAGTCGGACTCCTCACTCAGACCGGCTTTTATATCCGAAAACTTGGATATCTCGACGAAGTCTATGTCAATCTGGTTCATCCTTACAATCTATACCATTCCGGCAAATATTCATTCCAAAGTAATTCCCTGATCGATGGAACTGTCGAATATTTTTATTACCTTCTATTGACTCCGTTTGCAAAAACTCGTGAAACGCTTGTCATCGCGGCATTCGTGCTTGGATGGATCGTCTCCCTCATGCATTTAATGGTTATAGCCAAAATTTTTCGTAAATCAGAACTGTTAATTTTCACGATCGCCATATTCCTCACCGCCTTTCATCCAAGCATCAATTACATTCTGGCTTCCGGTTTCGGCAATGGCCTGATATCGCTCCTATTTCTGATCGCCATCTCTAGCTGGCTTGATGCCAAACAAACCCCAACACTTTTGATCGCTGCTCTTCTACCCTTGCTGCGCATCGATGCCATTTTATATAGCTCTGTTTTAATCATTCTCGACTTTTCCATGTATCGAAAAATCAAGCGACCCTTAACAGCATCGGCGGCTTCAATCGCTTGCATTTGCTGCGTACTCCTCTTCTCAAAAATCTATTATGGCCATTGGATCCCAACTCCAATTCTCTTCAAAAGTGTACCCACTGCCTTACTCATTCAGAATCTTAAAATGTTTCCAATCGCTGTCCTTACCAATTCGATCATAGATTTCAGCATCCTCGTTTTTCCAATCCTTTTTCTAACAATCTACTATAGAATCATCGATCGCAGGGTTGCAGCCCTCAGCTTATCCTACGGACTATTATTACTGATTTCCGCATTTTATAAGATTCAGGCCAGAGTCAACTCACCTGATCGATATTATCTGCCCACTTTTTTTATGGCAATTCTTCTGACCGCTTTAGGGCTTGCTCTGCTAGCCAAAAAACTTGAATCAGAAATTCAACTTACATCATTTAAGAAAACCGCCTTGACCTTTTTACTGATCTTTCTATCCGTACAGGAATTCCAATTCGGAATTGAATCCCGTCGTTTTGCAAAAACCGGTTTTGACGAACACTCCCTCCCCTTCCCATTTGAAGGCTTGGTTTACAGAACCTTTAAAATCGTCCAGCAAGCCGAATACCTCTCTACAATCATCAATCACAAAGAAGTCGTTGCCACTGTGGAACTTAATACCCTTGGATTCTTCGCTGATTTTAAGGTCGACCCGCTCTGGGGTTATGCCAATCGCCAGTATGCAAAATCCTCAACGCTTGCACCCTTCGCAGGCGGAATCCGGTGCGACCCAACCTATCTTCTGAATTCAAAACCCGATTACTTCTGGGTCTATCACTTACCATCCAATATTGAATCCCATATTTTGGAAGACTTCAAGGACGGCGAATGGTATCGATTCTCGGTTAACATCGGTGTCGCTTCCATTGCGGACCTTGCAAATGAATTTCCAAACGTCTTTTACATACGCCATGATAATCTAACAACCTGTCTTCTGGTTCCGGAAAGATCAACTGAAAAACTCATTTCCGCTCTGAAAAACAAAGGCCATCGACTCGAATTCCAACGATCGCTCAACGGCGACCGAATTCGAGAAGCCAACTCGAAAAATCCACTCCAGCTAAAACAATATTAAGACAGTTCCAATCAACCTATGCGTGAAAAACCATAGGTCGATCGTGACTATCTCATGAAAACAACGATCCAACCGATTTAACGGGCACCCTGATTGCGATCGGGTCCTGCCCGCTTGGGAAGCTTCGTCTTCGCCGCCGCCCTTTTAGGCTTGACCGGCTTATCCACTGGAAAGAGATTGGCGATCACGTCATCGATCGTCTCTACAAATTGGAATTTCATGTCGGCCTTCACTTCTTTGGGAAGATCGATAAGATCCTTCTGATTATGAAGTGGCATCAACACCTCATGTATACCTGCCCTGCGGGCCGCAAGTACTTTCTCGCGAATCCCGCCGACTGGCAAAACCCGCCCTGTCAAAGTGACTTCCCCAGTCATCGCCACATCGCCCCTCACGGGCCTCTCATTCAAAAGACTCACCAGACTGGCAACAATCGCAACTCCTGCAGATGGGCCGTCCTTCGGAACCGCCCCTGCCGGAACGTGGACATGAAGATCGCTTTCCGTCAACATTTTCGTGTTGACTCCCAGCTTGTCCGCTTTACTCCTGATGTATCCGGCAGCCGCCTGAACGCTCTCACGCATGGATTCGCCAAGAAGTCCCGTCAGCGTCATTCCGCCTTTGCCGCCCGGAAGCAAGGTCGATTCTATGAAAAGAATCTCACCGCCGGTTGGGGTCCAAGCCAACCCGGTCGAAACCCCAGGAATCGGCTTGAGCATCGCCGTTTCACGATAAAATTTCGGTGGCCCAAGATAAACCGGTAAATCCTTGATCCCAACAGTCGCCTTGCTGCGGGTCCCTTCTGCATGTTTTCTGGCGATCTTGCGGCAAACCGTCCCTATCTCCCGCTCCAGATGCCGCAAGCCAGCTTCTCGGGTAAATTCCGATATGACCACTTTCAGGGTCTGGTCGGGTATCTCTACGTTCTCAGTCGTCAGGCCGTGAGCTTCCAACTGCTTTGGAACCAAATGCTTCTTGGCAATTGCCAGCTTCTGCTCTTCGCTATAACCGGGAAGCTCCAGAATCTCCATCCTGTCCAAAAGAGCATGCGGAATCGCATCGGCATTGTTGGCAGTTGCAAGAAACAGAACTTTCGAAAGATCAAATTCCAGATCCAGATAATGGTCGTGAAACGTGGAATTTTGCTCCGGATCAAGAACCTCCAGCAACGCGGAAGCCGGATCGCCCCGAAAATCACTGCCCAACTTGTCCACTTCATCCAACACAAACACCGGATTATTCGAGCCCGCCTTACGCAACGACTGAATCACACGGCCTGGCAATGCAGCTATGTAAGTCCTTCTATGCCCTCGTATTTCCGCCTCATCATGAACCCCGCCCAAACTAATCCGCACAAACTTCCTGCCAAGCGCATCCGCAATCGATCGCCCCAAACTTGTCTTGCCTGTGCCAGGCGGACCGACCAGACACAAAATCGGCCCCTTAAGATCGTTTTTCAACTTCCTCACAGCAAGATATTCAATAATTCGCTCTTTGATCTTCTCAAGACCAAAGTGATCCTTGTCAAGCACCTTGCGTGCTGTCTTCAAATCCAGCCGATCTTTCGTGCTGACTGACCAAGGAAGGTTTGATATCCAATCCAGATAAGTTCTTACAATCGAATATTCCGCAGAACTCGGATGCATTCCTGACAGTCGATCAAGCTCACGCTTCGCCTCCACCAATACACCTTCAGGTGGCTTGGCCGCGTCAAGCTTGGCCGAAATCTGCGCAGATTCTGACGATTCATCATTCGACTCGCCAAGCTCTTCCTGCATCGCCTTGATCTGCTGACGAATAAAATGCTCGCGCTGAGCCTTCGTAATCTCAGAACCCACCTGGGCCTGAATACGGCCCGCAAGCTCAATCACTTCCAAATGTCGCGTCCAATAACGAATCAAAAGCTGAAACCGCTCCTTCACATCCATTTCCGACAGCATCGATAGCTTCTCTTCGATCGTAAATGGCAGACTCGATGCAAAAAGATCCGCCAGTCTCGCAGGTTCCATCGTATTCATCGCCGCGACCTGAAGCTCTTCAGGTACTTGCTGTGTTTGCTTCACCATGCGGCTCAGAAGCTTGCGGGCGTGCAGAACCAACGCCTCAAGTTCAAGCCCTTTGACCTTTCGCTCGTTCAATACCTTCACCGAGATTGTCGGATATGGTTCCTGACGGTGAATCTTACCCAAATTCACCCGCTCCATCCCCTGGAACACGATCCGGGTCGTGCCATCCGGAAATTTCAACATCTGGAGAATCTGACCCACACATGCCGTGTCTGCCAGATCCTCACGCGACGGAGTATCCGAATCCACTTGAATTTGAGTCGCCAGAACAATGGTCCTGTCACTCATCGGCGTTACCGAATCCACCAACGCAATACCAGCGCTCCGGTTGATCACAATAGGCACAATCGTATTCGGATAAACCACTTCGCCACGAAGTGGCAATAGCGGCATCACTCGATCTTTACGACCTACAGCCCCTCTCCCGGAACGCACCTTCTTTTCCAAATCCATCTGCGAAATCTCTAAATCGGGAAGTTCTCCTGACGGGGGTTTTACCGCAGGTGATGGTTGCTTTCCCGAAACGGGTCGACGCTTAGTCATGGGCTAGATCGGTTCTTACATTTCAGGCACAAAATCTATGTGCCTTGGTCTGATATCTGTTGGAGAGAGGCCAACTCGGTTCGCTTCGCGGCAATTCTCCCTGAAATTTCACCTCGGGCAACCTCGTGCACAAGAAAGATCTCAGGCGATCGATCCGCAAAAACTGATCTTCAATTCAGAGGTATTGGCATGCAGACATTCCCAATGGATCAATGCCAAATCAAAAAACCACAGCAGTCTCCGGGTTTTCTTCATATACCTATTGTGCCAAATTACCGCTCAATTTGGAACCATTTTCGAATGGCTTACTCCGCTTAATCGCTGCCAAGTCGACCAATCTGACCTAATGTGTAAAACCGTTACTACCGTATCTACAGTAGGTTATTGAACTATCGGCAAACTCACACGCTTGCCAGAACAAACTAAGCTTACGTCGACTTTTTGAAACCTCTGGGCTAAAAACTTATGACAAAGCGAGGAATGACCATCCCTTCCACTAAACCTCTAAAACCGTCTCGGATCAAACCATTAACGTCAGATTCGGAGTCGAGCGGCACTCAAACCAGACTCGTCAATCAACCCCAATCTGTACCAATACGCCCCGAATTCAATCTAATATTGGTGGCTGTAATCGAATCATGTCCGCAAGCTCCTTCACATCAATATCACTGCCATACTTCCGGTCCACAGGAATCAAAACCGGGAGCCGTGTGTTCTCAGCTTTAAGTACCTTGTTCGTTCGGTCCCGAAGCGGATAGATCTGTTGCAGCTTGACCCCAAGACGCTTGGCAAGATCTTTATTTGTCCCGCCTGCATGATAAACAATCATGTAGTTCTCAATAAACTCTATTGCAGTAACCGCAGAATTGGATCGAAACTCGAAATCGTTTGATTTCTTGGCCATGAGACACTTCTCTCGTTGACTAGTCTAAAAAGTATGAACACCTCAACTTGATCGGCTGTTTGGCACAAACCAAAATCACAGTCACCCAAAAACAATTGCAAATCCTTGATGAAAATCAAATGTTTTGAGCAATCAAGATTCTCCAATCCAAACAACTTCTTATCGCAGTGATCATGAATCTATTCAGAATTATCACATCCTACCTTATTTCAACTCGCCAGAACTCACTTATCCTATATCTTTTCACGAACCCCAAAGTTCGTAAAATAAGAGCGTATCGACTCTCCAAATTTGCCTGACAATAGTTATACTCACACATTTGAGATTTTTCGCAAGTCAAAAATAGTTTTTTTTGGAGATATTCCGTAAACTGATTTCCATGTCCACATATCATTTTAATAAATAATCGCCTCTTTTAACCCTTCACAGTCATCACTTTAAGCATTTTTTTGCAAAAGGTTTACAATCCATAATATTCAAAGCATCGGGTTGTTCCGCCCAGAGCTTGAATGACTGTCATGCAGTTTTTTTTCGCTCCAGCTCGCAATCACTCAAGTCATAACTCAAAACTTATTTTGCCACTACGTTGGTGAAAGGGTCCGGCTTTTTTCTTCCCAAAAACTTACCATTCCGTTTGCCATAATGCCGCATCAACTTATCGATGAAACTGTCTACTTTCGTAAGAAATCAGTAAATCCTGGCTGAATCGATCTTCTGGCCAGGACTTGGTTTGATCAAACATTTCCTACTAATGGAAATGTCAGTCGGTCAGGTCGAAATCGAACTTGTTCGAACCGGCCTTGACTTCGGCTTTCAGGCCCGAGGTTGCTGGCTGTGAATACTTCTTGGGCACAGCGTTCTTGGCCTTGGCATAAGCCTTGGAGACCATGTCCTGAGGTAGAGCCACG
>CAMBEP010000122.1 GCA_945865635.1 Candidatus Kuenenia stuttgartensis
TTTCGTTTGAATATGCCAATGTAGGCCACGTCCCCTGACGTGGCTCGCGCGATCAGGGGGCTCGGCGTTTTTTTATTTCCAATCAGCCAGGTTTATGGGTCGTGCGCGCACGATGATCGATTGACTGAGAAATCGAACGACAGGCGGACCAGTTTCCTGAGATTGGGGTGGTTCAAGCCAGCAGTAAGAGTGTATAAGGGATGGTACTGATGAATGTGGTCGATTTGGATAATATGTGTGGAATCTGCGAAATAGGAGTAATGGGAAATGCTAATTCCTCGAAGTGGAAAACTTGGCGCTGTCTTTCAGATTCTTGGCAAGGCCTATAGCACGGAGAATCATCGAGGGCATCGTACTGCGGATTTCTGTTATGATGTGCCGTTGGTCGGCCAGAATCATGGAAATTTGTGTGGTGATGCCTGCGTGACGATGCTCGGTCGATGGTCGTGGCTTCCATTGCCTGGGACAAGCAATCTTAAAATACATGCGATGGATTTTAGAGAAGTCACCGAGTTTTTTAAAGCGGTGAAGCGTTACAAATCATTGTCAATAGATAAAATGCGGGACGAATGCGTAAAGATGTTCAATAAATATCTCAATACAAATTCGGCATTCAATATTCTTGCAGTATGCAGAATCGAGACACAATCCATGGATTTTGTTGATCTTAGAGAAAAGGTTGAGGAATGTGTTGCAAAGAGGGAGAATAGGGATAATGAATTTGGTGGCGAGTTTTCTTTTGCCAAAAGGTGGCGTCGGCACACGACAAAGAAACTGGGTTATGTGGTCGACGGGGCTGTATTTGATGTGCTTGTAACAAATATCAACGAAGAGTTTTATCGCAGCGATTCTGTAGGCGAGTTGATTAATAATCCAAGAGCGACCCCTTTGTCTGGATTGCTTTCTGCTGATATCAGGGATAAATACGGGAATTTTTTGGAGGAATTTCAATTAGTTAGCGATGCATCATTTAACAATTTCTCCATAACATTGGAAACGGGTGGACCATTGATGTGCTGTCTTTGGCATCAGCACCCAATTTATGAACGATTCCGGATGATTCCTCGGATTGGTCATTATATTGTTGTGACGGGGATAATCGATAGGTCGCAGACCCTGATTTATAATGATCCATGGAAAGGTGCAAACATGATGATGTCATTTCAGGAGTTTGACCGTATGTTTGACCGGAATTCTATTTTCGCGGTCAGTGGACCCACACCACAGATGCTTGCCAGAAAGCATGAGAGGAATCTTGTATGATCTGGTGCTGGTGGCCAGATTTTGGGTTGTGGTCTCTTTTTTGTGGGCGATGAGGGAAGACTGATGGACAAGGGAGCCTTGAGGTGATATTCTAAGTGTAAGGATTTGTCGCCGTGGCGGAATGGCAGACGCAAAGGACTCAAAAAAAGGGTCGTCTGTTTCGAAAGATTCAGACAGTAGGGCATAAACTCAGTGAACGACCTGTGCTCGAGAGAGTTACGATCCAACGCTGAGCGAAACCCAGAAATGGGGACGTTCAGAGACTATAATTGCCCATCCTAAAAGACTTTTCGGAGTCTCATGGATAAGGAATAGTCCAGACCATCAAACAGAGTTTCTCTGGTAGCGAAAGCTATAGTGGTATGTAAAATCCTTCGAGGTTTAACCCTCGTGTGGGTTCGAGTCCCACCGGCGATATTCCTTTTTTTTATTTATGTGGAAGGAGGTTTGTGGCGGGTAGCTGGATCAGATTTTTTTTGAGAAACCGGCAAGCCCGAGGCTTGCGGATTCGTATTTTCGCTGGATAATGAGGTGGCAGGCCCACCCGGAAACCAGTCGGATCAAACCATTTTAAGCATTGATGGGAAAAGAGATGCGAATTGCGCAGATCTGTCTCTTAAGCATATGTCTGGCTCAACTTCAAGCGGGCATGGCCGAGGGCTTTTTTCAGGCTCCGCAAGCGGCAGGGGCTGTGAAGTCTCCGTTCGTGGGGCTGACGAAGACGGCCGGCGAATTTCCGATTGCCGTGTGGCTTCAGGACCCTGCCAATGCGCAGAGATTTCGAGACACCGGGATCAACCTCTATGTTGGGCTTTGGCGAGGGCCTACGCCGGCACATCTTGATGCGCTTGATAAAGCCGGCATGCGACTGATTTGCAGCCAGAATGAGCGGTCGATGGCGTTTAGGGATCGGCCGACGATTGTGGGCTGGATGCATGGTGATGAGCCCGACAATGCGCAGTCGCTGCCACAGGGCAAGGGTTATGGCCCACCAATCCTCCCTTCGGTGATCATCAAGGACTACGAAGCCATTCGCAAGGCGGATCCTGATCGGCCCGTGCTGCTCAATTTGGGCCAGGGCGTGGCTTGGGACGGCTATTATGGTCGGGGGGTGCGGACAAATCATCCGGAAGATTATCGGGAATATGGGAAGGGCTCTGACATCGTTTCGTTTGACATTTATCCGGCGGCCCATGAAAACAAGGCGATTGCCGGTAAGCTTTGGTATGTCCCCTATGGGGTGGAGCGGCTCAGGAAATGGACCGACGACAAAAAGGACGTCTGGTGCTGCATTGAAACGACGGGGATCAACAATGCCAACCGTCGGCCGACGCCTGGCGAGGTCAGGTCAGAGGTGTGGATGGCCCTGATTCATGGTGCCAAGGGGCTGATCTATTTTTCTCACCAGTTCAAGCCAAAATTCATTGAGGCCGGCCTGCTTGCCGATCAAGCGATTACGGCTGAGGTGAAGTCGATCAACCGCCAGATCCAGAGCCTGTCGGCAGTTTTGAGAAGCCCAAGCCTGACGGCTGCAGCCTCGATTGAATCGGCCAATGCGCAGGTCCCGGTGGCGTCGATGGTCAAGCGGCACGACGGCAAGACCTACATTTTCGCAGCCGGAATGCGCAACGGGCAAACCGATGTGCGGCTTAACCTGCCCGGCTCGGGCCAGGTTGAGGTGGAAGTGATTGGCGAAAACCGCACGATTCAGGCCACAGGTGGCACCTGGAATGACCATTTCAGCGACTATCAGGTGCATATCTACGCCATCGGAAAATCCAAGATGTGAGCCATTGGGCTCGGGCATTTTTGGGGATCCAGAACCCACTATTTGCGGAGGACGCAGCATGAGCCACGAAACCTTCATGGGCGAGCATTTGCAAGTCACGCGTCGCCATTTTCAAAGGCTGGGGCTTGCTTCTGCGATGGCCGGATCGATGCCCCTGGCGAGCCGGGGCCGATCGGTCGGGGGGCAGCAACGGGGGGCGTCCAGGCCGGTCCCGGCCGGGGTGAGGCCCGAACCTTATTTCACGCCAGCAGGCGAATTTCAGGATGTATCACGTGGCAAGCCACTGCCGCATGCCTTGCCTGACGAGAAAAAACGCGAAGTTGGGCTGACGCGTGAAAGCTGGCGACTGGAAGTCTTGTCCGACCCTGACCATCCAGCCCGATTGAAACAGGAGCTGACCGGGGCCAAGGCAACGGCCCTCGACTTTCAAGGACTGCTGAAGATTGGAGAGACGCACTTAGTGCGGTTTGCCAAGGTCATGACCTGCCTGAACATGGGCTGCCCGCTTGGCATGGGCCTTTGGGAAGGTGTGCCGATGCGCGAGGTGGTGGCCCTGACCCAGCCTCGCGAAAATCTTCGGAGGGTCTTCTATTACGGTTTCCATAACAACGACCCGACTCAGATGTTTCGGAGCTCGCTGCCGATCGGCCGCGTTCTGGAAGACCCTTACGACCTCCCGCCAGTCATTCTTTGCTATAAGCTCAATGGCGAATGGCTCGACTCCAAGCGCGGCGGGCCTGTGCGTGTGGTGGTGCCCGAAGGCTATGGCTTTAAGTCGATCAAGTGGCTCAGCCACTTGGTTTTAACCAATTTGAGTCACGCCAATGATACCTACGCGGAGCAGAACAATGATGTGGATAGCCCCCTGAAAACCTTCGCCGCAAGCCTCTCTGTGCCGCTTGAAGTCAAGTCGGGGCAGCCTGTGCCAGTCTCAGGATACGCGCAGGTCGGGATTTCAGGGCTTTCGAAAGTCCAGATCTGCATCGAGCCAGCCGACAAGCCAGTGGCTGAAAATGACCCCTATTTTCTGAAGTCCAAGTGGACCGATGCCACCCTACTGCCGCCGCCTGAGTTGTGGAACTCCCTTAAAGCTGGCAAAATTCCGCCTCCGACCCATGGTTTTGATGATTCCGGCAAGCCGAAAACCTGGCCCATGCGGCTGACCAACTCCCATTGGGCCGCCCTAATCCCAGGCCTGGGGCAAGGCGAGTACAATTTCAGGTGCCGCACGATCGACGAAAAAGGCCAGCCCCAGCCCCTGCCACGCCCGCTTCGCAAATCGGGCCATAATGCCATCGAATCTCTGGTCATACGCGTCAAGGGCTGAATCTCAGCCGGGAATCGCCAAGGCATGTGGCCTAAAAAAAGGCCCGGGTTGAGGCTCAGTCTAAACATATCTTCTAAGTCGGAAAACTCTCATCAGCCAACAGGGAATTAGCAATGCGGACTCTACACCGGTCGTGCTTGATGGTCGCGACTCTGGCCCTTTTGAATCTTTCGATCCATACCCAGGCCCGGGCCCAGCCTCCCAAGCCTGCGAAACCCGCCTGGCAGTATAAGTCGGGCGAGATCGAGATTCCCGCCGCCACGGCCGACGAGCCAAAACTGGCCGCCATGACGCCCAAATCTGTCAAGGATGCGCTCAAGTATCTGGACGACGGGGCCCTGGCCTGGACACGTGAACGCAAGTGTGTGGCCTGCCACTCCACCGGCGTCTACATGGCTGAGCGATCCCAGTTGACCCACATTTTCGGCCCACCTCTGGCCGAAGTGCGCCAGGAGTTTGTGAAATCCATTCCGGAATCGGTTGCAGCACCGACTGTGAATCAAGGTGTAAAGGTCTATGCCGACACAATTTTCTCGATCTGGCGATCGCTTGGCCTGGCCCAGTGGGACAAACACGTGACCGGAAAATTGTCTGCCGACACCGAGCGGTCCCTCAGAGACATGCTCCTGAGGCAATCCGACGATGGCCTCTGGTCGACCACAGCCAAGGTAGAAATTCCCTACATTACTACCGATTTCGAGCTTGGACTGGAAGCCTTGAAGGCTGTAAGAACTGCCCCTGGCTGGCTTTCAAAGCTTACTGACGACAACCTTCTGCGCCGTATCAAGCGGCTGGAGCAAGCCCTTCAAAACTATAAGCCCCGTAATGATTATGAACGCGTTCAGCGGCTTCAGCTTGGCAATGTCATGCCAGAACTGGTTTCCAAGTCCGAGCGGGAGCTGGCCCTGAGCCTGCTCAGCCAATACCAGAAACCTGATGGAGGGTGGTCCACTCGCAGCTTCAGCACCACCAGCAACTGGGGAAACAATATCACCAAAGAAAATATTGCAATGATCGACAGCGAGCCCGATGCCGCCAACCCGGTGTCTGACCCATTTATGACGGCCTTTACAATTGTCCTGATGCGTGAGTCGGGCCAGCCTGCTAGCGATCCAAGAATCCAGAAAGGCCTGGCCTGGCTCAAATCCAATCAGCGCCAGACCGGCCGATGGTGGATGAAATCACTTTATAAAAACACCCAGCATTACATCACTTACATTTCCACGGCCCAAGTCCTTCGCGCACTGGCCTTGTGCGATGAACTATAGTTGTCGCGGCCACACATGATACATCGTATCAGAATGATGCCGTAGGCATCAAAGCAAGTCGCCGGTGGTTGAGCGAAGCGACACCGTCCGGATTTGTGAGCGTAAAGAGGCTGGTACCCCGGCCGGGGTGCAAGAGTTTTTTTACATCGTGTTCCGGTGGTGTCGTCGCTAGCGCTCCTCAACCACCGGCTACAGGCTGTGATGCCTCCGGCATCCATTTTATGAGCCAGGTGTCATTGATTGGCGGCTTTTGGCCCCATGTTTTTTTGCGTCAGTCAGAATGTATGACGCATCCGTCTGCAAACGATGCCGGAGGCATCACAGAGTGTAGCCGGTGGTTGAGCGAAGCGACACCTTCCGGATTTGTGAGCGTAAAGAGGCTGGCACCCCGGCCGGGGTGCAAGATTTTTTTTGCATCGTGTTCCGGTGGTGTCGTCGCTTGCGCTCCTCAACCACCGGCTACAGGCTGTGATGCCTCCGGCATCGTCGCGATCAAAAAGTGTCATTAATGGTCGCGAAGAGTATATTTGGTCGTGCGCCCGATGAGGGCATCGGGCCGACATTGTTGTGGCGATTTTTTATTTGTCGTGCGCGCCCGATGAGGGCATCGGGCCGACATTTTCCATGTTTTCAAGTGTAGGCCCTGTCCCCTGACAGGGCTCGCGCGATCAGGGGGCTTGGCGGTTTTTTGATTTATTTCGAATCTGCGGGGTTTATTTGGTCGTGCGCGCCCGATGAGGGCATCGGGCCGACATTGTTTTGGCGATTTTTTATTGGTCGTGCGCGCCCGATGAGGGCATCGGGCCGACATTTTCCATGTTTTCAAGTGTAGGCACGGTCCCCTGACCGGGCTCGCGCGATCAGGGGGCCAGGGGGCGGGGATTAATTCAGATTGGCGGGTTTTAATTGTTGTGCGCGCCCTAATGAGGGCATCGGGCCTAAATTTTTGGGGCGTTTTTGGATTGTCGAATGCTGAAATG
>CAMBEP010000123.1 GCA_945865635.1 Candidatus Kuenenia stuttgartensis
AAGGTCTTGCACCCCTGCCGGGGTGCCAGCAGCTTTTTTTAGACCTTATGACCGGTGGTGTCGCTTCGCTCAACCACCGGCTACTTGCTTTGATGCCTCCGGGATCATTCTGATACGATGTATCATGTTTGGCCGCAACAACTTAGAAAATGAATAACATTCGTATTGGAATTTCGTCGGGGCTGGGATGCGCAATCAGGAGTGGAACGATTGACAGGAAGGAGTGGATCGCTATATAATTCCGCTCGTGTTTGTGCGAGAAACGGTTGATTCGAGGCAACGCGCCCCGGTTTCGAATTTCGACAGACTGCTGCTTGTCGTTCTGGATCAAGAATCTGCTTTTTTTGGAGATCACACACAATGGCCGTTCGAGTGGGCATTAACGGGTTTGGACGTATTGGGCGGTTGGTATTCCGAGTCCTGGCCCAGTATCCCAACGAGTTCGATGTTGTTGCCATCAATGACCTATCGGACGCCAAGAGCCTGGCCCTTTTGCTGAAGTACGACAGCGTGCATCGCCAGTTTAACGGGACAGTTGTTGCTGACGGCGAAGCTTTGATCGTCAATGGCAAGAAGATCCAGATCACCAAGGAAAAAGATCCTGCCAACCTGCCTTGGAAAGCACTTGGTTGCCAGATTGCGATTGAATCGACAGGCTTCTTCACGAACAAGGCTTCGCTTCAAAAGCACATCGACGCCGGTGCTGAGCGGGTCATTCTGACAGCTCCTCCGAAGGACGATCTGGACGGAATCATTGTCCTGGGCGTGAATGACGACACCCTGACGAACGACATGCGGATTGTGTCCAACGCCAGTTGTACGACGAATTGTCTGGCCCCTGTGGTCAAGGTTCTGCACGAAGCATTTGGCATTGAAAAAGGCCTGATGACGACCTGCCACGCCTATACGAACGACCAGAAGGTGAATGATCAGATCCATGCGGATCCCTACCGTGCCCGTGCAGCCGCCATCAACATCATTCCATCGACCACAGGTGCCGCGAAGGCTGTGGGCGAAGTGATTCCGGCCGTGAAGGGCAAGCTGACCGGTATTTCGCTTCGCGTACCTGTCGCCGACGGATCGATCACCGACCTGACCGCCGTCTTGGGCAAGGACGTGACCAAAGAGCAGGTCAATGCAGCCATTCAAGCGGCAGCGGAAGGCCCGATGAAGGGAATTCTCGAGTATACGACGGACCCACTGGTCTCGTCCGACATCATCGGCAACCCGCACTCGAGCATCTTCATGGGCGACTGGACGCAAGTGATCGGTGGCAATATGGTGAAAATCCTGAGCTGGTATGACAATGAATGGGGTTACAGCAACCGGGTTGTCGAACTGGCCCGAAAGATGGCCGCCTTGGGTTGATCTTTGGCAGAACCAACCTGAAGCAGGGGGCGTAAAAGCCTCCTGGCCACAATGGATATGAAATCCACATAAATTCAAAGCCGGCGCTGCTCGCGAGTCTCTTGAACTCGCGAAGGTGCTGGTTTTTTTCATAGAAATACAAAGGGAAACATGGCTAAGCAGACAATCAAAGATCTTAATCTCAAGGGCCGCAAATGCTTGATAAGGGTGGACTTCAATGTTCCCCAGGGCAAGGATGGCTCGATTTCTGATGACCGCCGGATCAAGGCGGCCCTGCCGACAATCAATTATGCGCTTGAGGCCGGCGCCGCAGTGATTCTGGTATCGCATTTGGGCCGGCCGACAGGCGATCCGGCAACCGATGGCCCTTACCGGCTGGATCCGATTGCAGCCCGGCTAAGCGAGGTTCTGGGCAAGCCAGTGGCCAAGGCGAACGACACCGTGGGCCCGGATGCTCAGGCCAAATCGGCCGTGATGAAGCCTGGAGATGTGTTGATTCTGGAAAATGTCAGGTTCAACAAAGGCGAGAAGAAGGGCGATGTGGTCTTTGCCAAAAGCCTGGCGGGCTTGGCCGACTGCTATGTCAACGATGCCTTCGGGACATGCCACCGCGATGAAGCCTCTATGGTGGCTGTGCCTGAGCAATTTGCACCGGCGGACCGGGCGATCGGTTTTCTGGTCGGTAAAGAGCTTGATATTCTGGAAAAATTGCTGGGCCACCCGGCCAAGCCAATGATTGCCATGATGGGCGGGTCCAAGGTCTCTGACAAGATCGGCGTGATCACCAACCTGCTGCCAAAGATTGACGCACTGCTGGTGGGCGGAGCCATGACCTACACCTTCCTGAAGGCACAGGGGCACACCACGGGCGGGTCAAGGGTGGAAGGCGACAAGCTGGACCTGGCCCTTGCAATTCTAGAAGCGGCGGGATCGAAGCTGAAGCTTCCGCTGGACCACTTGGTGAGTCGGGGATTGGATCCATCAAGCGAAACGATGGTGGTCGAGGGGTCGGACATTCCAGACGGCTGGATTGGGATCGATATTGGCCCCAAGACCATTGCCGCCTATGGAGAAGCCGTTCGGAATGCCGGAACCGTGATCTGGAACGGACCGATGGGCAAATTTGAAGACGAGCCATTCCGCAAGGGAACAGCCGGCATGGCCGCCGCAATGGCAGAATCGAAGGGTATCACGGTGGTGGGAGGTGGAGAGACAGCCGAAGCCGCCGAGCTTTTCGGTGTGGCTGAGAAAGTAAGCCATGTTTCCACAGGCGGAGGCGCGTTTCTGGAGTCGCTTGAAGGCAAAGTCTTCAATTCCCTGAGGGTGATTCCTGAGAAGGTCTAAGTCGGCATCGAAAAAAGACTGAGAACAAGGCTGGCCCGACTGGACAGAATGGTCGGGCCAACTTATAATGACTTATAGATTGTCTTCGAAAGAAAGCAGCGGATATTGACCACAACGGCCCAACCGTCTGACCGACCGACTCGCCTGAAGGCTTTGAGAGCAGCCGGCTCACCCATATTTGCCCCCAGCCTGCTTGCCTGCGACTTCGCAAGGATGGCGGAAGTGCTTGCGGGGCTTAAGGCGGATGGCGCCAAAGCCGTGCATCTGGATGTTATGGATGGTCATTTTGTTCCAAATTTTACTTACGGCGCCCCTTTGATCGCTGACTGGCGAAAAGCTACGAATCTGCCTTTTGATACACATCTTATGATGGACAACCCAGGCCAATACATTGATGATTTCATTGAGGCTGGGTGCGATATACTGATTGTTCATATTGAGGTACTACCAGACCCTCGATCACTTTTACGACATATCCGGTCGTGTGGGGTCGAGGCCGGATTATCGCTGAATCCGGGCACACCGATCGAAAGTGTGACCCCATTTCTGGACGATCTTGATTGTGTACTGGTGATGTCGGTTCAGCCGGGCTTTGGTGGGCAGTCGTTTCAGCCCGGCGTGCTGGAAAAGGTCCGCCGCGTCAAGAGCCTTCGGCCGGACCTGAGACTTTGCATCGATGGCGGAATCAAGGCGGCAACGGCCCCGGCAGCGGTCGAAGCGGGTTGCGATCTGCTAGTGGCGGGTTCAGCGGTGTTTCAGGGTGGAGTCTCGCCGAAAGAGGCCTTGGCCGCATTGGCGGCTTCGGTTCGGCGTTCCTCGTAAACTTCGGAAATCCATGATACGCTTGCGATCGAATCTGAGACCAAATGAGTGGACCCAGGAGTCCATCATGAGAGTTTATTTGATACGCCCTGGTGCGACCTGTTTCGATGTTGAAAATCGGATCACAGGCGACCTTGATTTGCCCATCTGCAGCGAAGGTGTGGCCCAGATCAACAGCCTCAGGGATCAACTCGCCCATACCCACCTTGCGGCTTTGTATCATAGCCCGAATCTCTCAGCCCAGCGAACGGCCGAGGCACTTGGGCCCGCCCTGAAGCTTAGGCCGAAATGCGTGGCAGATCTTCGCAACGTGAATCTTGGTCTATGGCAAGGCTTGTGCTGGGAAGATCTTAAGCAGCGTCATCCGAAGGCCTGGCGGCAATGGATTGAGGATCCGTCGGGGATACAGCCGCCTCAGGGCGAATCTTTTGGAGAAGCGGGCGAGCGTATTTCCGACTTTCTTGATACACTTCTAAAGCGATATCGGGATGAGTCGGTGGCCCTGATCACCCCCGACCCGTTGGCCCAGATTCTCTCTTGCCAATTGCGTGGATGTGACAAGCCGAGATTGACCGAATTGTCAATTGGCGGAACAATAGAACTGATTGACTTGGAGATTGATGCCAGCGGTCGGCGAAGGCAGAGGTCTCAACCTGTCGATTCCTGAGAGTCATGGCAGAGTGAACCGGCGGTCTCAAGAGTTCAAGAATTAAATCAGGATGTCATAGACGAAGAATGTCCAACGACACGAAACCAGAATCGCTCAATGCCTGGACGACCACAACCGAACAGAAAAAGGTCCCGGAAGGCCTTTGGACAAAGTGTCCGCAGTGCCATGCGGTACTTTATCGCAAGGAACTGGAACGCAACCTGAGCGTCTGCCCGCAATGCGATCATCACTTTATCATTACCGCCCGCGAACGTATCAATCAGATCCTTGACGAAGGAACATTTGAGGAGTGGCACACGAGCCTCAAGCCGTGCGATCCTCTCGGCTTCAACGATCGCCGCCCATACCCCGACCGCATTGCCGCGGAACAGAAGCGGACCGGACTGAACGAGGCGGCGCTGGTGGGTCAGGGCTTTGTAAGGGGGCTTCGCACAGTGCTGTGCCTGACAGACTCGGGCTTCATCATGGGCTCCATGGGCTCTGTAGTCGGTGAAAAACTGACCAGAGCAATTGAAACAGCCACAGAATTGAAACTTCCTGTGATTATCGTCTCAGGCTCCGGCGGCGGGGCTCGCATGCACGAAGGCATCTTCTCCTTAATGCAGATGGCCAAGGTCTCTGCGGCCCTGGCACGCCACAATGCCGCTGGTGGGTTTTATATTTCCGTCCTCACCCACCCGACCATGGGCGGAGTGGCCGCCAGCTTCGCCAGCCTGGGCGATATCAATCTGGCCGAACCCAAGGCCCTGATCGGCTTTGCAGGCCCCAAGGTCATCCAGCAGACAGTCCGCGTGAAATTGCCAGAAGGCTTTCAAACCAGCGAATTCCTGCTCGACCATGGCTTCATCGACCGAATCGTGCACCGACGCGACCTGAGAAGCCAGATTGCCCAAATTCTCGATTACATCAGCGGTTGATTGCATCTCATTGCAACTCCAATATGCATTTGCATGTAGAGAGGTATCGAAACACAATTACACCGATTTTCGAATTGCGTCGATACCACTACGACCTTTGCCCACCATTTCATACGCAGCCCAATCAGGACTGAAAGAATTAGTCGATTTAAAAGGCTCATCCTCTCTTGAACCAATTGATGGCGAGAGTGAAGCTTCTCTGACGAGATCATAGTTGCGAATAACGTCACGAATTGATCTCTGATCGTAAATAAAAAGTGCCGGTTCAGCCAATAACCAGAACATCGATTTTGTCGAGCTTGGCAAATTGGCAGATATTGGAATCAGATCGACGAATAAAGCCGCTGGTGAGACTCGAACTCACGACCCCCGCTTTACGAAAGCGGTGCTCTACCAGCTGAGCTACAGTGGCTTTGGTTAGACAAGAATACCCTAAAACTGGATGAAAGTCAACGAGATCGCCTTAAATCCCTGACAGGCGTGCTCATTTTTTTATTCATAACTGATCCAGACAAGAGAGTCCAGGGCCCAGACTGTTCTTCGAAGTCTTATGCTCTCTTTGGTTTCTGCATTCTCTCTACGACTTCAAGGCGTCCCAAAAACCTCCCCAAGCGAATCTAAACTCAGGCCTAAAACGTCGTGTGGGCGAAATGACCTGCTGCGAGTTTTGTATGTTTTAGTGTAAAAACAGCACATTCCGCTTGACATCCCGGATCAAAAAAGTATGATGACACGGGTCGCCCCTTTAGCTCAATTGGCAGAGCAGCTGACTCTTAATCAGCGGGTTGATGGTTCGAGTCCATCAGGGGGCATTCTGGAAAACAAGCCGGTCAGAGCTTTTAGGCCGATCTGCTTGAAATTTCTGAGTCTTGTTCTAAGTTGAGTTCAGTCTTAAGAACTCCATCTTATAAATATGTTTTGTACTGCCTTGTCAATGCTTGGTCTACCTATTAAACCGACAATCCGAAAAAGTTACAAGCAAACCATTCTTTTTTCAGGTGAGACTTATACTCTTCGCGACCATTAATGACACTTTTTGATCGCGACGATGCCGTAGGCATCGCAGCCAGTAGCCGGTGGTTGAGGAGGGTCAGCGACGACACCACCGGTCGACAATGCGGCATAAGGTCTTGCACCCCTGCCGGGGTGCCAGCAGCTTTTACCCCCTCTCATAACCGGTGGTGTCGCTTCGCTCAACCACCGGCTACTTATAGGGGTAGGGAGAGTTTCACCTCCCCCTCCCTCCGAACCGTACGGGCGGATCTCCCGCATACGGCTCTCCAGTTTGGAAATGATCATCGTCAGGAACACCGGGCCGATCTCTGCCCCGATTGCGGCGGCCCCTTGAATCGCTGCTCGGAAACCCGCACCCGATTCGTTGAAGATATCCCCGAAATCAAGCCTGTTGTCACCGAACACCTGATACATCGAGACTGGTGTTCT
>CAMBEP010000124.1 GCA_945865635.1 Candidatus Kuenenia stuttgartensis
GGGCGCTCGAAGGGATTTCGACAACGTTGGCTTGATTCGCACTCGCTCAATTCTGCATCTTTGAACGCTGATCTTGTCGTCGATAATTCCTGTGAGGTCCATCCGGTGATTTCTCCGCGATTCCGGCATCTGGGCTCTTTAGCCGTACTCATCCATCTCTGCTGCTCCGCCCTGCAGGCTGCCGACAACGTGACACCTGCACCGGTGTCGAACGTTAATGCATCCACCGTTGTTGACGGTTCCGATCAATTCTATCGTGATGGGCTCAGGCTTGAGATCAATCATGAGTGGAGCAAGGCTGCTGAGCTCTACGAATCGGCCATGGCCAAATGGCCTGAGAGGGTCGAATTCCGCCAACGCCTGATATTGTGCGAAATGCACCTGCGATTGCAAAAACGATATCAGGACAAAAGCTTTCGGCGTATCCTGCTTCAATTGAATGCCACAGAATGTGCGAACCTATACAGGGAAATTCTGAAACGCATTGATATGAGTTATGTCGACCCGGTCGAGCTTTCAAGCTTGGGCCGGCGGGGCCTGGACAATCTCGAAGTGGCGCTTCGTGACCCTGAATTCCAGCGTCTTAATACCGGGTCGGCCACCACGGCCCAGATCCAGGAATTGCGGACTTGGTTGCGTGAAAATCGATCCAATGTGCTGGCAGCCGACCGCGAAAAAGCCAATAACATTGTCGCAACCATCGCCGATACCGCCTGGAAAACCGCCAATGTTTCCCGCCAGGCCGTTTATATGGAATTTATTTTCGGTGCCTGCGATGCACTCGACGAATTCTCAAGCTGCCTGACTCCCGACAAACTCGAAGATCTCTATGCCGTAATCGACGGCAATTTTGTGGGCCTTGGTGTTGAGCTCAAGGACGATCCAAATGGACTTGTCCTGACCGGCGTGATTCGCGGTGGGCCGGCGGCGGAAGCGGGCCTGAAGGTGGGCGAGGTGATCACCGGAGTGGATGGCCAGAGCCTTCAGGGCCTCGGGCTGGATCAGGCGGCATCACGACTCCAGGGGCAGGAGGGGTCGACTGTAGAGCTATTGATCCGTAGTGTAAGCGAGTCGAATCGCAAAGTGAGAATGATTCGCCGACCTGTGGATGTGGAAAGCATTGTCGATGTCAAAATGATCGATCCAGATCAGGGGATCGGCTACCTGAAGATGACAGGCTTCCAGAAGACGACAAACCGCGAGTTGAAGTCGGCTTTGGATCATTTGAATTCCAAGAGCATGAGAATGCTGATTCTGGACCTGAGAGGCAACCCGGGCGGCCTTCTGAACTGCTCAGTGGAAATTGCCGACCAGTTTTTGTCCAAAGGCGTGATAGTGACAACGCGTGGCCGATCCGATGGTCAAAGCCAGGTCTATCAAGCCAAGCCGGATGTGGAATGGAATTTTCCGCTTGTCATTCTGGTTGACCGCGACAGTGCCAGCGCCAGCGAAATTCTGGCAGGTGCCCTTCAGGAGAACGGCCGTGCGGAAGTGATGGGCGAGCGCAGCTTCGGCAAGGGCTCTGTTCAAAGCATTTACCCGATGGTCTCCGTCTCTGCGGGCCTGAAGCTGACCACGGCCCGATTTTATTCGCCTCTGGACCGGCCTTATACGCAGGGCGTCACGCCCAACATCATTGCCCGCCAAGCGTCCAAACCGAATGCAAGCGGGCCGACAACGGCAGCGAATCAAACCGACGATTTTGTACTTCGATCGGCTGTGGAGCACGCCCGCACCAAGCTTGAGAGCGTGGCGGGAACCACAAGCAGAACAATTGGAGCAACGTCCTCAGGATCGGCCAATGGCCTGAGATAATTCCAATTGTTCGGCACAGTGGAAACTTTTGGGAATCCTCGCTGTCACACGCATGCCAGCGGGGATTTTTCGTTCCGCATGGATCGACCCACCATGAGCTTCGCAAATCCACTGACAAATACTCAGCCCCAGGCCTGACCCTTTAAAAGATCGGGCGGAATCGGCTTGATAGAATCGGTCAAATATCATTTCCATCTGCTCGTCTGAAACACCAATTCCATTGTCCTCGACAATCAATTGGATCGATTCTTTATCAGGTTGCAAATCGATGGTGACCATACCACCAGCGTGATTGAATTTGATGGCATTGTCCACCAGGTTTGATATGAGTTGACGAAGCCTTTGCTCATCGGCCATTATAAGAGTTGCCTGGCTGGCATGCATTTTGAATTCGACCTGTTTTTCTTCTGCCAGTGGCTGGTAAAGCTCATAAATTTCCATGGCGACCGCATTGAAATCAACTTCATTCCGGTTGAGCTTGACCTGGCCAGCGTCGGCTCTGGCCAGCAGCAAAAGTGCATCCACCATTAATGTCAGCTTGTCGCACTGCTCGCCGAGTGTTTCAAGAATTTCCTGATATTCAGGTTGGGTGCGTGGTCGTTGAAGGGCCACTTCCACAATGGCCCGCATGGCCCCCATCGGGCCCCTGAGTTCGTGGGACGCATCGGATGTAAAGCGAATGATTTGTGCGTGATAGGCGGAAAGCCGGTCGAGCAGGCCATTGATGGTGGTGGCCAGTTCGTCGATTTCATCACCGGTGCCGGCCAGTGGCAGACGGGTCTCCATTTGATCTGGCTTTAAGGTGCGGGCCGTTTGAATGCTTGCTGCAACTGGCCTTAAGGCCTGAATGGTAAAATAATATCCGCCCGCCATGGCAACAGCCAGAAATGCCAAGCCGCCAAGCAAGGCCCGACGGTCAAATTGAGCTAGAATCAAGCGGGTTTCCTGAAGCGATAAAATCAAATCCAGGTCATAGCTGGAGACCTCGGATTCCTTGATGGCGATTCGATAGACCATAAAATCTGATCCATCGACTTGCATTTGCACTGGCTTATGCAATAAAACCGGATGCATGGAGCCCAAACGATTGACCACCTTGAGATTCGCATCGGAATTGGGCACGACTTCCAGCTTTGGCTGCTTGCGTAGAACGAGGATCAAGCCATCGCTCTGGTAGGTTTCCGCCTCTCGTTTAATTTCGGCTTCAAGCGCGTTCAGGCCACCGGAGTCATTGTCCTGCACAGCCGCCAGAAGCTCGTCTGCCTTGTTTGCAAGAAATATTTCGTTCTTTGAATTCAATATGGATTTCAGCCCGAAATGAATCCAGGCGAATCCTGCCATGATGCAAATACTCATGACAACTGTCATCCAGATTGTCAGCCGTGTTTTCAGACTCCATTTCATTTTAGTTTGACTCTTATTTCTCTTTCAGCACATAGCCCACACCTCGCAGGGTGTGGATCAAGGGATGGTCGAAATCTCGGTCAACCTTATTGCGCAATCGGTTGATATGTACTTCGACTACGTTTGTCAGGCTGTCGAAGTCAAAATCCCACACCTTCTCCAGGATCATCGATCGGCTCACCACCTGGCCGGCGTGTCGCATGAGGTATTCCAACAAGGAAAACTGCTTGGCAGAGAGTTCGATTCGAATACCGGAACGTTCGACAACCCGGGCCACGGGGTCAAGCGTCAAATCGGCCACTCTCAAGACTGTCGCCGGTGCAGACTGGCCGCGACGCAGAACGACCCGGATTCGAGCCAATAGTTCGGCAAATGAAAACGGTTTCACAATATAATCGTCGGCCCCGGCGTCGAACCCTTCGATCCGTTCGCTGACGGCAGATCTCGCCGTCAGAAAAATCGCGGGGGTTGCGATGCTGCTGTCCCGTAGTTTTTTGAGCAGTTCCAGGCCATCCATCAAAGGGAGCATGCGATCAAGGATCAGCAGATCGTAGGTCCCGGACCGGGCATAATCCAGGCCAAGGTCGCCACGGTTGGCCAAATCGACAACAAAACCGTGTTCGCGCAGCCCTTTGCGAAGATTCTGACCAAGCTCAAGATTATCCTCAACCACCAGAATCCGCATGATGGACACTCCACTTGACTGGCCTTCTCTGGCAGATCAATCGCGATTTCCCATCATACGAAATTCCGCATCGCCAGAGGAATGATTACAGAACTGTTATTTTGATGAGATCAATGCGCCAGAATTCTTAAGTATAATCTGCTAGTGGATCAACATGGGCAAGCAAGGAAGGGCAATTGATGTCTGTTCAGGACTCTGAAAATCAAAAAAGCCCTTTCTGGGTCAAATCCTACCATCGAGGATTCACCCTCATTGAATTGCTTGTTGTGATCAGTATTATTGCCGTTTTGATAGGCCTGCTTCTGCCAGCGGTCCAATCTGCTAGGGATGCCGCTCGAAAAACTCAGTGCTTTAATAATCTGAAGCAGATCGGGCTGGCCCTCCACAATTATGAATCCACGCACTATGTTTTTCCACCCGGTTACATTTCCAATTTTGATATGAACCTGAATGATACTGGGCCGGGCTGGGGCTGGTCATCAATGCTGTTGCCCCAGATGGAGCAGAACAGCCTTTTCAATTCCATCAATTTCCAGATTCCTATAGAATCAGGCGTGAATTTGACATCAAGGCTCGTTCTGATCAACAATTTCTTTTGCCCTTCGGACACCGTCAAAAATCTCTGGTGGTCCATGAAACGCGAGCCCAGCGGTGTGCCTGTGCAGCAGATTTGTCAGGTGGCTCCGTCGAATTATGTTGGCATGTATGGGACAACTGACCCCGGAATTGATGGCGATGGAATTTTCTTTCGGAATAGCAATATTGGATTGAAAATGATTACCGATGGCACATCAAATACAATTGCAGCGGGCGAGAGATCGCACAGAATGGGGGAATCGACATGGGTCGGGTCTGTGACCAATTCTGTTCTTTATCCAATTGATAATGATGGTGTGGGGTACCCCAGAACAGAAACAGCTCCCGGGATGATCCTGGGGCATGCCGGCGGTCGATATGGCCCTGGCCATCCCAGTGGCGAGGTCAACCAGTTTCACAGCCTTCATCTTGGTGGAGGAGTGATTTTTCTCTTTGCAGACGCGCATTGTGCCTTTCTCAAGACAACCATGAACAACAAGACTTACAAAGCCCTGGCCACACGGGCCGGTGGTGAAATCATCTCAGGAGACTATTAATCAAAATGACGACCAAAAACCGAATTCAATCCTCAGTTTTCATCATGCTTGCACTTGTTTCAGGCTGTGGGGAAGGCAAGCCCGATGGCGATGAGGTGGTTCCCATTGCATCCATCCCAGTCAATCTCATGGAAATTGCCAAAAAAGAATTGCCAGGGATCAACTTCACGGAAGCCTTCAAAATGAAGGTGGATGGCAAGGACGCCTTTGAAATCAGGGGCAAAGACAAGCGCGGCAAGGTTCGTGAAATCGAGCTAAGTCTGACCGGCGAAGTGCTTGAAATTGAATAACAAGATTTTCTGGTGCCATGATCTGAATCAAAACCGAAGCCCGGCTGAAAACAGCCGGGCTTTTGGCAACTGTTTCCAGAAGCCCTGATTCAATCAGCTATTGAGCTGATTGCAGGCATTCTTGTGATGCTCAACAAATTTTCGGCCTGGACGAGGTTTAATAATATGTAAGACTTCAGCACTCTGAAGTTCATCAAGCAGGCAGTGGTGGCAATTGGCTGGTTCTCAGCAGTTCTGTCACAGCCTTAATCACGGTCCGGATGGGGTCGTGGCCGCGTTGACGCAAGGTTCGAAAAATACTCATCAATACTGCCTGGCAATCCGCACCCTGCTCGCTTCGATTGCCATAACTGTTCTTCCGCAAGATTACAGCCGGGCGAATCAATCTCTCACCATGATTATTGTCAAACGGTATTCCATAACGTTCCAAAAACGTGAATAGATAGTTCTCGTATTTTCGAAGCCGTTTCACCAGTCGCAAAGCATGACTGTCTGTCCAAGTGCCAGCAATGATTGCCGAAACGCGCGATCGAAACTCAACCCGCTTCTGCTCCAACACCGTTTCACCGTACTGGTCGCGAGTTCGCCAGACTTCCATGGCATCGCGGATCAATTCACCCAACACCGATTCAAATTCCGGCCAGTCCTTGGACGGATTCTTGTAATCGCGCGTTGTCGACAATTCTCGCAGCAAATGCACAAGACACATCTGCCGACTTTCGCAGTTGACCGAATTATAAGCGGCCCAAAAGTCGGTGATCAATGTTCCTTGATAAAAGGTCGTAAAAAACCGTTCCAAAGCTGGTGAACCACGGGACCGGTCGATCAAATAAAATGTGGTTCGGTCGTTGCCAAAACACCAGAGCCAATGCGTTTGGCCCGCCACCCGCCAACCGGTTTCATCGGCATGCAACCGGGCGGATTTCATCGCTT
>CAMBEP010000125.1 GCA_945865635.1 Candidatus Kuenenia stuttgartensis
GTATCAGATCACGCTTGGAAACAGCGAGTATACGGACAGCGCAACCCCCACCGGCACCACCGGCCCAACTCCAACAATCACTGGTGGCTTGATCACAGTCAATGCTGCACCCGTACCGGAGCCATCGACCTGGGCCCTGGCCGCGATCGGAGCCACTGTGGCAGCAGTGCTTGCCAAACGGAGCAAGAAAGCGATTGCTTGAAATGAGCTTCTATAATTGATCCAATCCCATTCGCCAATTCGACGAACGCTTCGAGTTCAGCAATCAAATCGCCGATGCGAGGATCAAATCGCATCGGTGTATATAACTCAGGCTAGGCCAAGAATCCTCGCCTCAAGTATTTTGTAGATTTTGAATTTTCAGGCGAATGGCCAGAGATGCCATTTGGATTGGGAGATTTTCACCGACCCCGATTCAAATTATGTCGATTGTGGTATCGACCTAAACCTCTCTAGCTGATCAAGATCTATTGAATCGGGGAATTGCGACTTTTTTTTCACCGATATCCTTAAAGTGTCCCTGAGAGGCCACAGATGCGGTTCCACTTTTCCTGAAACAAGGGGTTCTCGAGCAGATCGGGATTGACAAGGCCTTTGGGAGGCTTGCCTTGCGACAAATCTAGGAGGCTCTGGCAGGCGGCTCGGCCGATGTCTCGAAACAGTTCTTCCGTCCAGGCGATACAGTGAGGCGAGAGAAGGACATTCTCAAGCTCTCCAAATCGGTGCGGCTTCAGGACAGGTTCCTCGGCGAAACAGTCGAGCGCGGCTCCGGCGATCCGTCCACTGGCGAGTACGTTGTAGAGCGCGTCCTCGTCAACGATACCGCCTCTGGCCAGATTTAGGAGGTAGGCATTGGGTTTCATCAAATTCAATTCGGCCGCTCCGATAAGACCCTTGGTCTGGTCATTCAGGGGGCAGTGGAGCGAGACAAAATCTGCCTGTTTGAGAAGTTCATCAAGGCTCACCTGTCGAGCGCCTGACTGGGCAAAGACCTCGGGACCGGCGATGGGGTCAAATGCGATCGGCTGACGCATTCCAAAACCCTGAAGCAGAGCGATGAGATTTCTGCCAATTCCGCCAAGCCCAATCACTCCAAGGGTTCTGTCGCGCAGTTCGCAACCCATGTATTGGCTACGATCGTCCCATCGGCCCGTGCGCACGAGTCGATCTTTTGCCAGCATGCGGTGCGACAGGGCAAGCATCCAGCCGATTGTGGCTTCAGCCACGGGCCGATTGACCGCTCCGGGTGTGATTGTCAGCAAGACGTTGTTACAGTTGCAGGCCGCGACATCGACTGAGTCGTAGCCAACTCCGAATCGGCTGATTGCCAGAAGGTCGTCAGAGCAAGCCAGGGAAGCGGCGGTCACCTTGGGAGTCAGGACGAGGGCGGCGCTGCAACCCGTCAGTTGATCAGGCTTGATTTCACCGTGATGTTCCGCAAATTTTGATATGACGACATGATCCTGTCCGTGGAAGGTATCGAGGCCGAAGTCCTTGTAAAGGGGCCCGCCTGCTTCGTCGTAAAAGTCGGCTGTGAGAGCAATACGAAAGGGGGTATTTTTTGAACTTGGCATCATTTTTTTCTTTGGGCTAAATCTTTTGGAATTTGAAATGTCGATCGATCAATTCATGAACGCTTGAAACCGGGAGCGATCACGATTCGCTCGGGCATTGGGCCTGCATAGACCCAGATCATTTCCATATGGCTCGCTGATTCGTTGACGAAATAATGGACCCGGCCCCGGGGAACCATGGCTGTGGCGCAGTCGCTGAGCGAGTACTTGTGTTCCTCGACCAAGCAACTTGCATCGCCTTGAATGATACAGATGGATTCGTCGAAATCATGAATGTGATCCGGCAGTCGGCCGCCGGGGCCAAATCGTGCGAACCCGCCGCTCATCTCAATGCCGGGTATCAGCGAAGCATTGAAATAATCGATAAACTCGGCACCGGGACCGACCCCGCGAACGCGATCAGCGGTCAAAATTCGGGTAACTCGCTCAAAGCCTGGCATACCGCCTGACTCGGCCGTCATCTGCTTGTGGGCGAAGGGGCGTGAGACGAGTTCCCGTTCGGGCTGGCTCATGGCCAAGGCGACATGCAGCCTTGCTGCGTTGGCGGAATTCGGGTTGAAAGCTTTGTGGGGGAGCCATCTCGGAATCGTAATATTGTCAAGCGGGCCAAGTCGATAGACTCGCCCCTCGACCGAAATCTCGGCTTCGCCATCCAGAACCGTGATCGACTCAGAGCAGGGATGTGTGTGGTATGGAAGCATGGACAGCGGCTGAATTGTCACAATGCCGGTGGTCAGGCCGCGAGCCGTGTTGAATTGGCCGACCATGGCTTCCATCACGACACCGGATTCGATTTCGATCCTAACGCAATTCTCGCGCGTGGTGATGACCTCTTGGCGGTCTGGAGCCATGCTCTCGGGGGGCTGGGCAAGCGGGAGACGGACGGCCCGGCCATCGGTCGGGTCCAGACTCGGCGCCGGCAGGCGGTCGCGGCCAGCGGCTTCCAGTGATTGATGGAGTGATCGCAGGAGCAGAGCGGAATCGCTGCCAATGCCGAGCATGCGGAAGCCCTGATCGCGTCGGTCTGTGATATTTCCGATTGAGGTGGCCAGCACGCCGCAGTGTTTACCGGCTTCACGGATCACATCCTTCAACGCAAGAATCGTCTCGGCGACTCCAGGCCCTTCCCACTGACCCCGGGAGCCAGCCGACGCCGAGAAATCCGCAGGGCCGAAGAAGAAAACCTCGGTTCCATCAACCTTGCACATGGCCTGGACATGGGCAATCGCCTCGACGCTTTCAATCAAGGGAACCACGAGCACATTTTCATTGGCCTCCGACGTATGCTGCTCAAAGCATTGGCCCCAGACAGTGGCTCGCTCTCCGCCGATTCCGCGGCGGCCTTCGGGCGGATACCGGCAATCGCGAATTGACTCCTGTACCTGCTCCACGGTTGAGACCCAAGGAATCACAACGCCATCGGCCCCGATATCGAGCGCTCGCTTCGTCAAAGTGGTGCTCCGCTCGGCCAGCCTGACCAGAACCACCGTGTCGCTCCTTAATCCGGCCCGGATGTGCTCGTTGATCTCTTTCCAATCAAGATGCCCATGCTCTGCATCGATCACCACCCAGTCCATGCCCAAGGCCACAGCCATTTCCGTGATGCTTGCGGATTCGAGTGTCACCCAGAGCCCATACACCGGTTCCCCTGCCGCAAGTTTGGCCCGAAACTGCTTCAAAGCTCGTGTTTTCATCGATTCATTGTCCCTATCGTTTCTTTTCTCTGCATGCCGCTATCGTTCGAACTCGATGTGTCAGGCCGACCGCTTTCTGGCACTTATTCCGAAGCCTGGTCGATTCGCCCTATACCATAGGCTGGGAGACCAATCTTGACCATACCGCTCGCGGCTGAATTTGCTTTGCCGGGGTCACTGCTGATGCCGCGAAGGGTCACCGTCTGAGGCTCGCCGCTCAAATTGGCAACAATCACCCGCAGACGCCCAGGCTTGTGCAAAGCCAGCCCCACTGCTGCCAGAGTATCTGATGAATCCACCTGCCGCACTGTGCCGCCTGCGAATTCACCGATCTCGCGAAGCAGTTCATACACCGGAAACAACTCACCCGGACGAGACGGCCAGCCAGATGGTCGCGACGCGACATCGTCGGCATCCATGATTCCATTCCAGCCAACCGTTTCGAAATAAGTCGCGCTTTGAGCTCTGGCATCCGCAAGATATTTCAGGCTGCCGATTGTCCATGCCGCGGTAAAGTCTGTGCCTTGACGCCTGTCAACAAAGGTTGGAAACCGGTCGACGGGAGGCCCGCCGGGAGCAACCTTGCCATTGACAAGCTGCGGCCGAAGCGTTATCGGCCCAATGATTTGCGGATATCCGCCAAAGGCCCTGGAACTGTTGACAATGTCCGCATGAATCGGGAGTGTCTCGACCATCGACGCATTATCAAAAGCATGAATCTGCGGGTTGATGGCGAAGCCCACGGCCTGAATTGATGTGCTGGATGGTCTCATACGGTTGAGGTCCACAAAATTGGTCGTCATGCTGACCCCAAGCTGTACGGACGGGTTCAAGAGAGGCTCAAAACCAAGATACGCCTTTGCAAATTTGGATGGTTCCGCATCCGTCACCAGCCAGTAGGCAACCGGGGGCTGAAGGGCCATGACTTCCTCACTTAATTGATCGAATGCCGGCGAATCGCCAACACTGACACCAATGTGAAGTTTTACGCCCAAGGCTTTGGCCTCGCGAGTGGCTCGGCGAAGGTCCTCGATAAACGACTTCCCGGATATTGCCAAATCGACTCGCAAGTGATCCAGATGCAGCGCCTTGAGACGTTCCAACTGCAAGCCCGTGAGATTCTTCACCTCGCCCGACACTTGAAGCCCAAGCAGTGGCAATGCGGATTCACGTTCACCTAGAGTCAGAACCGATCCGCCCCGACCATTGATTGTGCCTGCGGCCTGCCCCTGAACGGCTGGGAGATCACCCGACAGGCTGATTTTAAGCTTCTGCCTGATTTTTGTTCCCTTGAGAACTTCAACTGGATAAGGAATCTCCAAGGGGGTGCAATAGGTTTTGAACGATGCGTCAGTCCAGTTGCGCTGATCTTCCATCTCAAAGGTTTCGCCCTCGAATTCCACACGGGCCTGTATGCCAGACGCAACATCATGTGTGATCGCCTTCAGATTCTTCGCTGGCTGATGCGGCGAAATGTACTTCGGGAATCCTCCAATCGTTCGCTTTCCATCCACTGTCTCAATGATCCATCCCTGCCCTGCTGCGGCAGCCGGGTGAAGGACGCAGAATCCAATACGATTACGCTTGAAGGTCGAATGCGCCTCGCCATCAAAGGTGAACTCAATCAGCCCGTTCGCATTGCCCGTAATCAAGCCTTTCCAGCGAAAGTCGAGATCATCCTCAGCGCAGACCACATCAAAGCTCACCCGAAAGCCGCCATCACCCTTTTCCACTTTCAGATTCGACACTTTGGGCGCAACAGTCGACCATTTCTGATTACGAACCGGTGCATTGATCCCACGCAGGATTTCATGGGAACCGACCCGAATATATCGCAGAAAGACATTCTCGGAATCAAAGATCATCGTGACCGGCCCAGCTCGCAACGGGATGGGTTCAACCGCCGATGCGATCGAACTCAGCGTAAGCAGGAGAATTGCAAGCCCGAACGCACGGATTTTGGACATCGACATCGTGGAATTCCTGAATGAGCGTCTGATGAAGAGTTCAACGCGAAACAGCCAACGCGAGCATTGAATTCCGACGATAAACCCCTAGGGCTTAGCGAATCATCCATTCGTTTTTTGCTCATGAGGGTTTATGCTGGAAACTACATGATAGCCGCCCAATCCCACGAATCGCCATAGCGATGCAATTCTTTTAGAAAATGGTCGAACAAGCCGGTTATGGATCATCAGCGAAAGCTCTTTTGTGAAGGCCGGGTGCCCTCACCCGGCGGTTCTCACTATGAAGGCCGGGTGCCCTCACCCGGCGTTTCTCGGTTTAAAACATCAATCCTGCTTAGGATTAGACCAAGAAGGGACTTAGGTCTCTTTGTTTAAAAAAAACGCCGGGTGAAGGCACCGCGTTGAATATCACATCCTGTAAAACCATAAATCTTTGATATTTGAGCGGATTTTGATCTATACTCTTGGCGGTCATGAATGGCACTTTTTGATCGAGTCGATGCCGGAGGCATCTGGAGCGTGCGGTTCAAAGTGTGTGAAGTCAGAGAGGTGCAAGTCTTCTTCAGATGAAAGGTCCAACGTCTGTAGCCAAAGGTAACTGCGTCGCCGCGAGGCGGGGTGGGGAGCAACCAGCGGCGAAACGTCAGTCCGTAACGCAAGTAAAC
>CAMBEP010000126.1 GCA_945865635.1 Candidatus Kuenenia stuttgartensis
AATACGTATCTTGACGAACTGTTACTGCCGCCTCCATCGCAAAGAATCAGCAGTTTTTTAGCCTTGGGATATGTCTTTTGGCCATGGTTTTCCCACCAAGCCGCAATGCTTTCGTAAGCCAGTTCGCTCGTCTCGTGACTGGTATTGAGGTGCATGAACCCACGATTGTATCTCAGGTCGTAAATTCCGTGTGGGATGACTGTGCCCGAACCCATGCTGCCGAAATCGTGGTCGTTGACCTCAATCGTCTTTTGTGTGTCAATGACGCCGTCACGGTAGAATTCGCCTAAAAGCTCCTTCTTTTTCGTGTCGATACTGATGACTGGCAAGCCCGCCTTCAAATACTTTTTCTTGAGACGGGAAATATTCTCAAACTGGGCGTTCCGATCCGGATGACGTGGCCCCATCGTCTTTTTCTTCAGTGCCTTACGTCTGCGATAACCTTGCTTCTTGAGCAGCCCAGAGACGATGTGCCGACTGACCGGCGTTCCCAGTTCGCCCATGCGTCTGGCAATCAGACGCCTGGAGAGATTGGTCCATTTCACTCCAACCCGCATTGGATCGCCTGCGGTATGATCTTCGAGAACCTTGCAAAAGTTGGCCTCAATGGCCAAATCTTGTTCGATCAGGGTCTTGCGTCCACCCCTTTTTTTCGAATGCGGAGCGGATCCAGCACGTCTTCGCCTTCCAGTTCCTCAATCCCACGCTGGATGGTCTTTGGATCGCATCCCAAAACACGTGCAACGAGCTCAACTCCGCCGTGTCCCAGCTTCGCGGCTTCAATCGCTGCATACCGACGCCGATCAGCTTCATTGAGCGATTCAAAAAGACGCTTCATCATCCGCTCGATTTGTGGAGCAAAGGCTTCCATGCCGACACCTCCTTGACAATGATCTCAAATCCAATCGACTCTGTACCATAATTTGCCCAAAAGCGGAAGTTATTTCCGGCCTGATCCTTAATGGGCTTAGTGCTCAAGGTCAACACTTCATGGTTGATCGATCTTATTGGATATAAGCCATTACATTACAATGATTTACACCATTCTAATGTAGAATGGCACTTTTTACCTTATCGCTGAGGCTTTTCTCCTTGGCATTGGCGCATCATGAATCGATTATCAATACTCACCAAGTCGCTCATTTCCTGATCTTGTGGAAATTGCGCGCCAAATCGAATACGTTATCGAATTCTTCACGAAACTGACGGATCCGTCCATCAACAAGACCTGCACTCCGCCATTATGACGGCTTCTTGCCGTTACGGCTGCGGTATTGAGCGGAGGTCGGCCTTCGTATAGTTTTTCGTGCATGACGCAGTCAGGGAAAGGGGCGTTTGGTGTTCCTACATGGTTGTAAACCGTGTCGGCATATCGACCGGGCAACCAATAAGTGCCTAATGCGGCATAGAACTCTGATGGATTGGGATTTGGGATGCCACATATTTCAACAAGTTCGTCGTTGGAAACCAAGCCCCTGGATTTTTCCAGTCCAGTAAACCATAGATCACGATCTTTACTGAAAGAGATTTCGTTACTACCGGCGACTCTCTCCGAAAGGCCAACGGTTTTACTCAACCCGTCTGTGAACTCAGACGCTTTTGTCGGGTACAGAGGTCGTAGCGCGCCACCACCACCTTTCGGTTCGCTCACATGCTGTAACTCTAAGAGGTCAGGATTTGGACCAACATTCGCGCGATAACTGTTGCCTGGCAATTTTTTAAAACGATCGGATGGACATAGGAACGTGCCCACCCGCGTCTGCAATGCCGTGAAGTTAGAAAGGCTTGCGAATGCCAAGAACCTTGAATTCGGGTGGGGATTGAGATTCACGCTGTCATATAACGGCTTTTGTTCGAGATAAGGCAATATTTGCATGTGGACGGACATGGATTGAAAGCCCACTCTTTTCCAAGCCGTAGTGTCGCTGCTGGTAATTGAGGCCGGGAATTCTCGATTTGTCGTCTCGAATTGAGCGATCGCGACACCGAATTGCTTAAGTTGATTGACACATTGTGCTTTTCGGGCAGATTCCCGTGAAGCTTGAATCCCTGGGATAATGATCAGAGCGATCATGCTTATTATTGAAATAATGACAAGAAGTTCGATCATCGTTATTCCACGAGTTTTTGCGGTTCTCCGGTCAATTAGATTTTTCAAGATGTTCTCCAGTGTTGGTTTCATGGCCGTCAGTTCGATCAATGCGACATGGCGACCTTTCACGATCATCGCACAAGAAAAGAGTACGGCAGGCGAATGATTGATTGTTCGTCCGACTCCGTTTCGATCAATATCTCATCAGCCCAAGGGCCTTGTTTGGCTGGCACTTTAAGAGTCAAGTGGATTTGAGATTCTTTTTCCGATAGCCGTTCAACGCGTGTCTGAAATGACAAGCCCGGATCTAAAGCTCGAACCGAGCGGATATTTAGGTTTTTATCGTCCATGGATCTTATGACGAACGACTTCGTCGCCTCCTGGCCATTCTTGAGAGATCCAAAGAACAGACGCGTTGGAGTAACACTAAATATCTGATGAAATGTCCATGTGAATGGGAGGTTTGTCGTGGCCAAGGTTCGATCACCGCACACCAATTCAATCTGAACTTCTTCTCGGTGATGGAGGTCGAAATCTTTTGGAATTATCTTTGCCTTCAAGACGCCAATCGTCACTTCGGCGCCGTCATCAGAGTTCTCATGGCTCCCGGAACTCTTGAGATTCGCCTTTGGTGACCAGCCAAGGATGAGCGATCCGGAAGGGCTGCTCGACCGAATTGTACAATCTTTACATAATGATATAAATTTCAAAACAACATCGATTTCAAATTCATTTGATCCCCCGATTGAGAGGTTCTGTCTCACGAACGATGTTGGTGACGTTTTAAGAGGGAGGTCGGCGACCCAGTCAATTGCGATCTCAGAAACGGGATGCGCCGGATCGCTCGATTCGACTTGAACATGAGCTGAACGGGCATCCTGAACATCGCCAACCTTCACATTGGCAGTTAATTTTGCCACGCCACCCGGCTGGATCAAGGATTGATCGACCGAAGCTTGAGTGCATCCGCAACTCACGACCACACGGTTAATCTTAAGGACTTCATCAGATGTGTTTCTAATCTCGGAAACGATGGGTATCATTCGCCCCTGCCCGCCACGCACAACGCCAAGTGAATGCCGGGATGGGGATATTTCAATTTGACCACTCGGAACCACTTTCGGCTCTTGATTTGCATTTAAGTCGAGTTCAGCCGTTTTAAAACCAGGCTTGTCGCACCCGCTCAAGAGGCAAAGCAAGATGCAAGACAACGACGTGAACTTCAAAAAAGCCGCCCGCCTTCGAACG
Organism: Candidatus Kuenenia stuttgartensis; assembly: GCA_945865635.1. Taxonomy (GTDB): domain Bacteria; phylum Planctomycetota; class Planctomycetia; order Isosphaerales; family Isosphaeraceae; genus QWQI01. The sequence goes on from CAMBEP010000126.1 coordinate 3,341, forward strand.
AAAAATAAAATCGCCACCGCGACAAGCAATATCGACGCGAACGCCAACCCAATTCTTTTGAACATGATACGACTCGCTATCATCGACGTAATATTCTCCTCGGAAGCAAGCGGGGCCGTCCCAATCAGCAGGCAATTTCCTGCCCATTCTTTTTCGAAAACGGGTCTGTCCAGTTTGTAAGTTCGCGGCGGATCCGCGATAAGAACGGAATTGCCCTCAATACCGTACACCAAAACGAAATGATCTTGGCCAAATGACGCGACGCACGCAAATTTTTCCCCTATCGAACGCCTTCGGTATAAAAGATTCTCAAACGACGATCGGACTGTGATTGTTTCAAATCCAAGTTCTCTGGCCGCGTTTCCAAGTTGGAGCAGCGAGTAACCCTTTTCACTCGGTTCCGAGAGAATGGATTCAATCTTTTCGATTGTCACATCTCGGTTTCCAAGGGCTGAAGTCGCGGTGGTAAGACAATAAATACCGCACCGGATGTTGTCGTTTGGTTGTTTTGAACGATAATCCGCCTGCTGAAGAGTGGCTATCTGTGTTAAAATCGCGAAGCAGATAGAGATCATGGTTTTAGAAAGACCCCATTTTTCAGTTCATCCGCTATTTTTTGCAATTGGATATTTGAAACAGTCTCTGTCGCTCGCGGATCTACGGGGTACGACTTGTTCTTGACCTGGTCGAAGACCCGCGTGTTTTTGGGCATTCTCTGAACGATCTTCTCCAGAGTCATCGGAACTTTGCCTGTGGCGGGTCGCATTGAATCAATTTGAATGTCAATGGTTTGGATCGCGGACAAATCGTCTTCTCCACCCATGTGCATTTTCGAATTGACCAGCATGACCAAGTTGCCTTCCTTCACCCACTTGTTATTGATCACCTTCGATCGTTTCGGTTCACCTTTTTTTTGACTTGCATAACGAATCAGATTTCCTGCCATGTCAAGCGAGAAATCGTAAGTGGCTGAATATGCGTTTTTCGGGCTAAGAACAGACAAGCGAATGATGCCATCACCAAGTTGATCGAAACGAATTTCATCTCCTGGCGATGGACTGACGAGCGGCTTGTCAAGCAATTCCTTCCACGGCCTGCCGCCAATCGCATAGGGCAAACAACAGATATTCCATAAGGGATTCGGCGTAATTTCAAAAAATTCGTATCCACCATACGGGCTTCCACTGGCAAACGGATTTTGGATATCCACAGTATTCAAGATTGAGTTTGTCGATACCAGGTGATCTTTCGTCATCAGAAAATGTTCGACAGGAGCTTCTTGTAACGGGAGATTATAATGCTTTTTGTTTCGAAAAAGGCCATCAGGATCGCTCAAACGAAATTCCCAGTGTCTCGCTGAAGTATCCCACCGAATTTTCGAATCCATCTTGGCCGTTCCACGCCCCTTAATTATTTTAGTGACGATGGCATGCATGGACCCCTCACGGAATTTATCGAGATTCTCCGCCTGCGCGTCGAGAATCATTCTTTTCAGTATGAAATTATCATTGCCCAAAGCAGGATTCGTTATACTAATTACGAAGATCGCCATTTGAAAAATCGCTCGCTTGAGTCGTATTGTCAATCGCATTTTCCCGCGAACCTCCTTGCTCAAGTTATAATTGGTCAAAGTCTAAGATGTCGCATGAATTATAAAGTCGCTTTTGAAACTCATGACTGACAATTGGCTGGAATGTCAGCCAACCTTTATTGGTGGCCCACATCCCGTAAGCTTGAACGAAATATACCCGCTCATAGGGCTCCACAAATCTGCGGCGCGGAAAGCGTGCCATAAAGTTGAGTGGTGTCCCAAATGCATCCTAAATCTTCATTCCAAACACAAGAATACTGTTCCACGCAAATCGCCACAGCCGTGGAATAACAGGCTGTTTTGGTAGGATCATTAACATTGCAATCAACCCATGGGCCGGTCAGCAGCACTTCCTGATATTTCTCATTGCAACGATAAATTGTGGAAGTCGGGCATCGTAGCGTAAATCTGTAGCACAAATTAACAGGACCACATGCTAAGTTGGGCGCACCACCTGTGATTTTAGCAGCCTCTTCAGGAGCCAGTGTGAAGAAATCACGCATTGAACTCTTCGCGTTGGAGCACGCCGTGAAAACAAGAAACACGATAGAAAGAATCATCAAGGATACGTATTTCATAAGGATCTCCTCTTAAGGCATTCGTCTATCTATCAAATATGGCGACTTGCCACACCACAGTTGTAATACATAGTATATGGTGTGTGAGAAGTGGCGTCAATCATCATCATCAAATTTTCTTTAAAAGCTCTTAATTACCAAACTGCACTTTGCCAATTCTTACAAAAGTAACACTTTGGATCTGGCCTTATAAAATTCCGCCTTCCTGTCAAGATTGTTGGTTCTAAACAAGCCATCAGTCAGGAAAGGAAGGTCGGAATGTTCGTTGTCAGGATGACAGCCGAATGGAATCGATGGATCGCAGACTTGGCGGCACCTTTGCACGGCAGAAACCGCTGGCGACTTCA
>CAMBEP010000127.1 GCA_945865635.1 Candidatus Kuenenia stuttgartensis
TCTGAAATCGCACAAACTCAATCCACACATGAGGATGCGGCGCAGGTGCGAAACAACAAGGCCGTCGCTTCCGAAGAATCCCAAGCGGAATTCAGCGACAAGTTCCAGAGGCGTCTGGAGCGGTTCCTCAAGGGCAAAACCAAGGCCCACCGGGCCCGGATTATGAAGCAGGCGCGAGAAAAGCAGGCGGAGATGAGGCTGGCGCGGGCGGTTTGACGGTCTTTTTTTTGGGTGTGATCTTTGGCAATTCGGATGCGGGTTGAAGGCCTGGCCTGCTCAGGTACAGGCAAATTTGCATGTATGGGGTGATTTCCATTGGGGTAAATCATGTCAAGCCACCCTCATTTTGAATAGAGTCTGGATAATGCGAATTCAAAAAGCCTTGATTAGCCAAGTCCGCAAGCGTTTCTGGCCCGATCGAGCACGATTCTGGCGGTCTTGCGAGCACGCTCGGCCCCCATTCTGCGCACTTCTTCAAGCCTGACTGGGTCGGCGGCCCATGAGTGTCGTTTTTCTCGTGCTTCGGCAAATCGGTGGCTTATCAATTCGCCAAGCCGTTTTTTGACTTCGCCGTATCCCATTCCGCCAGCTTTGTAACGAACAGACCATTGATTCGTTTCGTCGGCCGTTGCAAAGAGTTTCAATAGGTTGAAAACCGGGCAGGTCTCTGGGTTCTTGGGGTCTTCCATAGGTGTGCTGTCGGTCACAATTCGTTTGCACTTCTTTTCAATGGCTTTTGGGTCGTCGAAAATCTCGATGGTGTTGCCATAGCTTTTGGACATCTTTCGGCCGTCCACACCTGGTACGACAGCCACGGTTGAGAGGATCTTGGCATTTGGGAGTTTGAAAACGGGGGTGGTTTTGCCATAGACGTTGTTGAATCGCTCGGCAATATCGCGGGTAATTTCGAGATGTTGTTTCTGATCCTGGCCGACAGGAACCACATCGGCATCGTAGAGCAGAATATCAGCAGCTTGAAGTACAGGGTAAGCAAACAAGCCATGCTCGGCAGGAATGCCCTGAGCGATCTTGTCTTTAAAGCTCACACATTTTTCGAGCCAGCCCATGGGGGTCACGCTGGTCAGGAGCCAGGCAAGTTCGACTGTTTCAGGGACATCGGACTGCACAAAAACTGTGGCTTTTTCTGGTTCCAAGCCTAGCGACAGGAGATCGAGGAGCACGTCCTGGACATATCCGCGTAGCTTTGAAGCGTCGCGCACACTGGTCAAGGCATGGTAATCGGCCACAAAATAGTAGGCTTCGTTGCCGTGCTGGAGCGCAATATATTGCTGAATGGCACCCAGATAATTGCCGATGTGCAAAGCGCCGGAGGGTTGAATGCCAGAGAGGATCCGCATGTTGGTGGCTCAAGAGGCTTTCGATAGAAACAGGCCGTAGTTTCGAATCATCGTCCTGAGAAAGGACGTTCAGACCGATTAGGATACCATAGCAAATTCAGAATGTGATAGCAGGATTTTATGCTGGACTTGACGATAAAGAGGCGGTTGGCAAACATGGTAATTCGCATTGTGCTCATGCAGAGAGTTCCTATGAGAATCAGAGACGATATGCACGGACAATATGTCGATCCCCAGTTTCGGTTCCTTTATCCACCAAACTGGACCTTGCGTGAATCGGCAGACGACTCGGTACGCATGGTTGAAGTGGAATCGCCCGACAGGCTGGCTTATCTCATGGTGAGCGTGCATGTGAATCGAAGTTATTACGAAATCATGAGTGAAGCTCTCGGTGTGATGGTCTGTGAGTATAAGGGGTTGCACTCCCTGGCCATTGAGGCTTCCATTGACGGCCACACGGCTCAGGGCTATGACTTGGAATTTGTGACCCTCGACTTCCCGGTCGGGGGCTTCCTACGATCGATCGATACACCAGAAGGCGGTCTCATGATTCAGGGCCAATGGTCGGAAGTGGACGACGAATCGACCACTGTAACCCATGCCGATGTGATTTCCGCAATTCTCACATCGATCGAACTCGACTTCGCCGACGAAGCAGACTGAACATCTCGAAAGTCATCAACTCGAAAAAAAAAGGGGGTCGCAATACCCCGAAAAAGGGGATCGGAAAAAGGCTCTAGTTATACACGAAAGTCATGAATTAAGTGATGCAAGGCGGTTTGGTCAACGATTCAACTCTGTCGATAAAAGAATCTGAGACATCTACGCAAAAAATTGGGTTCTGTTAGAATCTACTTTTAAGAAGTGGTTTCGACCTTTTGTTGAACCAGCAATACCCTTACCAGCAGGAGACTTGACGATGCGTGATTGGAAGAGAATGGCCGGCACTGTGATGGCAGGACTGATGCTTGCAGGCATTGCAACAGGTCCGATTTTTGGATATCCGGACGATAAGCCCAAGGATAAGCCCAAGGATAAGCCCAAGACGGATGTTAGTTCCGTGTTGGAAAAACTCCCGCCCGATGTGCGCGAAAAAATCAAGGCAGAGATGGATCGAATTCGCTCTGAATCCGAAAAGCTTCGGGCTCAGGTGATGGACATTCAAAAAGATGCCCGTTTGCACGCGGAACGATTTCAGAAAGAAACGATGGCTCGGGTTGAAGAAATTCAGCAAGGAGCCAAGCGGAATGAGGAGCGGATGCAGAATGAAATGCGTCGCCAGTTGGAATCTCGCGAACGAGAGCAGAATCAGGACCGTGAGCGTCAAGCGCAGCGATCCTCTGCAAGACCTGACGCTGAGGCCCGTCAGGAAGTACGTCGCGAGGTTCGGGTGGAAGTGCGAAAGGAAGGCGACAGCGAGCCGAAAGTTCAAATCTTTGAGAATGGAAAGCCAGTCGCTCCCGATCAAATGCGTGGTAGGGTCGGGATGAATCTGGATATTCAGGCCAAGCCGCCGGAACTGGATCTTTCCAAGCTGCCACCGGAAAAGCGTCAGGTGATTGAAAAAACTCGTAAAGAGTTCAAAGAGGCCGAGGTAAAATTCCGCGAATCTGCCGAAAGGCTGGCCAAAGCGGAAGGCCGCGATCAACCAGGCGGCTTTTCCGTTATGCCAGGCATGGCCAATGGGCAAATCTTCGTCATGCCGAATGCCGGGCCAAATGGTCAGCCCAATATGCAACTACGCGCATTTCCTGGAGGGCGTCTGCCAGGCATGCCGCTGCCACCCGGAGCAGGCCGAGGCGACCGTCTTCCACGCCAACCAATGGTTGCACCAGAACTTGAGAAACGAGTTTCAAAGGCAGAAAAAGCTTTGGACGAGATTCTCAACGAACTGAAGAGGATTCGTGAAGACGAAGAGTCTGAAGAGGAAGAGTCTGAAGCGGACTTAAAGCAGAAGGGTAAAGGCAAGAAAAAGAAGGTTTGAAAAACGTCGACTTCAAGCCAAAAATGGCTTGAAAGATTGAATGAACGTAGGAATTCATCAATCAAGTGCGGCGCAATTTAAGGCATAAACCTTTAATCTGCAAAGAGACCATCAAAGCATCCCACCTTTTGACGAGCTGGGATGCCTTTGCTGTTTGAGATGCACGAATCTGGCGATTGTACGATGCGGGTTTGATGGTGTGTTAACGGGTGCGAGATTCAGGACAGGAATCGGATTCCATTGGATCGAATCCTGGCAGTCCCCCTTTTTTTGTTAAGCAAGTGGAAATGAGCATCTAAAATTGACCCACCCTGAGGCAAAATGAGCATCTAAAATTGACCCACCCCCAGCCGCCTTCTGTAAACGGAACTTTTCCACACGGAGAGTTCGCTTCATGGAGGGCAAGGATGCTTACGATGGACGATTACGGTGCCATTCGACGGGCCAGGCGGGACGGCAAATCCATTCGCCAGAGCGAACGTTTTGAAGCCGAATCAAGGAATACGCCCCGGGATTGACGGCCTTAATCCCTGTAGATTAATCTAATAAGCACTCGGACCCAAGATGCAGGTCGATTGCTGGCTTGAATCGGCGGGTCTAATCGGAGTCGCCCACGGCCCATCACCTGTGTTCAAAATCAATGCCCATTCCGCTCAGACTTTCCCCCAAGAGATTTTGAGAACGCTGGCTCCCATCGCCGTTAGAATTCTCAATGACCCGCAGCCGACGATGAGAGTTTAGCTCGCAATCTTCGCTAAGATCCGATTTGTCAGTTGAATCTCTTAATACCCTATATTGAAAGCACTTCGGAATGAATAACCTGAATTTTGCGCAGCGAATCCGGCTTTTGGCACTTTTGATGATGCGTCGTTACCTGTTGATGGCTGGAATGTCGTTAATTCCGTTCTCATTCATAAGGGTTCTGGTGATACGCATCTGCGGGATTACGATCGGTAAAGGCTGTTACGTAGGGTTTCATGTGGCGTTCGACACGAACTTTCCAGAGCTGATCACCATTGGCGACAATGTCTCCATCTCGCACAACGTGGCCATTTATACGCACACGATCACCCCTGTCAAGAGCCGGCTCGCTACCGTTTATGATTCCAAAGCTGCCGTGATAATCCATGATGGCGCATGGCTTTCGGCTGGCAGCATGATCGTTCCGGGGGTAGAGATTGGGGCCGATTGCATGATTGGGGCCGGTTCGGTGGTGACCCGAAGCACGGAGCCAGGATCGCTATACGCCGGTAATCCAGCCAGATTGATCAAAAGGATCGTGTTCAAGGACGGGCTCCCATGAAACGAAACGTCGCCATTGTAGGTTCCGGCTTTGCCGCGTGGGGCGCCGCCGTGGCTTTGGTCAGGCAGGGCGATGTAAGTGTCACTCTCTTTGACATCGGCTTGACTCAGGCCGGTAGTGACATGGCCAACAAGCCTGTGCACAACGCAAAGAACTGTGATGGCTCTTTTTACTGCTACGGAGTCAATGATCCAGACTTTCCCGTGCAGCTCAATTCGTTACGAATCTGTTCCAGCCACGCCTTCGGGGGCCACAGCAATGTCTACTCTGGCGCGGTTCTTTATCCGAAAAACCACGATTTGTCGGATTGGCCCGAAGCAAGTCTGCCACAGGCTGAGGATTATGCCGCCGTACTCTCAAAAATCCGAATCCTGCATCAACCGGACGCCCTCGACAATTTTTTCCCAATGCCCCCTGGTTTTTTGACGATTTCAGAGAAAAAAACGGCTGAGACAGTCTCTGTGGCGGGAATGTCTCGTATTGCCCTTCGTCAGCCCGACAACCAGAACGAAGATCTCCCGGCCCGCCTTTTTTCCGCTCGCGAGGAATTCAAGAGCATGGTCTCCCTGGGGTTGTTGGCTTACACAGGCGGATGTTACGTCTCTCACGCCATCAGCCGGGATGGCCGGGTTGAACTCTCCTACAACATCAACGGTTCGACTGGGGCGGCTACTTTTGACGCGGTCTTTCTCGGCGCTGGTTGTGTCAATACGACTGCGATTGTAGATCGCAGCGTTCATCCACCAGGCTCCCGAGACTTTTCAATCCGTGCCCCTCGCCTGGCGATTCACGCGTTTTTTCGAATCCCGTGGAAGGACGATCCCGCGTCCAGAATCCGCCGCCAAAACGGCTTGCCAGAGTATTTCCTTGAGGTTCGCTCGCCATTGACAGGCGATGCCGAAAATGCGCTGGGCGAGCATGGTTTTTTGGTCATGTTCGATTTTGGATGGATCGCGAGGATCTGGAATGGCATTGCTCAAGGCGTCGATCAGGCCCGTACGTTTGTCGATTTCACGAAGCAGCAAAACGCCGGTGTCGGAGGTGATTCGCCCGCC
>CAMBEP010000128.1 GCA_945865635.1 Candidatus Kuenenia stuttgartensis
GCGGTTATTGGTTGGCATAAACAGGCTGAGATGGAATTCAGATGCCGCAACGATGTCGATTTGGAGCCGAGGGAGCCAAAATTTGGCAACCAATGCGGCCTGAGTCAAATTGACACGATTCGAGCGAGCGATATTTGGCGGGGCCGTCAAGGTTGCAATCATGTCGAACCGCACGTTTCTTTATTGCCGGCCAACGAGGGCAAGAACCCATCGACAAGTGCGATGGCACGCCCGGTCCGGGGCCTTTTTTTATTTCAACACAGGCTTATCCGGAATCTCAAGCACATTGATCTTGCCTGTCATGTCGCCCGTGGCAAGTTTTTTGCCGTCGGGCGAGACTGCGATGGCGTGAATCTTCGATTGATGTTCATTCATGAAACCAACTTTCTCCCAATTCTCAGTCTCGTAAATCAAAGCCCGTTTGTCTTCCACCGTGGTGATCACATTCCGCCCATCAGCGGTGAACGTCAGTTCGAGAACCTCGCCATCCGACTGCCCTGTGCCTACATAACGTTCAATTTTATAATCTTTTAATGAAACCAGTCCGAAGCCGCCTTCGTTAAAACCCACAATAATACGTTGCGATATCGGATCAACCGCGAATCGCGTTGGCGAACGACCGGTATCCAAGCTCGACACAACCTTTCCACCAGGAAATTGCATAAAAATCAGCTTTTGGCTGGAACTCTGGCAACCGACCAGAAACTCAGCGGATGCTTTTGAATAAACCACATCCTTCGCATCCAAATCAAGCGGATATCTCCGAATGGAGTCGTCCGTAAGGCGGAATTCCATGATTTCACGGCCTTTACCGACACAAACCAGAAATTCGTTACCCGGCCCCCAGGCCAAAGACCTCAACCTGTCGCGGCTCACCTGCACCGTCTTGATAAGCCTCCACTGCTTCGTCTCCCAGACCCTCACAAAGCCGGAATAATCGCACGCTGCGAAAAGCGTTTCATCCGGCGAAAACCGTCCCTTGGTCACCAGCGACTCGGCTGTGCCAATCACACGGCCCTGTTTGGTCTGCATATCCCAAAGTATCACTTTTCCATCATCGCCGCCTGATACCAGAAATCGTCCTGCCTGGTCGAATTCCAATGACCAGACTTCATCTGTATGATCCAGCTTAATTGGCTCTCTCCGAGATTCAAACGGGTTCCAGATCCAGATCCGTTCTGTATGTTGTTTGAGAAAAAAAATCTGGCCACTCGGCAGAAAACCAACTTTAGTTATTTTAAACATAGACTGTGGGAATTCGGCCAGAGGCTTTTTTTCGCCAATTTTCCAAAGCTGCAAACGGCCTGAATAATCGCCTGCCACAACCAGACCACGTTCTTCATCAATGCCCAGCGATGTACAGAATTCGCCCGGCTGAGGCTGTTGCCACGGAATATTCTGAAGACGGCCGGCGGCCAGGTCAAAAATGAAAATTCCAACGTTCGCCGTCGTCTTGAAACCGGCCAATCTGCCGGTTTGGCTCAGCTCAGGCCGCAAATCATAACGCATCAAATGGTCGCCGTCAGCCACTTCCAAGCCTGTCTCCACCAACTTTTCTTTCTTTGCATCGTATATCACGTAAGACATTTTGCCCGACCCGGGTTTCAATCGGCACAACCCCGCCACAATATTCCCATCTCCAGTAAGCACCGGTTGCCGGAAGCCATTAAAATAATACGATGTCCGATTTGCCGATTTGCGAACCTCAACCGACCCGTTTCCAGATTGATCAGCCGAGTCGCGGTTGGTGAAATAATAAAACCGGTCGGCGTCAGGGCTGAAGAGCACTTCATCAAACTTGCCCGCCTCTACCAGTGTTTCACTGTTTTGGCCATCCAGATAAAGCCACTTTCCAGGTTCACTATAAGGCTGATAAACGATTCTGAAATGATCTTTAAACTGAACGTGGGTAGTTTCATTATCGAATCCAAGACCATTTCCAAAAAAATGGGGATGACCATAAACTTGACGGTTGGAATCGAGAAATGTGATATAATTCTGATACAGTTGACCAATTTTTTTCGTGTCGGAACCAGGCAAATAAAAGTCGAAATCGCGAAACATGTGCGAACGGTATTGCCCACTCGCCAAATGATTCAAATACCGCCAGCCAAATTCGTTCAGCCCTGGCTCGCCTCCGGCATCGATCCGTAACTTCTCGTCCAACAGATCGTGAACCGACTCTAACCGCCCGTCTCGCATTTCACTATAACCAAGACGCAAGGCAGAATTATAGGCCGTTCGCCGCAACGACTGCTGGCTTTCGTTCAAAGCTCTGTTGGCCACGGTCATTTCGCCGTTCTGTTTAGAAATCACCGTGTTGGCCTGCTCAACAAGCTCAAACGCCCGACCAAGCCGTTTTTGGTTGAAATACTGGCTGATCGAGAAGATCGTCAGGAAGAGAAACGACAAAATGACCGAAATCGACAAAATCGGATTTTTTCTCACCATCCGCTGAATATTTTCGCGTGAGTTCGATCGCTGCAAATCCAGCGGAAGCCCATTCTTGAGCCGAAGCAAGTCGGCGTGAAGTTCTCCCGGCCGTTGATACCTTCGCGACGGGTTGACTTGAATGCATTTCTTAAGAATTGCATAAAGATCGGGCCTGACCAGTTGCCTGATCGGCTTCAAGCTCACGGTCTCTTCGTTCTGATTGAAATTCACGATATAATCGATAATGTTGTCGTGCTTGCGTATGGGCCTGCCGAGGGCCAGTTCCGCGAGAATAATGCCCATGGCGTAAATATCGCCGCGAATGTCGGCCCGATTATTGCCCGACATCACCTGCTCTGGCGGCATATAGCCCAGTGTGCCGACAATCGCTCCAGTGACTGTTGAGCCCAACATTGGCTCCTGCAGCGAAAATGCCAGGCCGAAATCTGTAATTTTGGGTCTGTAGCGGTCTGCGATGCTCAATTCCAACCCATCCAACGGCGGGTTTTCCACGATGATGATATTGCTTGGCTTCAAGTCGCGATGCACCACTCCATTGACACTGGCGTGCTCAAGCGCGTCGGACAATTGCAAGCCCCATTCCACCACAAGTTGTTCAGAAATGTCCGTCCTGTGATGGTCCATCCAGACTTTTAAATCGCAGCCTGGCTGATACTCGGTCGCGATATAAAACGTATGCCCGATCATCCCCGTCTCGACCAGAGCGATAATCGAAGGATGATCCAGCTTATTTAAAAATCGTGGCTCACGCTGAAATCTTCGATACGTAGATTCTGAAAATGACAGGTCGGATCGAGGCAGTTTCAGTGCAACTTCGCCACCTTTTTCGATATTCAGCGCTTGATAAACCACGCCATAACTGCCAATGCCCAACAATCGCCTAATTTCAAAAGGCCCGAAACGCCGACCGAGGCTTTTCAACGGGTCGCTTTCAAAGGGCTCATCGCCTTGATCCAAATCGGTGCTCGGACTCAAACGAAAGTCGTTCGAAGGGCTCAGCGCAGACCGCGCACTGTAAAGCGACTTGAGTAAATCATCCATCGGCTGAACGTCTTCCGACAGCCCTTCCTCTTTGTCATCAGATGGATTCATTTGATATGCTTCGCCATCTTCCGTTGCAATTCTTCGAGAAGTCTGTGGTGGACTGAACGTACCGCGGATTGACTTTTGTTCAATCGGATGGCTATTTCACAGAATTTTAGCCCTTCTACATAGTGCAATTGAAATATCTCACGTGAAACCGGCGACAACAGTTCCAACTCGCGGTCGATGAGCATCCGAAGTTCAGCCGATATCAGCCCATCAACAACTTCGATATGCACCATCGGTTCTTGCAAGAGGGTGGCCAAGACCTGATTCGGCTCTTTCTCCATCATCGCCACATGGTGCAGCAGACGATATTTCAAGACCGAAACCATCCAGCGGTAAATCTCGCTCCTGGGGCGGCCGAGCAATTGCGAAAGTCGCGAGATGGTGTAGACAAACGTCTCCTGAATCAGGTCCGACGATTGAACTCGCGTTCGAAGCCTGGGCCCCATCCATCTCCGCGCCTGGGTTTTTAGCCGCTCGCGGAAACTGGACAACTCGGAATCGGACAGATGTGAAGGCTTAATAAGAGCTGGTATTTGCTCGGAAGAAGACATGATACAAGCCCTGGTGCAATCAGGAAAGAAGCGGCACCTCCTGAATTTATCACAAACCAGGCATGAAGCAAGAAGTTTCTTGAAAGAAAGAAAGGCCTTTTCAAAAAAGATCTTGAAGCATGCATTTCAATTTTAAGAAACAGATCGACTTGTGTCTTAAATCATAAGGTTTTTCTTGTCTGTCATAGGCCTGAATTCTAATAGGGTATATCTAGATGGCGTGCAGAAGTAAAAGAACTGGCGCCGGCCTTTACGTGATCGGCACCAGCTCCCGGGTGGGTATTTTCTTTATTTCTTTCTGCCAACTTACAAATCAATCAAACAGACCTTGCTTCGATTCCGCCGCCGTATGGACAATGCCATCAGGACAGAGGCGATGGTGGCTAAGGCGTAGGTAGAGGGTTCGGGGACAGATGCCGGCTGAATTGTAAGGCCTTTAGGAAAATTTAAGCCAGTAATAAAACTCTGGCTAATCATCGCGCCTGTCGATGAAAATTTACTGATTGAACGGTCGTAAAGGTTTGATAAATAAATGTTGTCGTTCGAGTCTATCGCCATCCCAATCCCCCCTTTGTCGACACCTGTATTTGTTGCAAAAATACCCATGCCAACACCTTGTGGGCTGTATTTATATACATACTGGTAATCAACCACTAACATGTTTCCTTGTTTGTCAAAAACGATTTCTCCAGCCCAGGGTCCAAGGCCTGTGACATAATTCCCATTCAGCAAGTTTCCATTGCTGTCATATTTGCTGATGATACTGACTTTGTTACTCGGTCCATTTGGAATCGAATAGTTAACATACAGATTATCTTGGCTATCAAAAGAAAAACTATTAATGCCAAGATATCCATTAGGCACAGAGATTAACTGAGCATTTAGCAAAGCGCCCGTTGAGTCGTATTTATTAATAGTCGTCGTCGGACCTGTGGCACCTGATGGCCAAACATAGTAATTTGTATAAAAATCCCCTTGACTATCAAATGCGACAAACCTATCTGAGGAGTTCAAATCACTATATACTAAAGAGTTAATACCTGTGGGATCTGTTTTTATCACTTTTCCAGTCCCGCTATTCGCTGTGTAAATATTTCCACTAGAATCAAGAGCGACGTCTGTTGGGTAATTGATCAGAGAGGTGATGTAGCTACTATTGACGGTCATACCATCTGTCGTATATTTCCCTACACGTCCAATATCACCTACACCTCCATAGTTTGTCACAAAAAGCATCTCTGCTCCAAGCGACGAAGTATTTGATGCGATGCATATCAGAAACGTGATAATCATTACTTGAAGGCTCGAACGCATGATTGTTATCGCTTTCACTTGGATACGGAATTTGAGGAGACTCACATTCACTTCAGCCGATCATTCGGCAGGCGCGACCCATCATATGGAACTCTTGAAGGCACAACGGGTTGGTCGACCAGACCAGCACCACAACGAAAACAGATCGTTCCAATGCTGAGACCATATAAAGACAGAAAAATGACCA
>CAMBEP010000129.1 GCA_945865635.1 Candidatus Kuenenia stuttgartensis
TGAGGGCATCGGGCCGACATTGTCGGGGTTTTGCGGATTTGACGGATGTGAAAAAAAACAAGGGTGGACGGGTTTTTGCCGACCCACCCTTGGGGGTTGTTGGATCAGGTGGTGCGGGCCTTGCGGCGGCGGGCCAGATAAGCCATCACGCCGGTGGCGATGGCGGCCAGGGCATAGGTGGATGGCTCGGGGACGCTGACGGGCTTGAAGGCGAGGAATACAGGTTGGGCTGTACCTGTGCTCCAGGATGTCAGGAAGCTGCCCGACGAATCGAACTTGCTGATGGTGCTGTTGCCGTAATTCGCGGCGTAGAGGTTGCCCGAGGAATCGATCGCCAGGCCGAATGGGCCGGTCAGATTCGTCGAGGGGATACTGCCGCTGCTGACGTATGCACCCGACGAATTGAACTTGCTGATGGTGCTGTTGCCGATATTCGCAGCGTAGAGGTTACCCGAGGAATCGATCGCCAAGCCAGTTGGACTGTTCAGATTTGAGGTGATATTGCTTTGGTAAACACCCGATGAATCGAACTTGCTGATGGTGCTGTTGCTGTAATTCGCGGCGTAGAGATTACCTGAAGTATCGAATGCCAGACCGCGTGGAGTGTTCAGATTCGTGCTGGCGAAGGTGGCCACGCTGGCGGCGATCGTGGCGGCGTTACCGCTTGAGGTGTCGTAAGAGACGATGGTGTTGTCGGTTAACGTGACATATAGCATGTCAGCCGCAGGCAATGGTGCGGCGAGGGCCAGCAGCATCAGAGAGCTGCAAGCGATGCGGCTGAGCCTCCTGAAGAAGGCGCCGGCAAATTGGGGGGGGTGGGCAGATTGAACGTCATGAGACTTTTACTTTCAGGGATAGATGTGGATTAACTCTTACGCAGTAATTCAAAAAGGATGTTTAAATAAACAGGATCGCCGTTGTTAGCGAAAATCCAGCGTTTATCGAATCGATCAAGTTTGAGCTCAGGGTTATAACTAACATCCCAAGGCACAGCACGCAAGACTTTGGTCAAATTTTATCAAAACAAGTGCGATATCGCCGAAGCAAGGCATGTCGGATTAAAAGCTAGTTCCTGTAGGGTGAGGTGAAGCCACCCACCCCACCCTACAGAAACTGCGTCCTTACCCAATTTCAACGCCCTTCAATAATCTCCGAAGGGTCCTCGTCGCCAAACGAGCAGCCTGTATAGAGCTTTGAAGGCCCATCAATAATCGCCAGTCGGCGGCGCGGTACACCGGTTAAATCGGCCAGTTTCTGGCTCAGTTCCTCAAGCATCCAGCGTGAATATCCTGGCCAGTAAGCCACCAGATTTCCCTGCTTGTCTACCAGAGCCGTAAATGCCGAATTTGTGGCCTCCCATTTTCTCATCGTGGCACTGGTCGGATCAAATGCAATCGGATATGGATTCACGTATCGGCTTGACCACGCCCTGGCCGTTTCCTGAGTGCCGTCGATCACGCCCAGGACATTTGCAACATCCAGATAATTGCGTGCGAATTCCTGAATAAATGGCTCGTAAGTCTCGCTGCACGGGCATCCGTCTTTGATGAAATAAATGATCGTCGGTTTTTCCGACCTTAAATCTGCCAGCCTTTGCAATTTTCCATTCGAATCCGTCAATTCAAATTCAGGGGCCGGTTTCGATTGCTGCTCCTGAGCTTTTTTGGTCATCGGTTCTGTGACCAAATGCTTCTTGGCTTCCGGGTCGTCGAGCCCTAATCGCTGCCGTTCTGCCTGCTTTTTCGCTTGAAACAGGAAGAACCCGGCGGCCAGAATTCCAGCCATCAGCAAAAATACAATCGTCGGTATTTCAATACGGGCAGATCGGTCGAGCTTTGTTGTGTGCAAGATTTTCCTATTCATTCAGGGATTCCATTTCTCAGGTGTTTAATGACTCGGACATAGCCACGCACACGCTCGCCCCGATTGGTCAGGCTGCTTGATTCGCGACATTCACAACTCAATTGAAATTCGGCCAGTATTTCATCGAGACGATCACAGGCGCGGCGATAAGGGTCGGCCAGCCAGGCTTCACCCGCCGGAGCCAGCATCTTTTGCAGAAGCCCGCACACACTGCGCACAAGCACTGCTTCGTAAAGCACCTCGCCGCCCAATATCAGCGGATACTGCCGATTGATTGGCTTTCGATAGTCCAAAACGTAACCACTGAACTGATCGGGATTAAAGCCGTTGGCTAAAGCGCTCTGGAGAGCGAAATCAACGGCCAGTGGCTCGTAATCGGTGAAATCGACGTTCATGCCCAGCGAGAGTGCTGCCAGGCCTGCCAGACCGAGGCCGCAGCCGATCTCCAGAACCGCAAGTCGTTTTGGCCACAAATGAGATGCGAGTAGGTCGGCCAGCACGAAAGAGCCAGCCCAGACTTGTGCCCAATAGGGCATGTAGTCGTCCTGTGCATTCCTGCGAATGACGTCGGGGTCGTCCAGCAATGGCTCAAAATCTTTGGGCCTCAGGACCCATGACGTTTTTTGGCCATTGTCCCAGAGCAGTTTTTCCCAGGCGATTGGGTAATCAAACCCGGGCATTGATGGAAGTGGCGGAGTTGATGGAGATTCCATTTCAGTTCGCGGTGATCCAGCTTTGGATTCGTTCATCGACACGTTGGGCTGCTCCGAACGTCAGAAAGTGATCCTCTTCATCGTAACATTCGTGATCTACATGGACGCCCCCGGTTTTCAGAACTTTCACAGCCCTTGCCACCGAACCTGGCCAGACGTTGTGATCCCGATTGCCATTCAAAACCAGTACGGGTCGATTCTTCCAGTGGTCGATGAAATCCTGGTGTGCCAATTCTCTTGGCCGCATTGTCGCCGAAATATAGATTAGCCCATGCCATGGAAAGGCCCGGGCTGCCCGTGTGACCCCATTGCCACCATCAGAGAGGCCAGCGAGCCATGAAGCTTGCCCTGGATCAATCTGAGGCCAGCGGGAGATGGCATCGGCAACTGCGTGGTCGATGATGGATGCGGATTGTCTGCCCCAAAAGCCAAAGCCATAACTTGGAACCAGGACAGCCATTCGTAAGGTCTCGGCCATTTTGCGCCATCGCCAGGGCATCAGCCGAAAGTTTCCGGCATTGCCATGCAGAAAGACGAAAAGGCCGAGAGTCTCGCCGGGCGCTGTGGTCGGGATATAGGCGAAATAATGGCCTGTATGGATTTTCAGGCCCATCAGGTGATTGATGGCCAGGTCGGTAGAGCCATAGAGCTTCAATAAGTCAGGGGCTTGCGCAGACATGGCGGCATATTCCAAGGCAAGAGTCTGCCGAATGCGGCGGGCGTGGTCAGGGCTCATGAAGGGATCAAGCCGTGTCAGAACCGAGGCCGTGCGCGGCACGAGTCGGGCCTCATTTGCGGTGGCAAGCCAGCGGAATGGACGAAATATCCGAGTCGCCTTGGGTTCGATACTATGAAAGCCGCTGGTCATGCGAATTGCTGATATCCCTTTCGATCAAAAATGGATGCGATCCACAGGATCATCGGAAACCATCAAAACACGATGGATTCCCGTGAATGCACGAGCGGGTGAAGACGGATTATAGCCTTGATCTGCAAAGATTTGGAAGAACGGTACCGTTTGCAATGAAAAGAGCATGGCATTGTTGGAATCATTGGCGACAGGCAATTGTGGAAGAGTATTTATCAAGCTTGCAAATGAGTTGCGCCGCACTTTTCGGATTTTCACTATCTTGAGGGTTGGTATTGTGATTATGATAATCAGATCTTGCCCGAGACATTGACCCTGCCCGGCCTACTAGTGGAGACGGAACTGATGCAAATCTCAGGATACTGGCGATCGGTAGTGTCTGTTGCAGGGATTGTTGGGCTCGCTTTTCTGATGGCGGCCGGGCCTGCCAGCGATGTCAAGCCGGGTACACCGCTGAAGCGGCTTGGCGACGAGATTGTCGTATGTGGCCAACTTTTCCATACCGGTACGCCGGTAGTTTTGTGGACCGATCCTGGGGGATACGATGCTTATCGTATCGACAAGCGATTTGGCCCGCTTGATGAGGCAGGCTGGGAGGCCACGGCAAAAGCAGGCAAAGTTCGCTCGCCCAACCGGTATGGGACGAGGACACGCGGGCTCTCGCCAGCGATGTTGGAAAAGGTTCGGGGCGGTGGTTGGGAGCTGGGCGATCTTCAGAAGGTGGTCGACCAGTTCGTGATCCATTTTGATGCCCGGGGGACGAGTAAAAAATGTTTTGAAGTGCTTCATGACATGAGGGGCCTGAGTGTTCACTTCATGCTCGACCTGGATGGCACACTTTATCAGACACTTGATCTGAAGGAATCGGCCTGGCATGCCACGATTTCAAATAATCGCTCGATCGGTATCGAGATTGCCAATATTGGAGCTTTTCCCAGCCAGGGCAAGAACCCGCTCGATGCCTGGTATGCCAAGGGCCCTGACGGCAAGACGGTTTTGACCCTTCCCGGGCCAGCGGCGAAAGAGGGGCTCCGCAATCATTCCGTGGCCCTTGGGCCTGCGCGCAATGAGCCCATTGTGGGCGAGGTGCAAGGCCAGTCGCTGATTCAATATGACCTGACCGCCCAGCAGTACGAAACTCTGGCCAGGCTGACCGCAACCCTCTGCACCATTTTCCCCAAGATCAAATGCGACTACCCGAGGGATTCAGCCGGCACCCTGATCACCCGCAAACTGCCCGAGCCCGACTTTGCAGCCTATCAGGGGCTGCTTGGTCATTACCATGTACAGACCAACAAGGTCGACCCCGGCCCAGCCTTTCAGTGGGACCGCTTAATTAAAGAGGCTAAGGACCAGATGACGAGGTGAAATTTGGTTCTAAAGTCTTTAATCGATATGCATTCTTCATCAAGTCTATAAATAGGAAGCCTGAATTTATAGTTGTCTCGGCCACGCATGATACATCGTATCAGAATGATGCCGGAGGCATCAAAGCAAGTAGCCGGTGGTTGAGCGAAGCGACACCACCGGTTATGAGATGGGGGTAAAAGCTGCTGGCACCCCGGCAGGGGTGCAAGACCTTATGCCGCGTTGTCGTCCGGTG
>CAMBEP010000130.1 GCA_945865635.1 Candidatus Kuenenia stuttgartensis
ACGTAATCACCCTTTTGATAATCCCGATAAGCACCGACAAGCGAACTGCCCGGGACAAGGCTCCAGAGAAACCTGCCGATCGCACTTTCTTCACCCTTTTCAACGGCCGCCGCTTCCGCGTCCTCCACCAGCGACGGGGGCATCACGAATGACAGGCTTGGCTTGCTGAACAGTTGCGGGGCGGGCACGCCGGGCGGGTTGTGCGGCGTGAAACGCGTGCCGTTGAGGTTACGGGCGTCGTACGAGGCGATGCTCGGGTCGTTCCAGGACTGACTTTCGGTGCCACAGTAAGTCGAAGCGAAGCCGCCATAGCCGTTCCAGATCTCGGAAGTGCCGCCTCTGTAGTTACGTACGGCTACCAGGCTGCCGAACGACGTGCCGAACGGTACACCGCCGTTGACTTGCGACCATGAGCTGTTCGCGATCAATGTTTGCGAACGATCGCCGGTAATATTGCCTGTGCCCGAGACCGAAGCGGTGATCCATTGGTCGTTCGGGATATTCAGGTTGTCAGCGATTGATGTAGACATGATAGGCCGTCTTGCCAGCACTCGATTCCGTTTCGTTATCTTATCATTACCAGCCTCTATTTCACAAGTTACACTGAATTCCCGAAGCACGGTTTCGCGTCATCTTCAGGATTCACAAATCAAAGTAGAATGACCTCGTTTATGCCTTCAGCCAAGATTACACCCAGCGTAAGATGACGCTACGAGTTGGTTTTCCGCAAAGGCACGGATTGAGTCTAATTGGCGCAAGTGGTTTTTAATTAAGGGCTTACGAATAAGTTAATGTCATTCTAGAATGACTCCCTTTTAAGTGCAAGAAATAAAAAGTGTTGACAAGGTATTCAAAAGCAGGTAAATTGCATAGAGTTGAGAAATCGAGACGACAATATCTATATCAAGATTGATTCTTGTTGAAAGTATCAAATGGATTCCTTGGTTCAAAGAATTATCAGGATGACTCCGCTAAAATCATGGTTGGCTTGTATTTTGCAGGTCATTTGCTTTTCAATTATGTTCTTGGGGATCTCAACTGTAGCGGGAATAATAAGTTTTGGATCAATGCGTGCCGGTAAAGCATGGCTATCTGGGTTGCGAATCTTTGTGGAGAACCCACGTGTTGAACAAAAGTTCGAAGCTTCGGAATCATTCAAAGAAATTAAATTCCAAATACGGAATCTCAGCCGGCAACCAATTTCGATTTTGGGCTCAAATAGCTCATGCACTTGCACACTGATACAGGAGCTTCCAGATTTGATCCCTGTCGGAGGTTCAATCTTTATAGCTGCTATTATCACCATTGATCCGAAGCAGATTCGATCAACGATAGAAGGCAACATTCGGATATTCACAGGACTCAAAGAAAACGAGGAGTTGTTACTCCGTTATCGACTATCACCTTCGGAGTCGGAAACTTCGAATATTCCAGATCACAATTCGCGAACCAATAGGTTGAGCGTTATTGTGTTTAGGTGATCCTTCTGTGGGATCACCAAATCTCAGTTTCTTCGGTTTGATAAATCTTGAGGAGCAGTCTTGATGATAGCTGTAAAGAATATGATCGCTAGATCGATGCTTGCCGGAGTAATTTCATGGTTTCTCATCATCGCTTACACTGGTTTATCAGTCTATGGCTATGACGACCCGCCTCTTTCAAATTGTGCACTTGCTTCTCCCTTGCCTAATCCGGATACCAGTTCGGACAGCCAGCTTTGCATAACATTGTCCCCGTGTCCAGAGATGAGTAAAATATGTCGTTACTTTAAAGTAATCGATAAATTTAAAAATCTCGTGGACCAATACTGTGATTGTGCAGTTTTACCAACAAATTCTTGACAATTGTTTCTAAAAATATTTGCCAACTTAATATGTCATATTAAGTCGGCAAAAATGGGCGGAATGTCAGGTTTGTCTGGCATTCCAAACATGCTGAAGTTCAAGAGGATCATAAGATGAAGTCACTATCTAGCCTTATCATGCTTTCGATAATCACTCAATACGCAGCGATAAAAGCTGGCGACACGACACTTCGCCGATTTAATACAGAGTATCCGGCCGGTGCGAATCGCATTCTGAAGCGATTTGAAAACTTGAAAGGTTCATATTCGATAAAGCTCGAGCGATCAGGTGAATCAACTGTTGATTTTGCATTCCTGAATGGGAGAGAGTTCTTTAAACGCGCTGAAGCACTTAAGTCTCAGCGAGGCAAAGCGCAAATGATCGAGAATATCCATCTGCTGTTTCGCGACGAATATTACGAACTCACAAAACGGCCGGATCAGAATCGATTCCTTTTGAGCGAACGTGGAACTGCGGCCAAAGAGGGGCTCCGCTACGAAAATCGATATGGTGTCGCTCAGATGTCGCCGCTGGGTATCCGGCCGGCGTTCTTGATTCACATGAAAAAGGCTCCGGGATTTGAGATCGTAGACGCCAAAATTCAGGATCCGAAAACAGGATATGTGCAAGTCGATGTCAAATTTGGAATAAAAGAGCCTAAAACTTCAATGCGTTACTTGCTTGACCCGTTGAACGATTGGGCGGTGATTTCTGAGGAAACCTTTGCAGGTGCAAACAGCGTCACTCAGTCTCTCATGCGGGTCGATTATGGAGCGAAACATGACGGATTCGCTTTTCCGAAAACTGTACGGCTGACAATAAGAAATCAACCTGAAGAAGTCTATCGATTTGGACCTTGGAGTACGGGAGCGACAGCAGATAATCTCTTTTCTCTGGCAAATTACGGTCTCGCTGAACCAGAAACATCCACAAACGGCAAGCCTGACACGACAGGTTTGCAATCCGTTCCGCCGCCGAGCGATTCCAGTATTATTCCGTACCTGATTGTAATTCCAGCGATCGTACTTTTAATTCTTGGAATTCGACGAATTGTCAATGCGATACGCTGAAGATCCAACACCTCTTAGACTTGATCAATTGGACAGGACTGGAGAAGGAATGACCGCAGGTTACCGAAGTGGACAGATTCGCAGGGGGCGTGGCTTCACGCTGATCGAACTCCTCATTGTGGTGAGCATGATTTCGATTCTTGTAGGATTGCTTTTACCAGCGATCCAATCTGCCCGAGAGGCGGCCAGACGCAGCCAATGCCAGAACAATCTCAGGCAGATCGGTTTAGGAGTTGCAAATTACATCTCTGTGTTTGATCAATTTCCGCGAGCACGGATCGCCAGTCAAGATATCCGTTACATTTACGATCCAGCCGTTCCATGCAGCGGGAAGCTGGATCGAAGTTATCTGGTCGCAATTTTGCCATATGTCGAGCAGAAATCATTGTATGACGCCGTGAATCATTCATTATGGATCTTTGGTAGGGAACAACGTACGGTCCTTTCAACTGTGGTTAATATCTTCACTTGTCCAAGTGATTTTGGTGCGGGCGTGAAAAAACTCGGCAGACTTGAGTTTCAATCATCAGAATTCAATCTTGAGAGTGACCGGTTCGCCAAGGTCGTCGGAGCCAGTTACGCGGCGAACCACGGTTCGAATTTGACTCCGGCTCTTCCAAGCCCGGCCTACGGTTGCCAGATACCACCTGGTGCAGCCGCGGCTGTCAACGGTTGCATTACGGATCTTCCCAACGTCACGTTTGCTTCGGTGACGGACGGCACAAGCCATACGCTGATCGTTTCGGAAATGACATCGCAAGTGCTTGCCGGCATTAAAAGCCCGCAATTTCCGTTCCCATATTCTGAACTGTTCGGAATTTGGACTTCGGGCAATTTTTACAATACACTATTCACTTCACACTATCCCCCGAATTTATATCGATTTGTGAAGCCAAACACCGAATCTGCCGGACTTGCAGCATCGAGCATGCATCCAAAGGGCCTCAATTGCCTGATGGCTGATGGTTCTGTGCACTTCGTAAAAGAGACAATTGATTCAAGGAATGGCTTGGAAACCCGTGCGGGTGTTTGGCAGAAACTTTCAAGCCGAAATGGTGGTGAATTGATCGACGCAGGGGCTTACTGAATGTGTTCACAATGCCAATTGCCACTTAAATACGTTCGATCAATCTCACTTGGGTATAGTATGGATTTAACTTCTTCGCCCCGCCCGCAGTGTCGTCGATCAGGCTTCTACCAACATCATCGATCTTGTTATCAACAAGTTTCAGAGCGTCATCGCCCTCGGATTTAAGAGCTTTCCCGCCGAGTTTCATCAGCGACTTTTCGGCCTTGAGCGACGATTTCACCACCCCCTTGGCGACCGACGCGCCACCAAACGTCAATAATTCCAAGCCCAGCATGCCGACATTCAGCCCTAAACCCAGATTGTCTCCCTCTTTATAAGCCCGGTAGGCATCGCGGGCCGATCCATAGACCGGAATGAAGCCGACGCCCTGATCGACCGCCCATTCCAACCAAGTTTGTTTCTGTCCCGCCGCCGCTTCCGCGTCCT
>CAMBEP010000131.1 GCA_945865635.1 Candidatus Kuenenia stuttgartensis
CTGGCACCCCGGCAGGGGTGCAAGACCTTATGCCGCGTTGTCGTCCGGTGGTGTCGTCGCTTGGGCTCCTCAACCACCGGCTACTGGCTGCGATGCCTCCGGCATCGTCGCGATCAAAAAGTGTCATTAATGGTCGCGAAGAGTATAATGCTCGAAAAAATCAGTCCATGGATTGCGGCTTTGTTTTGCGCCACACTTTCTGCCATCACGATTATTGGGAATCTGTGGCTGATGGTGGTCAACAGAACGAGTCAGAACGATGTCAGCAGCGTGTTTTATTGTTTTTTGCCTATGAGTTTTTATTTTGTCGGGGCAGAACTGATGAAATTGCAAAGAGAGAACAGAGAGCTCCGGAAAATGATCGAAAAGCTGTCCGAGAGTCGGTAAATCGGCGGGATTATGCCCTTCTTTTGTATCCAGTGGCCGGGTGAATCGGCGCCCGACTGTGAAGCAATTTCGGATTGGTCGCTTTGTGGCAGTGCATGGCTGGGATGCTTAGCGAACGGACTTCGCTTCAGGCTTGGTGGCGAGTATTGGGCGGGGCTGGCTGGGATCAAAACGTCTGTCGAACGGGAAGACGGTTTTCTGGCCTGAACATCGATAAATTCGTGCCGTGCGAACCACCGTTCCGCTGGCTTTGATGTCGATAGTGCCGAGTGGCTCGATTTGATCAAACCAGCGATCGTAACAGGCCGGCTCGATCTCGGGCTTGGCCGACATGCTGACGAGAATCCCGTTTCGACCGACGTAATCCTCAGGGCGGGCCCAGTCGGCAAAGCCTCGGCTGTCCTTGGCGTTATAGCAGAGAACGGGGGTGGAAGGGTCGAGTTCGCGGGCAAGGTGGCCGCTTTCATACCATCGGCTTGTGAACAGGAATTCGTCAGGGCCGGGATACCAGCCTTTTTGATGGATTTGGCGAGTCAGTTCCGTCCAGATCTGGCCGTCGAGTGTCATATCGACCCTGGCAAGTTTCTGCCCGATCGGCCCGAAAAGCGACCATTGGATCAAACCAAAGTGCGCGTGCAGGGAGACAAACAATGTTGCCATGATGACGAAACCTGAGGCGAATTTCAGGCGACGTCTGGTCGTTTGTCGGGTGGCAGGGTTTTCGAGCAATTCGGCCCAGGTTTTACCGATAAGCGGAAAGGCCGGGATCAGGCCGACGAGCGACCAGTGGGGCAAGACCTGTTTGCGGGCGGCCACGAACAGGAAAATCAGGGTTGCCGGCATAGCCAGTGTGAGCAGAAAGACGCGAACATTCAAAGTCGGTTTTTCTGATGTGATCGGCTCTTGAAATCGACCGCGGGCCAGGGAGTAGAGGCCGGCCACTGCGGGCCACCAGATCCAGGGGGTGAGATAGGCGATTTGGCCACCGATGGCAGCGGCGAGAGTGGCAGGGTTGAATCCGCCGCCGACGGCACGACCGCTTTGGAAAGCAAACGAAGCCCAGTTGTGAGTGGCGTTCCACCAAATGACGGGGCTGAAGATCAGGGAGCCGACGATCACGGCCAGCCATGGGCCTGGGCAGAGCAAAATGCGGCGGCAGTTGGGGCGAATCAGTACGTATAAAACGGCCCCTAAGGGGAGAAAAATGGCGTGATATTTACTGAGCATGGCCAAGCCCCATGCCAGTCCGACCTGGAGCCAGGCGGCTGTGGCTTTTTTGCCATGTTCGTTATCGTTTAAAGCGAAGGCGAGGCGATCCATGGTAAGGAGCCAGAAGAAAAGCAGGGGCCCATCGGGCAGGGCAAACGAGCCTGCGGCGACGCTGTGATAGATGGAGAGATTCAGAGCAAAAGCGGCCATTAGGCCGGCTTGGGGGTGAAACAGTCGGGAGGTCAAACGAAACATCAGCCGGGAGGAGCCAGCAAACAGGGCGATGAATCCGAGACGGGCGGCCAATGGCGATACAGAATCCGGGGATTGCCCGAGCAGGTTCATGCCCAGTTGCTCGATGAGCATCAGCATGGGTGGGTGGTCGAAGTATGAGGCTTGTGGGTGCCTCAAAAACAGGGTGTGATACGCTTCGTCGTTGCCGAGCGGGAACCATGCGGCCAGTGCCAGTCTGAGCAGAGTGCCGGCAGCGATGAGTAAGGCCAGTGGTTTGATTCGGGCGTCCATGCCTGAGCCTTCGGGTTTTTACAAGCGAATTGGCTTGAGTGGATTCGTAGTCATATGATATCGCAAATCAAAAAAATGACGAGGCCAACTCTGCCGGCGTCTCAGGGTGTATTGACCTTACTTTGAAACAAAATACTGAACGGGTGGATTTGCTTTTGTGGATGATCAACAAGCTGCCTCAGTTTTGCTGGGTCAATGGCTTTGCTTGAAACCTGTTTGAAGCCGTCGTGTTCAAGGGCTTCGGCCCATTGCCTGGAGCGATCTTTTCTGATGAGAAACAGGTGGGGGATATCGGCTTCACGAACCAGCATGGCGTCATATTTTTGGAAGACCTTGGTGAGATCTCCGAGCTGGTTGAGTTGCCAGTTCCAGTTATTGACATTGACCAGGAATTCTTCGAGGGATTCGCGGCTGGACTGGAGGAGAGCCGATCCGGATAGTGACCAGTGCAATTCAGGAGACTCATCCAGAAAAGTCTCAGGCCGGCTCTTAACGCCTCTGAGGTTGCGGATTTTGGAGGAAGCGATCGTTCGATTGGTATAGCCCCAGAGATCGATCACGGGTCGATCCAGAAGATAGCCGAAGCCATTGAGTTCGTGGACGGCGATTTTCCAATCAGGTGGCGTGGTCCGGTTGGTCAGATGGGCGGCCAGTGTGTAGGCCTGATTTGCGGGCAAGTCATGAATTGGAGCCACGAAACCATTTGTGCCGATTTTTGAAAAAAGGCATGAAACAAGCCAGAAACAGAGCACCATTGGCAGGATGATGATGGTCTTGAACTGCCTGGAATCAGGATTCAGGGGTGGGGTAGTGGTTTCGTTTGATGCTTGAGGCGATTTGGCGAGTTGCGAATGGTATAGGATGACAAACTCTTGAAGCATAAGGGCCGTGATGGTTGCCCAGACGACCTCCACACTGAGCCAGTAACGTGTGACATCAAAATATTGCGACCTGGCGGAAAGCCAGTAGAAAATCTGGATAGGCAAGCCAAAAGCGGCAAGTCGCAGATAAAACGGGCTCAGGTTGTGATTGAAGCATGCACACGCCATGACCCAGAATGAGAGGAGATGAAAATAGGTTCCAAATTCACGAAGGTAAACCACCCAGATTGCAGGCTGAAGGAAATTGCTGAGAGCCAAATCGAGCCCTGATTTGAACAGGATGGGGGTTAAAACGGCATGGCCATAGTACAAGTGGCAGAAGACCAGCACGGAAATCAGGCAGAGGGCGGATAGAGCGATGGGCCGCTTGATCCGCTTGAGCCCCGTCCAGGTCGGGTCGATGCTGATGAGGAACCAGGCTGTTACCAAAGCGGCATCAATGCGGATTAACTGCAATAGTGCAATCAAATAAGTGGCTTGGGACCGACGCCTGTTCTGATCGAGCCAGACGGCCAGAAGTACGACAAATGAGACCAGCAGATTGCCGAACCCATTGGAAAAGCAGGCGACCATGCTGATATTGTTGAGAATGATCAGGCTGATCATCCACTTGGCAGGACCAGAAACCTTGGAGAGCATGGACCACCAGAGCAGAAGGTGGCCAAGGCCCAGTAGAAAACCGAAAATATAATTTGCTCTGACCAGCGAACCGTGGGTCTGCGAGAATGGTGTCAGGGCTATATGGTAAAGCATTTCCACTGTTCCATCGACGATTCGGACAGGATCAAACGAAAAAATGCCGTGGTGGAACAGGTTCCAGGGATGCTCAAGATTTACAAAAACTTCATCAATATAACCACTTGTGAAAACATGGAGACCTGTATAGACCAGCAGGATCGAAGCCGCGAAACCGAAGGCGGACCACCAGGCGGCAGGCTTACGCCTTGAAGTGTTTGAGGCAATGATCAAAATCAGGCCTGCCGCGAGACCGATGATAAGCAGCAGGAGTCCTAGCTTACGGTTGGGCAAAAAATCATTCGGATTGAACAGCCCCGGCAGTATCTCGGGCTTGTAGAATTCGTAAAACATTCCTTCGACCTTCGGACCCCAATGTGGAATGGATAAACGAGTCACAGTAACCAGTCGATGCAGAACCTGGACGAATTGGGGGCAATCGACTTTCGCACCCTTATCGATGAAAATATTTTAGCAGGTGGACGCACACCTTGCCAACTTTGAAGCATGAAATTTGAGTATATAGTTGTCGCGGCCACACATGATACATCGTATCAGAATGATGCCGGAGGCATCTGGAGCGTGCGGTTCAAAGTGTGTGAAGTCAGAGAGGTGCAAGTCTTCTTCAGATGAAAGGTCCATCGTCTGTAGCCAAAGGTAACTGCGTCG
>CAMBEP010000132.1 GCA_945865635.1 Candidatus Kuenenia stuttgartensis
ATCATCGTCGTTGGCCCAATGCATACTTTGACCGGCTTGGGCTATTCAGCCTGTTGAGAGCCCATGAGCTGGAATGTCAATCCTCTTTGAGGTAAGACCACTAACCGGAGAGCCGTATGCGGGAGATCCGCCCGTACGGTTCGGAGGAAGGGGGAGGTGAAACTCTCCCTACCCCTATTCTTAGGCCAGGCCTTTGGCCTTTAAATCAAAATCCGCTCAAATATCAAAACATTATGGTTTTACAAGATGGGATATACAACCCGATGCCCTCATCGGGCGCGCAATACAAATAAACCCCGATAATCCGAATTCATTAAAAAAACGCCTGGCCCCCTGATCGCGCGAGCCACGTCAGGGGACGTGGCCTACATTGGCATATTCAAACGAAATCACCGGAAATGTCGGCCCGATGCCCTCATCGGGCGCGCACGACCAGCAAAACCAGCTAATTCGAGTAAAATCAAAAAAACGGATAGCCACCTGATCGCGCCAGGCTGGTAGTGAGTCGTGCCTAACCCAAAAGCCATAAAACCAAAGGATCACCAGATCAGGACTGGATTCCAAGCCTTTTGTAAAGGATTTGGTTGTGGTCAGGGCGAAATGGGCCAAGCAATGAAACGCAGAAGGGCAATGCGCCTGGCATTGCCCTTCCGGGGAATTCACCTATTGAAATCAATGAGTCTCATGCCGGTTCAAGAGGAATTGATTTGCCCAGGATCAATTGTTCTCAAGCCGAATCAGAAGGAATCGCCAGAGATGATTTCGCCTTGAGCCTTTGAGCCGAGGGCCCAGATGGTTGGCAAGGCGGTGCTTGCTTTGAGGAACTTGACGGAACCGTCGGCACAGGCGACATTGCCGCCACCTGGGTGGAAGCTGCTCATGCCGAACATTCCGAGGTTGTCGAAGTCGCCGTTTCCAGTGGTGTTATTACAATTTGGATAAGGTGGGTTGGGTGCGAGCAGGGTGTTGCCGAGTGTGCGCCCAAACATGCCGACATCCCATCGCTGAGCGATGAAGCTGCGGCCACGAGCGGTTTTGGCAAGAGTGGCACAGTTGGCCAGCCAGCCTGGTAGGGCGGCGGCCCCATAAGGCATGTTGTTGCTGGCTGTATCGGAGGCTGCGCCCAGATACGAGGCACCAATTTCAATGACGTCCTGAGGAACGGAGAGTTTGGCGTCGGAATTGTCGCCAGTTCGCCATTCGCCAAAGGCAATCGTGTTCGAGGTGCCGTCGGTGACATCCCGAATGCCTGAAGCGAGGCCGTTGTAATTGAAGATTCCGTTTGGTGGATTGGAAGCCCGACCCTGCCATTGTGTGCTTGCACCCACGGAGGCAAAATAATTGTTGCTGGGTGTGGTGAACGATCCGTACATGGTCGCGGCCGGGAAAATCGGAGCGGATGGGCAAAGAAAGCCTGCGACACGAACGCATACGGACGTGGTGTTGGCCAGATAGCCCACATAGTTGGCCGCATCACCCTGATTGAGTAGGTTGAAGTTGATGGATGAATAGACTGGACCTTGTTCGAGGTAAGGCAGCAAGAGGGTTTGCGGGCTCCAGCAGCCCCAGGTGCCGCCGACGGCTCCACCGACTCGGGTGGCGGGATAAGCCATTGGGAAGGTCGAGTTGGTGGACTCGTAATTGGCCAAGGCCAGGCCGAGTTGTTTCAGATTGTTGATGCACTGGGAGCGGCGGGCGGCTTCCCGAGCAGATTGAACGGCAGGGAGCAGCAGCGAGATCAGAACGGCGATGATGGCGATGACCACCAGCAGTTCGATAAGAGTAAATCCTTTGGATTTTCGAAGATCACGAATTGGGCGAATCATGGTTAGGATAGCTCCTGGAATGAATGAGATTCATTGAAAAAAGGGGGCAGATATTGCTGAAACAGGCTAAAAAAACAGCCTTGTCAAGCATTATCGGGGATTTGTGGAAGGGTCTGGCCTGCTTGTGTTGGTGCCTTCAGGCGACTTGTTTTTGTCCTTCGATTCCGGTGGAGGGGCCGGTGCGCCCTTGGGGAAGTCGACCAATGGGATTTCATTGCTTTGCTGGCAACCAATACAGGTTGCAGCGATGAGTGCGAGGGCAAGCCTGCGCATAAGGAAATGCTCCTGAACAGAGATTGGTAAGAGGGGGGAGAGATTGGTTTCGACGGAACTCTGAGAAGATAGATCTTCTACACGAAAAAATACGAGGAAGCGGCACGCCGCCGACTGACACAAGTTTTCGTAGGGTTTTTGTCATCAATCGAAGCTTGAAATGATAGGGTCATCTCAAGAGTGAAACCCGCTTGGCGAACAAAATTCACGCAGCCTGCATTCAAGAAAGTTTGCAAAGCGAGAGAATCAAACGCTCATATCGGATCTCGATCCATCATCGCTCAAAACAAGATTACCAAATCGACTTATCATGTGAGATTTTGAGACCCCACATTTTGAAGCATTGGCTGATAGGAAGATCTTGTCAGGAACCAATGATTCATTCCGCCCCAAAGAACATGATTTGAAGATCGGGAGAGATCGTCAAAGCATTACGATCGCGGGGCTGAATCACATTAATCAATCTAATCGAATTCCACGTGTCGCATCAAGTAGAAAGAGGAGAAAAATTTCAGGCCATTGACATCAGTCACTGTTCGCTCTCGTCGCAACTATTATATCGACAATCACTTCGGAACGGGCAGAAAACAGCTACGGTTTTTAGGCCAACCGTAGCCAAGCACAACTTGGCTGTTATCTAGCCGGTCTTGGCGCTAGCCCCGGGCCAGTGCGGTTCAGAGTGTGTGAAGTCAGAGGAGTGAAAGTCTTCTTCAGATGATAGGTCTCTTATCTGTAGCCGAAAGTCATTGCGTCGCCGCGAGGCGGGTTGAGGAGCAACTGGAGGCGAAAAGCCAGTCCGTAACGCAAGTAAACTCGATTCGGCCTTCTGAATTCGGCGAGCGTCCTAGCCACTCGCGAAGCCTGATTCGACCTTGGTCGAGCATTCATGTACGCAGCGAGACCGCACGCGATCATGAAGGTTCAGGGGTGATTGGAGACAGAATGGCATGAAGGCGTCACACTTGAATGAACGAGACCTGATCGGGACAGACGGTGTTCACGCGACCCAAGGTAGCGGAAAAGTATCGATGGATGCCATGGGGCCGATTCGACGCGACTGTAAGTCACCGAAGAGCCGCCGGTCAGGAGTCAGAGGAGCCATAGTAGCGCTGAAACCGGTGAAAGTCGGTGGAGCGAAGGGCTCCAGGAAGGTGGATGCGGCATGACCAGATCGAACGAAGAACAACCAGCGGAAGTGCCTTTGGCTCAACAAGCTGGATTGACTTACGCGCGTTGGCACTGGGGCAAACGTTCGGCATGGACCGTGCCCATGTTGACAACCCTTGAACAGGGAATCAAAGGAGGCAAATGGTTTCGTCTGATTGATAAAGTCCACTCGGAAAAGAACCTGTCAGCAGCGTTCTACCAGGTAGCGTCCAAGAAAGGTGCATCGGGTGTGGATCACGTGACTGTGAAAGAGTTTGAGGAGAGGTTGCCAGAGAATATCAAAGCGATCGAGGCTCAGATCAGTTGCAGATCATATGAACCACAAGCGATTCGTCGCGTCAATATTCCAAAGCCGGGCACGAACGAGACACGTCCTCTGGGTATTTCCACGGTGCGTGATCGGATGGTGCAGGCAGCGATATTGAACGTGATTGAGCCGATCTACGAACGCGACTTCGCGGAACACAGTTACGGGTTTCGACCGGGTCGAGGTTGTAAAGACGCCCTGCGGCGTGTGGTTGAATTGCTCAAAGCCGGATACACCCACGTGGTGGATGCGGATCTGAAGGGCTATTTTGACACGATACCGCACGGTCCTCTGATGAACCGCTTAAGGGAAAAGATCGCTGACGGGCCACTTCTGGCTCTGATCGAGAAATTCCTGAAAGCGCGTATCATGGACGGACTGGACGAGTGGACGCCTGTGATGGGCGCACCACAAGGGGCTGTTTTGAGTCCGCTTTTGAGCAACATCTATCTAAATCCGCTTGATCATATGATGGCCAAGTCAGGATTTGAAATGGTGCGTTATGCCGATGATTTTGTGATTCTGTGCCGGTCGGCCGAAGAGGCTGGACGGGCATTGGAGCTGATTCGGGCGTGGGTCCAAGAGAACGATCTTGTGCTGCATCCGACGAAGACGAAGGTCATTGACGCGAAGGCGGAGGGCTTTGATTTTCTGGGGTACCATTTTCACAAGACCGTCTATAAATGGCCTCGTGAGAAGAGTCTACAGAGATTCAAAGATACAATCCGACTGAAGACTCGGCGGAACAATGGTTGGTCGATTGAGATGATCATCGCAAATTTGAATCGGACACTTCGTGGATGGTATGCGTATTTCAAGCATTGCA
>CAMBEP010000133.1 GCA_945865635.1 Candidatus Kuenenia stuttgartensis
TTTTCAAGAAGGCAAAGTATTGCGACCGCAAAAACGAAAGCTGAAAGCACAACGGGAAAAACATGTTTTCGGAATGTGCCATGCTGGTCTAAAACTGAATCGGATCGATCCGAATTGTCCCTCATGATATTACCTCAGCTTGTATTCCGAACTCATTGTTTATTTGAGTTAAATTCGGGTGTAAGCGTAAGAAGTTGTT
This sequence comes from Candidatus Kuenenia stuttgartensis, assembly GCA_945865635.1. GTDB lineage: Bacteria > Planctomycetota > Planctomycetia > Isosphaerales > Isosphaeraceae > QWQI01. The sequence continues at coordinate 200 of CAMBEP010000133.1, forward strand.
CGTGTTTCGCGGTCGATGAAGTCACTGTTCGTGCCGGAATCAAGCCCATAGAGCGTCTCGGCGGCGCGGGTCAGGCTGCCAATCGTGTCGTAAGCATAAGACGTCGAATGCACCATCGCGTCGGTCATGCCGGTCAAACGGTTCATCGAGTCATAAGTGTAGGTCGACGTGTGGCCGAGTTCGTAGGTCCAACCCGCGTGCGTTATCGTGCCGACGTTGCCCGCCGATTCGTAGGCGAGGGAGAAATCGGTCTGGATCAAGCTGGTTGAGGATTCGGGTGTGAGGGGCATCAGAACTCGAGTTTCTGGGAACCAGCGATTTACGAACCAACCGGCCACGATTGATTCAGAATCGATGATGGGCGGGAGCGAGTCAAGCGAAATCTCCGACTCCCGCGAGATTTCAGAGAGCTTTGATTTCGTGACGAACCAGAAACGTGTCAAGAAGCTACAGGATGATTCTGTATGACGATAACTGCGTCTCGGTATAGCGATCCGAGTACCGCCTTGAGATGCCTGTAGAACTGATACACAAACTAAAAAGGTTTAAACCTAAAATCCGGAATTTGCAATATGACCTGATTAATCAAACTTTCCCACCCAGTACACCAAGTCATGAAAAATCTTCAGGGCAAACCGACCAGAATCCGGTTTGCCCCTGAATAGATCGTCTTTCCGTCACATTTACGATGATTGTCACGGAGGAACCAAGCGTGCCAAAGTCCTTCAATGTTTTTTTAGACGGATCACTGTGGCCGGGCCCCTCCATCGGGCCAGTTGACCAGACGAACACGACGTTTAAGCCCTTTTGTCCAATCCAAACCAATATCAAGGATTGCAGCACCGATTGGCCACGGCTTGTGCGGCCAGCCCGGCTCGGGCTCCGGAATCAATTGATAACCGGCTGAGCGATCCTCGATATAGGTTGAACCCTTGAGCATCTCGGGAGTCACACAGGCCCGAACTGGCCTTTGGCTTTTCGTGGCCTCAATGTAGATATATGGGAAAGCACCATAATCAAACCCCTTGACGGTGATTTGCATGGAAGCCGGCGATCTGACAGCGACAGTCTCTGCGCCTGTCTCCCAGGCGGTATGCATGAACTCGGCGATATGAAGGCTTCCTGGACCGTGCCAAACCCGGTCGACGCGTGCCTGTTCTTCAAACAGATAAATCGAATAGCTGCTGTCCCCGATGCTGAACAGGTACTTCATCTGCAGTTCTGTGCTGATCGATTCAGGCTCCAAGTAATCAGCTGTGGCCCAAAGGATGGGCTGAATGATTACGGGCACTTTGACCCAAGCCTGGTGTCGATTCTGTTGACCAGCTTTAAGCGACTGAATATAGGCCAATAACGGGCCAAGGATTCCGCTTTGAAGTTCTTCGTCACCCTGCGATTTCAACTGCATGACGTGCAAATGAATCATACGATCCTCCTATGATGTGAGAACGATTTCCAGTCCTTGCAATCTCGACTCCACTCCCAGAAACGCCGAGTGACCAGTCCACAGGCAAGATCTGAGCCTTAACCGGCTCAACGTGGTTCGCAATTGATCGAGGGCAGACTTCGTCGCTTTCCGTAGCCGACGAACTTTATACCGCATGCGAATTGGCGGCCCTGAGTTGGGAGCATTCCTATATTGTAAAGTGTCTGGAATGTTTAACGAATAGATGGCTTTGAATTTATGCCAGAAGCGGCTGGCTCAGAATGGCTTTTGTCACGATCATAGGCGTATCGGCCAGCAAGTCAAGCCTCTTCGATGGACGAAATTCATAGACCGAATCCATCAAGATCCACAAGTAATGGTCAATCAACTTTGGCTGAGATTCGATCTTGATCGGGAAGAGGAGAAGAGCCTGTTCTCAGACTGAGATCAGTTGAAAGGGTGTTTAGGTTGATCTCTCTGTGGAATCTTATGACGAGATCATGTCGTTGTCACTTGACCGGTTCGGAATTCGAGGCGGATTGGTCAGCCAGAGGGCCTTGAAGATCAAATTCTGACGATCTTCAAAAAAATCTGCGTCGCTCAGAGAATCCGATATTTCGACGACCCATATTGGTTTCACGTTGTATTCATTGCATTTGCATTGGTGACTTCTAAAATCGACGTAACCCTATGTTGGATATGCGAAATGAAATGCCATAGAAATTCTTTCGCCCCTCTTTTAAAAGCGGAATTTCAATAGTATAGTTGGAACCGCACAATTGATCTTAAACTTGTGCTTGCCATGGCAACTGTGCTGTGGCAAAAAGATCTCTATCAAGCAGATGAGGTTAAAATATGGGTAAGAAATCCCGTCAGATGCTGTCCCATGGTAACTACGAAATCATTGAGAGGGAAGATTTTGATACCGAGCAAGAGACGTACCTCATCGAACCGATGCCCGCACCTAAATTGGATGCCACAAGGGATCTGGATTTAGGGAAAGTACGATGGGAAGACGAGGTAATCTGCAAACTGATGATGTGGATCTACAAGACCGAACGTGAGAAGCAAATTAAGAAACCTAAATCACTTAAGCTAAAGTACCGATTCACTGATAAAATCGCGCATCGTACCAAGTACTATTTGCTTCCGCATGCCGATCCAAGGCATGAGGAAAGTATCGCCATCTCGGGCCCAGACCTTACCATTTGGGGGATCGGGGACGGGAGGTTAGCGGTGGGTATCTCGCAAGACGGTCCGTTTGCATTGCTTCCAAATGGAATGCGAGTTTTCAGGGTCCCTGGATATTGCAACGAGATGCTCTACATGTTCAAATTGTGATCAACAGATCAACCTCACTTCAGGTGATGGCTGACATTGCCTGAAGTGCTGTCGATTCGTTTCAACAAAGCCCACATCATTTGGGACGGAATGACCGGCTACCAAGCCGAGCCCATTTCGTCCCGTTTTATTATGGACCATCCTTTTCAACTTCTTCGTTCACGTTTGGCTTTTACTCACCCGACATCATCAGCATTCCGCCGATTTCAGTCGCGATCCATTCTTACGAGTCTTATAGTCTTCCAGAAGGCTCATTTACTGCTTGATGGCCTTCAAAATATTCTATCTCAAAAGCTTTTCAATGCCTCAATAACCGCCGTTGCCACCGGCTAAATGCAAGTCCTTGCTGATGGCGAACGGCACTATCCTCAATTCCACGCCACCTGATCCATCCGGGACTCTCCAAAAGACGATTCAAATCGGTGATGTGGTGACTTACCCACCGTATTCGTGAATTGAACTTCAGGATCTGGAGTTTCGGCTTCAATCACGGTCACCCGCTCCACCACAAGTGTGGGCTGGAGGACTCTGAACTTCGCCAGCAACTCTAGCGCCTTGAGCTGTCTTTTACTGATCGACTCGATTCGTCGAAGCTGGTAGTCCGCAAGCTGAATACACTTCGCGGGCGAATTTGCTTCAAGGGCATCGGTATAGTTCAGTTGGAGCCAGCAGGTTACGATCTGGTCGATGATCATCGCCTCGATCGTCGAGCCGGTTCCCTCCGATGTCAACTGCCGCTTGAGTTTTTGCACCTTCAGGATCAGACACTGACGCAGGTAATGGTTCTGCCCTGTAATGCGGTGCATCCATTGCAACTGGCACACGGATGACAAGTCGCCGTCATTACGTTGCAACTCAGGGTGGGCTATCAGCATGCCCCGTAATTCCGGCACCACACTCCGGTCACCTGCCTTGGCTGCTTTGACGATTTCCGTGAAACGGGCCTCGTCGAATTCGGTTACTTGATCCTGCGTAACTTCCACGATTGATTCGCTCATCCCGATTTTCCTCCATCCACGACTCTTGGGATTGTAATAACCTGATGCAATGAGAGTGGCCGAGCAGAGTTCGTCGACCAGTTTGAAATGTGTTTGAACATGTAAGTCTGCGGCAAAGAACCGAGCTTTCTCCTGTTTGATCATCAATCGGTCGGCATGGAATTTCTCCAGCCTGATCGACTCAATCTCAGCCAGCAGCCCTTGACCGTAATACTGTTTCCCGACGCGACCGTCTGGGAGCTTCTTGCTCAAGTAAAAGTAAGTTCGCCCATTCCGCTTTTCCCACCCCA
>CAMBEP010000134.1 GCA_945865635.1 Candidatus Kuenenia stuttgartensis
GCTTCAAATTCCTTCCTTGGCACTTGTGCATAGAAATCGGGGTGGGCCACAACCAGGGCGAATTGCAGGCCGTCCGGGTCGGTCTCACGAGTCAGGGAGAACCGTCCTTCAGCATCGGTTTTGACAACGCTTTGGTTTTCGATTGGCCGTATGTTGCCTTCGACGATTTGAACGCCGGGCAGGTTGGCTTGGTTGGCTGAGTCGTAAGCCACAGCCACGGAGGCGGCTTCAAGCGGCTTGCCGTCGGGCCGTCGCACGACACCGGATACGATCACACCCTGGGGCGAGTTATTCTTGATCAAGCGAAAATCATAGGCCACCTGCCCTTCGTCGCTGCGGAAAACGCGTGATTCCAGCGGCTGGTAGCCCTTGATCCTGATTCGCAGGCGATAATCGGGAGATGCTTCGGCGTCGAGGCTTGCCATGATTTGGCCTTCTATGACGGCCACTCTTATGCTGCGGTCTGAAAATTCGGAATTCGTTCCACGCTTCCAGGAGATCTGCCCTGTTGCAGGATCCATTGTGCCGAAGTCGATCTCAGCATTGGCTTTGATCGGATCGCCCGTTCTGGCATCGAGAATCGGCCCTGACAAGTTCAGGGACCGCTTGAGCGTGATTGGTGTCTCGCCCCCTGTGGGATTGAGCCGAAACCTTAATATGGACTCGAAGCCCTCACGAATCACACTGACCAGGACATCGCCCGCAGGCGATTCATCCCACCGGAACCGGCCCTCGGCATCGGTCTTCAGATAGAAAACAGGGCCACCATAACCACGCCAGGAATCGACCCTCACTTCACAGCCTGCAATCGGTGCCCCTTTGGTATCCACTACGCGGCCAAGCAGTTTCTGAGGGCGACCAAGCGTGATTCTTAGCGGCTCGAGGCCCTCTTTCACTGCCACTGTTTTCAGCTCCGGAGCGTGTCCCTGTGCTTTGACCTGTATCACAATTTGACCAGCACGTGCATGAGGCAGAACGAAACGGCCGTTGGAGTCGGCCCGTGCTAACCACGACTCAGGCTGAAACGGTCCGGAGCGATCCAGCACGATCCAGCCAATTTCGGCACCATTGACCGGCTTGCCTGCGGTATCAGCGACCCAGCCTTCCACTCGAATGCCTTTTTTCATGACTTGCACGTCAGTGAAGTCGCGAAGGGCTTGGATTGGCTGTTCGCTGGCCGCAGGCTCGCGATCTGGACTGATTCGGCCATGCACACGCGGTGTCTGGTCGGTATCGGCCAAAAAATCAGGATGCGATATGTATAGATGGGACCAGCTCATTTTCCGAAAGCTGCGGCATCGCCATTGGCCCTGATTGTCCGTTGTGGCATCGACATGATAGGCCAGCTCGTGGGGCTCTTTCTTCTCGCCGAGATGCCCCCAGATTTCCACCTTCGCTCCGGCAATTGGCTGGCCTTGTTCGTCCACCACCCTGCCGCCCAGCGTCTCTTCGCCCGGCAAAAGCTCGATGGTCAAAGCCGCTGGAATCGGCTGCTTTTCCTGGCCTTTTTCTGAAAACGCACGACGCTGCTGCACATAACCATCGGCCCACAGGTCCATAGACATCAGATCCAGAAACATGCGCCCATTCAGGTCGATCCGTGCCTTTCCAGAGGCATCTGTTCGTAGGGATTCCATCTTGCGATCAATATAAGCCTCAATGCGAACGTCCTTGAGCGGCTTGCCGGTGTCCTTGGCCAGAACCGTAATTTCCATGGCCTCAGGTGTTTTCGCATTGTGGCCCAATTTCGCCGATTCTTTCGGCTCCTGGGCCATTTCAACTGGCTCTGCCGATGCACGGGCCAACTCGACCGAGCCGATCATGCCTGCCATCGAGATGATTGTGCTGGCGATAGCAAGCCTCAACGGCCAGCGGAGCAGGCAGTCCGCTGCCCCTCGGGTACGATGGATCCACTCAATGCGTTGCCCCAAGGCTGTCGGGCGGGCCATGGCCATTCCCAAAGAAGGCTCAGGACGGGTGAGAAGCCCTGCGGCAACTTCGACGAGTGAATCATGGTAGCTGTTGGGGCCACCCAGCATGTGTACGCACAAGTCGTCGCAGGCCTGTTCTCGGACAGCTCCGATGATTCGGGCCAATGGCCAGACCAGTGGGTGTGGCCAATAAAGGGCCATAACGACCCGGTGCAACAGATTCCAGCCGAAATCACCACGCCGGATGTGAGCCAGCTCATGCAGAAGAACAGCATCGACGAGCCCGGAGGTTGTCGAAGCCGTCAGAGATCGCGGCAGAATCACCGCCGGGTTGAGCCAGCCGATGACAATGGGCACCGAGATTTGATCCGACATCAGCAACTGCACAGGTCGAGTGATTCCGACCTTTGAAGCCGATCGGCTGAGGCCTTCAAGCCAAATCGACGCATCGACAGGCAGGCAATCGCGACGCAGACGCCTGATCGCCTTCAACGAGAGCGCCAGCCTCAGTAAAAGCAGAGTGGTGATCGACAGGTACAAGCCAAGACCGATGACCGTGGCATCATGACGCCAGCCGCGAATTGGAGCAAGCGACTGAACCGGTTCGAGGCCAGTCGTGGATGACTTCGTGATTCCAAAGCCTGGCATGGACGAACGTGGTTCCGTAATGGCCGCCGCTTGAATGGCCAATCGCCCTTGGTCCTTTACGTCAAATCGGTCGAAATCTGTTGCCGTTTCGAGTCGCGTCTGGGGTGTTGTAGATGGTTCCGCAACACGATCTTGATACGGTAGAACCGGCAGGGTCAGTCGCGGAAAGGTCAGGCAAGCAACCGGAACCAGCAGGAGCCCGACAATACAGGTGTTCCAGCAGACGGAGCGAAACAGGGCACGCCGGCGGCCTGCCAAGCTGTGGGCAGCGTAAGTCATGACAAGCAAGGCTGTCGCCTTCAGGGCGATTTGAAAAATCACGACAAGCATGTCCCGTGAATCCGGGAGAATCTGACTCATGTCTTCAAGCAGAATGGGCTTCATTGTTACACGGGCTCCTTGTCTTGGGATTCGAATTGAGAAGGTTCTTGCGGAACGTCTTTGGCAGGTTTGCGGCGAAGATCCTCAAGCTGCTCTGGCGTGATCTGTCTGTCTTCGATGAGCCGAAGGACAAGATCCTCGGCTGATCCGCCGAAGAATTGTGTCAGGACACTGTGCAGGGCCTTCTTCTGGGCCTTCTGGCGTCCAATCGCAGGACGATAGACAAACACCTTGCCGCGAACCTCGTGGGTGAGATAACCCTTGGTTTCCAGAACCCGCAGCAATGTCCTGACAGTGGAATCATGCGGCTGGTCGGAAAGAGCCTCGCGAACTCTTTCGGCCGTCGCCTTACCCTCTTCCCAAATCACATCCATGATCTGGGCCTCACGTGCGGTGAGTGTCTCTGACTGTCCTCTAGCCAT